>DAOUBD010000092.1:0-2459 GCA_034432935.1 Dehalococcoidia bacterium | reverse complement strand
GCGGCCATCGCTGACGATGTCCTGTACCTACTCTTGGATGGCGTCTACCTGCGCGTCAGATCGGCGACCGGAGTGCAGCGTAAGCTTGTGCTCTGCGCCTATGCCATCAGCGTGAACGGCGAACGCCGGCTTCTGGACTTTCGGTTAACCACAGCCGAGAGCCAGGGCCAATGGGAAGCGTTTCTGACCTCCTTGCGAGAGCGGGGGCTCCTGGGCACACAACTGAAGCTCATCGTCACCGACGGCTGCAAGGGCTTGCATGCCGCTTTGGAAACAACCTATCCCTTCGTGCCCAGGCAACACTGTTGGGCCCACAAGCTGCGTAACGTGGCCAACCTGCTGAAGAAGGGCCAGCAAGAGGAGTGTCTGGAAGGCGCCAGGGCCATCTACCGGGCCGAGACCAGGCGGGCGGCCATTTAAGCCTACTGGACCTGGGTCAGACGCTGGCGAGGGGAAGCCCCCAAGGCAGTGGCCTGCCTGGAACGCGACCTCGAGCCGCTGCTGAGCTTCCTATCCTGCCCACCCCAGCAGCGGCGGATGGTGCGCACTACCAACGCCATCGAGCGTTGCTTCCGGGAGGTGAGAAGACGAACCAGACCCATGAGCTGCTTCAACAACAACGCCAGTTGCGAAAGGATCATCTATGCCGTCTTCAACCACTTGAACACCAATTGGAAGGGTCACCCCCTCCCCCAATTTACACACAAGACGTGACGCTACCCTGTGTTCGGGAGGGCACCGCTGACCCCCGACCATTCCCGCCAGAGGTCACGCTCGCTGCGAAGGAATCGGAGCACCTGGCTGGTGGTCAGGCCCAACCTATGGGCGGCGGCGGCGTAACTGCCGTTCGCGTCCACCAGGGCGTCCAGCACCGTGGCCACCACGATGGGGTACGCGGTATTGCCGCGGCTTATCGATAGGGCCCCGGCCGCCGTCCGGCAGGCCACGAACTCCGGCGGCAGCGGTTGGTCCGCTTCGTCCGGCCGGGCCCTGATCTTAAGCGCGATCCTCTCCCGCAGGCGGCGCAGGGCACGGCGTCTGTTCTCATGGAGGTAGCGGGACTCTTCTGCCTGGGCGCTGATACCCGAGGGGCCATGCACCAGCCGCACCGCCGTCTCCACCTTGTTGCGCCGCTGCCCCCCGGGCCCGCTGGCCCGGTAGCGCTCCTCGCGGCACTGGCCCAGCAGGACAGAGGGCGGCAGGCGCAGCCACTCGTCGCGCTCGCTGCGGCCCGGCCCGGCGCCCATCGGCGAGGGCTTGGCAGACGGTGGTACCATCTCAGGTGGAAGTTTAACCATCCGCCGGACGATGCGACAGGGAGGGAAGTCGCAATGATACTGGTAGCTGGCGGCACCGGCTTTGTGGGGGGCGGGATTGTGCGAGAGCTGGTGCGCAGGGGTAAGAAAGTGGCGGTGCTAACCCGCGATCCGAGCAGGGCCAAGCATCGCTTTCCGGGCTTGGACGTGGAATACCGCCGCGGCGATGTCCGGGACCCGTCGTCCTTAGGGCCCGCGGTGGAGGGCTGCCAGGTGGTCGTAGGCAGCCAGACGTTCCCCAATCTGCCCATCGAGAACCCGCGCCGGGGCGAGACCTTCGAGGAAGTAGACGCCAAAGGGACGGAGCGGCTGGTAGCGGCGGCCAAGGCTGCAGGCGTCCAGCGTTACGTGTACATCAGCGGCGCCGGCGCGGCCCCGGATGGCCGGTACCACTGGTTGCGCGCCAAGTGGCAGGCGGAAGAAGCGGTGCGCGGAAGCGGGATGACGTGGGTGATCTTTCGCGTCTCCTGGGTTTTTGGCCCGGAGGACGTGTCTCTGAACCGCTTCCTCCGCATGTCCCGCTTCTTGCCCTTCGTGCCCATGATCGGGGACCCCTCCAAACAGCGGGTCCAACCGGTCTTCGTCGACGACCTGGCCCGCGCTGTGGCAGAGGCCGTGGACAGCCCAGCCGCGGCTAACCGCCTGTTCGAAATCGGCGGGCCCCAGGCCCTGAGCATGGCAGAACTGATCCGCACGGCGCTGGAGGTGGCAGGGCGGCGTCGCTTCTTGCTTCCGGCGCCAAAGGTCCTGATGAAGCTGGTGGCCGCGATCCTCCAATGCCTTCCTGGGCGAGCTCTGACCCCGGATGCGGTGGAGTTCGTCACCATGGACGCCATCGCCGATCCCTCGGAGGCTCAGAGCGTGCTGGGGATCCAGATGACGCCGCTACGGGAGGCCCTGGAAACATACCTCGCGCCCTCCCAACGATAGTAGGTCATCATGCCCTAGCCAACACGCTCGCACCGGCCTGCTCTACCATGAATCTCCGATACGCTGCCGATGCGCCGACCGTCTTGCTGGCGGCCTGGGGCAAGGGCTAGTATGAGAAGAGGCAGCCCCCGTAGCTCAGTCGGATAGAGCGCCGGCCTCCGGAGCCGGGTGCGCAGGTTCGAGTCCTGCCGGGGGCGCCAGGGTCCCCCCAGA
>DAOUBD010000091.1:0-5006 GCA_034432935.1 Dehalococcoidia bacterium | reverse complement strand
AGTTCTACCGCCGCTGGATGATGAAGGCGCTGCGGGCTTTGAAATCGCGCTACGGACTGATGCCTCAGAAGAGCGTCAAGGTGGAGGCTCGCGTGCGGCTCAGCGAGGGCGAGTACGTCCGGTTGCTCGAGGAGAACGGGTTCAGGATCCGGAACAAAGAGGTGGTAACGGTCCAGATGCCGCTGAGCGGCTTCGAGGCCATAAGCGAGTACAGCCTCTGGATCGAGGGAGTGCTGCCTGGGGTGCCCCTGGCGGAGGGCAGGGACGCCCTGAAGCAGGGGGCGAGGGAGGCGTTCCAGGAGCTGGGGCTTCATCTCTCGCCTCGCAACTGGCTCTTGGTCGTAGCCAACCGGGCGTAACAGAAGGACTCAGGGCTGCGCCAGGGAGGGCGTAATGCCCAGGCCCATGGAGGCGCCGGGCCCCAGACCCTGGCGTGATGTCAGCCCCGGAAGGAGGGAGCCATGCAGGATATACCCCAGGGCGGCGAGAACGTAGCGGCGCAGATCCTGGAACGGGTGCGCAAGACAGCGCGGGTGGATGCCGTGTACGGGGAGCCGCGCGAAATCGCTGGCCGCACCGTCATACCTGTCGCCGTGGTGGGCTACATGTTCGGCGGAGGCGGCGGCGTGGGCATCGAGCCGTCGGACGACGGAGCGGAGGAGAAGGCTGGGGTAGGCGGCGGTGGCGGGGGAGTGGTGCGTGTTCATCCGGTGGGCGTCCTCGAGGTGACGGAGGACGAGACGCGCTTTGTGCCCATCATCGACTGGTCGCGAATCCTGGCGCTGGCGCTGACGTTCTTCGGGCTGTGGATGCTGGCGCGGGCCGTCTTCGGACGGCGCAGGTAGGCGCTGCCGGCAGCTCCCACGCTGCCACCTCGGCGTGAGCGGGCCGTTCCGTCAGGCTGTCGCCGCTAGCTCCAAAATGGCGTTGATAAGGGTGCGGGTAGGGATGCCGGTGGAACCCTTTACGTAGACGCCCTTGTCCTTCTCAGCGTCGTCCGTGCCGGCCATGTCGATGTGGACCCAGGGGGTGTCCTCCACGAAGAAGTGGAGGAACTTAGCGGCGTTGATGGCGCCGCCGTTGCGCGGCCCGGTGTTCTTGATGTCGGCCACGTCGCTCTTCATCCCCTCGGCGTAGTCGTCGATAAGGGGGAATCGCCACATCAGCTCCCCGCACTTTTCGCCGGCGCGGACGATGGTCTGGGCCAGCGAGTCGTCGGTGGCCATGAAGCCAGTGGCGGCGGGCCCAAGGGCGATCTGCATGGCGCCCGTGAGGGTGGCCACGTCGATGATAGGCGAGAGCTTCTCGCGGCGGGCGTAGCAGATGGCGTCGGCCAGGATCAGGCGGCCTTCCGCGTCGGTGTTGATGACCTCGATGGTCTTGCCGTTCATGGCCCGCAGGATGTCGCCGGGCTTGGTGGCGGAGCCCGAGGGCATGTTCTCGGCGGCGGGTATGAGGGCCGTGACGTTGATGGGCGGCCTGAGCTTACCGATGGCCCACATGGCCGAGATGATGGCGGCGCCCCCGGACATATCGCCCTTCATGGCCTCCATCCCTGCCGCGGGCTTGATGGAGATGCCGCCGGAGTCGAAGGTTATGCCCTTGCCGATGAGCCCCACCGCCCGGTCGCTGTCCGGCCGGCCGCGGTACTTGATGATGATGAAACGAGGGGGGTGCGTAGAGCCAGAGCCGACCCCCAAGAGGGCGCCCATGCCCAGCTCCCGGAGGTGGGCCTCGTGGAGGACCTCGCACTCCAGGCCGGCGTCTTGGGCCAGGGCCTCGGCCCGCTCGGCGAAGACGGCGGGAGGCAGGGCGTTGGCGGGCTCGTTGGCGAGATCGCGGGTATGGCAGGCGGCTTGGGCGAGGATGGTGCCGCGCTCGGCGCCGCGGCGCACGGCCTCCAGCTTGGACGCATCGTGTTCGACGATGTAGAGGGTCTCGATGTCGGTCGCGCCGTTCTCGTTGTCGTGCTTATAGCGGCGGAAGCGGTAGGTGCCCATGATGGCGCCCTCGGCGATGGCCTGGGCGCAGCCCTCCGGATCGAGGCCGGCGATACCGGCGCCGTGGAGTATGGTGGCGGCGGTCTGGGCACGGGCAGAGCGTGCCCTGCGCAGGGAGACCGCAGTGATGTCACGGATGACGTTGAGGTTGAACTTTTCGCTCTTGCCCAGGCCCGCTACCAGGACTCTTGGCGAAGGGATCTTGCCCAGGCTATGGATGAGGGTTACCTCGTCCTTCTTGCCCTTGATCTCGCCCTCGGCTATGAGCTGGGTGATGGCGCCTCCCAGGGCCCTGTCCATGGCCCCGGTAGCGCCGCCGGGGTGGGTGACGCCCTCGAAGAGGTTGACTATGACAGCCTTAGCGGGGTGCTGGGTGATATCGCCAGCTTCTACCTTGATCTCCACGGGAAGAACTCCTTGCCTAGCTCGGGAATTGGTGCGCGCTGCGGCACAGATGATGATAGACGCGCCGGGGCCTGGGGTCAAAGGTTGTCTGGGCAGATCGGGGGGTGGCCGCCAAGGGCTGAATCGGCTAAGATTTCGCTACACGTGAAGGAGAAGAATCCAGTAGGGGTCGAAGGGGATGTCTAAGCAGTACAACGTCGCCGTCGTCGGGGCCACGGGCCTGGTCGGGCAGGAGTTCCTGAAGATCGCTTTGCAGCGGAATTTCCCCATCAAGGGGTTGCGGCTTCTGGCGTCGTCGCGTTCCGCCGGCAAGAGGTTGACCGTAGGGGAGTGGGAGTGCGAGGTGGAGGAGGCCACGCCCAAGTCCTTCGCGGGCTGCGATCTGGCCTTCTTCTCGGCCACCACGGAGGTGTCGCGCACACTGATCCCCAGCGCGGTGAAGGCGGGCGCCATCGTCATCGATGACAGCTCGGCCTGGCGGATGGAGCCGGACGTGCCGCTGGTGGTGCCGGAGGTGAACGCTGCCGACCTGGAGTGGCATAAGGGGATCATCTCCATCCCCAACTGCCCGACGACGCCCCTATGCCAGGTGTTGTGGCCCGTACACAAGGTAAACCCCATGGTGCGCATCATCGTGGATACCTACCAGTCGGTCTCCGGCACCGGCGGCGCGGCCATGCGGGAGTTGACGGAGCAGTCGCGGCAGGTGCTGGAGGGCAACTCTGCCACTCCCCATGTCTATCCTCACCAGATCGCCTTCAACCTCCTCCCTCACATCGACGTCTTTCTGGGCAGCGGCTATACCAAGGAGGAGTGGAAGGTCATCAACGAGACGAAGAAGATCCTGCACGCGCCGGACTTGCAGATCTCGGCCACGTGCGTACGGGTGCCGGTCTTTGTTGGGCATTCGGAGGCGGTGCACGTGGAGTTCAGCCGGCCGATCACTGCGGAGGACTTCTACAACATCGTCCGGGAGGCGCCGGGAGTGGTGGTTCAGGACGAGCCTTCGGTGAACCTATACCCGACGCCTTGGACCAGCGCTGGGAGGGACGAGACGTTCGTGGGACGGATCCGGCAGGACGCCTCCCGCGCCAACAGCATCGCTTTCTGGCTGGTGAGCGATAACCTGCGCAAGGGGGCGGCGCTGAACGCCATCCAGATCGCCGAGGAGCTCATCGCCCGCAATCTGGTGTAAGGGGGGGCGCCGCGCCACCCGCGAGGGTGGGCTATGTGCTATCATTTCCCCACGCCCTGAGAACTTCACCCTTGTGGAGGTGCCCCATGGAGCTCGGACGCCTGCTGACGGCTATGGTGACGCCTTTCGACGAGAAGGGCGATGTGGACTATGCCCAGGCCAAGCGCTTGGCCGTGGCCTTGCTGGACTCCGGGAGCGACGGCATCGTTGTAGCCGGCACGACGGGGGAGGCGCCCACCCTCTCCCACGAGGAGAAGGTGCGGCTCTTCGCCGAGGTGAAGTCGGCCGTCGGCTCGCGCGGGGCCGTCATCGCTGGCACCAGCACTTACAACACGGCAGAGAGCGTGGAGCTGACGCGGGAGGCGGAACGGGCCGGGGCCGATGGCCTCCTCCTGACGGCTCCCTACTATAACAAGCCTACCCAAGAAGGGCTGTTCCGCCACTTCGAGGCCATCGCCCGGGTCACGTCGCTGCCCTGCATCCTGTACAACATCCCCGGCCGCACCGGCGTAAACGTAACCGCGGAGACGACGCTGCGCTTGGCCCGGATCCCCAACATCGTGGGCGTTAAAGAGGCCTCTGGGGACCTGGTGCAGATGGCTCGCATCATCGAGGACGCGCCGGAGGGGTTCCACGTGTGGAGCGGCGACGACCAGATGACGCTGCCGCTCTTGTCCATCGGCGGCTACGGCGTCATCTGTGTGGTCTCGCACCTGGTGGGGAACCAGATGCGGCAGCTCATCGAATCGTACCTCGGCGGCCGCGTGGAAGAGGCGGCGCGGATACACCGCCGGCTGCTGCCTCTGATGACGACACTGATGACGGCGGCCAGCAACCCCATTCCCATAAAGCACGCCCTGAACGGCATAGGGTTCCGGGTGGGGGGCCTGCGCCTCCCCTTGGTTGAACCGGACGCCGCTACCGGCGAGCGTATCATGGCGGAGGTGCGCCGCCAGAGGATCGATCTTCCCGTGGCTGTCTGAGGGCCGGAGTGAGTTAAGGCGGCATGCGATTTGCCATCCGCATCGACCCGGTGTGGCGGCCCCTGCTGCTCCTGGGCGGGGCCACTCGGGAGAACTCCTACGTAGAGGTGACGGAGGAGCGGGTGACCTTCGCCTTCGGGCTCCTCTTCCTGCGGACGTTTCCCCGTAGCGAGGTAGCCGGCGTGGAGAGCCGGCACTGGCCCCTGCTCATGGGCATCGGCTGGCGGAGCGACCTGCGGGGCACCATCGGGCTCATCGGCTCCTACGAGGGCGTGGTCGAGGTGCGTCTCGCCCACCGCACGCGGGCCTGGTGGGTGTTCCCGTGCGATCGCATCTGCGTTTCGCTGGAGGACCCCAACGGCTTCATGGGCGCCTTGAGCAAGGGGCCCGAGCCTCAGGCGGAGGCGCCGCCCTCACCAGAGG
>DAOUBD010000090.1:0-9374 GCA_034432935.1 Dehalococcoidia bacterium | reverse complement strand
AACGCCACTCCCGGGGGCGTGCCCGGCTCTTGGGCCCGGCGCCAGGCAAGGGCGCGGATGCGGGTGCCTCATGCTTCGAGACCCTCAGCATGAGCCGGGTGGTGGAGGGCTGGCGACGGGCGCGGCCGGCCCCCGCCAGGCCCAGATGGCGTGCCGGGCCTGGCGGGCCGAGGCCAGAACGGGAAGAGGCGCCGCGGATCCTGCCTTCGTGGACACGCCTCCGGACCCCCGCGTTGCCGGCGCCGGCTCCCACGCGGCGCTCTCTTCTTCGCTGACCGTAAACCTGCCGCCGTCGCTTCGGCCCCAGACCTCGGGGAAGTACTGTTCGTAGGCCGTGGCTGGCGGGACGTTGAACTGACCGGGCGTAGTCGCCTGGGCGTAGTACGTGTACTCGTACACCCCCTTGGGCACGAAGCGGGCAAAGAGGGCGACCCTGTTGTCGCGGATGTCCGTATGGCTGAAGGGAGTAAGCCGGCGGTGGGCCTCGTACTCCTTTAGCTGCTGCTGGTAGAGGAGGCGGGTGAACTCTGAGGCCGTGGTCTTCAGGCTGGTGTCGATGGGTTCCAGGCCCGCGGGCAGGAAGTCCTCCAGCACCAGAAAGTTCAGGTCGTTGGGCGCCACCAGGGTAACCTTTATTCGGACGATGTCGCCCAGCTTTGCCTCCTGCACCGGGGTCTCATCCTCGCCTACAAAGTACTGGTGCGAGACGCTGATGCCCCGGTTCGCCGCTTCGATCTCCTCCGCCGGCGTGAAATAGCGGAGGTGGGCTGTGTAGTAGAGGCGGCCGGCGGCGGAGGCTGGGCTGCGGGAGATGTCCAGCCGGTTGACGGTATCCTTCAGGATATCGGCCATGGGGATGACGATGGTATCCTCCTGGTGGATCTTGCCCGCCTCGCTCCTCCCTTGCAGCCGGATTTCGCCGTTGAAGGCCACGGCGTACTCGAAGGCCCCTTGCGCTTCCTTGCGGGCCTGGAGGAAATCGGCGATGGCAGCGATGGCTAGGGCTGTGTCGTGGGGCGACTCCCAGCGGCCCTCCTTGCGGGCCACCATCAGCCAGCGCAGGGTCCCGTCCACCAGCGGGTGCTCCGGCTCCAGGTGAGTGAAAGCCTGTAGCACCTGGGCCGTGACCAGGACGCTGTTGCTGAAGACCGCCCGGTCGTAGGTGGCTTCCTCCCAGTGGTTGCCCGTAGCCGAGGGGATGGCGGCCTTTTGCAGGTCGTCCATGAGGCCGGTGAGACGCGGGTCGTCTTTGGCGCCGCCGGTGAGGAGGATGGCCAGGGCCGTCCAGGCCTTGGCGGCGTTGCCCAGGTTCGCCTTCTGTTCAGCAAAGGCGAAGCTGCGGCCCAAGTCGCCGTGGCCGTCCAGGGCGAGGGCGTAGAGGAGGTAGGCCCGCAGGTCGAACTCCTGGTCCGCCACGTCGCGCCGCTGGTCGATCTGGCCCCGCAGGTAGTCAGCGGCCCGGCTCTCCACATCGGCGTCCACCGAAAAGCCCGCGTGCTTGGCCGCCGCCAGCCCCGTGACGACGTAGGCGGTTATCGCTGGGTCAGAGTCGTCCTCCACCCACCAGCCCCATCCGCCATCCTGGTGCTGCTGGTTGGAGAGCCGCTGGAGCGAGCGGCGGACCAGATCATCGGCGCCTTCCAGGCCAGGCAGCCCGCTGTTCTCGCCTATGTCGATGTCCGTTATGCCCAGGGCCTGTATCGCCTGGCGGAGGGCCAGCCTGGGCAGAAAGCGGCTAACGGTGGTCTCGGCGCTCTCCCAAGGGTATTCGTCGAGATAGACGAGGGCCGTGTTCATACCAGCCGCCAGGGATGGGGAGACGTTCACCGTCAGCTCCCCCGAGTCTGGCCGCACGTAGTAGGGCACTTCGATGGCTTCCGAGGCGGCGCCGGTCACTTCCCCGGCGGTAGCCATCGTCTCCGGCGTAACGAAGGAGTAAACGGGGAGGCTGACCTGCACCGAATCCGACTTGCCTCCGCCAGCGGCCGATATGGTGATGGTGGCAGAGCTCGCATCCACCCGGGCCGTGGTGTCCCAGCGCACTAGGGCACTCTCCCCCGCCGCGACGGCCACCGTCCGGCTGGCGGGCGAGGCGACGTCAAGGCCGTCGGCGGCCAGGGACACGTCCAGGGCCACGGCTTCGGACGTTAGGTTGTGGACGATGGCGCCCAGGTAAGCCTGGTCGCCCGCCACTAGGAAGCGTGGGAAGGCGGGCCTGATGAGCACGTCTTTGTAGGTGGTCACATCGACCTTTGCCTGGCCCACCATCGTCTCCGGCGTGATGCCCCGGGCGGTGAGCCGCCAAGTGGTGAGGGTGTCCGGGAGGGTCACGACGATAGTGGCCCGTCCGTCGGCGCCGGTCACCAGGGCGGGCTCCCAGTAAGCGGTGTTGGGGAAGTAGGTGCGGGTGCGTTCGCCCAGCGCTCCGCCGCCGCCCTTGCCGCCGACGCCGGCGCCGCCGCGGCTGATGCTGAGCTGGTTGGCCCGGTCGATGGACAAGGCGAAGCTGGAACCGGTCATGATGCCCAGGGGGTGGGCGCGCCAGAAGGCCTTCACCGGCTCCTCTGCGAATTCGTCTTGGAGCGAGAGGACCGACAGGTCCACCAGAGACAGGGAGAGTTCGGCCGGCACGCCCTGCCCCTTGCTGTCAGTGGTCTCGATCGTATAGGTGACGGATTCCGAGGGCCCCAGGCGGGCGCGATCGGGTTTGATGGAGATGCGCAACTCCTTCTCGTCCGTCGATACCTTGAGTTCGACGAGCCCGAACTTGACCTGGGGCGACGGGTTGTCGGGCGTCGGCGGCTTGAAGAGGACGACGCCGACGAACACGTTAGGGATGTGGTCAGAGGTGATGGGGACCTGGAGGACCTCCGAGTTGGTGGGGAAGTCGCGGAGGCTGTAGTCCAGCAGACGCCCCCGCTCCAGGGTGACCAGGCCGCGGCTGCCGTCGAAGGGCGACGCCACCAGGATCCGGGCTGTTTCGCCGGGGTGGTACTCGTTCCTATCGGCCACCAACTGGATCACGTCGCCGTTGCCGATGAACCAACTGGCGAAGCTGGAGCTGGACACCCAAAGGAACGCGGACGATCGCACGGTGTTGCCGGCGGCGTCGCTGCCTTCGGCCACTATGTAGTACTGGCCAGCCTGTCCTGGCGTGATGGTCACGCTGCCCTTGGCCTCCGCGTCCGTGCTGGCGCTTATGGTCTGCTCCAGCGTGTCCTCGTACTCGCTGCGGTATATGAGGTCGCCTTCGGAGTCCCTTTCCCGGACGGTGCGCCACTTGCGCAGATAGACGCTAATGCGCAGGGGCGTATTGGGTACCGGCTCAGCCTTCTGGTCAACGGTGACCAGGTCTATCTGTGTAGGGCTCCCTGCGTAGGCTATCCACGACGCGGGCCTCAGGCCGATGTAGAACTGTCCCTTGTGCACGGTGACTTCGGCGATGGCAGAGACGGTCTGCTGGTTCTGGTCCGTCACCGTGGCCTCCAGGGTGAAGGTCTGACTCTGCTTATCGGCAGAGACATCGGCGGGCACGCCAAAGGCGAAGCGCCCCTGGGCGTCCGTCCTTCCTACGCCCTGGCCCCGCAGGAACTGCTGCTGCTCGTAGGAGGGGCCCATGAAGAACTGGAAACGCTCGTCGAAGTCGCCGAAATTGAAGCCGGGGAAACCGGCCGGGCGGAAGCCGTAGGGCGCAGCGGTGACGTTCCAGGCCACCTCGGCGTCAGCCAGGGGCGCTCCGAAGAAGAGGTCCGCCGCCACAGTCGCCTGGATGTTCTCGCCGTTGACGTAGTCCTTCTTATCCGGGGTGACCTGCACCTGGAACTCCGGTTTCCGGAACTCGGCCACCCGGAAGGACACGGTGGCGACAGGCTCCATGTAAGCGTTATCCGGCGCGGCCGCCCTTGGCTGCTCCAACTGGACGTAGTAGAGGCCAGTGGCGGCCTCTGGGCCGAGGGTCAAAGACGTGTTGAAGGTGCCGGCGGCCGAGATCGTCACTGCGCGGCTGTCCACCAGGGCGCCGTCGGGAGACCTTACGGAAAGGGTCAGGTCTATGGGTTCCGGCACCGAATAGCGGGCATCATCGTCCCGCCGGACGATGCCCTTGAGGTAAACCCGTTCGCCGGGCCTGTATATCGGCCGGTCAGTGTACAGATAGCCCATGAGGGAGGGAGGATCGTACCTGAAGTCCACCATAGGCGCCAGGTCCCAAGGCGAAATGCCGTAGTTCCACGAAGTGTTGGATAGGATCACCCGGCTGTCTCTCTGCGCCCACAGGTAATAGCCGCGGTAGAATTCGGTTTCCGCAAGGGGCGGCGGGTAGAGCCTGACCAGGCCATTCTCGTCCGTGGCGCCAGCAGCCACCGCCTCGGTGCCGCGCAGGACGGTAACCGGCAGGCCAGCCAAAGGCGCGCCGGACTGGAGGTCGACGATCCAGGCCAGGAGCCCGTCGCGCCCGTACTTTGTGACCACGTTGGCGCTACTGATAACGATGGGCATGACGGTCGGCGGCTGGGAGGCGCCTGGCGCCGATGCTCTCAGGGCGTAGGTCCCCTCCGGCAGGGTGGTCCCTTCAGCAGCGAGCCGGGTGGAGGTGGTGACGGTAGTGTTGAGGGGCGGGTTGGGAATGGCCTCGCTCCAGCGGCGTACGAGCTGGCCCCCAGGGGGCGTGGGATATCGGTAGGGGTCCGCATCCAACTGGATGAACGCGTCGCGGTCCAGCCGGTACAACTCGAAGTCCACCTGGCTCAGGTTCACCGAATGGACCGTGATCGTGGGGTCCAGGTAGGCGTTGAAGGTGCCGGAGCCGTAACCCCGGGTAAGCCAGAAGTAGGGTTGCAGAGGGCTCGTCACGAAGCTGAGGTCCAGGGGCGCCGCCAGCGGCTGGCCGTAGCGGTCCTTGGCGTCCGTGGTCAGAGTGACCCGGTAGGCCGTGGAGGGTTTTCCGCCGTAGTAGACGTTCACCCTCAGGTTGCTGGGCTCCCAGAAGAAGTTCAGGTCGTCCTCCGGCTTTGGTAAGACGCTGATGTTATCCTCCACGGACTGCGGGTCCATGGGGTTGCTGAAGGTGATGCGAACCGAGCCGATGGGGGCTGATTGGCTGCCGTTGAGCGGCTCCGTTTGGGTGATGGTGGGTACCCCAACGGTGGTGAAGGTCCAGACGTAGTCCTCCGCCATCGCCGCCTGGGAGCCTTGGGCCCGCACCCCGGCCTTGACAACCGCCTGCACGGGGCCGCCCAGAGGCAACGGTTGAGATGGGCGGAAGACGAAGGTGCGGCTGTCTGTCCAGGTGAAGGCGCCGGCAACGGGGCCGCTCCCGGACGGCGTCAGAACGAAGCTGGCCTCGGCGGAGGCCTGGTCCACCGGCTGGTTGAAGGTCACCGTCACGTCTGGTTGGGGCGCTACGTAGAGGCTGCCCTCAGGGGGTGAGACGCTGGCAACCGCTGGCGATACGGTCGTGAAGGCAAAGGTGTAGTCCTCATGGAGGCGGGCCCCCAAGCGGTTGGCCAGCCCCGCCTTGACGGTGACGGTGTACTGGGCGGAAGCGTTCCAACCCCCCGCAGCAGGGGTGAAGGTGTACAAGGATGTGTTCAACCATTCGCCGTTGCCCTCCGTGGGCGGCTGTATCTTCAGGATGTCCTCCGGCCTCGTGCTTCCTAGGACCGCCAGCGGGGCTACCGAGCGGTTGAACTGGATCATGAGGGGCGTGTCCAGGCCCACCTCCCGGGCGCCATCCTTCGGGTAGACGTAGGCCACTCCCAGCTCGCCATCCGTGGTGAAACTGAAGCGCACCGGCTCTGCGGAAGCGCCTGGCGGCAGCACAGACGCCGGCAGCGCCAGGACGACCTCGTAGCTTTCGCCCCGGGCGAAGCCGGGCCACTCCGGGCGGAAGGTGAGGACGTCGCCCTCGAACGTCTTCGTTCCTTTGGGCTCGTTGCTGATCTGGAGCGAGCGCAAGGCCACGTCACGGTCGATGGTCCCGCTCACCCGCATGCGCACTGGGGTCATGGGGTGCACCTTGTCGCCCTTGGGGCTCAGCACCTCTACGCAGACGGGTTCGGTACAGCGAGACGGGCCTCCGCTGAGGGCCACAACGGCGATGGCTGCGCCGGTAGCGACGACGATGGCCGTTGCGGCGCCGCCAATGATGAGCTGCCGGCGCCACCCTAACCGGCGCCAGCGGGCCAGCAGAGGGTCCAGGCCTGCCCTAACACGGGACAGCATTCGCGGCATCATGGCTGCCTCCTCCTCACGGTGGAAGGACCGTCACCGTAGCGGTTGCGCTCCAAGCGTCGTTGCCGGCGGCGTCCACGGCCCGGGCGCTGACGCGGTGGACGCCCGGTGTCAGTGGCCAGGCCGCCCGGTAGGGAGGGCTTTCCAGCCGGGCCACAGGTGCCTGGTCGACATACAGTTCAGCGAAGAGCACGGGGGAGGAGGGTAGCGCCTCGATGAGCACTGCCTGGTCCTGGGCCCGGATGTCCCGGCTCAGGTGGAACACAGAGCCGTCGGCGGGATAGGCCAGGATAACAGGGCCCGGAGGGGTGAGGGAGTTGCCGCTTCCGGCCGTCGATCCGGCTGAGTAAGGCGGAACCGGCGGCAACGATACGCCCGCCGCCCTGGCCCAGGGGATCGCCTCCGGGGGCACGAAGGCGTAGATCCGCTGGGAGACGTTGCCCGGACAGTTCGGGGCCGCAGGGTCAGCGATGGCCCGGCCCGTGGCTTCGCACACCAGGACCGGACGGTAGTAGTCATCCTCGCGGGATGGTTCGGTGCCGGCAGCGAAGACCTCGGTGCGCTGGCGCTGGCAGTAGGGAGTGGGCAGAAGGCCCGAGGGCAAACAGACGGCCAGGCGGATGATGCCCTCCGGTTCCGGGAACGGCTGCGGCGGCGTCCCCTGGTGGGCCGCCACCATGATGTCGTGCCAGATGGGAGCAGCGCCGTCGATCCCTGACACCTGCTTCATGGGGCTCCCATCGGCGTTGCCCACCCAGACGCCCACCGCTAGCGAGGGGGTGTACCCCACCGTCCAGTTGTCCCGGAAATCTGTCGTCGTGCCCGTCTTAGCGGCGGCGGGCCGGCCGATGGCCAGAGGGCTGTAGAGCCCGAAGCCAGGCGCCCGGGCATCGTTGTCGGAAAGGACGTCCGTGAGGAGGTAGGCTGTCTGGGGCGACACCACCCGCGATCTCCCCTTGCGGGGCGCTTGGTACAGCACGCGGCCCTGGTTGTCCTCGACCCGCGTGATCGCAACGGGGTCGGCGCGCGCGCCGCCGGCGGCGAAGGCGGCGTAGGCGGCCGTGAGGTCCAGGAGGCGCACCTCGCTTCCGCCCAGCGCGAAGGAGAGATCGTAGCGAGAGGGGTCCTTGAGGGCCGAGAGCCCCAGCCGCTGCCCCATGCGTACCGCGGCGTCCACGCCAATGGCGGCCAGCACCCGGACGGCGGGAACGTTGTAGGAGGAGGCGAGGGCCTCGCGCAGGGGGACGACGCCGTGGAATGTGGCGTCGTAATTGCTGGGTGAGTAGGGGTCGTCTTGGCGCGTGGGCAGGAAGACCGGGGTGTCCAGTAGAGGCGTGGCCGGGGTGAAGCCTTCCTCTAGGGCGGCGGCGTAGATGACGGGCTTGATGGCGCTCCCCGGCTGGCGGGGCGCCAGCGCCATGTTGACGGCCCCGTCGATGCTCTCGTCGAAGTAGTCAGCGCTGCCCACCATGGCCAACACCTCGCCGGTTGCGGGGTCGATGGCCACGGCGGCGGCGTCCGTCACGTTGTGCTCCTTCAGAAGGCGCAGGTGCCGGGCGACCGCCACTTCGGCGGTCCGCTGGAGGTCCAAGTCCAGCGAGGTGTAGACGCGCAGCCCGCCGGCCGCGAGGGCTTCGTCGCCCAGCAGGCCCGGCAACTGGTCGCGTACCCAGGCCACGAAATGGGGCGCTGCCACAGGGAACGGTGTGCTGTTCAGAGCGATGGCCTCTTCGGCCGCAGCTTCGGCCTGGGCCGCCGTGATGTACCCTTCGTCCCTCATCCGGCGCAGGACGACCCGCTGGCGGGCCCGCGCTGCATCCAGCCGCGTGAAGGGGTTGTAGTCCGCGGGTGACTGGAGGAGGCCGGCCAAGAGGGCAGACTCCGCCAGGTCCAGGTCGCGCACGCCCTTGCCGAAGTAGGTGCGGGCGGCCGCCTCTACCCCGTAGGCGAGGTTCCCGAAGTAGGCCCGGTTCAGGTACTGTTCCAGGATCTGGTCCTTGCTCAGGGAACGGTTGAGGCGGAGGGCGAGGGTGATCTCTTTCAGCTTGCGCCAGGGGCTGATGGAGGAGCGCTCCCCTGGGCTGAAGTACAGGTTGCGTGCGAGCTGCTGGGTGATGGTGCTGCCGCCTTGCTGGAGGGCGCCACCGCGCACGTTCGCCAGCACGGCCCGCAGGATTCCGGCTAAGTCGATGCCCGGGTTGCTGTAGAAGGAGGAGTCCTCCGTAGCGATGACGGCCCATCGCAGGCTGGCGGGTATCTGGGCCAGGGGGACGTACGTGTGGTGGGTGTCGGTGAGGCCAGCCGAGTCGTACAGCAAGCGGCCCTGGCGATCCAGTATCTTGGTGGACTCGGCGAGGTAGCCGGGGTCCGGAGCATGGGGCAGCGGGGCCAGATAGAGGCCAGCATACGCTGTCAGCACTACTAGGCTGCCGAGGACAGCGAAACGCCTTAACAACCGGCCGAAACGGCCCATATCGACTCCTTTGCGAGCCAGGCGGCGCATCCTGACGCCGTTCACACCATATAACGCCGCCGGTCTGGAGAAGATACGGGCTACTGGCCGCTGGGCGCGCAGGGGCCGCCGCCGGACTGCGGCGCCTCTTGAGGTAACGCCAGCCGCCGCCCGGGCAGGCGGCCTGAGGGGGGTTCGAATAAGCCCGGCGTTCATACTATCTAAGTTCTTTCGCGCTCTCGGTGACCCGACCCGCCTGCGGGTCCTTCAACTGCTGTCGGAGGGCGAGCGGAGCGTCGGCGATCTGGCGGCCGCGACGGGCGCTCTCCAGGGCCGGCTGTCCAGCCACCTGGCCTGCTTGCGTTGGTGCGGGCTGGTGACGGCGCGGCGGCAGGGGCGCCAGGTCTACTACGGGCTTAGCGACGGCAGGGTCAGGGAGATCCTCCGTCTGGCGGAGGCCTTCCTGGAGGAGAACGCCGCATCGGTGCAGATGTGCCAGATCATCGACGCCGCGCAGCCCGGCCGGGGCGGGAAGCTAGCAAAGGAAGGAGATTCTACATGAGTTCCGCGGGTTCCACCGATCAGAAGTACGAGTTCGTGATCATCGGCGGCGGAGCCGCGGCCTTCGCGGCGGCTACGAAGGCATCCCAACTGGGCGTCAGGACGGCGATGATCAACGGCGGCCTGCCCA
>DAOUBD010000089.1:0-2870 GCA_034432935.1 Dehalococcoidia bacterium | reverse complement strand
CTGCCCGTGTCGCGGGGACGCGCGCAGTTATCGGTATTTCTTTGGTGGCCGCGCCCATTCTATCAGCGGCACCTATCTGCGTTCAACGCCGCCCCTGTGGCCGGGCAGCGATTCGCCCCGTGCCGCATCGGGCGGGGCTCGCGCCTCGTCTCGTCGCACGGGCCCCTACAGCACCAGCCTCCGGGCGGCCAGCAGAAGGCCAACGATGCTCTTGGCGTCCCGGATCTGGCCGGCGTCCACCATCCTCAAGGCCTCTTCGAGGGGCACCCGTTGGACCACGATATCTTCGTCCGCATCGGCCTTTCCGGGGTCATGTTGCAGCCGCCGGGCCAGAAACACGTGGATGAACTCCGTAGCGTAACCGGGCGACACGTAAAACCCGGCGATCTTCTCCAACCGTTGCGCGCTGTGGCCGGTCTCCTCCCGCAGCTCCCGCTGCGCCGCCGCCTCGATGGCCTCACCGGGGTCTACGCCACCCGCCGGGATCTCCAGCAGTACGTCGCGCGCGGGCAGGCGGTACTGGCGCACCATGAGCACGCGCCCGTCTTCGTCCACCGGCACGATGGCCACTACCTCCGCGTGCTCCACCACCTCGCGCCGCGTCTCCATGCCGTTGGCCAAACGCACAGTGTCCTCCCGGAGGCTCAGGATCCGCCCCTCGTAGATCGTTCGCGAGGCGATGACCTCCTCCCTGCCCGGCTCCTGGCCCATGGCCTGCCCGCTGCCCTACTTGTTGGCCGGGATGCCGTTCAGATCGAACAGCTCCGGGTGATCCGATGCCTTCAGGACCCGCAGCCAGTCCAGCCTCTCGGCGAGGGTAGCCCAGTATTCGTGCGAGCTCCGGAACCGGACGAATCGGGCGACGTGGGGGCTGCGGCAGACCGTGACCGTGGCGCCGTTCTCCAGAGGGCGATCCACCTGGCCATCGACGCTTACGATGGTATCCTTGTCGGCGCTGACCATCAGGTCGATCACCGTCTCTGGCGGGAAGACCATAGGCCGCGCCGCCGCCATGTGGGGGGCAACGGGCGTCAGCACCAGGTCCCTGGACTCCGGATGGAGGATGGGACCGCCCGCCGAAAGGGAGTAGGCCGTGCTGCCGGTGGCGGAGGCCACGATGATGGCGTCGCACCTGTGCACCGCCAGCCGCATGCCGTCCACCGAGACGTCGACGTACACCGGCCGCGCAACGTTGGCCCGGCCGACGACTACGTCGTTCAGCCCATGAAAGGTCACCCCCCAAGAGGGAACCTGGGCCTGGAGCATCGTCCGCTCCTCTATCCGGCAACGGCCCTCGAGGGCATCCGTCAGGCGTCGGATGGCCTCGCCGGGGCGTACCTCGGCCAGGAAACCCAGCCGGCCCATGTTCACCCCCAGCACAGGTACAGCATGCGGGACGACGGAGCGGGCAGCGTGCAGCATGGTGCCATCGCCGCCCAGGCAGACCAAAAGGTCGGTCCCGGGGACGTTCTCCAGCATCTTCTGGTCCTCCCAGTCCGACGTCTGCCAGACCTCGGCCACCCGGCCCGACAGGAAATCGGAGACTTCCTCCGCCAACTGCCGGGCGGCCGCCCAGCGGGAGTGAACGAAGATGCCGATCTTGTTCACGCCAGCCCGCCCTGGCCTCCCTCAGCCATGGGCCTCAGCCAAAACAGGAACTCCCTGTTCCCCGAGGAACCCAAGATGGGGGAAGAGACCATATCCAGCACCCGGAACCCGTTGTCCACGCACCAGGCGGCAAAGCGGCCGATGAGCCGCGCGTGGACCTGGGGGTCGCGGATGACGCCGCCCCTGGGCACCTCGCCCTTGGCGGCCTCGAACTGGGGCTTGAAGAGGGCGATGATCTCCCGCGGGCCTTCAAGGCTCAGAAGACGCCGGGCCGCCGGCAGAAGGAGGCGCAAAGAGATGAACGAGACGTCCAGGGTGACGATGTCCACGGGCTCCGGCAGCGCTTCCAGATAGCGGGCGTTGACTCCCTCCATGAGCACCACCCTGGGGTCACGGCGAAGGCGGTAGTCCAGTTGCCCCTTGCCCACGTCGATGGCATAAACCCTTCGGGCGCCGTGCTGGAGCAAGCAGTCCGTGAAGCCGCCGGTGGAGGCGCCGATGTCGGCGGCAGTCAGGCCAGCCACGTCCAGCCGGAAGCAGCGCAAGGCGTGCTCCAGCTTCTCGCCGCCGCGGCCGGCATAGCGAGGCGAAGCGGCGACGGACAACGGGGCGCCCGGATCCACACGGAAGGCTGGCTTGAAGACGGTTTGGCCGGCGACGGCAACCTGGCCGGCCATCACCAACGCCTGGGCCTTCTCGCGGCTTGAGGCTAACCCGCGTTCCACCAGGAGCGTATCGACCCTCTGTTTGCTCATAGGCACCTTCAGACTATCGCCTGAAGCCCCCAGGAAGTCAAATGAGGGGGCGCCCTCCAAGAGGGCGCCCTACGCCGCAGGCGGCGCCACACCCATTTGCGCGGGCGCCCGGCAAGGGCCGCGGGGATGGCCCGAGGCCGTTGGGCTAGACAGCCGACACGCTATCTCGTCTAACGTTGGTGGACGAGTACGACCGGGCGCTTCTATGCCCAGTCCTTCCCCAGCCGTTCCAGACCAGCTTCCTCTAGAGCCTCCGGGCTCATCAGGATGCGAAATCTGCAATCCGCCTGGAAGCTGAGGAAGAATGGCTCAGCGGTTGCCGGTATGTCGGACGGGTTCCGCACGTCAACTACGAAGACCGCTGAACGCTTTCCGTTGTCCTCCGTGAAATAGGCAGCCTCCGGACTGATGCTTTCGATGATGCGCCCAAGGATCCCACCCGCTTCTCCGCTCCTTACAGCGAGTTGAACGGCTCGTGCGGTATCTCGACTGTGAGCAACATTTTCA
>DAOUBD010000088.1:0-33966 GCA_034432935.1 Dehalococcoidia bacterium | reverse complement strand
GGGAAGGCCAAGGAGGCAGAGATGGGCTTGATTATCGTCCTGGTGGTCATCGCTGTCCTGGTAGTAATCGGGCTTGCGTTCGTCGGCATGTACAACGGCCTCGTGCGCGCCCGCAACCGCTGCCGCGAGGCCTGGTCGGGGATCGACGTGCAGTTGCGGCGGCGCGCCAGCCTGATTCCGAATCTCGTGGAGACCGTCAAGGGCTACGCTGCGCACGAGCGGGAAACGTTCGAGGAGGTGACGCGGGCGCGTTCGGCGCTGGAGAACGCCGGCAGCGTCGCCGATGCAGCACAGGCCAACAATATGCTGACGGGGGCTCTAAGGCATCTGTTTGCCGTGGCCGAGAACTACCCCCAGCTCCAAGCCTCCCAGAACTTCATGGACCTTCAGAATGAGCTTTCGGACATAGAGGAGAAGATCGCCTTCGCCCGCCAGTTCTACAACACCAACGTGCTGGACTACAACAACCGCATCCAGACCGTGCCCTCGGTCTTTATCGCCAACATGTTCGGCTTCCGGCCAGAGGAGTTCTTCGAAGCGGACGAGGAAGGGCGCGCCGAAGTGAGGGTGGACTTCACCGGCGCCACCCACGATTGAGCGCGGCCCCGACCGGTCTACCATGGCGGCCCCCCAGCCAGCCGAACGCATCCTCATCTACGACCGGATAGCTGCCAATAAGCGCAGTACCCTCTTGATTCTGCTGGGCTTCGTGCTGTTCGTGGCCCTGTTCTTCGCAGCCGTCGGGGTCATCCTGGCCTCCTACGCCGGTGGCGGCGGCGATCCCGCGGCCCTCAGCCTCCGGTTGGCCATCGTGGCCGCCCTCGTGGCCGTGCCGGCTGGCCTCTTGATGTACTACGGCGCGACGGCTACCGTGCTCACGATCTCCGGGGCCCGCGAGGTCAGCAAGGAGGAGGAGCCGGAGCTCTACCGCGTCGTCGAGAACCTGAGCATCGGGTCCGGGCTGCCCATGCCGAGGGTCTGGGTCATCGAGGACAGCGCGCCCAACGCCTTCGCCACTGGCCGCGACCCCAAGAACGCCCATGTGGCAGTCACAAGAGGTCTGCTGGACAAGCTGGAGAAACGCGAACTGGAGGCCGTGGTGGCCCATGAGATGTCCCACATCGGGAACTACGACATCCGGCTGATGACGACGGTGGCCGTCGTCGTAGGGCTAGTGGCCCTGGCCGCTGACCTGCTCCTGCGCTTTACCTGGTACGGCTCCGGCTCCCGTTCCAGCAACCGGGAGAAGGGGGGCGGCGGCATCTGGCTCGTCGTTCTGGTGCTGGCCATTATCTTCGTACTGATCTCGCCCATCGTGGCCAGCATCATGCGGCTGGCCCTCTCGCGCCAGCGGGAGTACCTGGCCGACGCCTCGGGCGCGTTGCTGTGCCGCAATCCCGCTGCTCTGGCCGATGCCCTGGAGAAGATCGCTGCCGACCCAGAGCCGCTGGAAGTGGCTAACAAGGCCACCGCCCATCTGTACATCGCGAATCCTTTGAAAGGGCACGAGAGCTTTTGGAACAACCTCTTCTCCACGCACCCTCCTGTCGGGGAGCGCATCCGCCTCCTGAGGGCCATGGCATGAAGGCGGAGCTGCGCCGCGCCCGCCCGGGCGACCTTGCCGCCATCGACGCCCTGATCGTATCGGAGCACCTGCCTCCCTTCCGCACAGCAGACTTCCTGGACACCTTCTGGGTGCTGGAGGGCGAGGAGGGGCTGCTGGGCTGCGCTGGCCTCGAGGTATATGGCCCCGCGGCGCTCCTGCGATCCGTGGTCGCAGCGCCGCCCGTTAGGGGGCAGGGCTACGGTGCTGCTCTGGTGCGCAGGGCCATCGAGGGGGCGCGAAGGATGGGGGTGCGGCGCCTGTACCTCTTCACCATGGACAAGGCCCCCTTCTTCCGGCGTTTCGGCTTCCAGCGCTGCACGATGGAGGACTTCGAGCCGGCCGCGCGCCAGTCCACCCAGTACCGGCTTCTGGAGGAGCATCCTGAGGTGGCCCGGGTGGTGACAGCCATGCGACTAGACCTTGAGGCCGCGTAGGGACGCGCCCGGGCCGCCTGCCCTAGGGAACGACCTCGACGCCGGAACCCGCCGCCACCTCCCCGATGCGCCATAGGGGGAGCTTGGCCTCCGCGAACCTGGCCTCAGCTTCCGTCCCCCGTCTGGGCGGCAGGGCGAAGAGCAGGCCGCCGGATGTCTGCGGGTCGAAGAGGACGTGCTCCAGCGCCTCCGGGATGCCGGGAGCGAGGCGGGCCTTGCCGGCCAAGTACTTCCGGTTGCGGGACGCGCCCCCGGTGACGATGCCGGCCGCGGCGTAATCCAGGGCCCCTGGCAGCGCCGGCACCGCGGAGGCGGCGACGCGCAAGGCCACCCCGCTGGCGGCGGCCACCTCGTAGGCGTGGCCCAGAAGGCCGTAGCCGGTGACATCCGTCAGGGCGTGGACGCCGGCTTGCCGCAGGATGTGCGACGGGTGGCGGTTGAGGCGGGTCATGCTATCGATGGCGGCCGCTAGGTGCTGCGGCGAGGCGGCGTCCCGCATGGCGGCCGTGGTGACGATGCCGGTGCCTAACGGTTTGGTGAGGTAGAGGGCGTCGCCGGGCTGCGCTCCCGCCTTGGTCAAGACGCCGTCGGGGTGTACGAGCCCAAGGACGCAGAGGCCATACTTGGGCTCGGCGTCGATTATCGTGTGCCCGCCGGCCAGGATGCCTCCAGCCTCCTGGACCTTGTCGGCGCCTCCCCGCAAAACGGCGGCGATGGTATCCGGGGCCATGTCCTCCGGGAAGGCGGCGATGTTCAGGGCCAGCAGGACCTCGCCCCCCATAGCGTAGACATCGCCCATGGCGTTGGCGGCGGCTATGGCGCCATAGGTGTAGGGGTCATCTACCAGGGGAGCGAAAAAGTCCACCGTCAGGACCACCGCCTGCTCTGGGTTCAGCCGGTAGACGGCGGCGTCGTCGGGCACGGCGAGGCCGACCAGCAGGTCAGGGTGGTGACCTGTGGTCCGGTCCGCCAGATAGCGCAGCACCTGCGCTAGGGTTTCAGCCCCGGCCTTGCCGGCTCAACCGGCGCAAGAGGCGAGCTGCGTGAGACGCTCAGGCTTGGCCGCCATCCTTCTCCTTTCCAAAGCTGTGCCGGGCCCCGGCGCCTACAGTATAGATGCCTGCCGGTTGGCCAGTAACCCCTGCCTGTGTGCAAAATGGAGCGGTGGTCCGAAGTTATCTAGCGCCGGCCATGGTAGCGGCCCTCGTCTTCGTCTGCGCCTGTTCGGAGTCCGGCGGCCCGCCAGGCTCGCCGGCTCCAGTAGCGGTGACGGTTACTGCCGGCTCGACGGCCACTGCCGGGCCAACCGAATCGCCCGTTGCAGCCCCCGGCGAGACGCCGCGGCCAGGGGCCCACGTCTCGTTGGAGTGGCTGGACGGCGACGGGATCGTTCCAGACCTTCCGTTCCCGTTTGCCCCGGCTGTGGCGGACTCTTCCCTCGCAGCGGAGATTCAGGCGGCCCTGGTGGGGGTGGACGGCGAGGTTTCGGTGGTGGTCCACAACCTTGCCGATGGCCGCTGGGCTGCTTACAACGAGTCTCGCGTCTACTACGCTGCGAGCACATACAAGATGTCGCTCCTCTACGAGGCGTACCGCCAGGTGGAGGCAGGCGAACGGGCGCTCTCGGATGTCCTTACCCTGGATGAGAAGTACGTGGAATACGACTTGGGAACGCTGGACTACTTGGGGCTGCAAGCTGGCGACACCCTGACCCTCGAGGACGCCCTGCGGGCGATGATAGTGGTGAGCGATACGCCCACCGCCGTGCTGCTACAGGACACCCTGGGCGCCGCCCGGGTAGACGAGACGCTCCACACCCTGGGGCTCGCGGACACCGAGTTCAACAACCACGACCTGCCCGCCACCGCCAGGGACATGGCGCGCCTCATGGAGGCTATCGCCGCTGGCGAGGGTGTGGGAGACGGATCGCGACTAGCGATGCTGTCCCTCTTGATGCAGGAGGAGATCACGGGGGGAATAGTCTCGGCAGTCCCGCCGGGCACGCCGATCGCCCACAAGTCGGGGAACCTGGGCACGTATAACCACGATATCGCCTTGGTCTGGGGGCCGGCTGGGCCATACGTGATCGCTGTGATGACGGACACCGAGCTGGGCTGGGACCCGGTGGTAGCCGTGGCCTCGGCGGTGTGGCGCTACTTTGACGAAAGCCGTGGCTCCTCCTCGCAGTAAGCCGGGCGGTGGCCGGTCCGCGCCTTCGCCTCTTACTCCCTCTGCCATCATCGGCCGCCTCTCCAAACTTTACGGTGTCCCGGTCTGGAGGCCCCACGGCGATCCTATGACGGAACTCGTGCTCACCATCCTTTCGCAGAACACCTCCGACGCCAACTCTGGCCGCGCCTTCATGCGTCTCCTGACGCGGTTCCCGACGTGGGAGGACGTGATGCGGGCGCCGGACGACGTCCTGGCGGAGGCGATCGCCGTGGGCGGTCTAGCCAACCGGAAGGCCCCGAGGATCAAGGCGGCCTTGGCCGAAGTGCTGCGGCGCTGCGGAAGCTTCGATCTCGACTTCCTGAGGGGGCTGTCCATGGCGGAGGCCAAGGCCTGGCTGCGCTCGCTGCCCGGCGTGGGGCCCAAGACGGCGGCCTGCGTGCTGGTGTTCGCGCTGGGAAGGCCCGCGCTGCCTGTGGATACCCACGTGCACCGGGTGGCGCGGCGGCTGGGCCTAGTGCCGGCAGGCGCCAGCGCCGAAAAGGCCCACGACATGCTGGAGGCGCTGCTAGCGCCGGACGAGGTCTACCCGTTCCACGTGCTGCTCATCAAGCATGGGCGGCGGCTCTGCCGCGCGCAGCGGCCCCTGTGCCCGCAATGCCCGCTGCGCGACGGCTGCCCCGAGGCGCCCCTCTATCTGGGGACGAAGGAGTAGGGGCCTGAGCCGCCGGTGATATCCTGCAATCGGAATGGTAACCACCGCGCGCCCCGCATATCGGAGTCTGAGCCGCGAGGAGCTGCGGCGGCGCATCGAGGCGGCCTGGGAGCTGATGCGCATGCCCTGCCGCGCCTGCCCGCGGAACTGCCGGGTTGACCGGGCGGCGGATGATCGCCGCGGCTTCTGCCGCGCCGGGTCCCGCGCCGTCGTCTATTCCTTCCACCCTCACTTCGGCGAGGAGCCTCCCCTCGTGGGCAGCGGCGGCTCCGGCACCATCTTCTTCGCCTCCTGCAACCTGGCCTGCGTCTACTGTCAGAACTGGGAGATCTCCCAGCTCCGCCTGGGCCAGGAGGTGGAACCTGAACAACTGGCCTGGATGATGCTTCGCCTTCAGGGGATGGGCTGTCACAACATCAACCTGGTGTCGCCGACGATATATGTGCCCCAGATCCTGGCGGCGCTGCCAACGGCCATCGATGGCGGCTTGCGGGTACCCCTGGTGTACAACACGGGAGGCTACGATTCGCTGGAATGCCTGCGGCTCCTGGACGGGGTGATCGATATCTACATGCCCGATATCAAGTACTCCGACGAGAGGACGGCAGGGAGGTACTCCATCGTCAGGGACTACTACGCCCGCACGAAGGAGGCGGTCCGGGAGATGCACCGCCAAGTGGGGGACCTGGTTGTGGAAGGCGGAATCGCCGTGCGGGGGCTAATCATCCGGCACCTGGTCTTGCCTGGCGGGCTGGCCGGCACCGAGGAGGTGATGCGGTTCATCGCTGAAGAGGTATCGCGGGACAGTTACGTGAATGTGATGGCCCAGTACCGGCCGGAGCACAAGGCGGGGCGTTTCCCACCCTTGGACCGAAGGATCACCCGCGACGAGTACAACGAGGCCGTGGCTATTGCCCGCCAGCACGGCCTGTGGCGGTTTGCGGACTAGGGCCTTGACACCGCCGCTGTCCCCGGCATACGGTATATCCATCGTGACGGTAGCGTTCGACGGCCGGGAGAGGCGACGCGCCCGACCCATAGCGGGTGGGGCGCCTTCGCATGCCTGCCGCTGACGCCACTACGTAGTCCTTCGGCACGCGCGAACAGCCTGCCCCACCCTTTGGCGGTGGGGCAGTTCCTTTTTTCGGTGATGCGCTAGGAGGTGAAAGACGGTGATCAAGGCGGCGATAATCAACGTTACGGGATACGCCGGGGCCGAGCTGGCCCGGCTCCTGTACAGGCACCCCGAGGTCCGTGTGACTAGCGTCACCGGGCGCAGCCTGGTTGGGAAGCCTCTGGCCGAGGCGTTCCCGCATCTCGCCTGCTACGGCCTCACTATCCAAGCGGAGGTAAACGGGAGTGTGGACTTCGTGTTCTCGGCCCTGCCCCACGCTGCCAGCGCTGAGGCCCTGGCCCCGCTGGTGCGGGCAGGCCTGCCGGCAGTGGACATAAGCGCCGATTTCCGCCTTAAGGACCCCCAGGTATACGCCCAGTGGTATGGGACAGAACACCCGGCGCCAGACCTCTTACCTACAGCCGTCTACGGCTTGGCGGAGCTGGACAGGGAGGGAGTGCGTTCCGCCCGCCTCGTCGCCAACCCGGGTTGCTATCCGGAGAGCGCTCTTCTGGCGCTGGCGCCGGCGCTGAAGGCGGGGATCATCGCCCCCGATATCATCATCGACTCCAAGTCCGGCGTTTCCGGCGCTGGCAGGGGCCTCGATCTCAAGTACCACTTCGCCGAGGCCGACGAGAGCGTATCGGCCTACGGCCTGGCGGGTCATCGCCACTTGCCTGAGATCGTCCAGGAGATCGCGCGGCTGGCCGGCGCACCCGCCACGCCGAAGGTGACCTTCACTCCCCACCTCATACCTATGAGCCGGGGAATCCTCTCGACCTGCTACGCGCCGCTGGTCCCGGGGCGCCTGCCTGCTGGCGCTGCGGCAAAGGATGCCGTTATGGATCTCTACCAGGAGTTCTACGCCGGCGAGCCGTTCGTTCGGGTCGTGGCCACGCCACCGGCTACCAAGCACGTCCAGGGGAGCAACCTCTGTCTCGTCCACCCTACGGTGGACACCCGGACAGAACGGCTCGTGGTGGTGAGCGTCATCGACAACCTGGTGAAGGGCGCGGCAGGCCAGGCGATCCAGAACATGAACCTGATGATGGGGCTCCCGGAGGCGATGGGCCTGGACGGCTTGCCTCTGTATCCGTAGGGAGCCGCTGCGAGGAAAGGGGCGTAAGATGACGGAAGATGTAGCCCAGATGACAGAGGAGATCCAGCTCTTGCCGGATGGCGGCATCACTTCCCCGGCCGGCTTCACGGCCGGAGCAGTCCACGTCGGCGTCCGCAGCGACTGGCAGAAGCTGGACGTGGCCTTGCTCTATTCAGAGGCCCCCTGTACGGCGGCGGCGGTCTTCACCAGCAACTCGCTGAAGGCGGCGCCCGTGCTGGTTACTCAGGAGCATCTGAAGGACGGCCGGGCGCAGGCGGTGGTCGTCAACGCCGGTTGCGCCAACGCCGCCACTGGGCGCCAGGGGATGGAGAACGCCGCCCGCATGGCGCGGCTCGCCGCCACGCGTCTGGGGGTGGACCCGCGCGATGTGATCGTCGCCTCGACGGGGGTCATCGGCACGCAACTGCCTATGGACCGCATCGCCGGCGGTATCGAAAGGATAGTCCTCACTCCGGACGGAGGCGCCGATTTCGCCAAGGCCATCATGACCACTGACACCGTGCCTAAGCACGTTGCCGTGCGCTGCGGCGCCTGGACTGTGGGGGGCGCAGTGAAAGGCGTCGGCATGATCCACCCCAATATGGCCACGATGCTCTGCTTCTTGACGACGGATGCCCCAGTCAAGCAACCGTTCCTGGCCAAGGCTCTGAGGGCCGCGGTGGACGAGTCCTTCAACATGATCGATGTGGATAGCGACACCAGCACCAACGACATGGCCGTCGTGCTGGCCAACGGTCTGGCAGGCGGCCAACCCATCGATGCTTCCCACCCGCGGGCCGAGGCCTTCGCTCGGGCCCTAGCGGCGGTTTGCACGTACCTGGCGAAGGCTATGGTGGCCGATGCCGAGGGCGGAAGCAAGGTCATCGAAGCCCGGGTGGAGGGAGCGGCTTCGGCTTCCGATGCCCGCAAGGCTGCCCGCGAGATCGTCTCGTCGTTGGGTGTCAAGACCGCTATGTACGGGCAGGACCCGAACTGGGGCCGGATCCTGGCGGCGGTAGGCAACAGCGGGGCCGAGCTGGATATGGACCGGGTGGCCCTGTATATCCGGAAGGCAGATGGCGCGGAGCTGTGCCTGTACAGGGACGGCGGACCCCAGCCCATCGATCTCGCCGAGGCCAAGGCCTGCCTCTCGCCCCGGGAGGTGTACGTGCGCCTGGACCTGGGCCTCGGCGAAGGGGTGGCGACAGCCTGGGGCTCTGACCTGACGGAAGACTACGTGCGGCTCAACAGCCTGTACACCACCTAGGCTGGGGGTTGTGCGATGGGCGAGAACGAGCGCGGCGGCGAAATCCTAGTGGTGAAGGTCGGGGGCTCCACCCTCGGCAACCACGACACGACCTTGGAGGACGTGGTCTATCTCCAGCAGCAGGGGCTTCGGCCGGTGCTGGTGCACGGCGGAGGCGCCCTCATCAGCGAGTGGTTGGCGAGACATAACGTCCCCACGCAATTCCAGCGGGGCCTTAGAGTGACGGACGCAGAGACGCTGGAGGTGGTGGTGGCTGTCCTGGCCGGGTTGGTGAACAAGCAGATGGTGGCGGCCATCGCGGCCTTGGGCGGCCGCGCTGCCGGCCTTTCGGGCGTGGACGGCGGCTTGCTGCGGGGCAGGATCGCTGATGTGGCCCTGGGGTACGTCGGTGAAGTGACCCGCGTGGACGCCGGTTTCCTCGCCCGCTTACTGGATGACGGGCTGCTGCCGGTGGTGGCTCCAGTAGCGGTTCTCGATCGGGACGGCCGGCTGACAGCGCAGCTTCTGAACGTAAATGCCGACGTGGCAGCAGGGGCCATCGCCGCCGCCCTGGGGGCTCGTTGGCTGGTCTTTCTCACTGATGTGGCCGGAGTCAAGGGGCCAGACGGGGAGATCGTGGAAGAGCTTTCGGGGGAGGAGGCCCAGCGGCTGCTATCGGCCGGTATCGTCCAAGGGGGTATGATACCCAAGGTGGAGGCCTGCCTGACGGCCGCGCGGGCTGGCGTGTCCAGCGTCATCACCGATGGACGGCGGAGCCACGCCCTGCGGGACATCGTTGGGGGCAACGTCACGGGCACCTTGGTGAAGGGAGTTTAGACATGCCAGAACACTGGATGGAACTGGAGCGCAGGTACTTCCTGCCTGTCAGCAAACGCCTGCCTGTAGTGCTGGTGCGGGGCGAAGGCAGCCGGGTCTACGACCAGTCCGGAAGAGCGTACCTGGACTTTTTGGCCGGCATCGCCGCTAACAGCCTGGGACATTGCCACCCAGAGGTGGTGAAGGCCATCCACCGCCAGTCCATGGAGCTAATGCACACGTCCAACTACTACTACACCATCCCCCAGCTCCAGTTGGCGGAACTCTTGTGCAGACTCAGCGGCATGGACAAGGTCTTCTTCTGTAACAGCGGCGCCGAGGCCGTGGAGGGCTGCATCAAGGTAGTCAGGAAGTGGGGCAGGGAGAAGCGGGACGGGGCCTACGAGATTATCGTTGCAGAGAACGCCTTCCACGGCCGTACCATGGCCACCCTATCGGCCACGGGAAACGAGAAGTACTGGGGTCCTTTCGTGCCCCTCCTGGAGGGTTTCGTCCGCGTCCCCTTCAACGATGTCGAGGCCATCAAGAGGGCCACTACTGCCAAGACCGCCGCCGTGATGTTGGAGCCCATCCAGGGCGAGGGCGGCGTCAACGTTCCCGATGACGGTTACCTGCCCCAGGTCAGGAAGTGGTGCGACGAGGCGGGAATCCTGCTGGTCTTGGACGAGGTGCAGACCGGCGTCGGCCGCACCGGGAAGCTTTTCGCCTACCAGCACTACGGCATCGAGCCCGACTGCCTGGCGGTGGCCAAGGCCCTGGGCAGCGGCTTCCCTATCGGGGCCTTCTTGATCAAGGATGCCTGCAACGTCTTGGGACCGGGCGAGCACGGCACCACCTTTGGCGGCAACGCGCTGGCTTGCGCCGTCGGATACGCGGTTCTGAAATACATCTCGGAGCACGACATCCCAGGCCAGGTGGCCAAGAAGGGCGAGCAGTTGGAACGCCGGCTGCGTTCTCTGGCCGATCGCCACCGTATGGTGGTGGAGGTGCGGGGCAGGGGCCTCATCTGGGCCATCGAGTTGGACAGGCCGGTGGCGGAAGAGGCCGTGAACCTCTGTCTGGAGGAGGGTCTCCTGGCTAACAACGTAAAGCCAACAGCGTTGCGCCTGATCCCGCCCCTTATCGTGACTGAAGAGGAACTGGACCAGGCTGTAGAGATAATCGACCGGGTGTTGAGCAGGCTGGAAACGGGCCAGCCGAAGTGAGGAGAGATGGCTGAGAAGATCGTACTAGCATACTCGGGCGGGCTGGACACATCGGTGGCCATCCGCTGGCTAAAGGAGGAGCGAGGGTATGACGTCATCGCGTTGACGGTCGACGTTGGCATGGACCGGGAGCGAGAGACGCTGCACTCGCGGGCTCTGGCGGCAGGGGCCTCTAAGTTCGTATGGCGCGACGACCAGGAGGTCTTCATCCGCCACTTCGCTTTCGCGGCCCTGGCAGCAGGGGCGCGTTACCAGGGGGTCTATCCTCTGGCTACGGCCTTGTCGCGCCCGCTGATCGCGCAGGAGGTGGTGGCGGTGGCCCGGGCCGAGGGGGCCACGGCCGTCTCCCACGGCTGCACGGGCAAGGGCAACGACCAGGTCCGCATCGACGTCTCAGTGCAGGCCCTGGCGCCTGGCCTGAAGATCGTGGCGCCGCTGCGGGAGTGGGAGATGGACCGGGAGGCGGAGATAGCCTACGCCCAAGAGCACAACATTCCCGTCAGCGTCACCAAGGCGAGCCCCTACAGCATCGATGAGAACCTTTGGGGCCGCAGCATCGAGTGCGGGGTATTGGAAGACCCGTGGGCGGAACCGCCGCCGGACGTCTTCGCCTGGACGAGGTCTCCCGCGGAGGCGCCCGTTGACCCAGCCTACATCGAGATCGGGTTCGAGGCCGGGGTGCCGGTGTCCTTGGACGGCCAAGAGATGGACGGTGTCTCGCTGGTGAAGCGCCTGAACGCCTTGGCGGGAGAGCACGGCGTCGGCCGCATCGACACGGTGGAGGACCGGCTGGTGGGCATCAAGTCCCGCGAGGTCTACGAGGCCCCGGCGGCGGTCACCCTCTTGGCGGCCCATGAGGCGCTGGAGGCTCTGACCCTGTCCAAAGAGCAACGCCGCCTCAAGGCCCGCATCGCCCAGGAGTACGCGGACCTCGTCTACAATGGCCTCTGGTTCACGGCACACCGCCAGGACCTCGACGCCTACATCCGCTCGACCCAACGCCATGTGACGGGGACGGTGCGCATGAAGTTGCACAAGGGCAACGCTGTGGCCGTGGGCCGCAAGTCGCCCCGGAGCCTGTACGACTTTTCGCTGGCTACCTATGACAAGGGGGACCAGTTCGACCGCACCGCGGCCGTCGGCTTCATCAACATCTGGGGTCTGCCGGTGAGGGTGCAGGCCCAGGCCCAGACTGGCGAGGACCCTGAGCAAGGGTAAGGCGCGGCTCCAGCGCGCGCTGGTGCTCCTGCTGGCGTGCGCATCCCTGGTCTCGGCGGCGGGCGTGCTGGTGGCGGCTTGCGGCGGCCAGGAGGCGCCGCCAGCCATCAGGGTAACGGTCAGCGTGCCTTCGCCGTCGCCGCGGCTCACGCCGGCGCCTACGCCAGTTGCGGCACCGCCATCAAATTCGGCCAGCCTTTCGCCCACCCCCCTCATAACGTCCACGCCGCCCGCCGCTCCCGAGGCGACGCTGGCGCCAGCGGCGGCGGTGGTCCGCAAGGGCAACACGCAACGGAAGGCAGTCGCGCTGACCTTCGATGCCGGTTCGGATGCGGGCTACGCGGGCGATATCCTGGATGCCTTGGCGGCCAATAGGATCAGAGCTGCCTTTGGAGTTACAGGGAAGTGGGCAGAGCAGAATCCGGACCTGCTCCGCCGCATCGTAAGAGAGGGGCACACCCTTATCAACCACAGCTACGATCACGCCTCCTTCACCGGCAGTTCTACCGGCAAGCCGCCCTTGAGCCAGCAGGAACGCAGGGAGGAGCTGGACCGGACGGAAGCACTAGTGGGTGAACTAGCGGGAGCCACAACCAAGCCCTACTTCCGGCCGCCCTTCGGTGACTACGACGACCCGGTGAACGCGGACGTGGGCGCCCGGGGCTACTCCTACAACGTGATGTGGACGGTGGACTCCTTCGGTTGGGAGGGGGCGACGGCCCAGGAGATCAAGGATCGATGCCTTAGCCTCGCCGAGCCCGGCGCCATTTACATCTTCCACGTAGGCTCGGCGTCGCAGGACGGGCCGGCGCTCCAAGGGGTCATCGACGGTCTGCGGGCTGCCGGATACGAGATCGTGCCGCTGCCCGCCTTGCTAGCGCCATGAGCTCGGGGGCCCTGTTCCCAGAGCGTGGGGGGAATGTAGATTTGGTATCGTGAGCGAGATCGAGGCGATTTTCTTCGACTTGGGGGACACCCTTTGGCATTTCCCGAGCATGCCGCCGGTAGAGACGATCCGGGGCGAGACCATGAAGCGCGTATCGGAGCTGGTTAGGAGCTGGGGATACGATGTCACGGGCGAACGGGCCTACCTGGCCCGCGATATCCGTTTCGCAATAGAGGAGGAGACCAGCAGGGCGTTCCACACGGACTGCGTCGATCCGAACTATCCGGAGATCTGCCGGCGGGTGGCGGCCCGCCACGGTTTGGCCCTGACGAGTGATCAGGGCGCTCAACTGTGGGAGGCCTGGAACCTTGGCGGCGCCTTCCTGGGCCGCCGCCTATTCCCAGACGTGTTGGAGACCTTGCGCTGGCTGAAGGGGAGTGGCTACCGTTTGGGGGCCATCACCAACCGTGGCTATAGCGGCCCGCGCTTTCACGAGGAGCTGCGGGACCTGGGCCTGGCCGGCTTCTTCGAGGTGATGGCCATCTCCTGCGACGTGGGGTACATGAAGCCCCACCCTCGCATCTTCCAATACGCTTTGGACGCCATGGCGGTGGAGCCCGCCGCGGCCGTGATGGTCGGCGACAACCTCCGTGCGGATATAGAGGGCGCGAAGACCATGGGGATGGTGGCGGTGTGGCGCCGACCGTCCGCCGCCGAAGCTGTGGATGCCACCGAGGACGCTCCGGAGACCAGCGGCCCCGTCCGCCCGGACTACATCATCGATGCCATCGCTGAGCTGAAGGAGCTGCCGCTGTTCGCCGGGAGCTAGGACGCCCGGCCGGGGCCAAGGCCGCCAGTCAGTCCGCTGGCAAACCGCTCACCCGCAGGTCGGACCGCAAGATGAAGTAGAAGGCCTGGAACTCGTCCGGCAGAGACGTGGCCACGTAACTATAGACGGCGGCCGCTGCCTGGAAGAACTCCTCATACCCGGACTGCACGTAGTAGTCGTACATGATCCGCGTCAGGCGCGCGCAGGCCCCGAGGGTAGAGCAGGCCAGGAGGCTCGCATCTTGCTTGCCCTGCGGCCGGGAGGAACAGATCCTGGTCTCGAGGTCGATGCGCTCCAGGGGCACGGACAGGCCTTGCGATATGAAGTGCTGGGCCTCGGGATGCCTGGCGTAGGCGTTGTCGATCGCCGCCTTCACAGCCTCGATGTCAGTCGCCGAGGGCTCTAGCCCCAGCAGTCTCCGGGCCTCCTGAGGCGCGAGGCGGCGCGGGCCCGCCCCGGCGCCGGGTGCAGGCGCGCTGGCCGCCGTTGACGGGGCCGCCGCAGGGGCGTCTGAGGGAGTTTCCGGCGCGGGCCGGGTCCAGCCGTCGCGCAGCATCCTGGCGATGTCGTGCAGATAGTCCTCTGGCTGGGCCTCTTGGGGGTACACGATGTGCGCCACGTCATCCTGCGTGTATGCGATGACGAAGGCGGGATGGCTCACGCTGTAGCTGTCCTGGCCTCGGTCCTCCCTGGTCACGGGGAAGTAGAGATCGCCCAGGGCCTGCCGCATCGCCGTGTCAACGGCGTCCGGGCTGCCCGTCAGCCCGATGAAGGATGGGTCAAAAAGATCGAGCCACTGGCGCAGCCGCTGGGGTGTGTCCCGTTCGGGGTCCACTGTTACGAAAACGGTCTTGATCCGCTGTGCGTCCTTTCTCGGCAGACGCCCGAGGGCAGCGGCGATGTTGGCCATGTGGCTAGGACAGATGTCGGGACAATGGGTGTAGCCGAAGTACAGAAGAGTCACGGACCCCTTGGTCTCTGTGCGGAAGTCGAAGAGCTTGCCAGAGGTGTCGAAGAGAAGGGCGGAAGGTTTGATTAGGCCACGCGTCAACACCTGTCCGCGATAGCCGCCCGTTTCCGGCGAGACGTCGGGGCCACCCTCGCCCGGCTGGCAGGCGGTGGAGGCGAGGACGGCGAGCGCCAGGAGGGCCGTCATCGTCAGGATCAGCCTCAGTGGCAACCCCACGCCGCCTCCCTCAGTAGTTTGGGTAGGTCGTGCAGCCAAGTCTCCACGGTAGCCTGCTCCTGTTTGTAGGCGAGATGGGCAGCGCCGTCGGGGGTATAGATGAGGAAAAGGCCGGCGGTCCCCGGGCCGGGTTGGGCGCCAGAGGCGGGGGAGACCCACAGCGAACCCAGGGCTTCCTCCATATACGGGCCGACAGCGCCTGAGTCAGCCGCGAGTCCAGCGATGGGTGCGCTGAGGCGGTCCAGCCAGGGGCGGAGGCGCTCCGGCCCATCGGGCTCGGGGTCCAGGGTGACTAGTGCCAGGTGCACGGGCTGTCCCAGGTCCGGCGGCAGCTTCGCGATGATGTCCGCTAGATCAGAGAGAGCCTTCTGGCAGGCGTCTCCGCAAGACGCCTGTGCAAAGTAGAAGATCGTGATGGCGCCGGCTGTTCGCTCCTCGAAATCGAACGGCGCGCCAGAGTCCTCCCGAAAGGCGAAGGGCGGCGGCTCCAAGGGTGGCATGAGCACTACCCCGCGGTAGGCCCCCGCGCTCGGGCTCTGTACCAGCGCCGCGTGCTGTCCGCCCCTGCAACCGGCGGAGAGTAGGAGCGCAACGAACAGCAGCGGCAGCGCGGCGCTGGGGCGCGCGAATCTGCGCCAGGAAGCGTCAACGGCCACGCGGTCCCTCTGGCTACGGGCGGGGGGGAGCAGCGGCGAGGGCCGGAATCCCGGCCCTCGCCGCGGAGTGGCCTCACTGCCCCGGCGGTGGCTTCTCCTCTTGGATGTTGAACACACCTATCATGCCGTTGTCAGCGTGGTTGACGACGTGGCAGTGGAACAGCCATATGCCCGGCTTGGTGAAGGTCAGGCGCACCGTATCCGCCGCGCCGGGGAGCAGGGGTACGACGTTGGCGGGCCACATTCTACTGGGCAGCGCTTGCTGGGATATGGCGTTGACGTTATGGGCGTGGAAGGTATGGATAAGGTCGCCGATGTTGATGATGCTGACCTCTAGCTCCTCGCCGGTCTTGGCGGTGATGGCTGGGACGGTCTTATTGAGTTGGGCGGCCACGGCATCGAATCCACCCTCTTTGTAGGCAGTCTCTAGGGCCCGCTCGCCGCCGGGCAACCCCATGCCATTCATGATGTAGGGCGGTATATTGTTCCCTTCGGTCTTGAAACCTATCTCGCTCATGAAGATCACTTCGCGGCGGACGGGGGGATCATCGGGCGCCTTCACGATGATGGCCCCGTAGAGCCCTTGGTGCATGTGCTGGGAGATGGTCAGCCCGCCGTCAGCGGAGTGACAATGGTAATAGTAGACGCCGGGCTCCGTGGGCTCGAACTCGTATGTCCAGCTCTGGCCCGGCGGGATCATGGCTCCCGCGCCCTTGCCTGTGATGATATTGGCCTGGCTTCCGTCCGACTCCATGTCGTAGTTGGCCAGGTGGGTGTGGAAGCTATGGACGAGGTCGAGCTTGTTGGTGACGGTCACCCGTAGCTTCTCTCCCACAGTCACCTCGAGGGTGGGACCGGGCACCGTGGCCTCTGGCGAGTCCTTGAGTTTGTAAGCCCAGGCGTGCCAGATGTTGCCGCCTCCGTAGTCGATGTCCTTGGGGACGATCTCCAGGTTGTACTCGCGGATGGTCTGGGCTTTTGCGCCGCCGCCGCTGTCGGAGATGACGACGGCCAGGATGACCGCTACGACCGCCGCCGCGCCCAGAAACAGCAGGGCGAAGAGGGTGAGCCGCCGGCTTTCGCCTTCTGGACTATCGGGAGAGATGGCCATGATGGTCGCTCCTTTTCTGCTGCAGGTGTGGCCTCTGGGCAAATGATAGAGGCACGTGAAGGATTTCACGCATCTGTCATTTGCATCATTTTTTGGGCCGTTTGGCCCTTGTTTGTGGATTCGCCTGCCTTGACGATGAAGCATGGGGCGGGCCTAGGCCGAGAAGATGGAGGGCACTTGGAGAAGAGGCTAGAAAGCCGGGAGGCTGCTTCCACGGCCCCTTTCCTTCGGGCCTTGGAAGGGGTGGCTGACGGCGTTCATGTCGTAGATGCGCGGCAGCGGATCATCTTCTGGAACCAGGCGGCCGAAAGGCTCACGGGCTTCAGGCGCGGGGACGTGGTGGGGCGCTACTGCTACGACGTCATCGCCGGCGGAGACTACGAGGGCCATCCCTTCTGCCGGCGCAACTGCCCCACCATCAGGGCCGCTGTCCGGGGCCGTGGCGTCCCCAACTACGACGTCTGCGCACAAACGGCGCGGGGCGATGCCATCTGGCTGAATGTCAGCGTCCTGCCCGCGCCGGACCCGGCCGGAACGGGATATCTGGCCGTGCACCTCTTCCGCGATGTCACCCGCCGCAGGCAGGCCGAGATCCTGGCCCAGAGGACCATCGAGGCCGTCAGCCGCTACAGTGCCCAGGGGGAGCTGGAGAAGCTAGGTCCCTGTCCCGTCCCTGAGCCCCGGCTGACCAGGAGGGAGATGGATGTACTCCGGCTCTTGGCCTGTGGATCGGGGATCGATGCCATCGCCGAGACCCTCGGTATCGCGACATCTACCGTGCGCAACCATATCGAGCACATTCTTGCCAAGTTCGGGGTCCATAGCCGGCTGGAGGCCGTGGTGTACGCAGCCCAGCGGCGCCTGGTCTGACGGCCCCCGGCTCCCGTGCCTTATAATTGGGCCACGATGGCACGCAGCGAACCGCCCGGGAGCCCAACGGCCCGTGGTCTCGATCCGCTAGCCCTGCGCTACACGGCCTCGGTCAACTATGACCAACGGCTGTACCGCTACGATATCGCTGCCTCCATAGCCCATGCCCGGATGCTGGGCAAGCAGGGGATAATACCCGCGGGCGATGCCAAGGCTATTATTCAGGGGCTGGAAGAGATCCGTAAGGAGATCGACGAAGGGCGTTTCGCTTTCCGGCAGGAGCTGGAGGACATCCACCTGAACATAGAGGTGCAGCTGCGGGAGCGGATCGGCGATGCCGCGGCCCGGCTGCACACCGCCCGATCCCGAAACGACCAGATCGCTACCGACATGCGGCTCTTTGTGATGGACGCCTGCCAGGAGATGGCGGCGCGCATCCGGGACCTGCAATCGGCCCTCCTGGACGTGGCGCAAGCCCACCCCGGAGCGGTCATCCCGGGCTATACCCATCTCCAGCGGGCCCAGCCTGTCCTCCTGGCCCACCACCTGCTGGCCTATTTCGAGATGCTGGACCGCGACGCGGCCCGGTTCCAGGCATGCCGGGAGCGCGCCGATGAGCTCCCCCTTGGCTCCGGCGCCCTGGCCGGCGTCCCGTATCCCATCGACCGCGAGGCGGTGGCCAAGGAGCTGGGTTTCAGCCGGATCTCGCGCAACAGCATCGATGCCGTCTCTGACCGTGATTTCGCGGTGGAGTTTCACGCCGCCGCTGCCATCACCATGATGCACGTTTCCCGGCTGGCCGAAGAGGTTGTCCTCTGGTCCAGCCAGGAGTTCGGTTTTCTGCGGCTGCCGGAGAGCTTCTCCACGGGCTCCAGCATCATGCCCCAGAAGCGGAACCCAGATGTGGCCGAGCTGGCCCGCGGCCGGACCGGCCGCGTCTACGGCAACCTGATGGCGGCCCTCACGGTGCTCAAGGGGTTGCCCCTGGCCTATAACCGGGACCTGCAAGAGGATAAGGAGCCCCTCTTCGATACCTTCGACACGCTGCGGGACACCCTGGCGGTGATGGCCGCCATGCTCCGGCGGATCCAGGTCGATACCGCGAGGACGGAGGCCGCGGCGGGAGAGTCTTTCTCCTTAGCCACTGACGCGGCGGACTACCTGGTCAGAAAGGGGGTTCCTTTCCGGGACGCGCACCAGGTCGTCGCGGCGCTGGTGCGCGAAGCTCAGGAAAAGGGGAAAGACCTGGCGGAGCTGACGCTGGAGGACTACCGGAGGCATTCGACGCGCTTCGAGGAAGACATCTTGGAGCTGGGCGTGGCCAAGTCTATCGCCGCCCGTGATGTTGCGGGCGGCACAGCCCCGGCCCGGGTGGCCGCGGCCCTGGCCGAGGCCCGCCGACGTTTGGCTCCGGCGCCGGGTGACCGCTGGGACCACTTCGTCAGTGGCAAGGAGGCCGAGTACGCAGTCAGACGCCGGCGGAAGGGGCCGAGTTGAGGGGCATCAAGCTCGCACCTTCCATCCTAGCAGCCGATTTCGCCCGGCTCGGTGAGCAGATAAAGGAGTGCGAGGCTGCTGGTGCGGCCTATATCCATATTGACGTTATGGACGGCCGTTTTGTGCCCGTCATATCGCTGGGAGCCCCGATAGTTGAGGCGGTACGAAGGGTCACTTCCCTTACCCTGGACATCCACCTGATGGTCGCCGAGCCAGAGCGGCACATCGGCGCCTTCATGGATGCGGGCGGCGACATAATCAATGTGCATGCGGAGGCAGCCACCCACGCTCACCGGATCATCCAGGAGGTGCACTCGCGCGGGAAGAAGGCCGGGGTCTGCCTGAACCCGGGGACCCCGGTAAGCGCCATCGAGGAAGTGCTCCCCCTGGTGGATCAGGTGATGGTCATGGCGGTAAACCCCGGCTGGTCCGGCCAGAGGTTCATCGAAGGTGTCTTGCCCAAGGTGCAGCGCCTGCGGCAGCTAATCGACGCTGGCGGCTTTGCCGCGGAGATAGAGGTGGACGGGGGCGTCTCGCCCGAGACCGCTCCCCGCTGCGCCATCGCTGGAGCGGACGTCCTGGTGGCCGCCTCGGCGGTATTCAACGACCGGGCCTCCGTAGCGCAGAACATAGCCCGCCTGCGGGAGGCCTTGGCCACGGTGGGCACTGCGGGCTAGGGGCTGCGGCGGGCCCTATACGGCCGACTTGAGGTACGTGCGCAGGCAGCGGGTGCAGATCTTCAGGCGAAGCGGCACCCCCTGGACGTAGAGGGTCTTATTCTGCACGTTCGCCTTGAACGTGCGGTTGGTCCGCGGGGCCTTGCGCTCCCAGCGGCCGGAATGTTTGTGCCGGATATTGCGGCCGTAGGCCGTTGTCTTACCGCATACGTCACACTTCGCCACTGCCGTTACCTTTACCCTTGAATTGGGCGCTGATAGAATTGCGCCGCGAGTATGGTATCATCCGCGATCGCTCCCGGCAAGGAGAAGCCGTTCCGGACTCGCTCCAAGCCGGCCGAGGCTGCTCTGTGACAGGACCCACCGTCCCCTCCCTCTCGGGGCCGCAGCTACGAGACCTCTTCGCCGCCGCCACCACGTGGCTGGAGCGTCACGTAGAGGAGGTCAACGCCGTCAACGTCTTCCCCGTGCCCGACGGCGACACCGGCACGAATATGTACCTCACCATGCGCTCCGTCATGGACGAGGCCCGCCGGTGCACCGATGGCCAGGCTGGGGCGATGCTGGCGGCGATGGCCCGCGGGGCCCTGATGGGCGCCCGCGGCAACTCCGGCGTAATCCTCTCCCAGATCATCCGCGGTCTGGCGCAGGCGATCGGCGCCGCAGCGAGGGTTGACGCCAAGGGCTTGGCCGCCGGCTTTCAGGAGGGGGCACAGGCCGCGTACAAGGCGGTGACGAAGCCGGTGGAGGGGACGATCCTGACGGTCGTGAGGGAGGTGGCAGAGGCTGCCCAGGACTGGCTGCGGCAAGAGGGGGCTGACGTAGGCGGCCTTCTGGCCCGCGCTGTGGAGGCCGCCAAGGAGAGCGTGGAGCGGACGCCATCGTTGCTGCCTGTGCTGGCAGAAGCCGGCGTCGTCGATGCCGGTGGCCTTGGCCTCGCCTTCCTCCTGGAAGGCATGCTCAAGCACCTGGAAGGCCAGCCCTTGGAGGAGGTCGCCGTAGCTCCCGGCACAGTGGCCCACGAGTGGCTGACGCTCACGGAGCAGCGGCACCAGATGGAGGAATCGCTCTACGGTTACTGCACCGAGCTCCTGGTGGAGGGCCGGGACTTGGATCCGGCCTCCTTTCGAGAGAAGCTGCTGGCCTTGGGGGACTCCGTTCTGGTAGTGGGAGACCGGGAGATGGTGCGCGTGCACGTGCACACCGATGACCCCGGCGCGGCCCTCAGCTACGCAACCTCCGCCGGCAGCGTGACGCAGGTGAAGGTGGACAACATCCGGCGCCAAGCCGAGGAGTTCGTGCGGATGCACGAAGAGATGCAGGCGGGGGGACAGGAGGCGGCCCCGCCAGAGGCGTTGCCCGGGGCCGTATCCAGCGTGGCTGTCGTGGCCGGAGAGGGGATGGCCCGCGTCTTCCGGAGCGTGGGCTGCACCAGGATCGTGTCCGGGGGCCCCACCATGAACCCCAGCACGCGAGAGATCCTGGAGGCCATCGACGACTGCCCATCTGACGACGTGGTGGTGCTGCCCAACGATAAGAACATCATCCTGGCGGCGGAGCAGGCGAAGGGGCTATCCAAGAAGAGGGTGCGGGTGGTGCCCACCCGGTCCATGCCCCAGGGCATCGCCGCCCTGCTAGCCATGAACCCAGAGGATTCCCTCGAGGCCAACGCGGTGGCGATGGAGGAGGGGCGCGCTGGCGTGCACACGGTGGAGATCACGAGGGCCGTGCGCTCCACCAGCATCGGCGGCGTAAAGGTGCAGGAAGGGCAGGTCATAGCCATCGTCGACGACGAGCTGAAGTTGGCGGCCTCGTCTCCCGAAGAGGCCGCCACGTTGGCGCTGACGCCAGTGGCGGGTCCCGGCACGAGCCTCGTCACCCTCTACTACGGGGGCAACACCGGAGAGGCGGCTGCCAAGGCCTTGGCAAACGAGCTGCGCCGGCGCCTGCCAAACCATGAGGTAGAGGTGGTGTTCGGCGGGCAGCCCCACTATGACTACATCATCTCCGTAGAGTAGACACCCTCGATGTCCCCTCGCTCCTGATATACTACCGGCGAAGGAGGCTGCCCGTGACCGTCCGCATCGTCACCGACAGCACGTCGGACATGCCAGCCGAAATGGCGAGGGAGCTGGGTGTGGCTGTGGTGCCCCTCAGCGTGATCTTCGGCGATGAGGTCTTCAAGGAAGGGGTCGATATCAGCCATGACCTCTTCTATGACAAGCTGGTCTCCGGGAAGGTGCACCCCACAACCTCCGCCCCTTCCCTGGGCGACTTCCTGGCCGTGTACGAAGAGCTCTTGAAGGAGACCAACGAGATCGTCTCCATACATCTGTCGGCGAAGCTCTCCGCCACCTACGACGTGGCCTGCCAGGCCGCCCGGCAGCTAGCGGAACGCGGCGCCCGCATCGAGGTCATCGACTCCAACGTCATCTCTATGGGCATGACCTTTCTCGTAGAGGCCGCAGCCCGCGCTGCCAAAGGGGGAGCGACGGTGGAAGAGATCAAGGCCATCATCCCCCGGATGGTGCCCCACATCCACCTCTACGTGGTCCTGGACACTTTGGAGTATCTGCGTAGGGGCGGGCGCATCGGCAGGGCTAGGGCGTTCCTCGGGGCCGTACTGAGGGTAAAGCCAATCCTCTCGCTGCGGGACGGCGAACTCCATCCAGAGGAGCGGGTGCGCACCTGGGGCATGGCCACGGAGCGAATGTTCCAGATCGCAACCTCCTTCCCCCGCACCAAAGAGGTGGCAATAGCCTATGGCACCAACGCCCAGGATGCTGAGATGATGAGACGTAGGATAGAGGCGGCGCTCCCCCATGCGACGATACGCGTTATCAGGATCGGCCCCGTCATCGGCGTCCACGCCGGCCCCAGCCTCCTCGGCATCGGCGTCCTCGAAACCGAAGAATAACAGCTTGGCTACGCTCCAGCAGTTGCGTCGCGTACTGGAGCTGGAGCAACGCAAGAGGTGCGCTGATACAGCGGTAGTAGGCGGGCTGGACCGTTATCTCTTGCGCTTCGTCCAGGAGGCGCAAATCCCAGAGGGCCATGAGATCTCGCGCATATTGCGTAAGCTGCCCACCGGCGGCTACCGGGCCTTGAACCCCATTACGCGGCAGCGCTTCGTCCAGATGCTCCTGGCCGCGACCGCGAAGGGTTTTGAGAGCAGGGTTAACCCTGCCCAGACAGCGAGGCCCGTGCCTTCAACCGAGGATAGGCCGGCCCAGGCTCCCGCGGCCAAGAAGGCGCCGCCCCCGGTGGCCACTCTGGATTCCCCTGTCACGGTGCTCCCCGGCGCGACCAGAGGCATCGCCCAGAAGTTGGCAAGCCCCAACGTCGGCGTGCGGACAGTGCGGGATCTGCTCTTCTTGGCGCCCCATCGCTATGACGAGTACCTCGGCGTTCGCTCCATCGCCTCCTTGGAGATCGACAAGCTACAGACGGTGGTGGGCCGTGTCGTCTCGGCCGGGACTCCCGTGGTGAAGTCCCGCAAGGTAAGCGAGGCCATCGTCAGCGATGGTACGGGATCTGTGCGGGTCATCTGGTGGACGGGGCCGTGGATCGCCAAGAAGCTCCAGCCGGGGGCGCGCCTCGCCCTAATGGGGCGTACGGGGGCTTACCGCCAGCGTCTCCAACTGGAGACGCCGGAGTTCGTCTCTCCGGATGACCCCTCGATCGCGCGGCCAGCGCTCCTGCCCGTGTACCCGTCCACAGCGGGCCTGGACCAACGGACGATCCGGCGGCTGGTCCGCAGCGCCACGGATCGCTTCCTGGACAAGTTGACTGATCCGCTGCCGCCGGCCTTGCGCCAGCGGTTGGGTCTCCTGCCCTTGGAGCAGGCGGTCCTCCGGCGTCACTTTCCGGAGACTCCTCAGGCGGCTGAGGCGGCGCGCAGACGCATGGCCTTCGACGAGCTGCTGGCCATCGAGATCGGGGTAATGCGGCGCCGCAGCGAGTGGGAGGCCGCAGGCGGCGCCCGTAGCCTCGGCTTGCCGCCGCAGGTGCTCGCCGGCTTCGAGGCGTCGCTGCCCTTCGCTCTGACGGACGATCAGAAGAGGGCCATCGGCGACGTGCTGGCGGATTTGGCTCGGGAAGTGCCCATGAGCCGGCTGCTCGAGGGCGATGTGGGCACTGGCAAGACAGTCGTGGCCGCGGCGGCCCTGCTGGCGGCCGTGACCAGTGGCTATCAGGGCGCTGTCATGGCCCCCACCGAGATCCTGGCGGAGCAGCTCTTCCGGACGTTCTGCAGGCTTTTCGATCCCTCGGCCGCTGTGCCGGAGGACGGTGCCAACGAGATGGAGCTTCGCCCAGCCTATCTTCAGCGGCCCCTGCGCATCGCTCTCCTGCGGGGGAGCCAGAAGGCGTCGGTGAAGGGGCGGACCCAGCGGGCCATCGGCGCCGGCCAGGTCCACATCGCCGTCGGCACCCATGCCCTCATACAGGAGCAAGTGGAGTTCGACTGCCTGGCTCTAGCAGTGGTAGACGAGCAGCACCGGTTCGGGGTGCAGCAGAGGGCCGCCCTGCGCGGCAAGGGCGGCACGCCCCACGTGCTGGTGATGACGGCGACGCCCATTCCCCGCACCCTCCAGCTCACCGTCTACGGCGACCTGGACGTCAGCGTGCTCAGGCAGATGCCCGATAACCGGCCGCCGGTAAAGACCTGGCGCGTCTGGGGGCGCCGGGCCCGGGAGGCCTATGAATTCCTGCGCCGCAAGGTGACCCAGGAGGGGAAGCAGGCCTATATCATCTGCCCTCTGGTGGAAGAGTCGGAGGTCATCGAGGCCAAAGCGGCGGTGCAGGAATACGAACGGCTATCGCGGGAGGTCTTCCCGGAATTGCGCCTTGGACTCCTGCACGGCCGCATGAGCGCTCCCGAGAAGGACGCTGTCATGCGGGCCTTCCGCGACCACGAGCTGGACATCCTGGTCTCCACGGCAGTTGTGGAGGTGGGCATCGATGTCCCCAACGCCACTGTCATGCTCATCGAGGGGGCTGACCGCTTCGGGCTGGCCCAACTGCACCAGTTCCGGGGGCGGGTCCGCCGCAGCAGCGAGCAGGCCTACTGCTTCCTGGTCTCCGAAAACCTTTCGGCCGAGGCCGACCGGCGTCTGAGCATCATGGAATCCGTGAGCGACGGCTTCCAGCTGGCGGAGTACGATCTGGAGATCCGCGGCCCCGGCGAGTACTTCGGCACCCGTCAGTCTGGCGTGCCGGCGTTGCACGCCGCGCGCCTTTCGGACGTCGAGCTGGTGAGCCTGGCGCGGCAGGAGGCGATGCGGCTCTTGCAGCAGGATCCCGCGTTGAGCCGCCCGGAGCACACGCTGCTGCGGGCGGAGGTGGAGAAGGTCTGGGGCCGCTTGACGGCCGAGGCCTCGTGAAGGGCCGGTCCGCCTGCGGGACGGCGGCCGGGCCGAGGCGAGGGCGCCACCCTGCACCGCCTGGGTCGCTTGTTGCTTACCTGTGTTCTGTTAGAATCGAGCGGTGAGGTGCCGTCCGCCGTAAGCGGACGGTGTCTGGTTTCGCAGCACAATGATCCGGGACGAGATAGAGGACATCATCGGCGCTGCCGTGCGGCGCGCCCAGGAGGAGGGGGCGCTGCCAGCTGTGGCAGTGCCTGCCGTCGCGCTGGAGCGGCCCCAGCGCCCAGAACACGGAGACTACGCTACCAGCCTCCCCTTGCGTCTGGCGCGCGCCGCCGGCAGGAGCCCGCTGGAAATCGCCAAGGCCATCGCCCAGCGCGTGGACACCGGCGCCAGCGAGGCGCTAGAGGAGGTTGAGGCAGCCCCGCCAGGCTTCATCAACGTCCGCCTCTCGCCCCGGTGGCTGGCCTCCCAGGTGGACGCCATCCTGAAGCAGGGGCCGGCTTTCGTGAACCTTCCCCTGGGCCAGGGCCAGAAGGTGCAGGTGGAGTTCGTCTCCGCCAATCCTGTCGGCCCCATCCATGTCGGCAACGGGCGGGGTTTGGCCCTGGGAGATACCCTGGCCCGGGTGCTGGAGGCCGCCGGCTACGAGGTGCAGCGGGAGTACCTGGTCAACGATGCCGGCACCCAGACGGAGACCTTCGCGGCGACCCTCTACGCGCGTTATCAGCAGCTTTTCGGGCGCGATGTCGATATTCCTGAGGGCGGCTATCCCGGGGAGTACATGGTGGACCTGGCCCGCCAGCTCAAGGAGGAGCGGGGCGATTCCCTGTTGCGCCCGGCAGGTGAGCCGTATCCGCCGGAGCTGCACGACCTGGGGGTCGCCAAGATGCTGGAGGTCATCAAGGCGGATCTGGCCGCCATCGGCGTCCACTACGACCGCTGGTTTTCCGAGCGCTCTCTGTACTCCGATAGCACTTACCAGAAGGCGATGGCCTTGCTGCGGGAGCGGGGCTACGTGGCGGAACGCGAGGGCGCTGTCTGGTTCGTGTCATCATCGCTGGGGGAAGAGAAGGACAACGTGCTGGTGCGTTCCAGCGGGCAACCGACGTACTTCGCTTCCGACGTCGCCTACCACTACGATAAGTTCCTTCTGCGGGGTTTCGACCGGGTAATCAACGTTTGGGGGGCCGACCACCAGGGCCATGTCCCCCGCATGAAGGCGGCGGTGGCGGCCCTGGGCATCGACCCCGAACGCCTGACCATCATCATCTACCAACTGGTCACCCTCAGGCGCGGGGAAGAAGTGGTGCGCCTCTCCAAGCGGGCCGGGGAGATCATCACCCTCCGGGAGCTGGTGGACGAGGTAGGCCCCGATGCTGCCCGCTTCAACTTCGTGCAACGGGCAGCAGACTCCCATATGGACTTCGATATCGAGTTGGCCAAGCGGCAGAGCGCCGAAAACCCGGTGTACTACGTGCAATACGCCCACGCCCGCATCGCCGGCATCCTGGCGCAGGCAGCCCAGCGTGTGGGCGATTTCGGCTCGGGCGACGTGGCGCTCCTCACCCATGACTCCGAGCTGGCGCTGATCCGTAAGATGCTACGGTTGCCGGAGCTAGTGGAGGCCATCGCCGGCAGCCTAGAGCCGCACCAACTGCCCTACTACGCCGTCGAGCTGGCCACCGCCTTCCACGATTTCTACGAGCGCTGCCGCGTCATCTCGGACGACCTGGCCCTGTCCAGGGCACGCCTGAAGCTGGTATCGGCGGCCAAGATCATCCTGGCCCGGGCGCTGGACCTCATGGGCATGAGCGCCCCTGAGCGGATGTAGGCGGGCCGTGGCAAGGCCAGGGGGGCGGGATTGGCTGCCCCTTTCGGCGAACGGCATGAGCGCGGAGGCCGTGGCCAGGGCCTGCGCCCAGGAGGCTGCGCGGATCATTCGTCAGAGATTCGGCCGCCGGCCATCCCACAAGGTGGCAAAGGGCCGCGGCAACTTCGTGACGGAGACTGACCTAGCCGTGGAGGAGGCGGTCCTCACCTTGCTGCGCCAGGAGTATCCGAGCCACGCCGTCCTCTCCGAGGAGACCGCCGGGCAGGCGGATCGCTGGCGCGAGGGTTGGCTCTGGGTAGTCGATCCCCTGGACGGCACCCGTAACTTCGCCCGCGGGATCCCCATCTTCGCCTTCAACATCGCCCTTTGCCAGCACGGGGAGCCGGTGCTGGGGCTAACCCAGAACCCCGTCACCGGCGAGGAGTTCTTCGCCGTCAGGGGGTGCGGCCTTCGGGCAGCCGGCCGGCGGGCACGCGTGTCCAGTGCGCCGTCTCTGGGGGAGTCCGTGCTGGGCTTCGGTCTCGGCTACGACTACGGTCGCGCTGGCAAGCTGCTGGCCCTCCTCTCGGACCTGTGGCCGGGAATGGAGACCGCCTTCAACATCGGCTCCGCCGCCTTGGGACTGGCCTACGCCGCCAGCGGGCGTTTCGACGTGTACATCCACCATCAGCTCTTCCCGTGGGACATGGCGGCCGGAATAGTGCAGGTACGAGAGGGAGGGGGCGTCATCGTGAGCCGCGATGGCGGGGAGGTCAGCATCTTCAGCGAGGGGGTCATCGCTGGCGCCCCCGGCCCGGTGGGAGACCTGCTGCGATGGGCTGGCCAGCGGCCCTGGCGCTAGGGCCGACGCGCCGCCCGGTAGAGGGGCACCGGATGAGGTATGCCCTTCATGACGGCCGGCCCGACCTCCTCGAAGTGGACGCCCGGGAGCTTGTCGCCCACCCGGCTCACCACTTCCTCGGAGACGAGGACTTCTCCGGGCGCGGCTAGCTCGACGATGCGGGCCGCCAGGTTGACGTCGTGGCCTACCAGGTCCCGGCCCCGGCGGGCTGGGCTCCCGTAGTGGACGCCCATGCGAACCCAAAGGGGGAGATCGTCGGCTGCGGCATGCTCGTCAAAAGCCTCTTGGAGGGCCAGCGCCGTCTGCACAGCCAAGCCGGGATCCTCGAACCATAGCATCATGCCGTCGCCCAGCTCCTTTACGATGCGTCCGCGCTGGCCCATGACCTGGCGCACAAGCCGCTCCTGGGTGGCCAGGAGGTCCAGGGCAGCCTGGTCGCCTTGGAGGGCAGTGAACTCGGTGAAGCCGGCCAGGTCGGTGAAGACGATGGCCCCATGCGCATGCTCATGGGCTGGCGCGGGCTTTCCCGCCGGAGCCCGGATGCGTCGACCGCTCATCTGCTTGAGACTTCAATGGACCCTGAGACCGTGCTCGCCTTTAGGTCGAAATCGGTCCCCTCTGGACAGTCGCACCGTACCTGGCCGGACAGGGTCCGTAGCCGGGCGCGAGGCATCCGGCCGCCTTGCACCGTGATGCGCACCGCGCCGGACACTGTGCGCACTTGCACCTCTTCCAGGCCAGCGGTGCCCAGCTCCACCTGACCGCTCAGGGTGGAGGCGCGAACGGCTCTCGCGGTCTCTCCGGCGCTGATGCGGCCGCTCTTCGTGTTCAGTTGGCATTGGCCCCCGCACGTGCCGATGGTCAGGTGCCCGCTGATGCTGCGCAGATCGACGTCGCCGCTGGCGCTGTCAACGGTGATGTGGCCGGAGACGGTGGCCGCCCGTACCGCGCCGAAGGAGCCCTGGAGACGTATGTGGCCCGAGACGGCCCCAGCCACCACGTTGGTGCCCGTCGGGCAGCGCACCTCCAGCGGCGAGGCGATGGTGCTCAGGACCACCGTGCGGGCCTCGTCCCGAAGCTCCGGCCGCTGCTTGTCAGATGCCACTTCCAGATCAGGCCGGTCTTCCGCCACTACTGTTACGTGGCCAGAGACGCTGGTTATGCGAAGAGTCCCGCCCTCGGGCATCGGAAAGCGAGCCGCCATGGCGTCCCCTAGTGTACCGCAGCCTACGCGCCGGCGGTGTGATGGATATCACCTGCCTCGCTAGGTGGTATGATTGCGGCCGGTGGCGCCCAGGAGGGATCATGGCAACTAGGGGCGATTTTCAGGAACGGGAGCTGACGGCGCCCGTGGACCTTTGCGACGGGCGAGGTCTTCTGAATCCGGTCGCCGTGGGTTGGTCGCGGCGGCCCTTGCATCGCTGCAACCTGAGGGGCCACTTCCTGCGCAAGAAGCGATGGAACTACTGGGCCTTCACCGGGCCGCGGTGCCTCTTCTCTGCCACCATCGCCCATCTGGACTACGTTGGGGTGGCCTTCGTGTACTTCCTGGACTTTGAGACAGGAAAGTACCTGGAGCAGAATGTGGTGACTCCCTTGGGGCGGGGCGTTCGCCTCTCGGCGACGCCAGACGGCGACGGGGAGTTCATAGGCCCGCGCCTGCGGCTAACCATGACCGCGGAAGGGGAAGGGACCAGGGTGCGGGTGGACAGCCGCCGCTTCGGCGGCTCCTCACTTTCGGCAGACCTGCTGGCGCGGCGTCCCGCCGGCCACGAGACCCTTAACGTGGTCATTCCCTGGAGCGGCGACCGGTTCCAGTTCACCTCCAAACAGAACTGTTTGCCAGCATCGGGCCACGTGACCATCGGCGGCGAGCGCCTGGAGTTCGCCGAGGGTTCCTCCTTCGGGTGTCTGGACTTCGGGCGCGGCGTGTGGCGCTACCGCTGCTTCTGGAACTGGGGCTCGTGCTCGGGACGCGTGGATGGCCGCGCGCTGGGGTTGAATCTAGGTGGCGGCTGGACCGTAGGCACGGGCATGACGGAGAACGGCATCTGCCTCGATGGCCGCGTCACAAAGGTGAGCGAGGAGCTCGTCTGGGAGTACGACAAACGGCACTTCATGGAGCCGTGGGCCGTGCGCACGCCGGATTCCAGCCGGATCGACGTCCGTTTTCAACCCGTCTTCGAACGGGTGGCCAAGACCGACCTTCTGGTAGTCCGTTCGGAGGTGCACCAGCTCTTCGGCCGCTACGCCGGTTCTGTGGAGACGGAGGAGGGCCAGCGGATAAGCTTCGATGGGCTGGTAGGGTGGGTGGAGCACCACGAGGCGCGATGGTGAGCGCGGCGAGGGTTCAGCGGCGCTCCAGCCGGTAGATGGCGCGATCGAAGCTGAGGAGGAGTAGCTCGCCGTCCGGGGCCTCGGCGAAGGAGACGATCTGCGCGCCGCTATCCGTCACAAGCTTCACGGGCTCGCTGTCCGCCCCCGGGGCGGCATCGAGGGCCCATACGTTGCCGCTGTAGGCGTCGGCGTACACGTACCAGCCGTACAGCTCCGGCATCGCGGAACCCCGGTAGACGTAACCGCCGGTGACGGCGGCGCCCTGATCGTGCCCGTACACGGCCCTGGGCCACTCTAGGCCGTCTTCGGGGCAGCCGTCGGGTTCGTATTTGGCGAAACCCTCGTAGCAATCCCAGCCGTAGTTGCCCCCCCTCACTATGCGATCTATCTCCTCCCACCGGTCCTGGCCGACGTCGCCCGCCCAAAGGTCTCCCGTTAACCGGTCGAAGCTGATGCGCCAGGGGTTGCGCAGGCCGTAGGCCCAGACTTCGGGGGCCCCGCCGCCGCTCGCGAAGGGATTATCGGCGGGGATAGCGTAGGTCTCCTGGCCCGTAACGCCGATGCGCAGGATCTTGCCGAGGAGGCTGAAAGTGTCTTGGCCGTTCTCCTGGGGGTCTCCCGCGCCGCCGCCGTCGCCGGTGGAGAGATAGAGATACCCGTCTGGCCCGAAGAGCAGCTTGCCGCCGTTGTGGTTGGAAGCGAAGTCCGGCACCTCCAGCACCACGGTTTGGCGATCCGTATCCATCTCCGTAGCACTGGCGGGAAAGCGCGCCAGGACCGTGGGCAGGCCCGAGGCGCCGCCCCGGGTGTAGTACACGTACAGCCGGTGGTCGGTTTCGAATTCGGGCGAGAAGGCTGCCGAGAGCAACCCTTCTTCGTTGCCGCTGCCGCCCACGTAGGCAGAGAGGTCGCCGAATAGGGCCGGCGGGAAGCTGCCGTCCAGAGAGACTCGCCAGATGGTGGCGTCCTTTTGGAGAAGCACAATGGCCTCTCTCGGTCTGCCTGGGATGGGCACCAGATCGACCATGCGCTCGAAGCTCACATCCGGCATGATGCGGGTCAGGCGGTAGGCGTTGGCGGAGGGCCCCGAAGGCGGCACTGGGGATGCCGCCGGCGATGCGCTGGCGGGAGGGCAGTTCTGGCCCGGACCGCAGGCCGGGCTCCCGGCGGGCGCCGGGCCAGAACTGCGGCAGCTCGCCGCGGCGACGGCTACTATGGCGACGGCGGCCGCTGCGGCAAGCGCGCCGGGGAGTCGTATGGCGCGCCTAGCGGTGCTGGCCCACGAAGCGGCCAATCCGTTCCAGGGCCTCCTCTAGGACAGGCTGGGGAGAGGCGTAACAGATGCGGACGTGGCCGCGCCCGCATTCGCCAAAGGCCGAGCCAGGGATGACGGCCACCTTTTCTCGCAACAGGAGTTGCTCGGCGAACTCTACGTCGTCGAGGCCGGTGGAACGGATGGACGGAAACGCGTAGAAGGCGCCTTGGGGCTCGAAGGTGGCGAGTCCCATCTGTTTGAGCCCGGCAACGATGAGCCTACGCCGGGCATCGAATTCAGCCACGAACTCGAGGGCCTGCTCCTCGCCGTTGCGGATGGCTTCCAGGGCAGCGTACTGAGAGGGGGTGGGGGCGGACATGATGATGTACTGGTGGACCTTCATCATCTGCTCCAGGATGTCGGCGGGCGCACAGGCCCAGCCCACCCGCCATCCGGTCATGGCGTAGGCCTTTGAGAAGCCGCCCAGGAGGATGGTGCGTTCCTTCATCCCGGGCAAAGAGGCGAAGCAGGTGTGGGGGATCCCGTATGACAGACGGTCATAGATCTCATCGGAGATGACGATCAGATCGCGGCGGGCGGCTAGGTCGGCGATCTCGGCCAGCTCCTCCCGGGGCATCTGGGCCCCGGTTGGGTTGGAGGGATATCCGAGGAGGATCGCCTTTGTACGTTCCGTAATCCGGGCTTCGAGATCGCTCGCCGAGACCCGGAACCCGTGCTCCATGTGGGTGGGCACCGGTACGAAGGTGCCGCCGGCCAGGATGGTACACGGCTGATAGGCCACGTAGTACGGGTCCGGCGACAGGAGCTCGTCGCCTGGGTCCAGGAGGGCGTGGGTGGCCAGCAGCAGCGCCTCCGATACCCCCACCGTCACCAGTATCTCCTCTCCTGGATCGTACCTAACGCCGTAGAGCCGCTCCAAATGGGCAGAGATCGCCTGGCGCAGCTCCGGCAAGCCGTAGTTGGATGTATAGTGTGTTTCGCCCCGCGCTATGGCCTCTACGGCGGCGCGGGAGAATGACTCTGGCGTTACGAAGTCTGGCTCTCCTACGCCCAGGGAGATGCAGCCGTCCATGTTGGCGATGAGCTCGAAGAAGCGGCGGATGCCAGAGGAGGATATGGAGTCAACCTTCCTAGAGAAGGGCCGCCTCTTTTGGGTATGCGCTGTTTCGGTCAATGGGTCCTCCGGAAGTGGACACGAGGATGGCTCAGGTTATCGTATCAGAGGGCGGCTCCACTGTCATCCTGGCGAGGCGCGCCACTGTGGGAGAGGGGCGGCTTTTCACCCTCGGAGGGCTTCCCTCTCCTCCGCATAACCCCTGGCCGCGATGGGCCATACGTCTGCCACCTCGCCTTCGGCAACGACGTAGAAGACGTCGTGCAGGTTTACGGTGGGGTCGATGTGGGACGGCCATAGCCGGATGCGGTCCCCGGGCTGAAGGCCGGAGTCTGGCGGCAGGGTGATGGTGGCGTGCTCATCGCTCAGGAAGAGGACGCTAGCGCCCGGCGTATCGGCGACGCTTGGGTTACCGTGGTCCTCGGTGACTGCTTTGAGGCCGCAGTCGGCGACACAGATGGTGGGCGATGGGCGGCTGATGACGGTGGCCAGAACGTAGAAGGCCAGCTCGAAGGGCAGGTTCAGTTTGGCGTACGCCGTGTCCATAAGGACGTACGAGCCGGCTTGCACCTCGGTGACGCCCTCGATCCGGCCGGTGATGTCGTAGGTTCCGGTGCCGCCCGCCGAGACGATCTCGCAGGGGAGCCTGGCGGCGTGGAAGGCCCGGGCTATGGAGAGAAGCTTGGTCATCGAAGCTCGCGCCTGCGACTCGCGGGCCGGGCGGTCCGGCAAGCCGACGGCGTGGCCTTCGTAGCCCATGAGGCCGCGCAGGCGGAGGCCGGGGGTGTCCTCGACGCGCCGGGCCAGGGAGATGGCCTCCTCTTCCGAAAGGACGCCGCAGCGGGGCATGCCCACGTTGATGTCCACGAGGACGCCCACGGTGGTGCCGGCCGCCTGGGCCGCGGCTGCCATCTCCCGCAAGCCCTGAAGGGAGTCGATGGCCACCTTTACGTCTGCCCGCCGGGCGAGGGCCGCCACACGGGCCGCCTTATCTGCGCCGATGATTTCGTTGGCGATAAGGATGTCGGCACAAAAGGGCGCCACGGCCACGGCCTCGGCCACGGTGGCGCAGGTGATGCCGGCGCAGGAGCCGGCGGCCAACTGGCGCCGCGCGATCTCCGGCGTCTTGTGCGCCTTGAAGTGGGGGCGCAGCCGGCACGGTCCCTCGGCGAAGAAGTCGGCCATGCGCCGGATGTTCCTCTCCATGGCCGGGAGGTCGATGACCAGCGCCGGCGTGGGGATCTCGGCGATGGTTCGCGGGCGCGCCATGAGCTAAAGTTTGGGGCCCAGCCAGCGCGAGGGCAAGGCAGCTCATGCCAAGGCCCTCGAAGCATGAGCCGCACTGACCACCGCTCATGCTGAGGCTCTCGAAGCATGAGCCGCCGTCGCGTCGCGCTCCGCTCGCCCTTCGGCGGGGCTCAGGACGAGCGGAAAGGGGTGCTGTTCGACCCGCTCATGTTGGGGCGGGAACATATGTCATCCCCGCTCATGCTGAGGCCCCCTCGAAGCATCGGCCCGCAGACAATCCCGCTCATGCTGAGGCTCTCGAAGCATGGGCCGCGGCGGAACCCCCGCTCGCCCTTCGAGTGCCTCAGGGCGAGCGGGAAGGGACGTTGCGCTCACACCCCCCCGCTCACGCTGGGGCTCTCGTACAATCCCGCTCATGCTGAGGCTCTCGAAGCATGAGCGGCCCGCCCCGGCTCACCAAGGAGCGAGCCTGAAACCCCCGCCTGTTACCATGGCGGCATGAGCGATGACCTCATCCGGCTGCTGGGCGCCTACGCCATCGCCTTCTGCATCAACCTGGCGCCGGCCTTCATGCCGTCGACCTGGATGGTGCTGG
>DAOUBD010000087.1:0-19187 GCA_034432935.1 Dehalococcoidia bacterium | reverse complement strand
CCCTCTAAGGATCTCGATCATTTCGGTCACGGGGAGAGGCGCTGAGGGGCGCGCAGAGCACGAACGCTCGCGGTTCGGGGCGTCTTGTGGCGTGCGCGCCGGAATGCGGGGCGCCCAGGCGCGGGTGAGCTGTGCCGGCCGCCGGCCTCAGGGCCGAGGCGCCTGGGGGGCCGCAGTGGCCGCGCGGCGCACTTCTGATAGGCTAGAGGCAGACGCGGGCGCGGCCCCATAGGCGCGCTCGCCTAGAAAGCGGGTACGAATGTCCGGCGAAACCAGCTTCCACTTCTCCCCCCGGCCCAATAGGGCCAGCGAGATCCGCTGGCGCGAATGGGGGCCAGAGCCCTTTGCTGAAGCAGAACGCTCCGGGAAACCGATCCTCCTCTCCCTTTCCGCTGTCTGGTGCCACTGGTGCCACGTCATGGACGAGACCTCCTACTCCGACCCAGAGGTGATACGGCTGGCCAACAGCGAGTTCATCCCCGTGCGGGTGGACAACGACCAGCGGCCCGATGTCAACGCCCGTTACAACATGGGCGGCTGGCCGACGACGGCCTTCCTGACGCCGGAGGGCGAGGTTCTGGCCGGCGCCACCTACGTGCCGCCCGAGCAGATGCGCGAGCTGTTGGCCCAGGTGAGCTTCTACTACCGGGACCACCGGGATGAGGTGGCCCGCAAGGCGCAGGAGATACGGCAGCGCCGGGCCAGCCTGGCGGTCGCCCCTCCTTCCCCTTTGACGCCGGGTATCTTCGCCTCCGTGTTGCGGACGGTGGCTGACTCCTACGACCCCGTGTACGGGGGGTTCGGCGATGCTCCCAAGTTTCCCCAGACCGATAGCATCGCCATCCTTCTCCACGCTCATCTACGGACGGGCGACCCCGATGTGCTGCACATGGCCCGCAAGACGCTGGACGCCATGGCACGGGGAGGCGTCTTCGATCAGGAGTGGGGCGGCTTCTTCCGCTACGCGACCAGAAGGGACTGGTCCGAGCCCCACTACGAGAAGATGCTGGAGGACAACGCTGGCCTCCTTCGGTGCTACCTGTCTCTCTACCGGATCACTGGCGACGAGGCTCACGCGGAAGTTGCCAGGCGGATCGTCGGCTACCTGGAGTCGCGGCTGCGGGATCACCAGCGGGGCTTCTTCTACGGCTCTCAGGACGCGGACGAGGAGTTTTACAAGCTGGCGGCGCGGGAGCGAGAGGGCCGGCCGGAGCCCTTCATCGACCGCCGGTGTTACGCGGGGTGGAACGCCCTGGCGGCCTCGGCTTACTTGGAGGCCTCGTGGACCTTGGAGCGCCCGGAGCTGGCTGACGCCGCGGTGGCGGCTCTGGAATACCTGTGGACAACGATGCCGGCTCCCGAGGGCGGGCTTCACCACTATCACGACGGCCAGCAGGCTGGGGCTCCGGGCATCCTGGCCGACCAAGCCCTGGCGGCGCGGGCCTTTCTGGACGCCTACGAGGTTACAGGTGACCCCCGACATCTGGAGCGGGCGATGGCCCTGGCCCGGTTCATCGTGGAGCGTTTCGCCAGCCCTGATGGCGGCGGCTTCTACGATCTGTGGGACGCCACTGAGGGGGTCGGCCGGCTAGCGGAGCGCCAGCGGCCGGTCCAGGACAACGCCCTCTGCGCGGAGGTCTTCCTCCGGCTCCACGCCCTAGTGCTCGAGGAGGAGTACCGGATCCTTGCGGAGAGGACGTTGGAGGCCTTCGCTGGCGTCTACGAGAAGCTTGGCCCCTTCGCTGCCTCGTATGCCCGGGCGGTGGACCTGTTTCGAAACCCGCCGCCGCAGGTGAGGATCGTTGGCGGCGAAGAGGCGGCGTCATTGCACCACGCGGCCCTGCGCCTGAAGGCGCCGGGCCGCGTCGTGCAGCGGCTGGACCCAGAGAGGGACGCAGAGCGCCTCGCCGCGCTGTCGCTGCCGGCCAAGCCGGCGCCGGCGGCCTACGTCTGCGCGGGGAGGACATGCTCGGCACCTGTCGGAGACCCCAAGGGCCTGCTGGCTGCGGTCGAGTCTTTGTCCTCTGGCGGCGCTTAAGGGGGCTCTGCGGCGTCGCCATGGGCCCGTAGGCGCCGCACTTGCCACAGGTGTTCCAGGTCGTGGTGCGCCAACTCCCGGGCGATCTGCGCTGGCGTGATTTCGCCCCGATAGGGGTGTCGGCCCGGGCGCTGCCAGTCCTCGCCCGCCAGACCCCAGAGGAGCCGGAGGGTGGCGGCGCGCAGGTCCTCGAATTGCGCCAGGCTGTCCGTCAGGCCAGTGGCTGGGGCGTCTTCGTCTGCTGGCGTTTCCACATCGCGCACTGGAATCGGGTCTGGGCGGCCGTCCAAGATCGCTGTGATCTGCTCCTGGGCCAGGCGCTCGGTGGCCACAAGGTGGGCGATGATCTGCGCGGGGTTAACCTCGTCGGCTATGGGTTGCGGGACGCCGCGCGCGCCGAGGCCATACATCTCAGAGATGAGGGAGCCGCCGGCCTCGCGCAGGGCCTTGAGGATCCAGTCCGGCGATCCGGCGTCCTTCCAGCGGGTCACGTGTTGGGTCACCGTGACTATTGTAAGCGCAGCGCCTAGGTTGGCGACGACGAGTCCGGCGCAATCCGCCGAAATCTGCCTTCAGCCGGCTGCCACGGATGCCCTATGATGGACGTGTGTCCATGAACGCCCAAGCCCTGCCACTGACGCTACTGCTGCTGTTGGTGGAGTTCAGCGTGGGTGGGCTCTGGGTCCTTTGGCTTTGGGACCTGCGGGGCAGATGCGCCCCTAGCTTCATCAAGTTCGGCGCCTGGATGACGGCGGTAGCAGCAGGCCTCACCCTCTGGGTCTCCCTCGCCGTCTCGGTGGGTGGCGATGTCGACGGATATCCGCTGGACGCCGCCTTCATGCGCCCGGCGAGGGTGGCCCTCGGGTGGTTCTTCCTTCTGGCCCTCATGTACGCCACGCTCCTTCTTTCGCGGCGCCGGAGGTTAGCGTTGGCTACGGGCGCCGCCAACTCGGCCGCGGGCCTGGTCTCGGTGGCTCTTTTGGCGCAAGTCTTCGCCCCGCCAACCTGGGGGTACCCTGCGGCCCTTCTTAGCCTGGTGGCCGGCGGGTTGGTGGTGGGGGCGGTCTCCATGGGCATGATCTTGGGCCACTGGTACCTGGTGACGCCCCGCCTTCCAGAAGGCCCGTTGCGGGAGATGACCGCCTTTCTGGTGGTGGCCATGGCGCTGGACGGCCTGCTCGTGGCGCTGGCTCTGGCGCTGCCCCGGGAGGCCATCCCCAACTCCGCGGATGCGTCCCTCGTACGCAACCCGTTCTTCTGGCTGCGCATCGGCGGCGGTCTGGCCTTTCCGATGCTCCTGGCTTATATGGCCTACGAGTCCAGCAGGCTGAGGGCGATGCAGTCAGCGACGGGGCTGCTGTACATAGCGATGACCCTCGTGCTGGCGGGCGAGGTACTGGGCAAGGGCCTGCTCTTCGTTTCGGCCGTACCCAATTAGGGACACCGCGCCGCCGGGCGCCGGACGCCTGTGCTCGCCCTGCCCGGGGGCGTCGCGTCAGCCGTGCCCCCGCTACTGTCCGGTGACGGTGAAGGCGGTGCGCATGCCCTGCTGGTAGTGGGAAACCTTCTGGCCTTTATCCTCGTCGTACAGGTTGCAGATGAGAACGTACTTGCCTGCCTTAAGGGTATAGACCCCACTGGAGCGTTCGCCCTTGTCGAACTTGCTGATGCGACCCACCACCTTCACGCCGTTGGCCCCCTCGTCGACGGTGCCGTTGGCCTTGGTCGGCAGCTTGTCTGGGGCGAAATCGGTGCGGACGATGAGCATCTGGTGCTCGTGGTCCGGGCCCTCGTTCTTGAGGTCGAAGGTGACGTCGCCGGCCGGGGCCGAGTCTCGGCTGAGGGTGATGCTCCACTCCTTCAAGGTGACGTCGACGGTGGTCTCGGTCCTCTTTTCGCTGCATGCTGCGAGGAGGATGGCGCCCACAAGGGCGGGCGCAACCAGGGGCAGTCTTACCAGCAGGGATGGCACCGGGCGGGCTCCTTTCCTAAGTGTGGGCAGGCGCTGCCGCCCATTCTACCAATGGCCCCACGTTGGGTGCACGGCCTTGGGCTAGCCGAAGTTGCCTGTGCGCCGGGCGATCTCGTTCAGCCGCTCGATTCGCTTCTCGATGGGCGGGTGGGTGCTGAAGAGGGCCGCGAAATCCACCTTGCCCAGCGGGTTGACGATGAAGAGGTGCGACACCGCCGGGTTCACCTGCATCGGCCTTACGCGGGAGTACTCCTCCAGCTTGCGGAGGGCGCTAGCCAGGGAGAGCGGCGCATGAGTGATGTGGGCGCCTGCCTCGTCGGCCCCGTACTCCCGCTGGCGTGAGATGGCCAGCCGGATGAGGGTGGCTGCGATAGGGGCGAAGATGATGGTCAGGAGCAGGGCCAACACGCCCAAGGCGCCGCCTCCATCCCGGTTGCGGCCGCCAAAGCCGCCGAAGATGAGGGCCCAACGCCCCATCATCGCCAAGAACATGATGGCGCTGGCCACTGTCGCTACGATGGCGTTCACCAGGATGTCGTGGTTCCGTATGTGCCCCAGCTCGTGTCCGAAGACGGCCGCCAGTTCGCGGTCGTCAAGGATGCGCAGGATGCCGGTGGTGGCAGCCACCGCGGCATGGCTGCGGTTGCGGCCGGTGGCGAAGGCGTTTGGCGAATCGTTATGGATGATGTAGACCCGGGGCTTCGGCATCCTGGCCATGGCCGCCACCTCGTCCACGATGGCGTGGAGGCGCGGCTCTTCAGCCGGCGTCACCTCCCTGGCGCCCGTCATGGCCAGCGCCAGCTTGTCGGAGAACCAGTAGGAGCCGATGTTCATGACGCCGGCGAAGATGAGGGCGATGATGAGCCCCGCCTGGCCGGCGAAGGCGTAACCTAGCGCCAGGAAGACCCCGGATAGCAGGGTCAGCAGGAAAACGGTCTTCAGGTTATTCATCGCTCTTCTCACCTCGGGGTGCGGGACTAACGCACCCTCCTCTCCTAATTCTAGCAGCGAGGCCGGAAGGCGCCTCGCCGTGCCTAGACTTCGCTGGGCTGGGCCTGATCACCCCACAGCAGGTTGCGAACGAAGCGCAGGCTCGTGGCGATGCGCGGCCCGTACCACCCAAGAAGCTTGCCGTCCACTACGTATATACGTTGGTCCTGCACCGCAGGGACGTGGCTGTATTGGCTGAACTCCTGGGCGTGCCGCAGGTTGAAGTGGTAGGGTTCGCTGGGCAGAAGAATTACCTCTGGAATGCGACGCGAGACCTCCTCCAGCTCGATGCGGGGGTAGCGGTCGTGGCGGTCAGAGAAGATGTTGATGCCCCCGCAGGCCAGGAGGAAATCGTGCATGTAGGTGTCGGGCCCGATGGTCATCCAAGGCCGGCGCCAGATGGGACAGAAGACGCGCAAAGGACGCCGCCCCTGGTTGGCGGCCTTGGCCTCCTGGAGGGCGGCCTCGGCCTCCTCGATGATAGGCCGAGCTGCCTCCTGGGCGCCGGTAACGTCGGCCAGGCGGCGCATCATGCTGATGGCCCCGTGGACCGTGCGCGGGAAGGTCATGAAGACGCTGATTCCAGCCCTGAGGATCTGGCGTATGTCCTCCTCCCGGTTCTCCTCGGCGTTGGCGATGACGATATCGGGTTCCAACTCCCGCACCCGCTCGACGTTCAGGCTCTTGGTGCCGCCCACGCGGGCCTTGCCAGCCAGCTTATCGGCGGGCTCTACGCAGAAGTTGGTGACGCCGACCACGTTGTCGCCCAGGCCGAAGGCAAAGAGGGTCTCCGTCAGGCTGGGTACTAGTGAGACGATGCGTTGCGGGGTGGTCTTGACCTCCAGCTGGCGGTGAAGGTCATCGATGTACGTTGCCATGCCACTTATATTCTATCGGTATTATAACGCTTTTCCTAGTGTTTCAGCCCAGCGTCACCTGGGCGGTCTTCTTCTGTGCGTTGTGGTAGTACTGGATCTCCACTGTTTCGCCTGCCCGGTGCTCCGTAAGGGCCTTGAAGAGGTCGCCCGTGGTCCGGATCTCAGCCCCTGCCAGGGAGACGATGATATCGCCCGGCTGGAGGCCGGCCTTGGCCGCGGGGCTGTTGGCGACGACTTGTTGGATGCCGATGCCGCGGTCAACTGCCAGCCCGAACTGTTCCTTGAGGGAGGGGGTGATCTGGACCATGCCGCGTACTCCCAGGAAGCCGCGGTCTACCTCCCCCTTGGCTATCAGCTCATCGATTATGGGTTTGGCCGTGTCGATGGCGATGGCCAGCCCGATTCCTTGGGCTAGCACCCCCGACTGAGACTGGGTGATGATGGCCGTCGTTATTCCGATGACCTCACCCTTCATGTTGACCAAGGGTCCGCCTGAGTTCCCTGGGTTGATGGCGGCATCCGTCTGTATGGCATCCGGAATCGTGATATCGCCCTCCTCGATGAGCCTGCCCAATGCGCTCACCACGCCCTTGGTTACGGTGGGCCCGCCCGGCAGGTTGAGGGCGTTGCCGATGGCGACAACGTCCTCGCCGACCTTCAGGTCAGAGGAGCGCCCGAGGGCCAGAGGCTTTAGGCCGCTGGCGTCGATCTTCAGTACGGCCAGGTCCGTAGGCGGGTCACGGCCGGCGATCTCGGCGGCGAACTCCCGCCCATCGCTTAGCGTCACCGTGATCTTCTGGGCCGGGCGGCCGCTGGAGTCCGTCACCACGTGGTTGTTGGTGGCTATGTGCCCATCGCTGTCCACGATGAACCCGGTGCCGACGCCCTGCTGGGGTACCACCTGGCCGAAGAAACCGAGGGTGGCGGATTCCGTGAGGATGTGCACCACGGAGGGGCGCAGCAGCTCCACCAGATCGGCCGTCGAGTATTGGGTCGCGGCGCCGCTGGGTGCCGCGGTGGCAGCGGGCGACGGCATCGGCGAAGGCGATGGCCCAGGGGTAGAGGCGGGCCCGGAGCCGCCACCGCAGGCGGAGGCCAAGGATAGGAGGACGAAGGCGATAACTGGCGCTGTGCGCCAGCGGCTTCGCTTGTCAGGTTTCACGCTTAACAGGATACAACGCCTCGTGGCAAGCAGGCACGCCTGCGGAAGGCGGGCCGGCGATGGCGCTGGAAGCGGCTCGCCGGGGTAGATAGAATGGGACGTGCGAGGTCCCGCCGGCGAATCTGGACTGCTGATGGAAAACGTATCGTCAAACGAGGCGCACTACGCCAATCTCGACGACGAGGAGCTGATGCAGCGGCTCTTCTACAGGGACCTAGCGGCGTTTCGAACCCTCTACGACCGGTACGCCAGCCTGGTCTATTCGACCTCTTTGAGGGTGCTGCGGGACGCTCACATGGCGGAAGATATGGTACAGGAGGTTTTCTTGAGGGTCTGGCGAAAGCCTGAGAGCTATCTCCCCCAAAGGGGCAGGTTCGTCACCTGGCTGACCTCTGTAACCCGCAATCGCGCTGTGGATGCCGTACGGTCCCGCAACCGCCGTTACCGCTTCGAGACGTCCTCTCCCGAAGAGCAGGAGCGGGACGTGCCCGACGTAGAGGGGGAGGACCCCGCTCTCACGGCTGAACTCGCTGATCAACGCCGGCTGGTCCTGGCCGCGTTGAAGGATCTGCCAGCGGAGCAGCGGCAGGTCATCGAGCTGGCCTACTTCGGCGGCCTCACCCAGCAGGAGATCGCGGACCTCACGGGCCAGCCCCTGGGCACCGTCAAGACCCGCATCCGCCTGGGCATGCAGAAGCTGCGTGCAGCCTTGACCCCGGAGCTGAGATGGGAGACGAGTTGACGGACTGCGGCCAGATCAGGGAGCTCTTGGACGCCTACGCCCTGGGCGCGGCCAGCGCCGGCGAGGCGGCCAGCATCGAGGCGCATGCCGCCGAGTGTGTGCGCTGCTGGGAACAGCTGACGGAGGCCCAGCGCACGGCGGCGCTACTGGCGCTTTCCATACCCCTGCACGACGCGCCCGAAGCCCTGCGCCGGCGGATCATGGCCCGGGCGGCGAAGGAGCGCCCGCGCGCCGGGGCCTCTGGCTGGAGAAGATGGCGTCTCGGCTGGCCCGCCGTCGCTTGGGGCCTCTCCCTCAGCGCTGTGGCTGCTCTAGCTGTCGCCGGCTTCCTGGAGGCCCAGATGACCGACCTTCGGGGCGAAAAGGACGCCCTGGCCCGGGAGGTGCAAGACCTCCGCCAGAAGAACGACGAGGCGGGCCTCCAGTTGGCGCAGCAGCGCCAGATCATGGCAGTGCTCTCGCACCCCGACGCGGAGCGCGTGCGCATGACTCCCGTCTCTTCTGCGACCCAGGCCTCGGCCCTGTATGGCTGGAGCCGCTCCGGGGCTGAGGGCTTTCTCCTCTGCGAAGGGCTGCCCGAGCTGGAGCAGGGCCAGGTCTATCAGGCCTGGTTCGCCATGGGGAAGGAGTACATCCCGGCCCACGTCTTCTCGACCTCCGACGGCACCTGTCTCATCCCCATGGACCTGGGTTGGCTCAGAGGCCGGCCCGATGGCATCGGCATCACCATCGAGCCGGAAGGCGGCAGCGCGCAACCCTCGGGCACCTGGGTCGTGTACGCCAGCTTCCACTAGAAGGCCCCAGCGGCGGCCGCTTGGCTTGACACAGAGTGGAAGGGGCCTGATACTAGGTCTCAATGATACCAAGTATCATTCCTGCCCTGGAGGACGTCGCCCTCCGCCTGGAGGCCCGAGGCTACCGGGTGACGCCTTCGCGCCGCGCTGTCATCGCCGCCGTCTTGCAGCAGCGCGACCACTTCTCCATGGACAGCCTGTTGCGCCAGTGCCGAGGTGCTGGGCGGGCTACGGTCTTCCGCACGGTGAGACTCCTGGCAAACCTGGGATTCGTTTGCCGGGTCCTCATGGAGGATGGGAGCCTCCACTACGCCGTCTCCCGCCGCGGTCACCACCACCATCTGGTGTGTACCGCCTGCGGCAGAGTGCAGGACCTGGACCAGTGCACGGTGTCCGATGTCTTGAGGGACGTATCCCAGTCTTTGGGCTTCGAGCTGGACGGCCACTGGTTGGAGCTCTACGGCCGGTGCCAGGCGTGCCGCACGATGGGGGCAGAGGGAGGAAGCGCGTGACTCCGTGCCCGCCAGGCCGCTGGTGCCTGGCCGCAGCCGTCTTGCTGCTGGCGGTCCTTGCAGCCTGCGGCGGCCAGGGCAGCGCCGGCGGCAAGCTCCAGGTCGTGACCACCCTGCCGCTGTTCGCAGACTTCGTGAGGCAGGTAGGTGGCGACCGCGTAGAGGTGACGTCGCTGCTCCCCTCCGGCGCAGACCCCCATACGTACGAACCATCGCCCCAGGACGTGCGCCGCGTGGCCGAGGCGGACCTGGTGTTCGCCAACGGCCTCGATCTGGAGCCCGCCGCCCTGAAGACGGTGGCGGCGAACGCCCGCAAAGGCTCCGTGGTGCTCCTGGGCGATGAGGCCAAGAAGGCGCCGTTCCAGTCCTTCATACCGGGCGACCCCCACCTCTGGATGCACCCGCTCCTGGGCTCGGTCTATGCTCAGGCCGTAGCTGCCCGCCTGAGCGATGCTGACCCCGAAGGGCGGGCCCAGTATGAGGCCAACTACGCCCGATTCGATAAGGAGATCCAGGACGCTGACTACTACGTACGGGCGAAGGTGGCCGGCATCCCGCTGGAGAAACGCAAACTCGTCACCACCCACGAGGCCTTCGGCTACCTGGCGCAAGCCTTCGGCCTGGAGGTGGTGGGCGTTGTCGCTCCCGGCCCCGGGCAGGAGGCGACGCCGGCCCGCGTAGCCGAGCTCGCCCGGTCGATACGGGAAGAAGGCGTGCCGGCCGTCTTCCAGGAGCCTCAGATCACGGCTGAGGCCAAGGTCTTGGAACAGGCCGCGGCCGATGCCGGGGTGCGGGTCTGCACCCTGTACAGTGACTCGCTGGACGACCGCGTGCGCGGCTACGTGGAGCTGCTGCGGTTCGACGGGGAGGAGTTAGCCCGTTGTTTGGAGGGCGCCGGTGGCTGAGGATCTGTCCGCTGGACACACGGCCGTCGATGTGCGGGACATCTGGGCCGGGTATGGAAGCGATCCGGTCCTCGAGGGGGTCAGTTTCACCATCGAGCACGGCTGCCTGGCAGGGCTCGTGGGACCCAACGGCTCGGGGAAATCAACCCTCCTGAAGGTTATGCTAGGGCTGATGAGGCCCTGGCGCGGCCAGGTGCACATCTACGGGAGGCCCGGACGGCCAGGGCAGGGCCGCGTGGGCTACACCCCTCAGTCTGAGCTGGTGGACTGGGCCTTCCCAGTCACCGTGTTAGAAGTGGTGCTTATGGGCCGCTATGGCCGCCTCGGCCTCTTGCGGCGCCCCGGACGGCGCGACAGAGAGGTGGCCATGGGCGCCCTGGAGCGCGTGCGCCTGGCCGATAGGGCCCGGAGGCGCATCGGCGAACTCTCTGGAGGGGAGCAGCGGCGGGCCCTCATCGCCCGCGCGTTGGCCCAGGAAGCCGATCTCCTGCTCCTGGACGAGCCCCTTGCCGGACTCGATGCCACCGCGCAGCACGATCTGCTGAGGCTCCTGGAGGAGCTGCGCCGCGAGGGCAAGACGCTCTTCGTAGCCACCCACGATCTCTCCTGTGTGGCGGCGGACTTCGATCACGCCGTCCTGCTGAACCGCAGGGTGGTGGCCTTCGGCCGCCCGGCCGAGGTGTTCACTGAGGCGAACCTCAGCCTGGCCTTCCAGCGTCACCTCTTTGTGCTCCCCCAAGGCACGACCATCGTTGGGCCATGAGCGAGATCTTCGATACGCTGCGAGAGCCCTGGACGTACGAGTTCATGCAGAGGGGGCTGATTGCGGCCACCCTGGTGAGCGTTGTGGCGGCCGTCATCGGCAGCTTTGTGATCCTCAAGGGGATGGCCTTTATCGGCGACGCCCTTCCCCATGCTAGCTTCGGCGGCGTCGCCGCGGCCTTCGCCCTCGGCGGGAACTTATACGTAGGGGGCGCCGCGGCTGCCCTGGTGACGGCCCTTCTCATCGGGTTCATCAGCCGGCGGGGCGCCGTCAAGTACGATACCGCCATCGGCATCCTCTTCGTGGCGGCCTTTGCCCTCGGGGTGGCCATCGTCAGCCGGCAGGAGAACTACACCGTGGACCTCTTCTCCTTCGTCTTCGGCAACGTCTTAGCTGTAACCTGGGGAGACGTATGGCTTACGGCAGGCATCGGTCTGGCGGTGCTGGTCCTCGTGGCCCTCTTCTACAAGGAGCTTCTGTTCACGGCCTACGACCCGACGATGGCGGCGGCCTCCGGCCTCCCTGTGGGGGCCATCCAGTACGGGCTCCTGGCCATGCTGGCGTTGACCACGGTCATCGCCCTCCAGACGGTGGGCATCGTTCTGGTGGTGGCGCTCCTGGTTACCCCCGCGGCCACGGCACAGCTTCTCACCCGGAGCCTGCCCGCTATGATGGCGGCCGGCGCGGCGGTGGGGGCTCTGGCCTCTGCTGCCGGCCTCTACTTGGCCTGGTACGCCGACATCTCCGCCAGCGCAGCTATCGTGCTGACCGCCACGGCCCTGTTCTCGCTGGCCTTTGCCCTGGTCCCCGGCCGCGGGCTCCTCTGGCAGGCTGTCCCCTGGGCCAGGAAGACAGGCAGATGAGCGCCGGCCGTCCTGCTGCCGGCCAGGAGCTGCGTGGAGCGTATCGTCCCAAGGCGGGGCGCGTCTTAGAATAGGGCAGGGTAGAAGAGTGACGAATCCCATCGGGACGAAAGCAGTAGACCGGAAGGCCCGGCTCCAGATTCCGCACCAGCCGGTGCCGAAGCAGGACCCGGCGGAACGGGTCCACAACTGGCGGGAGGTCTACCTGGGGTACGGCCTGCCGGCGGCCCGTCTCGAGGCCAACCGTTGCATCCAGTGTCCCGCCGCTCCCTGCCAGGTGGCCTGCCCCCTGCACAACGACATCCCGGGCGCCCTCCTGAAGCTGGAGATGGGCGATGTCTTGGGCGCGGCGGAGGTGTTCCGGCAGACGAACCCGGCGCCCGATATGTGTGGCCGCCTCTGTCCCCAGGAACAGTTGTGTGAGGGGCACTGCGTGGTCGGCAAGAAGAACATCCCGGTGGCCATCGGCCGGTTGGAGGCTTTCGTCGCAGACTACCAGCAGGAGCACGGCGGCCGGCCGATACCCGATATTCCGCCGCCCACCGGCAGGCGGGTGGCAGTGGTGGGCTCGGGCCCCGCTGGCTTGGCCGTCGCGGAGCACCTGGCCCTACGGGGCCACGAAATTCACGTGTTCGAGGCGTGGCCGAAGCCTGGCGGTGTCCTGCGCTATGGCATACCGGACTTCAAGATGGACAAACGCCACGTCGATCAGCAGGTGCGCTACCTGGAGGCTCTGGGGATCCGGTTCACGGTCAACTTCCGGGTTGGCTATGACATCACGGTGGACGGCCTTTTCCAGCAGGGGTACCACGCCGTTTTTCTGGGCCAAGGGGCAGGCAGCGGCAACAGGTTGGGGGTGCCCGGCGAAGACCTGCCCGGCATCTATATGGCCACCGACTTCCTTGTGCGCGCTAACCTCGGCCCCGAAGACCTTCCTCCCGCCTTGCGAGAGCCCATCGCCGTAGGCCAGCGCGTCGTCGTCATCGGCGGCGGCGATACTGCCATGGACTGCGTCCGGACGGCGGTGCGCATGGGGGCCCAAGAGGTGTATTGCGTCTACCGCCGGACAGAGGCGGAGATGCCTGGCCGGGCCGAGGAGCGCAAGAACGCCCGCGAGGAGGGCGTACAGTTCATCTTTCAGGCCACTCCTATACGCTTCGTAGAGGGGAGCGACGGCAGGCTGGCCGTGGTACGCTTTCAGCGGATGGAGCTGGGGGAGCCGGACGAGTCAGGGAGGCGCCGGCCTGTCCCCGTCATCGGATCGGACTTCGAGATAAAGGCGGAAACGGCCGTCGTGGCCATCGGCTATAGGGTGGATAAGCTCCTTTACCAGACGACGCCTGGCTTGGAAGCGACGGAGTGGGGCACTGTACGGGCGGATGAGTGCGGCCGGACGAGCCGTCCCGGCGTGTTCGCAGCCGGCGATAACGTCCGCGGGGCAGACCTCGTGGTCAGAGCCCTGGCCGACGCCAAGCGTGCCGCGGCCGCCATCGACGAGTACCTGCGCGGCCTAGACGCCTAGGGTCGCCGGCAAGGCACCCACCCTTCGGTCCTTTCAGGGAGTAGGAGACGCCGGAGTGGGGCTGGCGTCCAGGAATCGGAGGCTGTAGGTGATGCGCCCCTGGCGGTCGACGAAGGCCACGGCTAGGGCAAGCCGCCGGGGGGTGTCCGGGCCGGGCGTCGCATTGCCCGCCGCGCTGGCGTAGAAGTCGCCCTGGGCGGTCATCAGCCAGCCGGGCAAACCGTCCTGGTAGGGCGGGGTCCCCGGCAGCGTCGGGTAGAGGGAGAGGCCGAGCTCTTCCGCCTTGGCCAGGGCGTCCGCCCAGAGCATCGGCTCGGACGTGATCTGTATGGGGTCGCCCTCGCGGAACCAGCCCGTCTTGTAGGCCTCGCGCAAGAAGATCTGCACCGCCTGTCCCTGGAAAACCGGCAGCGGTGTCGGTTCCGAACCGCCCGAACCACATGCCGCTGCCAGGAGAGCGAGGCTGAGGGCTATCACCGCAGCCGCTAACGCCGCGCCTGCGCCTCCCCTAGAGGGTGTCCATGTATTCGGCGATGGCATCGACGTGGACCTTCTCTACGGCCACCTCAGGGGCGTAGGTGATCTCGTCCGCCGCCCACACCAACGTCGGCTTCGCTTGTTTGGAGACCCCGATGACGCCCTGGAGCACGTTCAGGATGTTATCGTTCAGGCGCAGCGTGTTAGGCCGGATGGCTTCCGCTAGCTTCCCATCCCGGATGACATAAGAGTCGGCCACCACGGTTCCCGTAAAGTCGCCTGCCCTCAAGCCATTGATCGGGTACGTATACCAGAGCCGTCCGATGTATAGGCCATCGCCCACCATTTGGCAAAGGGTTTCAGTGGTCTCGACGTCCCCGGGGACGATGATATTGGTGGGGTGTACGCCAGGCTGGGCGTCGAAGTGGCGTCCGCCGCCGCGGGCGAATCGGAACCCGTTGCGGGGGACGAAGGCGCTGGGCCAGTCCTTGGGGTCAGCCCCCAGCTTCTCCTTAGCTTTGGGGTCCCGCTGTATCCGTTGCGATTCGTAGTAGTTGGACAGCAGCCCCACCAGAACGCCGTTCCTGATGAGCTCAGTCCGGCCGGTGGGGAGGCCCTCGCAGGTGATTCCCTTGGAGCCGACGAGCCCCTTGCTGGCCCCATCGTCATAGAGGCTGAACTTTGGCGAGGCCACCTGCTTCCCTAGCTTGCCCATAAAGGGAGAACCGGCGGCGTAGAACATGCCGGCCTCCAAGCCCGGCACTACCAGGTAGTGAAGGAGCTCCATCACGGCGCCGCGGCCCAGCACCACCCGGTAGTCGCCCCCGGGGACACGCACGCCGCCGGTCCCCCGGATGGCGTTGCGAGCAGCCTCTACCCCGGCTTCGTCGGTGAACCCCTTCAAGGTGGTGGATGCGCTGTAGCCGCTGCCCTTAGACCCCTCCCTCTCTACCATGGACGTAATGAAGGACATGATCAGGGTCGACTCGTCGGTCTGTACCTGCGGCATGGCGTGGGAGGCGATGGCCATGCGTTCCTGGAGGATGGTGACGTCTCCGCCCACGATCAGGCCCAGCTCACGCAAGCGTTCGGGGCTCCCCGCCAGGTTGGCCAGGGATTCCGAGGTCTCGAAAACGCGCAGCGCCCCGTTGACGACCCGCCAGCCGGCGTCCACCAGGTCGGCGTCACGGATCTCCATGAGGTTGGGGTCGTGGTAGTTGCTGAGGGACCGGCTCTCGCCCGTTGGGCGGGCCAAGGACGTGAACTCGGGGTCGGCCACGGCGCCCCGGCGCGCCTTCTCCAGAGCAGACCGCACACCGTCTAGACTGATGTCCGAGGGCTCGGACCCAAAACCGGCACGCCGAACGCCCTCAGGACCCCGGAAGACCGCCTGGACGCCAACACCGTAGTTGACGACCGACTTGGGCTCTTCGACGCCGTTGCACGGTATGTGGGATGTATAGTTCAGGCGGGTCAATAGCACGCCGTTGGAGGCCACGAAGACCTCGGCCTCCTCTACGTCCTCCTGGGAGCGGAGAAGGGCCAGTCCTTCCTCGGCCGCTTCCTTAAGTCTGGATAGTGGGATCATGCTGGGGCTCCTTTTAGCCTATACGGCAGATTCTGTCCCTAAGTTGTAGCACGAAAGCCTGTGCCGCACAGTAGCGGCGGGCAAGCTCGCAGCCGCGAGGCGATCCTCATCGGGGGAATCCCTCGGCGCCTCCACCTACCGTGATGACGCACCCCGTGGTGTGCCCTGCCCGGCCGGAGGCCAGCCAGAGGGCGGCCTCCGCCACGGCCTCCGGCGGGACGATGGCCTGGCGCATCACGCTCCGCTCGGCGTAGCGGGCCAACGTCTGCTCCTGGCTCTCGCCCCGCTGGGCCGCCCGCTGGCGGACAAAGGACCAGAACAACGGGGTGTCGACGGCGTCAGCGTTGATGCAGTTGGCGGTGATCTTGTGCCGGCCGAGCTCGTTGGCCACGTTACGCACGTAGTGTAACAGGGCGGCTTTGGAAGCGCCGTAGTGGCCGGCGCCCTCACCGGGCGCTAGAGCGGCCTTCGAGGCGTTATAGATGAGCCGGCCGCCGGTGCCCTGGGCGATCATCGCCCTGGCGGCCTCCCGGGTCACTGTAACAGCGCCAAGGTAGTGCACCTGCATCTGGCGCTCCGCCTCCGGCTCCGGCATCTCGTCTACGCCGTGCAGCTCAGGCGCGATCCCCGGCGAGTAGAAGACCACGTCGACGCCGCCGAAGGTCGCCACGGTTTCCCGGAAGGCCCGCTGCACGGACAGGGGGTCCGTGACGTCTGCCTCCAGTGCGACGGCCCGTTCCGGCGTCCGTCTCGATATCTCCTGGGCGACCTGGGCGGCGTCGGCGCCCCTAACGTCGACCGCCGCCACGTGGGCGCCCTCGCGGGCGAAGAGGCGGGCCGTAGCGGAGCCGATGCCGCTGCCGGCCCCAACGATCAGCGCCACCTTGCCGTCGAGCTCGCGGCCCCGGCTGGCACCTTCCTCCACCTTTCGCCTCTCCAGCGGCCAATACTCCACCTCGCAGGCGTCGGCCTCCGGAAGGAACTGGAACTCTTCCACCGCCTCAGCCCCTTCCAGCGCCTGAATGGTCGCCCGGTAGCAGGTGGACGCCACCCTAGCGCTGCCCTTGTCCTTGCCTGCTGTCACCAGGCCGAGGCCGGGAAGGACGATGGTCTTGAGGAAGTCGGCGAGGGGCCTGGGCTGCCCGTGGCTCGCGGCGTACGCCGCGTACTGTGCGCGGGCCTGCTGGATGGCTTCGCGGACGCCCGCCGGGGTCATGGCGTGTGGCGATACGACCAGGGGCTTGAGTCCGGCCCGCAGGATGTGCTCCGGCGTCATGACTCCGCGCCCAGCCACTTCGGGGAACCGCTCGCCCCCGATGGCTTCCAGGACGTGGGGCGAATCGTCGAAGTGCAGGACGCAGGGCCACCCGCCCGCGACGAGCTCGCCACGGATGGCCGGCAAGAGAGCGGCGACGCGGGAGCGGCGGGTCTCCGGGTCTGGGGCAGGCGTCATGCAAGGGCCGAAGACCGCCTTGCCGCGGGCGCGCTCCGCCACGTAGGCTTCCGCCTCGCCGATGAGATCGAGGAGGCGGGCGTAGCACTGGGCGGCCGTTTCTCCCCAGACGGTGAGGCCATGTTTCTCCATGACCAGGGCGATGGCTCGGGGGCCGGGGCCCCCCGGGTAGCGCTCCGCCAGCCGTTTGGCCAGGGGGAACCCGGGCCGTACGTACTCCAGGAAGGCCACCCGGTCTGCGAACAAGCGGCGGACGTGCTCCTGGGCGCTGGGGGTGTCCGTCAGGCAGAGGGTGGCCACATCGTGGGTGTGGGCGATGAAGCGGGCCGGCAGGAGGGCATGCAAAGGGGTCTCTACGCTGGGCAGGGGGTCCTCCGGGCGGAGCATGCAGGCCCGCATGAGGCGCATCATCTCTTCATCCCGCATGTCCTGGCGCCCTCGGAGGGCAGCCAGCCGGTCCAGATAGAGATACGTGAACCCCTCGGGGCCGATGGTGCGCAGGTCTGTGCCGCTGCCTTTGACGGCCAGGGCGGCGACCCGCGAGCCGAAAAGGTCATCTGCCTCAAGCTTCACCGAGGTGTTCCCGCCGCCCGGCTGGACCAGCGTCTCGTCGCCGCCGATGAGGTGAGAGAGGTAGACGAGCTGGGAGATCTCATCCTGGCCCGCCTGGCTGTCTTGCCACTGCTCACGCATAGCCAGCTTCTCTCCGTGTGCGGCTGCCATCGCTGCGAGACTGGGCACCAGCCGGCGGGATTCTACTTGCCCCCGGTGAGCTTGGCCCGGGAGCGCATGGTGGGGCCGCCGTTGGACATCCGTTTCGTCTGCATCGGCTGGCCCTTGCCGCAGTTGGGGATGGCGAAGAGGCGGAAATCGTTGCCGACTGCGTCCACGTTCATGAAGAAGTCGCGGCTGTCTCCCATGAGGCCGCCATCTCGGAACATCTCGCCCAACTCGCCGTTGCGGATCTCGTAGACCTTCATGGCCGTTATGCGGAAGTTCTCCCGCGATTCGGCTATGGAGGGTATGCGGTGGCCCACCACATAGTAGCCATGGTCCACCTCACGGATGATGTCCCGGGGATCACGGTCGCCTGGGGCGATGGCGGTGTTGGACATACGTATTAGAGGCACGAAGGAGGCGTCGGTGGCCTTATAGTGGCCGTTGGGCTCGGCGCCGACGACGGCGGCCGTCTGGCGCGAGTTGGAGAAGCCGCTAAAGATGCCCTTATCGAAGTGGTACACCCTGCGGGCCGGCGTGCCCTCGTCATCGTACAGGTAGCGGCCGAAGCCCTCGATGGTGGGGTCGCTGAAGGCGGTGACGAGGTCAGAGCCGACGCGCTTGCCTAACTGGTTGTCCTTCAGGTTCCGCAGGAACCAGGATCGCCCCGCATAGCCGGTCTCGAACTTCAAGGCCCTGTCTAGCTCCGTCGGGTGGCCGATGATCTCGTGGCAGACGAGGGCGTTGTAGTGGGGGTCGGTAACCACCACTACTTCCTTGTCGGTGGCCTTCAGGGGCTTACAGCGGGCCAGGGTCACCGTGTCCCGGGCCAGCTCCAGTGAGAAGTCCATGAGGTGGGGATACTGGATGAACTCCCCTTCCACGCCCTGGGTGATGAGCTCCCAGCCCCGCTGGTGGCCGGTGAAATCGTAAAGCTCCTGGTGGGCTTCTGGGCCCTGGGCGATGACGAAGCAAGTGCCTTGGGTTATGGCCCAAGTCTGCTGGATGTTGGCCCCCTCGCTGCTGACGAAGAGCTGGCGTTCGATCTGCGTGGCGGCAGAGATGTAGTTGAAGGCGATGGCCGGGTCCAGCCCTTGCACCCGCTGGGAAACCTCCCTCACATAATGTGAGACCTCGCTGAGGGGCACCTGCCGGGGATCGATCTCGTACGTGGCATCGACGGTATCCTGGCGCACCTCGATGGGCGCCAGGACGGTATCGGCCAGGGCGTCTCCCAGCTCCGGGAAGCGGGAGCGGGCGCCCGTCTTGGCCCGCGCGTTGGCCACCGCCCGGTCATAGGCGCGGTCCAGGGCCTCCCGCAGGCGCTGGGGCAAGCGAGGGAGGTCGGAGGCGCCAATCAGTTCGCCGGCATAGCCGGGGGCTGTGATGTGTTCCCCCGCCAGCACTCGGACGCCGAAGGCGAAGCCGTAGTCCTCGCCACTGAACTTGTCCATGCCGTTCTCGGCCACCGCAACTTTGCCCTCGCTGACCTCGATCCGAATGTCGGCGTAGCGGCAGAAGCGCTTGCCCTTGGCGTAGGAGGTGACGAGGCCGAAGACGGAGTCTCGCAGGTCGGGGATGGCATCGATGCTTACCTTCTGGGGCACGGGGAACCCTCCAGTTAGCGCTTGTTGAGGGAAAGGTTCGGGATCTCCCTCTATCTGCCGCATTGTAAGGCTGGGATGGCCAGCGGGTCAAAAAAGGGCGCAGGTGGGGCCCTGGCCCCCGCCCCGCCGCTCATGCTGAGGCCAGTCGAAGCATGGGCGGCCGGCGTACTCCGCTCGCCCTTCGACAGGCTCAGGACGAGCGGG
>DAOUBD010000086.1:0-18346 GCA_034432935.1 Dehalococcoidia bacterium | reverse complement strand
CAGGCACGGGGGCCTGCCCCTACTCCCCCACCTTCACCTGCTCCCGCTCGCGGTGCCGGGCGAGCACGTTCCGCAGGTACTGCCCCGTCAGGCTGCCTGGCGTCTGGGCGACTTCCTCCGGCGTCCCCTCGGCTACGATCTCCCCGCCGCGGTCACCACCCAGGGGCCCCAGGTCGATGATGTGGTCCGCCTGCTTTATAACGTCCAGGTGGTGCTCGATGACCAGCACGGTGTTGCCGGCATCCACCAGCCTGTGCAGGACCCGCATCAAAGCGTTCACGTCCTCAAAGGACAGTCCCGTGGTCGGCTCGTCCAGGATGTAGAGGGTGCGGCCGGTAGCCCGGCGGGAGAGCTCTGTCGCCAGCTTTACCCGCTGCGCCTCACCGCCCGACAGCGTGGTGGCCGGCTGGCCCACCTTGATGTAGCCCAGGCCCACGTCGTGCAACGTCTGTAGCTTCGACCGCACCCGCGGGAAGGCCTGAAAGAACTCCAGCGCCTGCTCCACCGTCATGTCCAGCACCTCCGCTATGTTCTTGCCGCGGAAGGTGATCTCCAGCGCCTCCCGGTTGTAGCGGGCGCCGTGGCAAGCCTCGCAGGGCACCTCGACGTCCGGCAGGAACTGCATCTGGATCTGGATGTAACCTTCGCCCTGGCAGGACTCGCAGCGGCCACCCTTGACGTTGAACGAGAATCGCCCCGGCTTGTAGCCCCGCAGGCGCGCCTCCGGCACCGACGCGAACAGCTCGCGGATGGGAGTGAAGGTGCCCGTATAGGTGGCCGGATTGGAACGGGGTGTGCGGCCAATAGGGGACTGATCGATGACCACCACCTTATCAAGATGCTCCAGCCCGGCGACGGCGTCGCACTCGCCAGGCCGCTCCCTGGCGCCGTACAGGAGCTGCGCCGCCTTCTTGGAGAGGATATCGGTAACCAAGGTGGACTTCCCAGAGCCCGATACCCCCGTGACGCAGACGAACTTGCCCAGCGGTATCCGCACATCGATGTTCTTCAGGTTGTTCTCGCGCGCCCCCTGTATGACCAGGGCCTTCCCGTTTCCGGGCCGCCGGCGAGTGGGCAGCGGGATCTCACGCCGCCCGCTGAGGTACTGCCCGGTGATGGAGCGCGGATGGGAAGCGATCTCCTGAAACGTGCCCTGGGCCACCAGGTAGCCGCCCTGCTCGCCGGCGCCGGGCCCAAGGTCGATGATATGGTCCGCCGCCCGGATCATCGCCTCGTCGTGCTCCACCACCAGGACCGTGTTCCCCAGGTCCCGTAGGCGCTTCAGGGTGTTGATCAACCGCTCGTCGTCTGCCGGATGCAAGCCGATGGACGGCTCATCGCAGACGTAAAGCACGCCCATGAGAGACGAGCCGATCTGAGTGGCCAGACGGATGCGCTGGGCCTCGCCGCCGGCCAGGGTACCCGTGCGCCGGTCCAGCGTCAGATAGTCCACCCCAACGTCCCGCAGGAAGGCCAAGCGGCTGTGGATCTCCTTCAGGATCTGCCGGGCGATGGCCCGCTCCCTCTCGGTCAGGGGCGAATCCGGGGACTGAAGACGGGTCACCCAGTCCAGGGCCTCCGCCACCGCCATGCGCGTTACTTCGGAGATGTTCTTGCCGTCGACAGTCACGGCCAGGGACTCAGGCTTCAGGCGAGCGCCCCCACAGGCCGGGCAAGGGTTCTCCGCCATGTAGCGTTCGATCTCGCCCCGGATGTAGTCCGAATCCGTCTCCCGGTACCGGCGCTCCAAGTTGGGGATGACGCCCTCAAAGGTTGTATCCCACTTGTTGTCGTGACCCCCGGCGCCGGTGTAGTGCAAAGTGATGGTGCCAGGGTCGCCGTAGAGGATGATCCTCAGCTGCTCCGGCGTTAGCTCCCTGACGGGCACGTGGAGAGAGAAGCGATGCTTCCGGGCCACCGCCTCCAGCAGGCGCATGTACCACGAAGAAACCGTGCTGGTGCGGGCCCAGGGCTGGATGGCGCCCTCCGCCAGCGACAGGTTCTTGTTCGGTATCACCAGCTCCGGGTCCAGCTCCATCTTGACCCCTAAGCCGGTGCATTCGCGGCAGGCGCCGTGGGGGCTGTTGAAGCTGAAATTCCTCGGCTCCATCTCCCCCAGCGAGAGACCACAGTGGAGACAAGCGAAGTGTTCCGAGTACAGCCGCTCCTCCTCTGGCAGCCCCGCGTCCGCATCGGCCAGCGTAACCACCTGGACGATGCCGCCGCCCAGGCGCAACGCCGTCTCCACCGAGTCCGCCAGGCGATTACGCATACTGCTGTCCTCGCCGGGTGGCTCCGTCAGGAGCCTGTCCACCACCACCTCGATGGAGTGCCGCTTGTTCTTGTCCAGCGCTATCTCCTCGTCCAGATCGCGCACCTGGCCATCCACCCGCACGCGGACGAAACCGGCCTTGCGGGCGTCCTCGAAGACCTTCTGGTACTCCCCCTTGCGGTCGCGCACCAGGGGCGAGAGCAACATGATGCGGCGGCCCGGCGGCAGCGAGAGGATGCTGTCCACTATCTGCTGGACCGTCTGCCGTTCGATGGGCCGCCCGCACTGCGGGCAGTGGGGGTGCCCCACGCGGGCGTAGAGGAGGCGGAGGTAATCGTAGACCTCCGTCTGCGTCGCTACCGTCGAGCGGGGGTTCCGGGAGGCCCCCTTCTGGTCGATGGAGATGGCGGGGGAGAGGCCCTCGATGTAGTCCACGTCCGGCTTCTCCATCAGGCCCAGGAACTGCCGGGCGTAGGCGGACAGGGACTCGACGTAGCGGCGTTGCCCCTCAGCGTAGATGGTGTCGAAGGCCAGGGACGACTTGCCCGAACCCGAGACGCCCGTGATCACCACCAGCTTGTCGCGGGGGATGACGACGTCGATGTTCTTGAGGTTATGCTCGCGGGCGCCACGGACGATTATGGCGTCGAGGGGCATGGGGCGTCCATCCAGCTTCGGGCTCAATGAACCATTCTAACCCGCCGCCAAGATTAGAACAACGGTTTGGGATGGGTATGGTTGACGACCGACGGCCTCAAACCTACGATGGAGTGGCGCCTCCGGCGGCAACAACAAGCCGGAGGCGAGACCCGATCGAGGCAGGAGAGGCGATATGTCGGAGATGATCCCCTTCACAGACAACTACCGGGACAAGTCGACGGAGTTCGGCTACCAGTTCGAGTTCATCTGCGAACGGTGCGGCAACGGCTACGAGAGCAGCTTCCAGAAGTCGGCGGCCGGCATCGGCGGCGGGCTGTTGCGGGCGGCCGGCGGCTTTTTTGCCGGCGCCCTGGGCCGGGGAGCCAGTTCCGCCGAGCAGATGGCGGACATGGCGCGGGGGCCGGGGCGCGACAGGGCGCTGAAGAAGGCCGTCGAGGAGATGAGGCCCTACTTTCACCAGTGCCACCGCTGCGGTGACTGGATATGCCGCGATGTCTGCTGGAACGAGCAGGCAGGCCTATGCACCAACTGCGCGCCCAAGCTGGAGCAAGAGGTGGGCGCTCTGCAGTCGGAAGCGCAGTTGGCGCAGATCAGGGAGAAGCTGCAGACGGTGGACTTCACCAAGGACGTAAACCTGCGGGAGAAGGTGGTGGCCCGCTGTCCCAAGTGCCTGGCGGAGAGCCAGGGCGGGAAGTTCTGCCCGGAGTGTGGCACGCCGCTGGCGGCGACGACGGTGTGCAGCCGCTGCGGGACGGAGGCGAAAGCAGGGGCCAAGTTCTGTCCGGAGTGCGGGCAGGCTCTGGGAGCCTGAGTTGGCCAGGGGCCACTACGCGGCGCGGACGGCCGCCGGGGAAGCGCTCTCCTCGGGCGAGTGCGAGGTCGAGGCTGACGAGAAGGCGATAACCCTTTCCCCACCGGGGGACGCCCCGCTACGCTTCCCATACGAGCAGGTCGTCGGTCTCCGCGGGCAGGATTACCGGATAGAGATCACCCTGGACGACGGGACAGCGATAGCGCTGAGCCGGCTGGGGGCTATGTTCGGGGACCTTCTCCGGCTAATGCTCGACGGGCGCAACGAGGTCTGGGAGCGGGGCCTCTTCCTGCGCGGCGTGAAACCGCTCGACGCCTTCCCTTGCGAGATCGTCCTGGCAAGCGGACCTTGCCCCGCCGAGCTGCGCCTCTATGAGGACCGCTTCAGCGTGCTGCCGGAACGAGGGGACCCTTTCGGGTTCCCGTACGCCTTCGTGCAGGGAGCTGCGCTGGACGAGGGGACCTATCAGGTGACGGTGGCGCTATCGGCAGGCGAGTCGCTGGTGGTGGGGAAGCTGAAGCGGCGGACGACCGAACTGGTGGGGCTCCTAAACGACCGGCTGGCCGCATCGCGCAAGCGGACGGCGGCGGCGCTGGCCGAGTACCTCCCGGGGCTGCCAGCCCTAGAGCTCCAGGCCCTGGCGCGTCTGCTGGCCGACGGAGTTGCGGCGCGGCGGGAGGAGATCGAGGCGATCAACGGGACCATCTGGAGCCAACTGGAGAAGGTGGTGGCGGGGACCGCCGAGCTGGCGGAGACGTATACCTTTCTGGCAGCGAAGTCCTCGGGCCCCGACATGGCGCTGGGGCTGAAACAAGCGCGGCCCGCGGATAGCGAAACGAAGAAGGGTGGGGAGAGCCAGGCCCGAGCAACCGGGGATGTGGGTTCGGAAATGGAAAGCGGAGAAGGCGCCCAGCAAGAGGCAGAGGCCGTCGTGGCAGAGGAGCCGGCAGGAAGGCAGAGCTCGCTGGTCACCTGGTTCTTCTGCCCAGTACCGGCGGGGGGCCTTGCCAAGAGCGACTTCATCGCCCAGGAGATAACCTCGGAACCGGATCACGCCACATATTTCTTCCGCGTCAAGGCAGGAGGCGACTGGAAGGGCGCTCTGGAGCGGCTGAACCGGGCGATGCTGGCGCTGGACTTTCGGCGGCGTCCCATCTTCCAGAGCGAAGACGAGCTGGGACGGGACCCCCACTGGTTCGCCATGAGGCATCTGCCATACCTGCGGGCGCTGCGGGAAAGCTTTGCCGGACGGGCCATCCACACGAGCCCGGAGGCCTGGAAGACGTCTGTGGAGCGGATCCTGAGCGGAGGTAGCGCCGCGTAGGATCCCGTTGGGCGGTGGCACAACCGCCGCCCTGCGGCTCGGCATCCCGGAAGGCGAGACGAGGGACGGCGGGGCATGCGAAGGGAGCGGCGCCCGCCGTTTCTCGTCTGGCATTTGTGCTGGCCTGCCTCCCTAGCGGCCACCGGGAAGTGCTAGAATTTCCGCAAACCAGCCTGGCTAGGAGGGTAGTATGGACTGGCGGTCACGTGTTGGCGATAAGCTCATGTCACCGGAGGAGGCCGTGCGGGCGGTGAACTCCGGCGATCGCGTCTGGGTTGGCGGATGGAATTCGGTGCCGGTAACGCTGTGCGACGCGCTGGCTAGGCGCAAGGACGAGCTGAAGGGCGTCGAGATCGTGACGTTCTTGAGCCCGTTTCGCTGGGACCAGCCCGGCATGGAGGGCGCCTTCCGCCTTTCGACAGGGTTTGCCAGCCCGCTGGACCGGCAGGCCGTACGAGAAGGACGGTTCGCCTACGTGCCTATCGCCCAGTACAAGGCATACCAGTTGCCGCCAGGCGTGGAGGGCCCCTACGACGTGGCCATGATCCCCATATCACCGCCCGATGAACGGGGCTTCTGCTCCTTCGGCCCGGCGGTCTGGTTCGGGCCCACCGTGTCCCGGGTGGCCCGCACCTTGATCGGCGAGGTGCACGAGGAGTTCATCCGGACGGGCGGCGACAACTTCATCCACGTGTCCCGGTTCGAGCGCCTCGCCCAGGCGGGCCCGCCGGTCCCGCCGCCGATACCGCCAAGGAGCGAAGAGGTCGTTTACGCCGCCGAGGTCATCTGCACCCTGGTGGCCACCGAGATCGTTCAGGACGGCGACACCTTGCAGATGGGCGTTGGCGACGTTTCGGCTGCCCTCGCGGCTTACCTAGACGGGAGGCACGACTTGGGCATACACACCGAGATCATCCCCGGCGGCGTGGCCTCCCTCGTGGAGAAGGGAGTCGTCACTGGCAGGTACAAAACGCTAAACCCCGGCAAGGTGGTAGGAGCCTGCCTGGTCCAGATGCCGGAGGAGGAGCTGCGCTACATCGATGGCAACCCGGTGTTCGAGCTGTACGACTTCACCTACACCGATGACCTTCGCAACCTGGTGCGCTTGGAGAACTTCAAGGCAGTGAACAACGCCCTCATGGTGGACATCACAGGCAACGTCACCGCCGAGGCCCAGGGCCCGCAGGTCTTCAGCGGGCCCGGCGGGCAGACGGTCTTTTCGGTAGCAGCCTCCTACACATCGGCGGGCTCGGTCACCGTCCTGCCATCCTCCCAGCTCGTGGACAATCAGCGGGTCAGCCGCATCGTGGCCGCGCTCCCCGAGGGCAGCACCATCACTGTCCATCGGGGCTTCGTCGACTATGTGGTGACGGAGCAAGGAATCGCCCGCCTGCGGGGCAAGTCCCTCCGCGAGCGTTGCGGCGAGATGATCTCCATAGCGCACCCCGACTTCCGCGGGGAGCTGAGGGCCGCGGCCAAGCGCCTCTACGGCGTCACCGTCTAAGGGCCGGCTCGCTGGGTAAACGATGGGTTAACATCGCCTAGGGTCCGCCCGCGGCCAGTAACGCGCGAGACGTGGCCCGCCGTCTTCCCAATGGAGATAAAGGACCACAACGGGACATCTCATCCCGTCCCGCTGGAAAGAGGCCAATTGGCGCCCTTGCCGTTCCGCCACAAGAGCCGGGCCGCTAGCGAGAGGCAGAGCCTGGAGCCGGAGGGTTCCAGCCCAGGCCATTCTCTCTTCGCGCCGCGCATCGCGGTGGCCTTGGCCACCATCGCCGCCGCAGCTCTGACCGCCGCGGCGTACATCCATCTGGGCGTAGAACCAATCGCCCTTTGGGTCGCGCTGCCAGCTGTGGCAGGGCTCGGTGTCCTGGTGCAGCTAATCCTCCTGTACGCCGGGCGCCGCCTAAGGAAGGCCCACGAGACCCTTGAGAGGGACTGGCGGCAAAGGCACAGCCAGTTGGAGGAGATGGCCACCAGGGACGACCTTACGCAGCTCCAGAACCGGCGGTTCTTCTACCAGCGCCTCCAAGAGGAGTTGGCCCGTGCCAACAAACTGAAGCAGCCCCTCTCTGTGCTTATGATAGATGTGGACGACCTGAAGGCGGTGAACGACGAGTTCGGCCATTGGATCGGCGACACGGCCTTGCGTAGCTTCAGCCGCATTCTCAACGAACAGGCCGGGCCCCAGAATGTCACAGCCCGTTTGGGTGGCGACGAGTTCGCCGTCATCATGCCAGGCGCCGACCGCCGCCAGGCTGACGAGATGGCCTGGCGCCTCTGGGAGACGCTTTCCAGAGTCCCCGTGTGCGAGACAGACCATGCCAGCATCTACCTGGGCGTCTCGGTGGGCACTAGCGGCTATCCGTGGGGTGGCTCCAGCCTAGAGGAGATCATCCATTGGGCTGACACGAAGCTCTACGCCAACAAGCTGGAACGCAAGGGGTTCCGGGCCCTTCGCGCCCCCGGCAGGGAGAGCCGGTTGGTAGCGGCAGTGGTGGACGTGCTGTCAGCAGCCCTGGACGTCCGTGACCGGATGACACACCGCCATGCCCGGCGGGTGGCCCGCATGGCTGCTTGGATGGCGCGACAGATGGGAATGCGCGAAGAAGAGGTAGCCCACGTAGAATACGCCGCCGCCCTGCATGACATCGGCAAAATCGGCGTGGCCGATGAGATCCTCCGCAAGTCCGAGCCTCTGGACGAGGACGAGTGGAGAGAGATGCGCCGCCACTGCGAGCTGGGATTCGTCATCCTGAACGGTATCGACTTCTTGCACGAGGCGGCCGAGATCGTCTACGCCCACCACGAGCGCTACGACGGCACCGGCTACCCCCGGGGTCTGGCTGGGGACGAGATCCCCGTGGGCGCCCGTATCTTCTCGGTGGTGGATGCCTTCGACGCCATGACCTCCCGCCGTCCCTACAGGGACGCCATGCCGCGAGAGAGCGCTTTGATGGAGATCGCCCGCAACTCCGGCACGCAGTTCGACCCTCGCATGGTGGAGGCCTTTCTGACCATGATCAGGAGCGATCCTGATGGCTTCCGCGGGGACGGCGAAGGCTACGGGGCGCGCATCGAGCTTCCCCACGACCACAGTCACGGCCACAACGGACTGACAGGGGTCGCGGCGGAAGACCTGGTGCGGCCCTAACTTCCCGGCGCCTCGTTAGAGACGTTCTTCCAGACGGCGCAGGCGGTCCTCCAAGCGGCGCTGGACGAAGGCAGCCGTGAAGTCGCCGCGGGTGCGTTCCAGGATCCCCCGCATGGCGTCGCAGGTGCGGCGGAGACCTGCCGTCACGGCCTCTGGGTAGTCCATGGTCACCAGGGCATCGTAGATATCGCCCATTACGGCAAGGCACTCCTCGCAGTGCTCGATGTCGCCGGCCCGCAGGCGGTCCAAGAGATGCCGCCGGAGCTCCCCCACCGTCTCCCCTAGGCCGTTTAGGTAGGCCGCACCCATAACCCCCAGGTCGTCCGGCCGCGGCAGAGGCCTGCCGGCGATGAAGGCCAACGTGCAGTGGGCCTCAGCGAACTCCTTCTGCGCGTCATGGACGAAGCCCGCGTAGTAGATATCGCCGTGGCCAGCCAACGCCCGGTCCGTCTCGGCCAGGTTGGCCCGGGCCTTGGCCAGGAGCTGCTCCGCTGCCTCGAACTCCCCCCGGTGGGTGGCCCGGATGGCGTTGGCGGCAAGCCGCACCACCTCCCGTGTCAAGAGCAACGCCTGTTCGCGGGCCTTGTGCTTCTCCTCCAGGTGGGAACGGATGGAGTCCGTAATCTCGCTCAGGCCATCGGTGTTCACTGCTCTCTCCGGAAGGCTCCTGAGGCCAGCGCCATTGTCCCCTCACAGGTCCTTGATGGGCTCGGGGAATTCGCCCTCGCGGGCGGCGTCGATCATCTCCCGCGCCTCTTTGGGCATCTCGATGCCGAACTCCTTGAACTTGCGCTCCGCCCAGCGGCCTATCTGCCGCGGGTCCTTGTAGTCCTCAAGGCGCTTGGGTTCCGCGCCATAGTCCCGCAGTATGTCAGCCTCAGACTTGTGGTAGGCAAACCGGGAGACCGCCCGCTCCAGCCTTTCGGAGCCGCAGTGGCCGCACTTTGCCTCGACCGGCGCGCTGACGCTACGGGTGAACACGCTGCTCAGCCGGCCACACTCCCCACACTTGAACTCGTAGATGGGCATCTGACATCACCAACCGTCGTCACCGTCTTCCAAGTCCTCTTCGCCTTCCATGTCTTCCAGGTCTTCCAGGCTGCCGCCCTCCTCGATGCGCTCCAGCTCCGCGTCCATCTCCGGCTCCAAGGGCTCTCCCATCTCCTGGCTCATGCGCCGCACCCATCTGGCGATAGCCCTCGGGTCGTCCTCCTCCGGCGGGTCGACCCTAGTCTCTGCGCCCGACCGCAGCACAGCAACCCGCGACAAAAGCCGCGAGGTATCGGGCGAGCCGCAGGCCTCGCACTCCGCGCTGGCCGGCGCCATCATGCTGCGGACGAATACCGAGAAGCGGCGCCGGCAGCGGTTGCAGCGATACTCGTATATCGGCACCCTACCAGCCCTCCGCGGCCCGGCGGCGCTCGATCTCGCCCCGGTACTCACAGGCGTGGAGGTAGGGGCAGTGACCGCAGTGCTGCCCTATGCTGGGAGGGAAGTCCGTCACGGCGACCATATCGCGGGCCACAGACAGCAGCTCCTCCCGTATCCTCCGCTTGTCCTCATCTCTGAGCCCGGCTGTCCACGTTTCGCCGTCGTCCAGGTACCAGAATGAGAGCCGGGAGACCGGAATGCCCAGCTTCTCCTCGGCCATTATAGCGTAGAGCCGCAACTGGCCGGCATCCACCTCATCGGGTTGGGAGCCGGTCTTGTAGTCCACGATGTGGAGGGTCGAATCTGGCTCCCGGTCGATGCGGTCGACGCGGCCAAAGAGGACGATGCCGGGTTCGACCTCCACCTGGAAGTAGGGTTCCACCATGAAGGGCTCAGCCTTGAGGCCGTGCTGGCGGGCGAAGCGCCGGAGCTGCTGGGCGCCTGCCCGATGCAGGTCTTCGACACCCGGGATGCGCCGGTAGCGAGGCGATAGCGCCTGCCAGCCCTCCTCGAACATCGCTAGCAGGCGCTCTTCAGTGCGCTCTTCTCTGGGCACCTTGGAGAAGAAATCGCAGAGCACCCGGTGCACTAGACTGCCGGCGGTGTCCGCGGGCCGCAGCCGGGCCGCCAGCCGGTCCAGATACTGGTACCGGTAACGTAGCCGGCACGCCTGGAAGACGCGCACCTTGAGGGGCGAAAGGCGGAGCATGAGGCAGGATCATTGTAAGCCCCGCCAGTTATCCACGTAAGGGAGCCGAAACCGCGTTGGCAGCCCACCGGCAGTGTGATACCCTTTGGGCAAGAGTAGCGAGATCACTCCCGGCCCCGTGAGCTAGAAAGGCCGAGGCCGAGTAGCATGAGCAGAGAGGGCAGCATCGCAAGGACCTGGCGCCGGTCCAGTGAGGGGCTCCGGGCCTGGATAATGGGGTACGCTAGGGGAGCGCGGGCCAACCTGGAGGTCCTTCTGCGCTGGCGCCCTGGCAAGAAGGACATCGCCGAGATAGTCCTCATTGCGTCCGCCCTGCCCCTGTATTACCTGGTGCGAGGCCAAGCCCAGGAGCGCATCCCGGAAGCGGTACAGCGTGGCTTGGATATAGTCCGGTTCGAGAAGAGCCTCGGCATCTTCTGGGAGGTCGAGCTGCAAAGCTGGATCCTGCCCCACGACTGGCTCGTGACAGCGCTGAACGCCTTTTACCTCTACGGGCATCTGCCGATCATCGGCATTCTCGCCGTCTGGATGTACTTCTGGCACCGCCCCCAGTACTTGCTAATGCGCAACGCCTTTCTTCTCTCCGGCGCTATCGGGTTGGTGATCTTCCTCAACTTCCCCACGGCACCGCCGAGGCTGCTGGGCGTGAACGGCGCCGACCTGGGCTTTGTGGACACCATCCTCATGGAGTATCACAAGAGCCGCCCGGACACGCCCTCCTTCTTCGTCAACGAGTACGCCGCCATGCCTAGCCTGCACCTGGGCTGGAACCTATTGGTGGGCATTTCGGTTTGGCTGGCCACACGGAACGTCTTGATGCGTGCCTTTGCCGTGCTCATGCCCGTGGCCATGTATGTCGACATCGTCCTCACGGCAAACCATTACATCGTGGACGGCGTCGCCGGGTTCGCCGTTATGCTGCTGGGCCTCTCCATCGCCCTGGCCGGGCGCTGGGTTGCCTTCCGCGCCCTTCCGGCGCGCCAGGCCGGCCAACGGCGGTACGGGCTGGTCAGTTGGCTGCGCTGGCTTTGCGGCGTCCCCGACGGCCAAGGGCTCCGGCCCCTGGGAGCTGGACGAGCGGCATGACGGCGCCACGTCCCCTCGGCCATACACGCCCATCTCGGGGGGCCAGATGCAGGTAAAGCGGCTGCTGCGCCTCATCCCCCGCATCGCCTTCACCAACGCCCCTTTGGACGCCCAACTCATCATCACGCGGCGATGCAACCTTAGCTGCGGCTACTGTTCGGAGTACGATAACTTCTCCCAGCCAGTGCCTCTGGACGAGGTGAAGAGGCGCATCGACGTACTTCACCGCCTCGGCGCTGCCAACATCACCCTCCTGGGCGGAGAGCCCCTCATGCATCCCGACGTAGCGGAGATCGTGGCCTACGCGGCCCGCAAGTCCAACGTCTCCTTGGTGACCAACGGCTTCCTCCTCCGCAACGGCACCATCGAAGCCCTCAACCAGGCGGGCCTCAACAACCTAACGGTAAGCGTGGACACCCTGTCGGCGGACCCCACCCGCTACATCCAGAAATCGTTCCAGTCCCTGAAGACGCGCCTGGAGCGCTTGCGCCGCTTGGCCCGCTTCGACGTCCACGTCACGACGGTCCTGTGCGAGGCCTCCCTGGACCAGTTCCGGCAGCTACGCCGGGAGATCGAGGCCCTGGGCTTCCGCCTGTCCGTGAACCTGATCCACAACGCTAAGGGTTATGTCGCCATCGGGGGCGAGCGCTACCTGGAGTTGTACGAGGAGTTTTACCGGCACGGCCAGCCCTTCACCTACCTAGACTATGAGTACGGCAAGAGGCTCTTGCGGGGCGAGCGCCCCAAGTGGAAGTGCCGCGCCGGGGCCCGCTACCTGTATGTGGACGAAGACGGCCTGGTGCAGCTCTGCGCCTCCCAGATGGGCCGCCTGGCCAAGCCCCTCTCGCAGTATACTGTGGACGACCTGCGGGAGCACTCCCGCACCTACAAGGGGTGCGAGGAAGGCTGTTCCGTTGGCTGCGCCTACCGCTGCTCCCTGGTTGACGATGACAAGCCCGCCTTCCTCAAAGCGGTGTTCCGCGGCTATCTCAAGGGCACCATGTTCGACAATGGCCGCCGCCGCGCCCGGGCCGGCCTGCCCACTTCACCCCAACCTGCCCTAGGCGATGAGTGACGGGCCCGCTTGGTCGCTGCCTCACTCCGCCTCCACCGCGCCCTCGATGTGCTCCAGCGATAACAGGCGCCCTCCCGCCGTCAGGTCCACAGCGATAACATCGATGCGCCGCCCCTCGGGCAAGCCCTCCTGCCCCTGGCCGTAGGCCTCGGCTAGGGCCACCAGCCTGCGCTTCTTCGCGGCCGTCAAGGACTCGGCCGCGGTCCCTAGCTGATCACCCCGGCGAGTACGTACCTCCACGAACACCAGGACGCCATCCCGCTCTGCTATTATGTCGACTTCCCCCCAGCGCGTCCGGAAGTTCTTCTCACAGATGCGATATCCCGCTGCCAAGAGGTGCCTCTCGGCCAGGCGCTCCCCCAGGTCTCCCAGGCGCCGCCTCGGCGTGGGCATCGCCTTAGTACGGGCCCTGGGCCTCGAAGATCCGCCGCGGGTTATCGACCGTCATCATCCGCACCTGCTCCTCGGTGACCCCGGCGGCCAGGAGCTCTGGTATCACCCGGTCCGGGATAAAGTTGAAGTGCCAGTTGGGCATCACCTGAGGAAGGAGCATGGCATCTGCCCAGCCGAAATGGCAGGCGGCATCGTGGGATAGCACCATCTGCCCAGCGTAGCCCATATCGCAGAGCTTGGCGATGGTAGCGACACGCCTATCGGTAGGCAGGAACATATCGATGCCGAAGCGGTCCATCCCGATGTAGCTGCCCCTGTCCATCATCGTCTTCAGATAGCCCAGGTCATCCGAATCACCGCTGTGGCCGATGATGACCCGGCGCAGGTCCACGCCCTCGCTCTCGAACACGTCCTGCTGCTTCAGCCCTACCCGGCTCGCAGCGTGAGTATGGGTGGAGATGGGCACACCCGTGGCGCGGTGGGCCTTAGCGGCAGCCCGCAGGATCCGCTCGACGTCGGGAGTGACGCCGGGCGCATCCGTGGCGCACTTGATGATGCCGGCCCTCACCCCCGTGTCCATAATGCCCTCAGTGATGTCCTTCACGAAAAGTTCAGCTATGAACTCCACGCTCCGGCCGCTCATCGCGCGGAAATAGTGGGGTACCTCCCAGTAGACGCCCGTGGCCACAATCACCTGCATCCCACTGCGGGCCACAACCTCCTTGACCAACGGGATATCCCGCCAGTCTCCCGGCGTCAGGTCCACCAACGTGCGGACGCCACGGGCCTGGACGTCCCGCAGCTTTTGCGCTGCCGACTCGATCTCGGCGGCGCGGTCGAAGACGGGGAAGTTGACGTAGACGCCCGGGGACTGGACGATGATGTGCTCGTGCATAAGGGTGAAGCCTAGTTCGGCCGTGTCCACGGGGCCGGAGACCGTGTTGACAGTGGGCATGGGGCGCTCTCCTCTCGTTCTAGCAGGCAGCGGGTATCAGGGATGATTATACCGGAGCCGGACTCTGGATCATCTCCCGGATGGGCGAAAAGGAGCGCCGGTGCAGAGGACAGGGGCCCAGCTCCCGCAGGGCCCTCAGGTGTTCCGGCGTGGCGTAGCCCTTGTGGGCAGCGAAGCCGTATCCCGGATACTCGGAGTCGTGGCACACCATCAGGCGGTCGCGGGCCACCTTGGCGATGACGGAGGCACAGGCGATGGACAGGCACGTCGCGTCGCCGCCCACGATGGCGGTCTGGGGCAAGGAGCAGGCTGGCAGGCGGAAGGCATCGATGAGGAGGTGTTGGGGACGCACCCTCAGTTGCGCTACGGCTGCCAGCATGGCCTGGCGCGCCGCCTCAGCTATGCCTATCCGGTCGATGGCGTCCTGTGAGACGAAGGCCACCGCCGCCCCCAGGGCGTGCCGCCAGATCAAGCCGGCCAGGTCCTCCCGGGCCGCTGGCGGCAACTGCTTGCTATCCCGGACCTCGGCCAGCCAGCGGTAACTCCCCGCCGCCCGGACACCCTTCGGCAGGATCACGGCCCCGGCGGCCACGGGCCCGGCCAACGGTCCCCGGCCCACCTCGTCCACGCCCGCCACCAGCTGGACCCCCTGGCGCCAGTGCACCCGTTCCACGTTGAGGGTCGGGGCTTCTCCCATCGCGCTGGGGCAATGGTAGTGCCCTCGATGGTGCGTGTCAATATGCGTAGGCGCGTTATCACTTGTTATTGACATCGTGCCGCGACCGCACTAAGTTGGGGAAGGAGCGGCAGGGACAAGCCTTGGCGTCGAGAGGAGGAGCGAGATGCCCATCGTCCGGGTAGAGATGTGGACCGGCCGTACGATAGCCCAGAAGAAAGAGCTGGCCCGGGTCATCACCGAGGCCATGGTCAACATAGCCCACACCACCCCGGAGGCGACCATCGTCATCTTCGAGGACATCCCCCGGGAGAACTGGGCGCAGTCAGGCAAGCTGGCCTCCGAGCCTGAATAGGCCGGGTGTAACTGCATGGCCTAAGGAGCCGTCCCTGTAGATGGGGCCAAGCGGGGCCGGGGGGTATGGTATAATCGATGCGGGTGATGGGTAGGTCCCGGACCTACCCAAACTCATCTTAAGGGGAAGAAGAAGGCTGATGTACGGACGCTGGCTGCGAAATAGCTTCATCTACCTGCTGATCTTGGTGGCCATCGTGGCCATTGTTTTCACGGTCTTCCAAGACACCAGCGGCAACAAGGTTCAGCAGAGCCTGACGGACTTTGTGGCCGAGGCCAAGGCCGGCGACGTGGTCAGCGTCCAGGTGGACGCTCCGGATCTCACCTATAAGCTGCGGGGCGACGACACCACCTACAAGACCAAGATGGAGGAGGGCGACACCGTTCGTCAGATCCTCCAGGACGCCGGCCTCCAGCCAGAGCAGTTCCCGAAGATCGAGATCAAGGAGCCGAGCCAGTGGGGCAACATCCTCGGGCTCTTCCTTCAGTTCTTGCCCGTCCTTTTCATTGTGGCGATTCTGTTCTTCTTCCTGCGCCAGGCCCAGGGTTCCAACAACCAGGCGCTCAACTTCGGCAAGAGCCGGGCCCGCATGTTCAGCGGTACACGGCCCAGCGTGACCTTCCTGGATGTGGCTGGAGTGGACGAGGCCAAGGAAGAGCTGAAAGAGGTCGTAGAGTTCCTGAAGTTCCCGGAGAAGTTCGCCGCCCTGGGCGCCCGCATCCCCAAGGGCGTCCTCTTGGTCGGCCCCCCCGGCACCGGCAAAACCCTCCTGGCCAAGGCCGTCGCCGGTGAGGCCGGCGTCCCATTCTTTTCGATCAGCGGCTCAGAGTTCGTGGAGATGTTCGTCGGCGTTGGCGCCTCCCGCGTGCGCGACCTCTTCGACCAAGCGAAGCGCAACTCACCCTGCATCGTCTTCATCGACGAGATCGACGCCGTGGGCCGCCACCGGGGCGCCGGCTTGGGCGGCAGCCATGACGAGCGGGAGCAGACCTTGAATCAGATCCTGGTGGAGATGGACGGCTTCGATACCAACACCAACGTCATCGTCGTAGCCGCCACTAACCGGCCCGACATTCTGGACCCGGCCCTCCTGCGACCGGGGCGCTTCGATCGCCAGGTCGTGTTGGACCGCCCGGACATCAAGGGACGGAAGGCGATCCTGGAGGTCCACACCAAGGGCAAGCCCCTGGACAGCGATGTCAGCCTGGACACCATCGCCAAGCAGACACCGGGCTTCTCGGGCGCCGACCTGGCCAACCTGGTCAACGAGGCGGCCATCCTGGCGGCGCGCCGCGGCAAGAAGAAGATAACGATGATGGAGTTCGACGAGGCCGTCGACCGGGTTATCGCCGGGCCGGAGCGCCGCAGCCGCGTCATCAGCAAGAAGGAGCGCGAGATCATCGCCTACCACGAGGCGGGGCATGCCCTGGTGGGCTACATGCTGCCCAACGCTGACCCGCCCTACAAGATCAGCATCGTCTCCCGGGGCATGGCCGGAGGCTTCACCCGCTTTCTCCCCGAGGAAGACCGGCACCTGTACTCCCGGTCTCAGTTCCAGGACATGCTGGCGGCCACCCTGGGCGGGCTTGTGGCCGAGGAGCTGGTGTTTGGCGAGTCCACCACGGGCCCCCAGGATGACCTGGAGCGCGCCACCCGTCTGGCCCGCCAGATGGTCACCCAGTGGGGCATGAGCGAACGCCTGGGGCCCCGCACCTTCGGCCGCAAGGAGGAGCTCGTGTTCCTGGGCCGCGAGATCTCCGAACAGCGCAACTACAGCGAGAAGGTGGCGGAGGAGATCGATGAAGAGGTGCGCCAGATCATAGACAAGGCCTACCACACCGCCAAGCGCATCCTCACCGAGAATCGCGACCGGCTGGACGCCATCGTCAACACCCTGTTAGAGGAAGAGACCATCGAGGGCGAGGCCTTGACGGCGGTGCTCTCGGGCGCGGCCAAGGCGCCGGCCCCCAGGGGACCCGCCCCCGCGCCGGCCGCCCCGGAAGCGGCGGAGCCGCCGAAGCCCGTCAGCCCGCCGAAGCCTGGCCTGGCCTGGGAGGCCCCGTCCCGCCTGGACGGGCCCTTGCCGTAACGTTAGAGGCTGGACACAGGGACGGGCGGGGCTTAGAATCCATCTTTGGGCCTGCCCTGCCAGCGGGCCCTTAACTACGCCTGAGGAGGAGAACCATCTACGCCATAGTCCGCACGGGCGGCAAACAGTACAGGGTAGAGCCAAACCAGACCCTGGACGTCGATAGGCTCAAGGCCGAACCGGGCTCCACCATCGAGCTCCGGGACGTGCTTCTCGTCGCCGGGGACGGCGGCGTGCACGTGGGCGCCCCCCAGGTGCAGAACGCCCGGGTCATCGCCGAGGTGGTCGAGCACCTCCGGGGCGACAAGATCCGCATCTTCAAATACAAGAACAAGACTCGATACCGCCGGCGCATGGGCCACCGCCAGGACTTCACGCGCCTGACCATACGCGAGATCCTGACCTCCGCGCCGGAGGCGGACGAGCCGCCGGCGAAGCCGCGCCGGGCCGCCGGTAAGGCAGCCGCCCCCGCGCCGGCGAAGGGGAGGGCAGAGACAGAGGCGCCGACGCCCGTGGAGGCCGAAACCCCGGAGCCGCAGGTTGCGGCTGCCGAGGGCGAGGCGCAGGCGCCGGCCAAACGGTCTCGGGCCCGCCGCCCTGCCAAGACGGAGGCTGCCGAGGCGAGTGCGGAGACGCCCCCAGAGGCGGATGTGGCACCCAAACCAGCCCGCCGCCCGAGGGCCAAGAAGGCCGCCCCGGCGGAGGCCGCAGACACGGGAGAGTGATGAGAGATGGCTCACAAGAAGAGTGGTGGCAGCGCCAAGAACGGCCGGGATTCCAAGGGCCAGCGCCTGGGCGTCAAGCGCTTCGATGGCGAATTCGTCCTGCCGGGCACCATCATCGTGCGACAGCGGGGCACCCGCATACACCCGGGCGTGAACGTGGGCATGGGCCGGGATTTCACCATCTTTGCCCTCACGGCCGGCCGCGTAAAGTTTGCTCCCTACAACAAAGAGGGGCGCAAGAAGGTGAGCGTCCTGGCCGAGGCCTGATGACCGTTGGCCGCTTGGACCCAGAAAAGAGACGAGGATGAAGGCGAAGATACACCCACAGTACGTCGAGGCGACGGTCCACTGTGCCTGCGGCAACACCTGGCAGACCCGCGCCACCAAGCCGCAGTTGCGGGTCGAGGTGTGCAGCCGCTGCCACCCCTTCTTTACCGGAGAGCAGCGAATAGTGGACACCGCCGGCCGGGTGGAGCGCTTCAAACGCCGCTACGGCATGAAGTAGCGCCCCTGAGGACAGCTGCCACGTCGGGCCGGGGACCCTCCGGCCCGATTCTCGTATTGCGGGGCTGAACCATGGCGGGACGACGCGTCTATTACGGCGGCCAGGCGGTACTGGACGGGGTGA
>DAOUBD010000085.1:0-3999 GCA_034432935.1 Dehalococcoidia bacterium | reverse complement strand
CGCCAACCCCCATCTCCTGCCGCGCGGTTGAATCTGCGGTGGCGCCCAAGGCTTTGTCCTGGCCCCATATGCCTTGGTATGCTGTGGCCGGCATGCCCATCGAGCAGTCCGTCCTAGACACCATCGCTCTCTCTCGGGCTGAGTACGAGCTCATCGTGGAGCGCCTGGGCCGGGAGCCCAACGAAGTGGAACTCGGCATGTTCGGCGCCCTATGGAGCGAACACTGCGGCTACAAGAACTCGAAGCCTTTGCTGCGCCTGCTGCCAGCCGAAGGCGCATACGTCCTTACCCGCCGGGGTGCCGAGAACGCCGGCGCCGTCGACATTGGCGATGGCCTCTGCGTTGTGATGAAGATCGAGTCCCACAACCATCCCTCCGCCATCGAGCCTTATGAGGGAGCGGCCACCGGCGTCGGCGGCATCGTACGCGACATCTTCGCCATGGGGGCACGCCCCATCGCCATCCTGGACTCCCTTCGTTTTGGACCCATCGCGCCGCCCAGGACCGAAGCTAGCGGCGCGTCGAAAATGAGCCCCGAGACCTACCGGCGGAACCGTTATCTCTTCACCGGCGTCGTCTCCGGCATCGGGGGCTACGGCAACTGCCTGGGCATCCCCACCGTCGGCGGCGAGGTCTACTTCGAGGACGCCTACTCCGCCAACCCCCTGGTCAACGCCATGTGCGTGGGCGTGGTGCGGGCCGATGGGCTCATCAGCGCCAAGGCGGAGGGACCCGGCAACACCCTCATGCTGGTGGGCGCGGACACCGGACGCGACGGCATCCACGGGGCCTCCGGCCTCGCCTCCCGCACCGACCCTCATGCCCGCTTCGACGAGCTGCGGCCGGCGGTGCAGGTGGGCAACCCTTTCCTGGAAAAGATGCTGCTCGAGGCCTGCCTGGACCTGGCCCACAACCACCGCGACTGGATCGCCGGCATCCAGGACCTGGGGGCCGCCGGCCTGACGGCGTCCAGCGTCGAGTCCGCCGCCCGCGCTGGCACGGGGCTCGTCATCGACGTGGCCAAAGTCCCGCGCCGCGAGGAAGGGATGACCCCCTACGAGGTCATGCTCTCGGAGTCCCAGGAGCGCATGCTCATCATAGTCCGCAAGGGGCACGAGGACGACGTGGCCCAGCTCTTCGAGCGCTGGGAGGTCCCCTGCGCCATAATCGGCCAGGTTACCGGCGACGGCATGGTGCGCGTGCTGGACGGCGGCCGCGAGGTCGCCTGCCTGCCGGTCAAGGTGCTAGCGGAGGCCCCCGAATACACGCGGGAGGGGGTGCCCGGCCAAATCCTTTTTGAGCTTCAGAACCTGGACCTGTCTGGCGTTGCCGACATAGCGCCGGCAGAGGCGGGCGCCTGCCTCCTCACCCTGTTATCCTCCCCCAACATCGCCAGCAAGCGTTGGGTCTATCGCCAGTATGATCAGAGCGTTCTCTCCAACACGGTCATCGAGGCCGGGGCCGACGCCGCGGTCTTGAGGGTAAAGGGGACACGCCGGGGGATCGCCCTGGCCACCGACGGCAACGGTCGCTACTGCTACATCGACCCCTACACCGGCGGCGCCATCGCTGTAGCTGAGGCGGCCCGCAACGTGGTGTGCGCCGGGGCCCAACCTGTCGCCGTCACCGACTGCCTGAACTTCGGCAACCCCGAGCGGCCGGACGTCTACTACACGATGCAGGCGGTGGTGCACGGAATCGCCGAGGCCTGCCTTGCGCTGGGGACGCCCGTCATCTCCGGCAACGTGAGCCTCTACAACGAGACGGGAGACCAGGAGGTGTACCCGACACCCGTTATAGGAATGCTGGGCATCCTGGACGATGTGTCCGCCCACTGCCACCCGGGGTTTGCCAACGAGGGCGACGAGGTGTTCGTGCTGGGGTCAGCGCTGGAACAACCGCTGGCGGCCCTGGGGGGCAGCGAATACCTCAAGGAGCTGCACGGTCTGGTGGGAGGCGCCCTGCACCTCGATCTGGCCCTGGAGGCGCGGGTGCAGAGGGCAGCCCTGGCCATCATCCGCCAAGGGGCTGCCAGCGCCTGCCACGACTGCTCCGACGGCGGCCTGGCTATCGCGTTGGCCGAGATGTGCCTGGCCGGCGGCAAAGGGCTGGACGCCTCGGGGGCCATCCTGGGACCGCGGCTTGACGCCTCTCTCTTCGGCGAGGCCCAGTCCCGAATCATCGTATCGATCCCCCCTGAGAAACGTCCCGTCCTGGAAGAGATCGTCCGGGGCCTGAACGTGCCCTTCGCCTTCGTCGGCCGGGTAACCGCCGAGCCGCGACTGAGGCTAGGGCCCATCGATCTGGCGTTGGAAGAGATGCGCGAGGCCTACGAGGGCGGCCTTCCGCGGGCCCTCCAGGCGCCCCTCGCGCCGTAGCCCCATCCTTGTCCCAACGGCGCAGCGCCTAGTACCCTCGTGCCGTGACGGCTGACACCCAGCGCCTCATCGACGCCATATTCCACCCCCGGGCCATCGCCGTAGCCGGCGCCTCAGCCAACCCCGATACCCCGGGGCACGACTACGTTCGGGCGCTCCTGGAGGCCGGATTCCGGGGGCCCATCTACCCGGTGAATCCGAAGACCCACGATATCCTCGGGCTGAAGACCTACGCCTCGCTGCGGGACGTGCCCGGCGAGGTAGACCTGGTCATCTCGTGCGTGCCCAACACCAGCGTGCTAGGGCTGGTGGAAGACTGCGGTGCCAAGGGCGTCCTGGCCCTGCAACTCTTTACCGGCCGCTTCAGTGAGACCGGCCGGCCCGAGGGCGCCGAGCTCGAGGGGCGCCTGCTGGAGGCTGCCCGGCGCGCCGGAGTGCGGCTCATCGGGCCCAACTGCATGGGGCTCCTCTACCCGGCAGGCGGACTCTCCTTCCGTACCGACATGCCCCGCGAGTCCGGCCCCATCGGCTTCCTCTCCCAGAGCGGGAACCTCCTCTTCGAACTGACCCACTTTGCCGGAGCGAGGGGCTTCCGTTTCTCCAAGGCCATCAGCTACGGCAACGCCCTGGACCTCAACGAGGCCGATTTCCTGGACTACCTGGCCGCCGACGCTGGGACGCGGGTCATCGGCGCCTACATCGAAGGCGTGCGCGATGGGCGCCGTTTTCTGGCCGCCCTCAAACGGGCTGCCGCCGCCAAGCCGGTAGTGGCGCTTAAGGGTGGCCGCACGGGGGCTGGGTCCCGCACCGCCTCGTCCCACACCGCGGCCCTGGCCGGCGCCGGCGACGTCTGGCGCGCGGCCGTGGCCCAGGCCGGCGCCCTCCCGGCGGACACTGCGGAGGAGCTCATAGACCTCCTGATCGGCCTTGCGTACCTGAAACCACGCCCCGGACGCCGCCTGGCGATGGTGGGCGCTGGAGGCGGGCGCTCGGTGCTCACGGCCGACCTGTGCGAGGAGCTGGGACTTTCAGTACCACCCCTGCCGCCGGATGTCGAGGCCAAGATTGCGGAGCGGGCCCCGGGCCTGGCGGGATGGGTCACGAACCCGGTAGATCAGTCCATCCTGGCGGGGAGCGGCCTGGGCGGGGCCCAAGTGCTGGAGTGGCTCAGCGAGAGCCCTGGCGTCGACATCCTGCTGGCCAACGTGGGCGAGCCATGGGCTTTCGGACGGCCCGACCCCGAGCGCATCGTCGGCCGGGTTGCGGAGCGCTTCGTGGATGTGGCCGGCAAGACCACCAAGCCCTTCGCCGTGGTGTTGGGCCCCTCGGACTATCCGGACGAGGAGCGCTGGAGGATCGCCTCAGCGGCGCGGGAGAAGCTGGCGCAGGCGGGGGTCGCCCTCTACCCTAGCGTCGAACGCGCCGTACGGACGCTGGCCCGGCTGGCGCGCTACTGGGAAGAGCGGGGCGCCTAGCGGGGCGTTCCCGCCGGTCATTTGTAGGCCTCCCCCAGCCCAATGGCCCGCGCCAGCAGCACCACCAGGAAATCCGTGTCCTTGGCGTCCTCAGCGGTCAGATAGATCCCCATCGTCGCTCCGAAACACATGTCCCCCATGCAGAC
>DAOUBD010000084.1:0-40689 GCA_034432935.1 Dehalococcoidia bacterium | reverse complement strand
GCAGCCCAACCATGGCAGCCGAAAGCGGCCCGCAGCGCGCCCGCCCGGCGCGCCGCGTCCCTCGCGCCGGCTTCGGCGCGCCGAATGCCATCCTTCGCTTCATGCCATCCTTCGCTCCATGCCATCCCGACCCTCCTCTCCTTGTCATCCCGACTCTCCCTCCCTGTCATCCCGACCCTTCTCTCTTTGTCATCCCGACCGAAGCGGAGGGATCCGTCGCAGCCTAACCCTGGCAGCCGAAGGAGGCCCGTGACCCCAGCCATAGGCGCTGCCCCACGGTTTCTGCCCGCTGTGCCATTTGCCCCTTGTCACCCGCGCCCAGACACCTGAGACTCGGAGCCGATGAGGCGCCAGTACTACGTCTACATCATGACCGGCCGCTGCGGCACCTTCTATGTCGGCGTTACCAATAACCTCTATCGCCGGGTGGCTGAGCACAAGGCAGGACTGTGCGAGTTCACGGCTCGCTACCGGCTCAACCGGTTGGTGTATTTCGAGTCTACGAACGACGTCCGGGCGGCCATCGAACGGGAGAAGCAGCTCAAGCCGTGGCGGCGAGAGAAGAAGATCCGGTTAATCAAGATGCTGAACCCCAGGTTCCTGGACCTCGCCGCAGACTGGCCTGCTCTTCGGACCGAGGCCCCGCCTGGGTCGCCGGCGGTGTCGTAAGGGCCGGCGCCGGGCTGCCGGGGATCCCTCCGCTTCGGTCGGGATGACAGAGAGAGGGGGATGCCGGAGGGAGAGGCGGGATGACGGGGCGGGATGACGGGGTTTGGGACACGCGGTGCCCGCGGGTTGGTGGATGCGGTGCGTGGGTAACGCGATGCGGCGGAGTAAAGGCACAGCGGGCTGGCGCAGCGGGGCGGGCGCGCCGGGTCGCGGGCCTCCTTCGGTGGCCGGCGCCGGGCTGCCGGGGATCCCTCCGCTTCGGTCGGGATGACAGAGGGAGAGGCGGGATGACGGAACCCTGGCGGGTTGTCTCTTGCGCCGCCAGCGTCATATATTGAGACGGGCTTGCGACGTGACTGACGTACCCCTTTTCCAGGGCCTTAAGGTCTTCACCGGGAATGCTCACCCCGCGCTGGCGGAGGCCATCTGCGGCTACCTGGACATGCCTCTGGGCCAGTGCGAGGTGTTTGAGTTCTCCAATGAGAACATCTTCGTCCGCTTCTGCGAGAACATAAGGGCCAGGGACGTCTTCCTGGTCCAGCCCATCAGCTCCCCGGTCAACACCAGGCTCATGGAGCTGTTCATCATGATCGACGCCGCCCGCCGCGCCTCCGCCGGTCGCATCACCGCCGTCATCCCCTACTACCCCTACGGCCGCAGCGATAAGAAGGACCAGCCGAGGGTGCCCATAACCGCCCGCCTCATCGCCAACTTCCTGGAGACAGCGGGGGCCGACCGCATACTGACCATGGACCTGCATGCCGGGCAGATCCAGGGCTTCTTCAACATCCCGGTGGACGAGTTGACGGCCCTTTCCATCCTGGCCGATTACTTCCGCGGGAAGGGGATACCAAACCTGACGGTAGTGGCCACCGATGTGGGTGATGCCAAACGCGCCCGCCACATGGCAGACCGCCTTGGCGTGCCCCTGGCCATCGTGGAGAAGCGGCGAATCGGCAACGAACAGAGGGTGGAGGCCGTCAACGTCATCGGCGACGTCCAAGGCCGCACCGCCCTCATCGTCGACGACGAGGTCGACACCGGGGGTACCCTGGTGGCCACGGCCGAGATCGTCATCAAGTATGGCGCGCAGTCGGTCTACGCTTCGGCCACCCACGCCATCCTCTCAGGCAACGCCGTCCAGAAGATCGAAGGAGCGCCCCTGCGCGAGCTGGTGTTCACGGACACCATCCCGATCCCGCCCCACAAGCGCCTGCCCAACATGACGGTCCTGTCGGTGGCCCCACTGCTGGGGGAAGCCATCCGCCGCATCCACACCGGCCAGTCCGTGGGCGCCCTCTTCAACGGCAAGTAGAGCGCCGGGCGATGGGCCTCCGGGTTGCCGGGTTCCGCCCCCGTAGCCCAGCACCTAGAGGGTCTTTCCCCGGGCGATTGAATCCATCCATTCGCCGGCCGGCCCAGCGGCTAAGCTGCTATCATAGATACGGAGCGCCGGGTCCCGGGAACAGATAGCCAGGGGGTCAAACGCTGGCTGAGGGCCGGCGCAAGAAAGGTCCGAGCATGGTATTAGGGATCATCAAGAAGGCCCTGGGCGGCGACTACAACGAGAAGGAGCTGCGCAAGCTCTGGCCCATCGTAGCCGAGATCAACGATCTGGAGGAGGAGTTCGCCGCCCTGAGCGACGCCGAACTCGCCGCCAAGACCCCGTACCTGCGGCAACGCTTGGCCGAGGGCGAGACCCTGGACGACATCCTGCCTGAGGCCTTCGCCGCGGTGCGGGAAGCATCCCGCCGGCGGATCGGGCTGCGCCATTTCGATGTCCAGCTCCTGGGCGGCGTGGTACTGCACCAAGGCAAGATCGCCGAGATGAAGACAGGCGAAGGCAAGACGTTGGTGGCCACCTTGCCCTTGTACCTAAACGCCCTGGAGGGCCGCGGCGCCCACCTCGTGACCGTCAACGACTACCTGGCCAAGCGCGACGCCCAGTGGATGGGCCCCATCTACCACTCGCTAGGGCTCTCCGTAGGCGTACTCCAGCACGATTCCGCTTACCTCTATGACCCGTCCGCCAACCTGGACAACCCCAGCCTCCGCTACCTGGCGCCCGTAACCCGGCGGGACGCCTACGCCGCTGACATCACCTACGGCACCAACAACGAGTTCGGGTTCGACTACCTGCGGGACAACATGGTGACGGACCTCTCGCAAGTAGTCCAGCGCAGGGACACACCTCATAATTACGCCATAGTCGACGAGGTGGACAGCATCCTCATCGACGAGGCCCGCACGCCTCTCATCATCAGCGGGCCAGCGGAAGAAACCGAAGAGATCTATCGCACCTTCGCCCGGATCGTACCCCGCCTGACGCCCGACGTCGACTACACCATCGACCACAAACACCGGGCGGTGTCGCTGACCGAGGAGGGGGCCGACAAGGTAGAGAAGGCCCTGGGCATCAAGAACCTCTACGATCCCAGAAACTACCGGCTGACCCGCTTCCTGGATGCCGCCCTCCGGGCCCACTGCCTCTTCCACCGGGACCAGCACTACGTGGTCAAGGACGGCGAGGTCATCATCGTGGATGAGTTCACGGGCCGCCTGATGTACGGCCGCCGCTGGTCCGACGGCCTGCACCAAGCAGTCGAGGCCAAAGAGGGAGTCCGGATCCAGCGGGAGAGCGTCACCTACGCCACCATCACCCTCCAGAACTACTTCCGTCTCTACAAGAAGCTGGCCGGCATGACAGGCACGGCCTGGACGGAGCGGGAAGAGTTCCACCAGATCTACGGCCTGGACGTCATCGTCATCCCTACCCACCGCCCGATGATCCGGGAGGACTATCCGGACGTCATCTTCCGGACGGAAGAGGGTAAGTTCCGGGCCGTAGTACAGGAGATCGAGGACGCCCACGCTGAGGGGCGCCCGGTGCTGGTGGGTACGGTCTCCATCGAGAACTCTGAGCGGCTGGCGGACATGCTGAAGCGCTTGTCCACCTGCCGGTTGGCTGACTGCGGCTCTTACCACCAGGTATGTCCCCTCAAGGAGCCAGCGGTGCTCAACGCCAAGCAGCACGAGCGAGAGGCGCACATCGTGGCCCAAGCCGGCGTCTACGGCGCCGTAACCATCGCCACCAACATGGCGGGCCGGGGCACCGACATCATCCTGGGCGGCAACCCGGAGCGCTTGGCGGAGGAGTTAGCGCGGCAACGGGGCATCGACCTGGTGTCCGCTTCGGAGGAGCAGGCGAACGCCATACGCCGGGAGGCCCGGGAGATCTGGCAGAAGCACCACGAACGGGTGGTGGCAGCCGGCGGCCTGCACATCGTAGGGACGGAGCGCCACGAGGCGAGGCGCATCGATAACCAGCTCCGCGGCCGCGCGGGGCGACAGGGAGACCCCGGCAGCTCCCGCTTCTTCGTCTCCTTCGATGACGACGTGATGAAGCGCTTTTCGCCCGAGTGGGTGCCCAACCTGCTGGGCCGCATGGGCATGGACGAAGATACTCCCCTGGAGAGCGGCATGGTCTCCAAGGCCATCGAACAGGCCCAGACCAAGGTGGAGGGCTACAACTTCGACATCCGCAAGCACGTCGTCCAGTACGACGACGTCATGAACCGCCACCGGGACATGGTGTACACCGAGAGGCGGAAGATCCTGGAGGGAGCGGACCTCAAGGCCAACGTCCTCAACATGATCGACGAAGAGATCGAGCGGGTCTTCGACGCCTTCGCGCCGGGGGACCAGCCTGAGGACTGGGACATCCCCAGCCTCCTGGCCGAGCTCAAGGCCATCATGCCCATCCCCTCGCACCTCACCGAAAGCTACATCCGCCGTGCCGATCCGGACGCCCTCGTGGAGGAGATCATCAACCACGCCCACGCCGCCTACGAGGCGAAGGAAAAGGAGCTGGGCGCCGAGAAGATGCGCACCCTGGAGCGGCTCATCCTATTGGGCACCATTGACCGCCTCTGGGTCTACCACTTGACCGCCTTGGAAGAGCTGCGCCAGGGCATCGGCCTGACCGGCTACGGCCAGCGCGACCCCTTGGTGGAGTTCAAGCGCGAAGCCCACGACATGTACCAGCAATTGACGGAGCACATACGCCAGAACGTGGTGCGGCAGATATTCCATGTGACCCTTGCGCCCCAGGCCGTGGCCACGCCCCAGCCCCCCAGACAGACCGTGGAATCGGGCCCGGCCAAGGAGACGCCGGACCCGAAACGGGGCGCCGCTGTCAGCAGCCGCCGGGCGCCAGCCGCCACTGTGGGCCGTAAGGTGGGGCGCAACGACCCCTGCCCCTGCGGTAGCGGCAAGAAGTACAAGAAGTGCCACGGCGCGGGAGGGATGGTAGCGTGAGTGCGCGGACGCCCCGGCCCCCGTCGCCATAGTGCCCATCCAACGATACTGCCAGTCCCATGCCTCGACGACGCCCCAAGCCTGACCCGGCCCTGACCGCCGAAGCCGAGAGGGTCATTCTGGCTCTGCGCGCCACCGTGGCGGCGGGCCGGCGGCACTGGTTCTACGCCTTGCTGGAAGCTATACGCCTCTGGCCCCTGCCCGAGGAGCGGCTGGCCGGCCGCGATTTCCGCTACCTCGTGGGCGGCGAGGCCTTCGACTGGCTGCTCCTGGCCGAGCGCCTCTTGGGCGAGCTGGACGGGCTGGTGCCAGAGGATGAGGCCGAGGCGCTCCTCTTCCACGGCCGGATCCCGCTGGACTTGGATGACGAGGAGTTACGGCCTCTCTTGGGCGCCAAGTACCGGGCCCACCTGAACTTCGTCTACGGCGTCCGGGTGGAGCAGGCCCTACAGTTGGCCGTCCTCCGGGACGTCCGCAAGGAGCGCTTGTCCCGGGTCTGGGAGAACGGCCACATAGATGACGAGGTATTCAGCCGGCTCTACGGCCTCGGCCGGCTGGCCCTCTTGGAGGAGTTCCGCAAGGAGAAGAAGCTGCCGCCAGACAGCGAATTCAGCCTCTCAGACCTGAACGAGTTCACCTATTGGCTCTTCCGGCGGCGGGTGAACAACCATGACCCCGCTCGCGTGGCCAGCGATACTCGCAAGGGGCTGAAGATGTTCCAGGAGCTGGAGGCCCTGCGGCGGCGCGGCCGGGGACCCCTTGTAGAGGCGGCCGCCAGAGGGCAGGGCGGCCCCACGCGCCACGGCACGTAGCGGCCGGCGCCGCCCCCTTGGGCGCAGGTTCGCTCAGTTGCCTCGCCTCAGAGGCGCTTCTATAATGTTCAACAACCTCTGCAGAAGGGAGTGCCCCCATGGCTACGCCGCATGCCTACTTCAAAAAGCAATTCATGCCGTTGGCCGAGGCCAAGATCGGCATCATGACCCACGCCTTCAACTACGGCACGGCGGTATTCGAGGGGATCCGCGGCAACTGGAACGAGGAAGAGGAGGAGATATACCTCTTCCGCGTGGCGGAGCACTTCGAGCGAATGCGCAAGAGCTGCCGCATCATGCGCATCGACTTCCCTTACGAGAACGACGAGCTGACCGCCATAGCTACCAAGATCGTGGCCATGTCCGGCTACCGGGAGGACGTCTACCTGCGGCCCCTGGCCTACAAGAGCTCGGAGGTCCTGGGAGTCCGGCTGCATGACCTAGAGTCCGACTTCCTGATGTTCATTGCGCCCTTCGGCCCCTACCTGGACCTGGAGAAGGGGGCCCGCTGTTGCACCTCCTCTTGGCGCCGGGTCGCCGACACCGGCATCCCGGCACGGGCCAAGATCACTGGCATCTACGCCAACTCCGCCCTGGCCAAGACGGAGGCCCAGCTCAACGGCTTCGATGAGGCCATCATGCTGGACGACCGGGGCCACGTCTCCGAGGGCTCGGGCGAAAACATCTTCGTCGTCCAGGACGGGCGGCTCATCACGCCGCCGCCCTCTTCGGACATCCTGGTGGGCATCACGCGGGACACCGTTATCACGTTGGCCCGCGAGGAGCTGGGGGTCGAGACCGTCGAGCGGGACATCGACCGGACGGAGCTATACACCGCAGACGAGTGCTTCATGACCGGCACGGCGGCCCACGTGACCCCCGTGGTGGAGGTGGACCACCGGCCCGTGGGCAGCGGCAAGATGGGCCCCGTAACCGGCCAGCTTGTGCGGCTCTACTTCGACATCATCAGGGGCAAGAATCCCAAGTACGCCGACTGGTGCACACCTTGCTACTCAAGGGTCAAAGCCTAACCATAGAGCGCCCTCCCCGCGCCATCGGCACCAGCATCGGCGCTGGCCTCTCCGGCCTAGCTTTAGTGTTGGCCCTGGCGCTCCTGGTGAGAGCCGCTGGCTGGGAGATGGACTTCGCCCAGTTCCTGGCCTTCGTTGGGGCAGGGGCGTTGCTGGTCTTGGCCGGCATCTTCGCCTTCTGGGCCTACGGGTGTCTGAGCCTACGCTACGTCGTGGACCGCACCGGGGTGACTATCGTTTGGGGCTTCGTGAAGCACTTCGTGCCGGTGGACCAGGTTACGGGCGTGCTGCACGGCAGGAGCGAGCACCGGCCGCGCACGGGCGGTCTGAGCTGGCTGGGATACCACATCGGGCCGGGCGAAGTGGAAGGACTGGGTCGCGTCCTCTTCTTCTCCACCCACCGGGGCCCGGAGGAGCTGGTGTACGTGCAGGCCCGTGGGGCAACCTATGGCCTCAGCCCACGGGATCCCGTGCGCTTTCTGGCCGAGGCCCAGCGCTTCCTCGAGGCCGGAAAGCCAGAGCTTGCCCCGCCGGTGCAGAGGGTTGCCGTTGCGGCGCACCCCATCTGGGCCGATCGCATCGGCCAGGCGCTGGCCGCGGGGGGAATAGCCCTCAACATCGCCCTTTGGGGATTCGTCTTCGCTATCTATCCCACCTTGAGCAACGAGATCACCATCGAGTTTCCCCCCATCGGGCCGGTCACGGAGCTCCAGCCCCGCGCGGAGTTCCTGAGGATCCCGGCCGCGGCCACGGCCATCCTGGCCTTGGACTTGGCGGCGGGCCTGGGCTTCCAGTGGAGGGAGCGGGCTGCCGCCTACCTCCTCTTGAGCGGAGCCGTCTTCTTCCAGGCCGTCTTCTGGATCGCCGCTGCGGTGGCCTGGACCAACGCGTGAAGCCGCCGGGCGGCCCTAGCCGTATAAGGCACAGATGCGCGCCTTCGCAGCAGCCCTCGCCATAGCCCTGCTGACGGCGGCCTGCGGCTCGCCGGCCGGGCCGGCGCCGACGGTGGGGCCACCGTCGCCGTCCCGCCCTCCAGCTGCGGCGCCGGCGACGACCAGCGGGCCTTCCGCGACGCCGCCAGCGGCCGCGGCGGGAGTCGGGACCTACCTGGCGCTGGGGGACTCCCTCTCCTACGGCAACGGGGCCTCGGACCGGGACAGCACGGCCTTCGTACCGTTGGTGGCGAAAGGCCTGGGGGCTAGCGAGCTCATCAACCTCGGGGTGCCCGGAGACACCAGCGCCGACCTCTTGGCAGGGCCGCTGGACGAGGGGATTTCCGAGATACAGCGGCGGCGCTCCGATGGCATCCCCGGCAACGAAGTGTCCGTCATCACCCTGGAGATCGGCGGCAACGATCTCCTGAACCTTTATTTCGACCTGGTGGTCCCCGGCGTCTGCCCCAACCTGACGGAGGGTCTCGCCAACCCCAAATGCGTCGCAGGTCTCCAGGCGGCCCTGGACGAATACGGTCCGAACCTGCACGAGGCTTTGGCCCGGCTGAAGGACGCTGCGCCGGACATCCCAGTGTTCCTGCTCACCATCTACAACCCGTTCTCGGGGGGCTCCCAGAATATAGACGAGGTGGCGAAGCTGGCCCTAGAGGGGGAGCCAGGCACACCCTTCCCCGAAGGCCTCAACGATATCATCCGTTCCGAGGGCCAGGCCGCCGGCGTCCAGGTGGTGGATATCTATCCCCTGTTCCTGGGGAAGGCATCTCAGTATATCTACCGGGACCTCATACACCCCAACGATACCGGGTACAAGGTGATGGCCGGCGCTGTGCTAGAGGCGATGCGCGCCGCTGGCCTCCCATAGGGGAGCCGGTGCTACACTGTAGCCAGCCCCTTTCCCCAGAGAAGATGAGGTGTCATGGCATACGACGTCGTCGTCGTGGGCGCTGGCCCCGCCGGCAGCACTGCGGCCAGGCTGCTGGCCCAGCGCGGCGCATCTGTCCTTCTGCTGGATAAACGCCCCTTCCCGCGGGACAAGCCTTGCGGCGGGGGTGTCACGGTGCGGGCAGCGGCCCTGCAAGACGTAGACCTAGCCCCTGTCATCGAGCGCACTGTCTATGGCGCCACCTTCTCGCTGCGCTTGGGGCCGGCCTTCCGCAAGCGCTACCACCTGCCCCTCACCTACATGACGCAGCGCTCACGCCTCGACGCCTTCCTTGCCGAGAGGGCCGCCGAGGCTGGGGCCGTCTTTCACGATGGCGAGGCGCTAGAGGATCTGGACGTACGCGACGGGGCGTTGCCCCAAGTCACGGTGCACACGGACGGCGGGACGTACACCAGCCGGGTCCTGATAGGGGCGGACGGCGCGTACAGCCGGGTAAGGCTGGCGCTGGCCTTGGCCTCCCTGCGAGAGGAGGCTGTCGCCCTGGAGGGGGTGCTGCTCCCGAAGGATGGCGTGCCCGCCCAGTGGCAAGAGCGCGTGGGTTTGGACGTAGGCGGACTGGCAGGGGGCTACGGCTGGATCTTTCCCAAGGGCGACCACCTGAACATCGGCGTAGGCGGCTGGAAGTACGCCGCCTTCACCCTCAGGCCCAAGCTGGCGGAGCTCTGCCGGCGCTACGGCTTCGACCCGGCGGCGCTGGAGGCTGTGCGGGGGCACCACCTGCCTCTGCGCCGCCAGGCCGCCGCCATCGCCCGGGGTCCAGCGGCCCTGGTAGGCGATGCAGCAGGCCTGGTGGACCCCCTCTCCGGCGAGGGGATCCATATGGCCTTCGCCAGCGCCCGTCTGGCGGCGGAGGCGGCCCTGGCCTGCCTCTCCGGCGAGCAACGGGACATGACAGCGTACCAGAGGGCGGTGGACCTGCGCTTGCAACCGGAGCTAGACGCTTCGGGCCAGCTTCAAGAGATCTTGCACTTCGCACCACCTCCCTACTTGGCTTTGATGCGCCGTAGCGACAGGTTCTGGCGGTTGTTCTGTCATGTCATCCGCGGCGAGATAACGTACGTGGACTTCATGCGCATGATCGGCCCCCTGCGGCACGCCGTGGGCTTCTTCGCTGCGGTGGCCCGCCGGCGGCGCCTGGAACGGGCCGCCGAGGGGGCACGGCTCATCGAGGCCGGCTCGCGCCGCCGCACCTGAGATGCGGAGGAACGGGCGTTCAGTGACGTGCGCCTTGCCAGCGATGGCGGCCCTCCTGGCATTGGCCGCGGGCCTTTCCTCGGTCCAGGCCTGCTCCAACGGGCCCGCGCCGCCCGTGGCCAGCGGCGGGGCGACACCTGCCACGGTCACCTTCAACCCTGGCAGCCGCCGCGAGTCAGCCCTCGAGGTGGAGGTGGCCTCGACGCCAGAGGAGCGCCGACGCGGCCTCATGTCCCGCCCGTCGCTGGCCCCAGACGCAGGCATGCTTTTCGTCTTTCCGGAGGATAGCGGCAGCGCCTTTTGGATGAAGGATACGCTCATCCCCCTGTCCATCGCCTTCATCTCGGCGGATGGGCGCGTAATCGACATCCAGGACATGAGGCCGTTGGACGAGACCCTGCACTATAGTCCAGAGCCCTACCGCTACGCCATCGAAGCCAACCAGGGGTGGTTCGAGGCCCACGGCGTCCAGGCGGGGGACAGCGTCCGGCTGCCGCCTCTGCCCTGAACCGGGGGCGCGATTGACCGGCGGGGGCGCCCGGCCTAGACTGAAGGTGACCCTTGGCGGAGCAGTCCCCAGCTTCGACGGTCTGCCCGGTACAAGTGCCGATTGGAAGGAGCACCCCCTGGTCACACTGCCCGCCCAGCCTTTCTGAGGAGTTGCGCGCATGAGCTTCCTTGAACAGAGCGATCCAGAGGTGGCGGATATCATCCGGCGGGAGGAGGACCGGCAGCGCCTGGGGCTAGAGCTCATCGCTTCGGAGAACTACGCCAGCGCGGCGGTACTGGAGGCGATGGGCTCGGTGCTCACCAACAAGTACGCGGAAGGCTACCCCGGGAAGCGATACTACGGCGGGTGCCAGGTGGTGGACGAGGTGGAGAACCTGGCCATCGCCCGGGCGAAGCAGCTTTTCGGGGCGGAGCACGCCAACGTGCAGCCCAACAGCGGCGCCGAGGCCAACATGGCAGCCTACTTCGCCCTCATCCAGCCGGGGGACGTGGCCATGGGTATGAACCTCCAGCAGGGGGGCCACCTGACCCACGGGCGCGAAGTCAACTTCTCGGGGCGGCTGTACCGGTTCGTGCACTACGGAGTCGACCGGGAGACGGAGCGCATCGACTACGACGAGATGGCGCGGCTGGCGCGAGAGCACCGTCCTCGGATCATCGTCACGGGGGCCACGGCCTACCCGCGCATCATCGATTTCGCCCGGGCCCGGGAGATCGCCGACGAAGTGGGCGCCTACCTCATGGCCGACATGGCCCACATCTCGGGCCTAGTGGCCGCGGGCCTCCACCCATCGCCGGTGCCATACGCTCACATCGTAACGTCCACCACCCACAAGACGCTGCGGGGCCCCCGGAGCGGCTTCATCCTCTGCAAGGGGGAGATCGCTCAGCAGGTGGACAAAACGGTCTTTCCGGGCGTTCAAGGCGGCCCCCACATGCACATCATCGCCGCCAAGGCCGTCTGCTTCGGCGAGGCCCTGAGGCCGGAGTTCCGCCATTACCAGGAACAGATCGTCGAGAACGCCCGGGTGCTGGCCGAGGAACTTCAGCGCCACGGCTTCCGCCTGGTCTCCGGCGGCACCGACAACCACCTGATGCTCGTGGACGTGGGAGTCAAGGGGATCAGCGGCCGGGACGCCGAACGCGTCTGCGAGAAGGTGGCCATAACGGTCAACCGTAACACGATCCCCTACGACGAGCGCCCGCCCCTCCAAGGCAGCGGTATCCGGCTGGGCACGCCGGCCCTCACCACCCGGGGCATGGGCCCCGACGAGATGCGCCAGATCGCCGCCTTCATCGCCCGCGCCATCGAGAGCCGCGACGATGAGCGGGCCCTCGAAGGGATAAGGCGCCAGGTGGTGGAGATGGCCTCCGCCTTCCCAGTGCCCGGGATCACGGACCGGGCCCGCGTGGGGGCGTAGCTAAGGCTGCTGCCCGGCCCAGCCCTCGCCGTGAGATAATGGTACGGCCATGGAATCGTGGGTCGTAGGCTACGAGGGCGACCAGGACGTAGAGCGCCACAGCGGCGCCGGCGGGCCGCAGCCCGCCAAGCCCCTCCGGCTGCTGGTCATCTCCGACTACATCTGACCGTGGTGCTACATCGGCCTCGTGCGGGTCGAACGCCTGAGGGAGGAGTTTCCGGTGGAGCTCGACGTCTGCGCCTTCGAGCTGAGGCCGGGCCTCCCTGCCGAGGGGTTGCCGCGGGAGCGGGCCTACCCCGGGCGCAGCTACCCGCAGGGCTACGTGGAGAACATCCTCCGCCTGGCGCAGGAGGCCGGCATCAGCATGAAGCGCCCGTGCCACGTACCCAACACCCAGAAGGCCCATGAGGCGACGGAGTACGCCCGGGAGCACGGACGCCTGTGGGAGTTCCACCGGCGGGTGTTCCGGGCCTACTGGGAGGACGAGGAAGACATAGGCGACCCAGCGGTCCTGGGCCGTCTGGCGCGGGAGTGCGGGCTTGAGAGCGAGGGGCTGAGACAGGCCCTGGCTGAAGGCCGCTACACGCTGCAGGTCCGGAGGCAGATGGACTGGGCCCGCCAAGCGGCCGTGCAGGGGGTGCCCACGGTGGTATTCAACGGCCGTTTCGCCATCGTCGGGGCCCAGGACCACGCGGTCTTCCGGGACGTCGCCGCCCGGATCCTCAGCGGCAAACTGAGGGGCGGCGAGTAGGCGCGGCCGGACCCCCTTGCCCGCCGGGGTGCCAGGCTTCACAATTGTAACGCTGACGCAAACGTAAATCAGCAAAGGAGCCAACCATGGACTTCCGCTTTACCCCCGAGGAAGAAGTTTTCCGGGCCGAGGTCAGGGCTTTCCTCAAGGCCGAGCTTCCCCCCGGTTGGGAGGAGCAGTTCGATACCGAGACCGAGATGGGCGCCGACGCCCAGAGCGAATTCGCCAAGCAGTTCAACAAGAAACTGGCGGCCCGCAATTGGCTGGCCCTTCCTTGGCCCAAAGAGTATGGCGGGCTGGGCGCCAGCGTCATGCAGCAGGTGGTGTTCAACGAAGAGATGGCCTACGCCGGGGCGCCCACCGGCTTCAACATGGGGGTGGCCTGGGTGGGCCCCTGCCTGATGATCTACGGAACGGAGGAACAGAAGAGGCGCTTCCTGCCCCGCATAACCAGCCTGGAGGACGTCTGGTGCACGCTCTACTCGGAGCCGGGGGCCGGCTCCGACCTGGCTTCCCTCCAGACCAGGGCGGTCCGGGATGGCGATGAGTGGGTGATCAACGGCCAGAAGATCTGGACCTCGGGCGCCCACCGCTCCAACTGGGGCTGGCTGGCGGCCCGCACAGACCCCAACGCGCCCAAACACAAGGGCATCAGCATGTTCGTCGTGCCCATGGACGCCCCGGGCATCACCATCCGCCCCCTCATCAACATGGCCGGCGGCCACGGGTTCAACGAGGTCTTCTTCGAGAACGTGCGCATACCGGCCGATCACCTGGTGGGACAAGAGAACCAGGGTTGGTACCAACTGGCGGTGGCGCTGGACTTCGAACGGTCCTCCATCGCCGGGTCGGCCAGGGCCCGGCGGTTCTGGGAGGACCTGCTGCGCTTCGCCAAGGAGAACCCCTCGTTCGGCCGCCGCGAGGTGGTGCTGCGCTTGGTAGAGGTGGGCATCGAGATAGATATCGCCAAGTTCCTCTCCTACAGGGTGGCCTCGCTGCAACAGGCTGGAAAGATCCCCAACTATGAGGCCACCATCGCCAAGCTCTTCTCCTCAGAGTTGGGCCAGCGGCTGGCCCGCACCGGCATGGACCTCCTCGGCCTCTACGGCCAGCTCCATCCCAAGAGCAAATGGGCGCGGCTGAAGGGCCGCGTGGAGCGCTACTACCAGCTCAGCGTGGCCGAGACCATCGCCGGCGGCACCAGCGAGGTGATGCGCAGCGTGGCGGCCATCCGGGGTCTCGGGCTGCCTCGGGGCTGACACTCCCACACCCCTTCCCGCTCGCCCTGAGGCACTCGAAGGGTGAGCGGAGCCTAACGGCATGGCAGTCCATGCTTCGAGGGCCTCAGTTTGAGCGGGGCTTTACGGGGCATCGGCATGAGCGGGTCGAACACGCCCAAGCACCCCTTCCCGCTCGCCCTGAGGCACTCGAAGGGTGAGCGGAGCCTAACGGCACGACGGCTCATGCTTCGAGGGCCTCAGCTTGAGCGGACGCAGCCAACGAAATGTAATGAATCCGCGGCCTGGTGCATCCAAACCTTTGGAACAGAGATGCCCCCTAGGGGCGGGCCGAGACCGGATGATAGAGCGATACGATCGGCTGGACGGGCCATCCCTCTGGGCTGCCGCCGAGGGGCGGCCCGGCTTCCTGAAGCCATGCCTCTCCTGGTGCCGCGATTGGGGCGGCCTGCTCACGCTGGCCGCGGCGCTGTACACTGCCGCCTTCCTGGGCTGGCTCTGGTTGGCGGGCGCCCCTCAGGAGCCCGTGGACGTGGTGGCCGACGCCATCTTCATCCCGATGCTGCCGCTGGCGGCCCTCCTGGCCTGGCGGGCGGGCCGGCGTTTCCACCTCGATAAGCGCACGCGAGCCGCTTGGCGTGTCGTGGCCTTGGGGCTGCTCCTCTGGGGCCTCGGCGATAACCTTTGGTTTCTGTACGAGATCGTCCTGCACAGTGATCCCTTTCCCTCGCCGGCAGACGCGGCCTACCTGGCCGGCTATCCGGCCCTTTTCTGCGGTCTCCTCCTGTTCCCTTCCGCGCCCCAAAGCAGCGGAGACCGCTGGAAGTTCGTCCTGGATGCCGGCGTGATATTCGCCGGCGCGGCCGTCGGCATATGGTATTTCGGGCTGCGGCCCATCACCGCCGGCGGCGGGCTGGACACGGCGACGGTCTTGTCCGCCGCCTATCCTGTCGGCGACGCCGTTCTCATGTTCGGCGTGGCCACCTTGCTCCTGCGCCGGCCGGCGGGCGGCCTGGGCGGTGCGCTGGCCCTGCTCCAGGCCGGGCTATTGGCCACGGTAGCGGCGGACGTCCTCTTCGCCTATCAGTCGGCGCAGGACACGTACTACAACGGCGGCTGGCCGGACCAACTCTTTGCCCTGGGGGACCTTCTCTTCATCGCCGCTGCCCAATACCATTACTGGCGAGCGGGCCGGCCAGGCCTGGAAGACGCCAAAGACCCTCCGCGGCCCCGGGCCAGCCTGCTGCCCTTTGCCGCCGTCTTTCTGGCCTACGGGGTCCTGGTAGCAGCGGACGCCCACGACCTGACAGAGAGCACGGGGGTGCCCATCGCGGGCGCCGGCGCCATCACCCTCCTGGTGGTGGCCCGGCAGATCGTGGCCCTCGTCGACAACCGCAGGCTGCTGGCGGAGGCCAAGGCCCTGGCGGCGGAGCTGGAGCGCAGGGAGGCCCGCTTCCGCTCCCTGGTGCAGAACGCCCCGGACGTTATCGTCGTGCTGGATGCGAACGGGCGCATCGTCTACGAGAGCCCGTCCGTGCAGAGGGTGCTGGGTCTCGGCCCAGAGGGCCGGTTAGGGGCCCACGGCCTGTCCAACGTCCATCCAGACGATCTGCCGGACGTGCAGCAGGCGATGGCAGCACTGGTTTCGCAGCCCGGAGCCACCCGCACCTTCGTTTGCCGGGGGCGGCATGCCGGTGGCTCCTGGCGCTGGCTGGAGGTGACGGCCACCAACCTGCTGCATGACCCAAACGTAGGGGGCCTGGTGGGGAACTACAGGGACATAACCGAGCGCCGCGAACTGGAGGAGAAGCTGGTTAAGCAGGCCTTCTACGACCCTCTGACCGGCCTGCCCAACCGGTCTCTCTTCCGCGATAGGCTGGCCCACGCCATGGCCCGGGGCCAGCGCTACGGAGAGCCCATCTCCGTCCTCTTCCTGGACCTGGACGACTTCAAGACGGTCAACGACGGCCTGGGCCACGCCGCCGGCGACGAGCTGCTAGCGCAGGTGGCGGTCCGGCTGCGCGGCTGCCTGCGGGAGATGGACACCCCCGCGCGGCTCGGCGGCGACGAGTTCGCGGTGCTCCTGGAGGATGCCGGGATCCGGCGCGCCAAAGCAGTGGCGGGACGCCTGTTGTCTGCGTTCCAGACCCCCTTCGTCGTCGCTGGGCAGCAGGTGGCCATCAGCGGCAGCATCGGCATCGCCACGTACGAGCACGGGCCGGGATCCCCAGACGATCTGCTGCGCAACGCCGACGCCGCGATGTACGCGGCCAAAAGCCGGGGTAAGAACCGGGCGGAGGTGTTCGAGCCGGGCATGTACGAGGCGGCGCGAAGCCGCCTGGGGCTGAAGGCCGATCTGCAGCGGGCCATCGATGAGGGGCAGTTGGAGCTCCACTATCAGCCTATCCTCACCCTGGCCGGCGGGCAGGTGCTGGGGCTGGAGGCGCTGGTGAGGTACCGGCACCCGGAGAGGGGCCTGGTGCCACCCCTGGAGTTCATCCCTCTCGCCGAGGAGACCGGCCTCATCCTGCCCATAGGCCGCTGGGTGCTGAGGGAGGCCTGCCGCCAGACGCGGGAGTGGCAGGAGCGTCTGGGCATGGAGCCGCCCATAGGGCTCAGCGTCAACCTGTCGCCCAGACAGATCGAGGACCCCAACCTCTTGGAGGACGTGACAGCGGCTCTGAGAGAATCCGGCCTCCATCCCAGGGACCTCCTCCTGGAGATTACGGAGAGCGTTCTATTGTACGACAGCGAGATCTTGGCGGATCGTCTGAGGCGCCTCAAAGAGCTGGGGGTGCACCTGGCGATCGACGACTTTGGCACCGGCTTTTCGTCCCTCAGCTACCTACAGCGCTTGCCGCTGGACTTCTTGAAGATCGACCGCTCCTTTGTGAACGAGCTGAAGGACGGGGCCGGAGCCAGCTCCCTGGCGGGCACCATCGTGGCCCTTGCCCGGTCCTTGGGCCTGCGGGTCATCGCCGAGGGCGTAGAGACGGAGGGGCAGCAGCGGCGTTTGCGGGAGATGGGCTGTGACATGGCCCAAGGCTTCTTGTACGCCCGGCCCCTGCCGCCCAAGGAGCTAGAGGCTTGGCTGCGGCAGTTCTCCGGCCAGAAGGCGGCTGCCAGGGCCGCGGAGGCCTAGCGCCCGCCCCTTCCCGCTCATCCTGAGCACCGTCCAAGGGCGAGCGGAGTGTACGAGCGCAACATCCCTTCCCGCTCGCCCTGAGGCACTCGAAGGGTGGGCGGAGTGTACGAGCGCAACACCCCTTCCCGCTCGCCCTGAGCACCGTCCAAGGGTGGGCGGACGCCGGCCGGCGTCAGCCGGATGCTATACTGGGCAGCGTCGGCCAGGGCGGCGCCAATGGGTTGAAGGAGGCAGAAACGGTGGAGAGCCCAACGACGGCCCCTGACTGGGTCATGAACCTCATACGGGACTTCCAGGACAAGATCACGTCCGGCCTCTACGAAGGCGTTTACAGCCTGGAAGGGCAACCGCTCAGGGACGTCATGGAGCGACAGGCCCACGCCTGCGGAGCAGCGTACCTCCAGCTCTATGGCCTGCCGCAGGAGATGGAGCTGGACGAATTCCTGGCGCGCATCCGCTATACGGGCCCCAGCCAGATCGATATCCGGCGCGACGGCGACGTTATCGACTGGGTGGAGCTCCACCCGGACGGTTGTGTCTGCCCATTGGTCAAGCGGGGAGTCATCCGGTTGGACAAGAAGCTGTGCATCTGCGGCGCTGCCTGGGTCCGCTATCTGTTCCAGCAGGTAGCCAAGACCCCAGTCGAGGTGGAGATTGTGGAGACCATCGCCTCAGGGGCAGAGAACTGCCACTTCCGTATACGCCTGCTGGGCGGCGCCCCAACCCATGGGCCTCAGACTCCAGCGTAGGAGTGGAGGCCGGCCACCCAGAGGTTGACCGCGAAGTAGGTGAAGAGGACGGCGGCAAAGCCGATGACCAGAACGACGGCTGACCTGGTGCCCGCCCAGCCGCGGAGGCCCCTGGTGTGGAGGTAGATGCCGTAGATGAGCCAGGTCACCAGGGAAGAGGTCTCTTTGGGGTCCCACCCCCAGTAGCGGCCCCAGGCAGAGTTGGCCCAGTAAGCGCCGAGGGCGATGCCCAGGGCCAGCAGGGGGAAGCCCACCATTACGGACTTGTAGGCCACCTCGTCCAGGGCCCGAGCCTTGGGCAGGCGGGCGAACCGGTTCTTCGGCCCCCCCTGGACCAAGTAGAGCACGGCGGCGCCGAAGGATACGCTGAGGGCGCCGTAGGCCAGGACCATGGCGGCCACATGGACGGCCAAGAGGTCGGCGTTCTGGAGGGCAGGCACAAGGGGCTCTATGTCCGCGGGGAAAAAGAGGGCGGTTATCACTAGCATGGCCAGGACCACGGGCATGATCATGGCCCCCAGAGCCCGTGTGGCGCGGCCCCTCCGGTAGGCCCTCTCGAAGATGGCGTAGAAGACGCTGATGCCGGCGGCAAAGGCCACGGTGAACTCGTACATGTTGGACCAGGGGGCGTAGCCGGCGGCCTGCCAGCGGGCGACGACGGAGACAACCAGGGCAGCCATGGTGGCCCAGGCCAAGAGGCTGCCCAGACGCCCAGCGAGGCCCCGCCACGGCGCATCCGCCGGCTCTAGGGAGGCCACCACGGGGCCAGCGCCGGCCTCGGTGGCCAAGCGGCGCATCACCAGGCGGACGCCCAAAATGTGGGCCCAATAGGCGATGGTGGCCGCCGCCGAAGTGCCTAGGGCCAGCCAGAAAGCGGCCTGAGAGAGGCTCTCCATGTCAGCTCCAGGTGATCCGGCGGAAGGCCTCGGCCAGGGGGAAGCCGGCCTGTTTGCCGGCCTCCTCCAGGCGGCCACGCAGACGCTTTCGCAGCTCCCGCAAGGGCGCCTGGCCTAACTGGCTGCGGTGCTTGCTAAGGGCCTTCATCTTCTTGTCGAAAAACTCCGTCACATCCACATAGTAGTCCGGGTCGGAGGTACCAACAAGGAGGACCTCTTGGACGCGGTGGACCTCGAGCCCTGCCTTCAGCTGTTCCGGGTAAGCCAAGGGGCTCCGGGCCAGGGGATAAACGGCGTCCAGAGCGGCCTGGCCGGTGATCCGGTGATCGCGGTGGGTGAAGGAGCGGCGGAAGGGGTCCCAGGTTATGACGGTGTCCGGCTTGATGCGCCTGATCTCCCGCACGATCTGGCCCCGCACCTCGGGCGTATCTTCCAGGAAGCCATCGGGATAGCGCAGGAAGGTGCAGCCCTTGGCGCCCAGGACCTTGGCCGCGGCCCGCTGCTCCCGTTCCCTTATGGCCGCCAGCTCCTCGCGGCTCAGGCGGCCGTCGTGGCTGCCCATATCGCCGCTGGTGGTCAGGAGGTAGAAGACTTCCCAGCCATCGGCACACAGGCGGGCGACGGTGCCGCCCGCGGTAAATTCGGCATCATCGGGGTGGGCCACGATGACGAGGGCACGGCCTGCGGCGTCCTTCACGGCCAACTAGGCGACGTGGGCGCCCACAGCGACGCCGCGGTACTGGGAGACCAGCTCATGGTAGACGTCCTCGGTGCGCGCCGCCACGGCTGGCCACTGGAAGCGCAGGGCGTGGTTCCTGGCCTCGTGCCCCAGGCTGCGCCGAAGGGGCTCGTTACGCAAGAGGAGGTCGAGGCGCTCGGCGAAGGGCTCCGGGCAGCGCCAGGGGGCCAGGTAGCCGGTGCGCCCATCCTGGACCGTCTCCTTGAGGCCGCCCACGCGGGAGGCGACGACGGGCACGGCGCAGGCCATGGCCTCCACGGCCACTAGGCCGAAGCTTTCATAGTAAGAGGGTACCGCGCAGACGTCGGCGGCGCTGTAGTAGAGAGGCAGCTCCTCGTGGGGAACCGCGTCCCGCAAAGTCACCTTAGGGGCGATGCCCAGGCGGCGGGCCAGGGAGCGCAGCGCGGCCTTGCGCCTGGCGTCTTTCCTGTCTCCACCCACGATGAGGAGGCGGTATGGGGTCTCGATGGAGGCGGCGGCTCGCAGGAGGACATCGATGCCCTTCAAGGGTTCGATGCGGCCGACGAAGAGGATAAGGGGTTCGCAGGGGTCCAGCCCCAGGGCGCGACGGGCCCGCGCCCGGCCCAGGGGCCGGAAACGCCGAGTATCGACTCCCCCCGGAATGGTGGTGATGCGCCGCGGGGGCACGCCGTAGAGCTCCATCAGCATCTGCCGTTCGCCCTCCCCGCCGCAGATGACCCGGTCAGCGGAAAGGGCGACGGTCCGTTCGCCCTCCACGCGGTAGTGGGGCTCATGCCCCTGGGGGTGGTAGCGGTTCTTGGCCTCGCCCAGGGTATGGAACATGACTACGTGGGGAACGGCCCAGCGCTCCTTCAGCGCCTCGCCGACGCGGCCGGAGAGCCAGTAGTGGCTATGGATAAGGTCGTACTGGATGCCTTCCTGCCGCTGGAACTCCAGGACGCCGTCCCGGAAGCGGCGAAGGTAGTGACGCATCTCTCCTTTTTCGGTCCTGGGGCCCCCGGCATCGATATGAATTACCCGCGTGCGGCCGTCCATCCTGATGACGGTGGGGGAATGCGGGTCGAGGCGGCGGGTGAAGATGTCGATGGTGTGGGCGCGAAGGGCGAGCTGATGGCTCAGTTCGCGAATGTAGACGTTCATACCCCCGCTGTCACGGGTGCCTGGCTGGGCCAGGGGCGATGTGTGGACGGAGATGACGGCGATGTTACACATTCGATGACTATACGGCCCTCAGGGGTTTTCCGTTCTACGGATGAGGCAGCGGTAGACCCTGAAGTCATGGGCGCCCAGGTCGTACTTGTAGGGTTCGGCGCCCCGCAAAAAGTCGAACCGTTTGTAGCCCAGTTGGATGGCCCTTTCTAGCGCGAGTGCCTTGGAGAGGAGCCCCACGGAAAGGCCGGCATAATCGGGATCGTAGCCACTATTATACAGAAGAAGTTCGTCCTCGGTGCGAAAGCAGAGGACGGCGGCTACCCGGCGGCCGCTCAGGCAGAGGAAGGTCATCTCGGCCATGCCCTCGCCAGCTAAGGCGGGCACGACGCGCCGGAAAAAGGCTTCCATCTGGGGCGTCATGAAGGCCGCTTTTTCAGCCCTGGAGGCCACGTGCATTCGGATGAAATCGTCCATGGCGGCGGACAGACCCTGGGGGTCGCCGATGACCTCCAGGCTGACGTCGCCACCCTGGGGCAGCTTGCGTAGTTTCCGTCTCAGCTCGTGGCGGTCCTTCTTGTCCAGGCGCTGGAAGTACTCCTCGACGGTGCCGGGGAGATCGATCTGGGGGCAAACGTCCTCTACCTCCTGTTGGAGGGAGAGGCCCAGTTGCTGGCAGGCAGCCGGAAGAGCCGCCAGGGTGGGCGAGTCCTCCGGCAAGGCCCAGAGGGCGATCTCGCTCCACGGCTCCTCGCTGAGGCCCCGGAGGAGCGCGGTAAGAAGGGGGATGCGGTCTCCAGGCGGGGCGCAGATGTCCATGTAGTCGCAGATCTGGGTATCGCCAGCGAAGGTCAGGCGGGAGTCCTCCCGCATGAGGGGGGCGACGGCCAAGAGCTTGCCCCCGTCCCTGGCGGCCAGCAAGAGGAGTTCGCGGCCGGTGCCGAACTGCTCCCACCAGGTGCGCAGCCACAGGGGATGGACGAAGGCGCAGTGCAGGGGAGAGACAGGAAGAAGGTCCCGCCATTCGGCCTCCAGGGCATCCAGGTCTTCGCGCCGGATATCCAAGGTCACGGCTGGCGCTCTTTCCCTAGCTTATGGACAACCCATCGCCTCATCGGCCTTGCACCAGGGCCAGGAACTCGGAACGGGTGACCCCGCGGCGGCGGAAGCCCCCGCGGATGGCCGAGGTGATCATGATGGTGCCGGGCTTTTGCACGCCGCGCATGGTCATGCAGAGGTGCTCGGCCTCTATCACCACGGCCACGCCATCCGGCGCCAGGCCCTCCATGATGGTATCGGCGATCTGGCTGGTGAGGCGCTCCTGCATCTGGGGCCTGCGGGCCAGGATATCGATGGCGCGGGCGATCTTGCTGACCCCCACGATGCGGCCGTCGGGCACGTAGCCGACGTGGGCCTGGCCGTGGAAGGGGAGGAAGTGATGCTCGCAGAGGGAGTAGAAGGGGATGTTCTTCAGGATCACCATCTCCTTGTGGTCTTCGGCGAAGCCAGTGGCCAGAACCTGGCGCGGGTCTTGGGCCAGACCGGAAAAGAGCTCAGCGTACATCTCGGCGATGCGCCGGGGCGTCTCCCGCAGCCCCTCGCGGCCTCCGTCCTCACCGATGGCAGCTATGATCTCGCGGACGGCGGCGGCGATGCGTTCCTGGTCGATTCCGGCAGCGCTGGTGGTCGGCTTCATAGGGGCAGATGGGGCGAGTCGGCGGGCGCGTCCCTTCCGGGGGCGTGCGATCGGTATTTTATCACGCCGGGGACGGGCCACAAAAGTGACGCTGCCTCCCAAGGGCCCACAGCCGGTTGGCGCCCGGGGCTCTACCCCTTGGCTGGCGTCCCCAGCCTCAACCCGTAGCCTGAAAGTAGCCGTCCACGAAGAGATCGGCGGCGATGGCCAACATCGCGCCGCTTATGAGCAGGTGCCGCCGGGTCGAGGCCGAGTCCCGGCTTTCGTAGAGGCGGAGGCCGGCCACAACGACGCCGGCCACTACGATTCCGAGATGGGTGAGATAGATGCCGCTGCCGGGAGGGCCGCTGAGATGATAGACGCCCGTCTCTAACGAGGCGAAGAGCAGTCCCGGCACGATGAAGGCGTCGGCCAGACTCCGCGGGACGGAGCCGGAGCGTACCCCGGCTTCGGCTACCCCGCCCATGGCCAGAGGGACGCCCATGGCGAAGTGCGCCAGCCTAGCGGTGGGTTCGACGACGGTCACTACCATCATGCCGAGGCCGAGAATCAGGAGGGCGGAGGGGACGATGAGTCCCCGAGGCGCTCCAAAATACCACACCGCAGGGTCGCGGCTCTCCATGAACATGACAGCGCCGAGAAAGAGGAACCCGGCGGCGAACATGCTGTGGGAGACCGCCGGGCTCGGGACGAAGTGGCCGGCGGATATGTGGAGGAGAGGGTCCTGGTGAGCCAGTTCCAAAGGGATCACCGGATCGACGTTTGGCGCGCCGAAGGGGCAGCAGCCATCCTTTCTAGGGGAACCCGCGATCCGTCCGGCGGCGAGGCGGTCTCAACTGGTCACACGGTGCTGATGGCTCTTATGCGCTGCCGCCGCCGGCCGGGCAGCGGCCGTTTCCTTTGAGCCCCCATTGTACCAGATGGGGCCGGGGGGCTAACCGTTGACTCAGGCGCGGGGGCCCGGCGCCTAGGCCAGGCCCATTACGGCCTCGACGGCGTCCAGCTCCGCCGGGACCTCAGTCATCTGGGCCTCGACCCCCATGGCCGTGTCGGGGTCCTTCAGCCCGTGGCCCGTGATTACGCACACCACGGTGGCCTCCCGCAGGTCCGCCGGCGCGGGCGGCTGGCCCGTCGTCTGGTTACCGGAAAGGGCGCCGGACGCCGCCTTGAGGAGGCCGGCGACGCACGCTGCCGAGGCAGGCTCGCAGAAGATGCCCTCTTCCCGCGCCAGCAGCCGGTAGGCCTCCAGGATCTCATCGTCGGATACGGCGCCGATGGCCCCGCCCGATTCGTCCCGTGCCGCCACAGCGGACAGCCACGAGGCAGGATTGCCGATGCGGATGGCGGAGGCGACGGTCTGGGGATCGCCGACTGCCTGGCCAAGGACGATGGGCGCTGCGCCCGCGGCCTGCCAGCCGATCATGCGGGGCCTCTTGCTGCTTCGCTTCCCTTGGTGGTACTCGACGAAGCCGCGCCAGTAGGCGGTGATGTTCCCCGCGTTGCCCACGGGGATGAAGAGGAAGTCCGGCGCGTCCCCTAGGGCATCCACTATCTCGAAGGCGGCCGTCTTCTGGCCTTCTATGCGATGGGGGTTCAAGGAGTTCACCAGGGCAACCGGGTGGCGCTCGGTCACCAGGCGGGCGATCTTAAGGGCCTCGTCGAAGTTGCCCCGGACGGCCAGAATGCGGGCGCCGTGGGCGACCGCCTGCGCCAGCTTGCCCATAGCGATCTTGCCCTGGGGCACCAGGACGTAGGCCCGGAGCCCGCAGTGGGCGGCGTAGGCCGCAGCCGACGCGCTGGTGTTGCCGGTGGAGGCGCAGAGGACCGCCCGGGACCCGGATTCCAACGCCTTGGCCACAGCAACCACCATGCCCCGGTCCTTGAAAGAGCCCGTGGGGTTGCACATCTCCAGCTTGAAGTAGAGCTCACGGCAGCCCGCCCGTTCCACCAGCCTGCGGGAGCGCACCAAGGGAGTATCGCCCTCTCCCAAGGATATCAGGGGGGTCTCCGGGCCGATGGGCAGATAGCTGCCGTAGCGGCGCAGGACGCCGGGATGCGCCGAGCTGGGGGCCAGACCGCGGTCTGCCCTGGACACGTCAGAGGCTCCCGTCCGCGGGCCGGTCAATCCCCCGCATGCAGCTCACCGTGGCTCAGCTCCTTGATCTCCTGAACGATGGTGTCGGCCTGGCGCTTGCGTTGGCGGACCAGCACCTGGAATATTCGCTTGATCTGGCCGGAGGTTTGTTCCGCCACCTCTTGCAACTGGCCCGTTACCTGCATCACCTGGGCTGTCAGGTGCTGGTGCCGCTGGTCCAGCCGCGCCGCCGTCTGCGTGAACTCCTTCGCTTGCTCGCTGATGTCGGCGGCCAGGCGCTCCATGACGGCCAGGCGCTGGGTTAGCTGCTCGCGTTCGAGGGCGGCGCGGTGCAGGGCCTCCCGGGCCTCGTCCGGGAAGGCGAGGATGGGTTCCACCTTGTCCAGACGCTCCCCCAGGCGGCGGGACTGTTCCGCCTGAAGGCGCAGGTGGTCCAGCAGCTCCTCGTCCACCTTCTTCAGCTTCTCCACCTCAGCGGCGACGCGGCCCGCCTCCTGCTCCAGGCGGACGGACGTCTCGTGCAACCGGGCGACGCGGGTCGCCATCTCCTCCTGGGCCCGCTCGATCCCTTGGGAGGCTAGACGGACGCCCGCGATCTCCTCTTCCAGGTGCCGGGCCACGTCCTCCATCGCCTGCATCCGGCTCTCGTACTGGCCGATGGCGCGGCCGAGGGCCTCTACCTGCTTGGAGATGGCGGCCAGTTCGTTGCGGTCCCGGGCGGCAGCCGCCTGGCTGGAGCGCACCAGCTCTTCCATCCGGTTGCCCAGAGCAGCCTGGCGGTCCTGGAGGCGGCCCGACTGGTCGTGGAGCTGCCGGACCTCTTCGCGCAGGGTCACGAGGGTGGCGGCCACGGAGCCGGAAGCGGCCAGGGCCTCCGTCAGCTTGCGCAGGTCGGCATCCATGGCCCACACGTGCTTCATGGCCTGGTCCAGCTCCCCCTCCAATTTGTGCAGGCGGGCCTTGGCCTCCCGCAGCTCCGCGTCCAGCCAGTTGCCGGCGCCCGGGGGCTCATCCTTGCGGGTCCTGGTGGCCACGCTAGTCCTCCACCCGCAGGAAGTTACCGACCTGACGGACCTCTTGCAGCCGTTGGATCTGGGCGATGCTGGCCTGGACGGAGGCCTCGCGGGCGGCGTGGGTCATGATGACGATCTCCGCGGTCTGGGCTGCCTCGTCGGTCTCCTTCTGGATGACGGAGGCGATGCTCACCTGGTTATCGCCGAAGGCGCGGGCGATGCCTGCCAGGACGCCCGGGCGGTCGGCTACCTCCAGGCGTATGTAGTAGCGGGTCACCAGCTCAGCCATGGGCTTGACGGTCACGTCAGCAGTATAACGCCAGGGGAAGGGCCGGCCGCCCTGGACGATGGCCCGGGCGGCGTCCAGGACGTCGGCCATGATGGCGGAAGCGGTGGGCCGGGAGCCAGCGCCCGCTCCTTGGAAGAGGACGCGGCCGGTGAGATCGCCCTCCACCTGCACGGCGTTGAGGACGCCATCCACCTTTGCCAAAAGCTCTCCCTCCGGCACCAGGGCCGGGTGGACCCGCACGAAGGCCGAGGAGTCCTCCTTGCGGGCGATGGCCAGAAGCTTGATGGCGTAGCCGAGCTCGGCAGCATAACGGAAGTCCCGGGGGCTCAAGCGGGTGATGCCCTCCCGGTAGACGCGGTCGGGGTGGATATGGGTGTGGAAGGCCAGGGAGGCCAGGATGGACAGCTTATAGGCCGCGTCGTAGCCCTCGATGTCGCTGGCGGGGTCCGCCTCGGCGTAGCCCAGCTCCTGGGCCTGGCGCAGGGCCGTGTCGAAGTCGGCGCCCTCCCGGCTCATGCGAGTCAGGATGTAGTTGGTGGTACCGTTGATGATGGCCCTGAGGCCAGCGATCTCGTTGGCCGAGAGGTCCCGCTTCAGGGGCGAGATGATGGGGATGCCGCCGCCGACGCTGGCCTCGTAAAGGATGTCGGTGCCGGCGGCGCTGGCCACGGCCAGGAGCTCCGGCCCGTGCTTGGCCATCACCTCCTTGTTGGCCGTGACCACATAGCGGCCGGCCTGGAGGGAGCGCCGTATGTATTCCAGGGCCGGATGTTCTCCCCCCATGACCTCGACGACGATGTCGCAGTCGGTTCCCAGGGCCGCCTCGGGGTCGGCGGTGACAAGGGCCGGGTCCAGGGCGACAGCCCGCTCCTTCCGGGGATCGCGGACCAGGACGCGCCGGATCACCAGGGGCACCCCGACCCGGCGGGCGTAGCTCTCCGCCTTGTCCAGCAGGGAGGCCGCCACGCCACCGCCGACGACCCCCAACCCCAAGAGGACGACGTTAACCTGGGAGCGGCTCATAGGGCCCCCCTAGGCCCCGGTGTAGACCTGCTTTATCACCCAGTTGGCCTTGGCGCTATCGTTGCTGACCAACTCCTCTATCTTCAGGTTGGCACGCTTAGCGTCCAGCCACTCCTGGAGGGCCTTCTGGGCCAGGCGGGGCTTTTGGGCGTCGTCTACCGGGCGGTCCGCCGCCTTCTCGACGATCTGATAGACCCAGACGCGGTTGCCGGTGGGGTAGGTGACGACGGCGTTGGCGTCCTGACTAAAGAGGAGGTCCTCCACCTCCTTGCTGAGGACGCCCCTGGGCACCCACCCGGCATCGCCGCCGCTCTGGTTGGTCTGGGCGTCCAGGGACTTGGTGGCGGCGAGCTGAGCGAAGTCAGCCCCTGACTGGACCTGCGAGCGGATGTCATCGGCCTCGTTCTGGCTGCTCACCAGTATCTGGCGATAGTGGACCGATTCGGCCGAGGCCGGCAGGGCGGCGGTGAACTTGTCCGTCATCTTCCGGCGCAAGACTTGGGCCTTCATCATGTCCCGGTACTGCTGCTCGCTGAGGCCGGTGCGGGCCAGCTCCTCCTGGAAGCGGGTCTGAAAGTTGGGATCAGTGGCGTTGATGCCCAGTTGGGTGGCGATCTCGTTGTTGACCTCTTCCTCGGTGGCGTTCTGGCCCTCCTCGCCAGCGAAGCGGAGGAGTATGGTCTCCTGGACCAGGGTCTCGGTGACGGCCGGGAAGGCGACCTGGGGCTGGGCCAGCTGGGTGCCGCTGCCGCCCACCTGGCGCACGTACTCCTTGAGCCGCTGGGCGAAGTAGCGCAGGGTGAACCGGGTGTCGTCGATGCGCACGGCTGTCGAGTCGGGCCGGTGCTGGCGGTCGATGTAATCCTTGAGGAAACCGTAGCCCACGACGGCCAAGGCGGCGGCGACCAGGAGGACGACGCCAAGGGCGGCGTAGACCTGGGGGCTGCGGCCGGCGACGGTGCGGCCGATGGCGCTATGGTGGCGCTCCCAGCTGGGGGTCGGTATCTCGCGTCGTCTCTTCTTAGGCAAACTCGGGCCTCCTCGGCGGCTGGCGGCTAGGGGGCATGCCTTCCGGAGCCTGGCCGCTACCGGTGCCCGACGGTGGCGGCGCGGATGTGCTCCGCCGTGTAGGGAAGGAGGGCCAGATGGCGCGCCCGTTTGATGGCCGCCGCCAGGGCCCGCTGGTGCTTGGCGCAGGCGTTGGTCTTGCGGCGGGTCTCGATGCGGCCGCGATCCGAGATAAAGCGGCGAAGGAAGGTAACGTTCTTGTAGTCGACGACAGGTATCTTATCGGCGCACATGATGCAGACACGCCGGCGGCGGCCGCCGGCTCGGCGCCGGCGCTCCTCGGAGGCGCCCTCCGCCTGCCGCCTTCCCTCGGCCGGAGCTAGAGGGGCCTCCTTCTCCGGAAACTCGTCATCAGGTTCGTGTACCGTTTCAAGCATGGCGCTGGACCGTCCTATTCAAAGGGTATCTCCTCGGGTGCTATGTCCAGGGTGTCGTGTTCCTCAGGCAAGGACGCGCCTGGGGCCCGATCCAAGAAGAGGACCTTTTCGGCTATGACTTCGGTGCGGTAGCGGCGCTGGCCGTCCGGGCCGTCCCAGGAGCGTGTCTGCAGGCGCCCCTCCACATAGACGCGCCGGCCCTTTTGCAGGTACTGGCTGCACTGCTCGGCCAGCTTGCGCCAGGCCACCACCGAAAACCACTCCGTCTCCTCGTGGCGCTCGCCGTCGGGGCCACTGAAGTTGCGGGTGGCGGCCACCCGGAAGCTGGTCATGGCCGTGCCGTCGGCCATGTAGCGCATCTCTGGATCGGCCCCCAGGTTGCCGATGATCATGACCTTGTTCAGGCCCGCCATGTCGGTTTCCTCCCGGGCTCCCCTATCTCGCCGGCTCCAGCCTGACTACCAGATAACGGAGGACCTCCTCCGTTAGTTCCAGGCTGTTCTCGAGAGCCCTAACGGCCTCTGGGCTGAGGCCAAACTGGAAAACGGCGTAGAACCCCTCGGTAGCTCGCTTGATGGGGTAGGCAAGCCTGCGCTTGCCCCAGCGGTCCACGGCCTTGACCTCGCCCCCTCGGTCCCGAATGAGCTGACTGACGCGGTCTATAGCGGCGGTGAACCCCTCTTCGCCCCCCTCGGGGCTCACCACCGTCACCATCTCGTAATCGCGCAACGGTATCCTCTCAGTGCTACAAAGCTAAAGGCCCGAAGGGACACGGACCCACAGAGGTCTTCCCTCACGGGCACAGGGGATTATAGCACGGGCCCGCCGGATCAACAACCTGTAGGGGCGCACGGCCGTGCGCCCCTACGTCCTAATATTCCATGGGCGGCGGGGTCTCCGGACCCTTGGGCGGCTCCGGGATCTCCGTGACCAGGGACTCCGTGGTGAGGACCAGAGCGGCGATGGAGGCGGCGTTCTCCAGGGCCGTGCGGGTCACCTTCGCCGGATCGATGATGCCGTGCTTCAGGAGATCGCAGTACTCGCCGGTGGCGGCGTCGTAGCCGTAGGTGGTGTCCTTGGAGGCCCGCACACGGTCCACCACCACCATGCCTTCCTGCCCAGCGTTTTCGGCGATCATGCGCAACGGCTCGTCCAGGGCCTTGCGCAGGATGGTGACGCCGGTAAGCTCATCGCCCGTCAGCTTCTTCTCCAGCTTGTCCAGAGCCTTCTGGGCCCTCACCAGGGCCACGCCGCCGCCGGGCACGATCCCCTCCTCCACGGCGGCCCGGGTGGCGGACAGGGCGTCCTCCACCCGCAGCTTGCGCTCCTTGAGCTCGACCTCGGTGGCGGCCCCCACCTTGATGACGGCCACGCCGCCGGCCAGCTTGGCCAGACGCTCCTGCAGCTTCTCGCGGTCGAACTCAGAGGTGGCGTCCTCGGTCTGGGCCTTGATCTGCTTGATGCGGGCCTGGATGGCCTCGTCGGAGCCGTAGCCCTCGATGATAACGGTCTCGTCCTTGGTGGCCACGACGCGGCGGGCGCGGCCCAGGTCGGAGACCTGGGTGTTCTCCAGCTTGCGGCCCATGTCCTCGGTGATGAAGGTGCCGCCGGTGAGGATGGCGATATCCTCCAGGATGGCCTTGCGGCGGTCGCCGAAGGAGGGCGCCTTGATGGCTAGGGCGTTGAGGGTGCCCCGGAGCTTATTGACCACCAGGGTGGCTAGGGCCTCCCCTTCGCAGTCGTCGCAGATGATGAGGATGTTCTTCGTCACCTGGAGGGCCCGCTCCAGGACGGGCAGGAGGTCCTGGACGCTGGAGAGGCGCTTGTCAGTGATGAGGATGTAAGGCTCGTCCAGGACGGCCTCCATCCGGTCGGGGTTGGTGACGAAGTAGGGGGAGACGTAGCCGCGGTCCAGCTGCATGCCTTCCACGAACTCCGTCTCCATGCGGATGCCCTTGCCCTCTTCGACGGTGATGACGCCGTCCTTGCCCACCTTCTCCATGACATCGGCGATGATCTCGCCGATCTCGGGGTCATGGCCGGAGATGGTGGCCACCTGGGCGATCTGCTCCTTGCCGGCGACGGGCTTGGCGATCTGGCGGATGCCCTCGATGACGGCCTGGACCCCTTGCTCGAGGCCGTGCTTGACAGCCATCGGGTTGGCGCCTGCGGCCACCACCTTCATGCCTTCGCGGACGATGGCCTGGGCCAGGACGGTGGCGGTGGTGGTACCGTCGCCGGCCACATCGTTGGTTTTGCTGGCTACCTCCCGGGCCAATTGGGCGCCGAGATTCTCGAAGGGGTCCTTGAGCTCGATCTCTTTGGCCACGCTGACGCCATCGTCGACGATGGCCGGGGGGCCGAACTTCTTCTCCAGAATGACGTTGCGGCCCCGGGGCCCCAGGGTTACGCGCACGGCGTCGGCCAGGGCGTCGACGCCGTCCTTCAGGCGGCGCCGGGCCTCTTCGTCGAACAGCAGTTGCTTTGCGGGCATGGTGACCTTCCTTCCGTCTCTACTGCCTCAGCCTCAGGCCAACTTGGCCAGGATGTCGCTCTCCTTGAGGACCATGTACTCCTCATCCTCGGAGCCGTACACGCCGCGGGGGATCTCCTGGCCGCTGTACTTGGCGTAGAGGACCCGGTCGCCCACCTTGAGGTCGATGGGGATGCGCTTGCCGTTCTCGTCCAGGCGTCCCGGCCCAACAGCGATGACCTCGCCCAACTGGGGCTTCTCGCGGGCGGTGTCGGGGATGACGAGGCCGCTGGCGCGAACCTCCTCCAGCTTGCTCTGCTTGACTACCACCCGGTCACCCAGGGGGACGACCTTGGTGGCGGTCTTGGTCTTGGTGGTAGTGGCCATAGTCAGTTCCCTCCTTCCAAGAATCTACGTCCAGCCGTAGGGGAGCGGTTAGCACTCATGAGGCGCGAGTGCTAACCAAGGGAATCTTAGAACAAGGGACAGACATTACGCAAGAGGGTCCCGGCGAGGACTCCAAGTCCCGAAGCGGGCTGCGAGCGGGCGGCTTGTGGGGCTACACGAAAACGTGTAAAATTCTCGTAGCTGTGGGCGCTAAGAGAGGGAAGAAGAAGCCGGCCCCTTGGGACGCAACGTCGGTCCGCGCCCTGCGCCGGTACCTGGGCCTCAGCCAGGACGCCCTCGCCGAGGAGTTGGGCACGCGCCAGCAGACGGTGAGCGAGTGGGAGACGGGCCGCTACCGGCCCCGGGGCGCCAGCGCCCGCCTCCTCTCCATCGTCGCGGAGCGGGCGGGCTTCGCCTACGACGCCAGCGGTGCGGGCGGCGCCAGTGAAGGGAAGACTGGTGAGGGGGCCGGCGGCTGAAGCGGCCCTGGGCTCCGGGGCCCTCGTCCCGGAGACGCCCCTCTCCGAGCGGGAGCTGTCCCTTATCTGGGAGGGGCAGACCTTCCCGCCGGAGGCGCTGGTGACGGCGGAAGGCCATCGCCTGAGGGTCATCTACCGGGGCCGGCGCTCCCCGGGGCCGGGGCCGGACTTCCGCGACGCCATCATCGCCAGTCCGTGGGGGCTGCTCCAGGGCGATGTGGAGCTGCACGTGCGGAGCGGGGACTTCCGCCGCCACGGGCATCAGAGGGATCCCGCCTACGCAGGGGTCGTGCTGCACCTGGTGTTCTGGGACGAGGACGGCGGCGAGACGGAGCTGCCGGGCGGGGGCAGGGCGCCGGTAGTGGCTTTGGCCCAGTGGGTGGAAGGGCGGGCCCGGGAGCTGCGGGCCTGGCTAGAGGGCCCGGCCTTCTGGCGGGAGCCCTGTTACGGGGCCGTGGGCCGATTGGGGGCCGATGGCGCGGGCGCCATCCTAGACCGGCTGGGAGAGATGCGCTTCCGCCAGAAGGCGTTCCACTTCGGCAAACGCCTGGCAGCGGAAGGCGCGGACCAACTCCTCTGGGAGGGCCTGCTGGAGGCCCTGGGCTACGGCGGGGACCGGGAGGCCTTCCGTGCCCTGGCCTCCCGGGCGCCCTGGTCCGCTCTGGCCAGGGCCATAGGGCCGCTGCCCCGGGCGGAACGGCCAGGCGCGGCCCTGGCGATGCTGCGGGAGGCCGGCGGGTCGGCCCTGGAGGCCGGCGGAAAACGCCTGAGGCCGGGGAACCGGCCGGGCCGCAGGCTGGCGGGGGCGGCAGAGCTGGCGGCCCGGATGGCCCCCGCGGGCCCGGCGGCGGTGCTAACGCCGCTGCTCCTCGGGCCGGCAGGCGGCTACCGGGCCCTTACCGCCGCCCTCACTGTGACGGGCTGCATCGGGCCGGCCCGGGCCCAAGAGGCGCTGGCCAACGCTGTGCTTCCCTGCCTGTGGGCGGCCGGCGGACAGGCCCTGCGGAGCGCGGCGGAGTCGGCCTACGGCCGGCTGCCGCTGCCGGCCCGCTACGGCGCCGTGCGGCACCTGCATAGCGCCCTGGCCGGCGTCCGGGTAGGAGCGCGGCGGCAGCAGGGCATGCTCTACCTCCTGCGCCAGTACTGCTCCCGCGGGGGCTGCGGCCGCTGCCCCCTCTCCTGAGGGGCAAGCCGCCCTAGCCGATGCGCAGGCCTGGGGCCACGTCCAGGTTCAGGGGGCACGTTGCCCCTTCGGCCAGCAGGCGATAGGCGCAGGCGGCGATCATGGCCCCGTTGTCGGTGCAGAGGGCCGGGGGCGGCGCAACGACGGGGACGGGGGAGCGCTCCGCCAGGGTCTTGCGCAAGAGGGAGTTGGCGGCGACGCCTCCGGAGAGGACGATCTGCCGGGCGCCGTGGTCACGGGCGGCCCGCAGGGCGGCGCCCACCAGGGAGTCGACCACCGACTCCTGGAAGGCGGCGGCCATCTCTGGGACAGGCGGCGGGGGGCCCTCCTCGCCCCGGACCATGCGCAGGACCTTGGTCTTGAGGCCGCTGAAGCTGAAGTCGTAGGGGCGTTCCAGCTTGGCCCTGGGCAGGCGCAGCCGGGCGGGCGGCGCCGAGGCGGCAAGGCGGTCGATGGCGGGGCCCCCTGGGAAGCCCAGGCCCAGCAGCCGGGCCACCTTGTCGAAGGCCTCCCCGGCGGCGTCGTCTACGGTCTCGCCCAGGCGGCGGTAGCGGCCGTGGTCCTCCATCAGGACGACGTCGCTATGGCCGCCGGAGACGATGAGGGCCAGGACAGGGAACTGGGGGCTCTCCTCTCGCTCCAGCCAGGCGGCGTAGATGTGGCCCTCCAGGTGGTTGACGGGGAGCAGCGGGAGGCCCAATGCGAAGGCCAGGGCCTTGGCGAAGTTGGCCCCCACCAGGAGGGCGCCGGCCAGGCCGGGCCCGTAGGTGACAGCGACGGCGTCCAGCTCCGCCAGGCGGCAGGACGCCTGCCGGAGCGCCTCCTCCACCACCGGGACTATCGCCTGGAGGTGCTGACGGGAGGCGAGCTCGGGGACCACGCCGCCGTACTGGGCGTGGAGGTGGACCTGGGAGGCCACGACGTTGGCCAAAAGGCGGGAGCCGTCCTCCACTATGCCCGCGGCCGTCTCGTCGCAGGAGGTCTCGATGCCCAGGATCCTGGCCATCGGTGAGGGTCACTCCTCATCCGCCACGGAGGCCACCAGGAGGGCGGCGCAGTTGGGAAGGGACCGCGCGCGGCGGTAGACGGCGGGGAGGACGTCTTCCGCCGGGAGCTCTAGAGCGGCGGCCAGCTCCTGCTGCGGGATGGCGCGGGCGAGGCCAGGGCTGAGAAGCAGGACGCGGTCTCCCGGCTCCAGGTCTATGCGGCTGAACTGGGGCCAGAGCTCCTCGTTGAGGCCGAGGGGCTCCAGGGCGCTGGGCAGCGACGGCTCCATGAGCTGGAAGAACCCGTTACGGAGGACGGCAGCGGAGGCCGGGGCCACCTGGGCGAGGTAGGCTTCGGCGCCCCGGGCGGCCAAGCAGGACGCTCCTGCCGCCACCCGGTGCTCCTTCATGCTGCGCCGGTTCCAATCGCGCAGATGCTCGTGGGCGCCCTGGAGGGCGCGCAGGAGGCCGCCGGTGAGGGAGACCTTGCTCTTGTGGAAGACGCTCCCGATGGCCTCCTTGAGCTCGGCGCAGAACTCCTCGCTGCCGGGAAGCGCGGGCTCCACTATGACGTATAGGTCCGAAGCTTCCTCGTCGTGGCTGCGGTCCGGGTAGACACCGGCCCAAGGGGTGGCCTCTCTGGCCTGACCGTCTTCCATCCCGAACTGTCCGACCCAGAACATGGCGGGTTCGATTATAGCGCCCAGGCGTCCGCCGGCCCCGTTGCCGCAAAGGGGGGCTTGCCAAGGGGTGTAAAATATAGCCGGCAGTCTCCCCGAACCAGGCCCATCGGCAATCCGGCGGCCCAGCCGGACGGCGGGCGCGCCCCAGACCCGAAAGGAGTGGCACCGTGAAGCTCGGTGGCTACGCAGACCGTATCGCCCGCATCGACCTGACCTCCGGCAGCGTCACCTACGAGGGCATAAAGGAGGAGGACGCCCTCAAGTACATCGGAGGCCGGGGCTTGGGGGTGAAATACGTCTTCGACAATGGCCCGACCGTGGACCCGCTGGGCCCCGACAACCTGCTCTGCTTCATGATCGGCCCCCTCACCGGCAGCGACGTCACCATGAGCGGCCGCATGGCCATCGTCACCAAATCGCCCTTGACGGGCACCGTCACCGACTCCCATCACGGCGGGTGGTCCGGCGCGCGCCTGCGCTGGGCGGGCTTCGACGGCCTCTTGTTCAAGGGCCGCTCCGTACGGCCCGTCTACGCGCTGGTGGAGGACGGCAAGGTGGAGCTGAAGGACGCCTCGGACATCTGGGGCAAGGGGGTCCACGAGACCGTCAGAACCCTCCAGAAGCGCCACGGCAAGGAGACGAGCGTCGTGGCCATCGGCCCTGCCGGCGAGAACATGGTGCGTTACGCCTCCTTTATCAACGAGATGGACCGGGCCTCCGGGCGCGGCGGCACCGGCTGCGTGGCCGGGAGCAAGAACCTGAAGGCCATCGTCATCAAGGCCAAGAAAGCCATCCCCAAGCCCGCCGACAAGGACGCCTTCAAGGAGGCGCACAAGCGGGCCCTGGCCACCATCATGGACGAGTCCACTGTGACTTCGCCCCGCAAGGGCGGCCTCTCTGTCTTCGGCACCAACGTCCTCATGAACATCGTCAACACCATCGGGGCCCTGCCCTCCCGCAACTCCCAGCTCACCAGCTTCCCCACGGCCAGCGAGATCGCCGGCGAGAAGATCAAGGAGACCATCCTGGTGGACGACCCCACCTGCCACGCCTGCCCGGTGGCCTGCAAGAAGGAAGTGGAGACCCACGGCAAGTACGGCGTTCACATGGAGAGCTACGAGTACGAGTCGGCCTGGGCCCTGGGCGCTAACTGCGCCAACGACAACCGGGAGGCCATCGCCGTCCTCATCGACCTGTGCAACGACTACGGCATGGACACCATCGAGCACGGGAATGTGCTGTCCGTGGCCATGGAGGCCAGCGAGAAGGAGCTGATCCGGGAGCGCATACCCTTCGGCGACGTGGACAAGATGATCGAGCTTACCCACCAGATCGCCGCCCGCCAAGGCATCGGCGACACCCTGGCCAACGGGTCAGCGCGGGCGGCCGAGGCCTTCGGCGACCGGGGCCTGGCCATGACGGTGAAGGGCCAGGCGATACCGGCCTACGACCCCCGCGGCCTGAAGGGCATGGGGATCGCCTACGCCACCAGCAACCGGGGCGCCTGCCACCTCCGGGCCTACACCCCCGCCAGCGAGATCCTGGGCATCCCGGAGAAGACAGACCCCTTGGCCTGGGAGGGCAAGGGCCGGCTCACCAAGCTGCTGCAAGACCTTCACGCCGTCTCTGACTCCTTCGACATCTGCAAGTTCTCGGCCTTCGCCGAGGGGCCAGAGGAGTATGCCGCCCAGTACTCCGCGGTGACGGGTGTCAGGGTCACGGCCGCAGACCTGCTGCGGGCCGGGGAGCGCATCTACAACCTGGAGCGCTACTTCAACAACCTCGCCGGGCACCGCGAGGGCTCCGACTATCTGCCCGAACGTTTCCTGAAGGAGCCCTCCACCAGCAAGGGCTCCGAGGGCCAGGTCTGCGAACTGGACCTCATGCTGCGGGAGTACTACGAGGCCCGGGGCTGGGAGAACGGTGTGGTGCCAGAGCGCAAGCTCAAGGAACTGGCCATCATCTAGGGGTGCGCACCGTGGGCACCGTCCTCCTCTACGCCACCCTGCGGCAGCGGGCCGGCGGCCTGGCCGCGGTGGAGCTGCCCTGGGCCCCGGGCGACCGGGTAGGCGCCGTACTGCGGGAGTTGGTACGCCAGCAGCCCGGACTGGAAGGCTGCATCCTGGACGAAAAGGGATACCTCGTGCCTTTCGTCAACGTCTTCCTGGACGGCCGGGACATCCGCTACCTCGATGGCCTGGAGACGGAGCTGGATGGCCAGGCGGAGATAGCGATCTTCCCGCCCGTGGCCGGCGGTGGCTGAGGAGGCCGTCTTCGGGGGCGTCCCCGCCTGGCTCCTGCGGGACTACCTCTTGGAGTTGGGCGGACGCCAGGCAGGGGCAGAGGTCCGCGGCCCTGGCTGGACGGCCCGCCTGGCAGCCAGCCGGGACCCAGGCGTCCTGGGCATCGCGCGGGTGACGGTCAGCATCGAGGGGCCCTCGGCTGCCCAGGCCATGGCGGCGCTGCGGGTTAAGGCCCAGCGGGGAGGGGGCTAGCGGGGGCGATCCAGCAGACAGAGGGCGCAGCTCAGACGGCGGCCGGCTGCGCCGGGGCCGGGGGCGGCACGCGGACGCGGTAGGTGCAGCTACGCTCGCCGCGCAGGAGGCTGCGGATGAGGCGGGTGTCGGCCCCGGTGAGGGTGTGGACGAACTCGACGTGGAGGGCGCAGACGGCCCGGTCGCGCTCGGCGGTACGGGGGAAGGGACAGGTGAACTCGTCGATGTAGAACTCACCGTTGGCCTCGGTGAGGTCGACGAGGCAGCCCTGCTCTTCGATGATGCGCGCGGTCTCCCGGATCCTCTCGGGCAGGGGTTTGCCCTGGACGCGGTCCAGGTAGGGGGCCGCCAAGCGGTGGGCAACCCTGTGGAGGAGGGCCTGGAGCCGCTCGTTCCCCTCGCTAGCCCGCAGCTCTTCCAGGATGACGTTGACCAGGACGTCGTAGGTTTTGGGGAACAGGGCGTCGGCCTTCTCCGTGAGGGAGTATACTAGGGTGGGCCGGCCCACGTGGCCCCGCTCTTCGCGCACGTCCACCAGGCCGTCTCGCTCCAGCACCGTTAGGTGTTGGCGGATGCCAGTGGAGGTCAGGCCCAGGAGCTGCCCGAGATCCTTGACGGTGCCCCGGCCGTGGCGCTGCAGGTACTCCAGGATCTGACGGCGGGTGGACTGCATGTGTAGGTTTCCGGGAGTCACGTTAATATTTTAGCATATTGAGTAAGTTAAAACAGTATCAGTGCTGCCCGCGTTATGGATCGAGATCACCTGGAGCTCAAACGCGAGGCTGACGTCCTGCTGGAGCGGGCGGCGGCCGGGCTGGAGCGCCTCTTGCGGGAGGCGGCTGGCCGTCTGGATCCGTTCCCCCCGTACCCGGGGGCCTTCTTCACCTTCGGCGTGGAGGTCGAGGCGCCCGGGGCGGAGGATCCGGATCGCGGCTGCGTAGTGGTGGGCCCGGACGGCGGCCTGTACGAGCTACAGATCGGCCAGGAGGTGCCCGTATTCGACTTCGAGATGGCTGACCCCGTGGCCCTGCGCAAGGAGGAGCTGAAGCCGCTGGACCTCCACCCTCGGGATTACGTGCTCTACGCCTACAACGCCCTGACGCGCCTGGTGGAGCTGCTGATGGAGCGGGAGGCCGGGGCCTAGAGACGCCGGGGTCACTCCAGCCGGATGTCGCCGCTCTTGCCGCCGGTCTTGCGCACCAGGCGGATATCGCTGATGCGCATATCTTTCTGCACGGCCTTGGCCATGTCGTAGACGGTGAGGGCGGCCACGGCTACGGCGGTTAAGGCCTCCATCTCGACGCCGGTCTTGGCGGTGGTGCGCACCGTAGCCGTGATGTCGATGGCGTTGCGGCCGGCATCCGGCTCCAGGGCGACCTCTATGCCGGTGAGGGGAAGGGGATGGCAGAGGGGGATCAGGCTGGCGGTGCCTTTGGCGGCCATGACGCCGGCGAGCTGGGCCGTGGTCAGGACGTCGCCCTTGGCAGCACCTCCGGAGACGATGAGGCGCAGCGTTTCGGGGTTCATGTAGACGCTGCCCTTGGCCACGGCCTCGCGGGCGGTGTCGGGCTTGGCCGAGACGTCCACCATGCGGGGGCGGCCGGCCTCATCGGTGTGGGAAAGCTTGGTTTGGCGCCGGGCCATGGGGCCTTCAACCCCCGATGTAGGACATCTCGACCTTGGGCAGGTCCGGTGTGTTGAGGGAGCGGAGCTCCGAATAACGGTCCTTGCGGGCCCGCCAGATGCCGCCGATGAAAGCGGCCACCTCCTCATCGCTGGCGCCGCCCCGCAGCAGCGGCCTCAGGTCGTGGCCAAAAGCGGCGAAGAGGCAGGTGTAGAGCTTGCCGTCGGCGGAGAGGCGCATGCGGGTGCAGTCGGCGCAGAAGGGCTGGCTGACGGAGGTGATGACGCCGATCTCGCCGGCGCCGTCCAGGTAACGGTAGCGTCCGGCTACCTCGCCCCGGTAGGCCCTGCCCACGGGCTCCAAGGGGAACTCCCGGTGGATGGCCTGGACGATCTCGGCTCCCGGCACGACGTCGTCCAGTCGCCAGCCGTTGTTGTTCCCCACGTCCATGAACTCGATGAAGCGCACGATGCAGCCGGTGCCCCGGAAGTGGCGGGCGATGTCAACGATGGTGTGGTCGTTGACGCCCCTCTTGACGACGACGTTGATCTTGATGGGGGAGAGGCCGGCGGCCTGGGCGGCCTCGATGCCCTCCAGGACCCGGGCCACGGGGAAGTCCACGTCGTTCATGTAGCGGAAGACCGCATCGTCCAGGGAGTCGAGGCTGACGGTGATGCGGCGCAGGCCGGCCTCCTTGAGGGGGCGCGCCATCTGGGCCAGACGCGAGCCGTTGGTGGTCATGGTCAGGTCCCTGAGGCCGGGGATGGCGGCCAGCATCTCGATGAGGCGGGGCAGGTCCTGCCGTACCGTCGGCTCGCCCCCCGTGAGGCGTATCTTCTCGACTCCCAGGCCCACGAAGATGGCCGCCACCCGGGCGATCTCCTCGAAGGAGAGGATCTCGCGGCGGCGCAGGAACTCGTAGCCCCGGCCGAAGACCTCCTTGGGCATGCAGTAGCGGCAGCGGAAGTTGCAGCGGTCGGTGACGGAGATGCGGAGGTCGCGCAGGGGCCGGCCCAGGGTGTCGGCAAGGGCGCCCTGGTCAGGGCCGGGCCTGCTGTTGGGGGGCGGAGCGTTTCCTTTGCTCATGCAGCAGCTCTTTCAGGATCTGCCGGGCGGGGGCGACGGCCCGCGCCCGGTGGCTGACTATGTTCTTCTGGTGCTCCGGCAGTTCGGCCATGGTAGCCGAGTGCTGGGGCAGCCAGAAGATGGGGTCGTACCCGAACCCTCCTTCTCCCCGCGGCTCCCCGGCGATGAGGCCCTGGACGTCCCCCATGGCGATGTGGACGCCGCCGCCGGGTTCGGCGATGGCGATGACGCAGACGAAGCGCGCCCGCCGCTGCTCCCGGGGGAGGCCCTGGAGGCGCCGTAGGATCTCCCGGAACCGCTCCTGGTAGCTGGCGCCGCTGCCCAGAAAGCGGGCCGATTCCACCCCTGGGGCGCCGCCCATGGCCTCGATCTCGATGCCCGAGTCATCGGCCAGGGTGACCAGGCCGCTGGCCCGGGCGCCGCGTACCGCTTTCATCTTAGCATTCGCCTCGTAGCTCTCACCACTCTCCTCGTCTGGCAGCTCGATGCCCAGCTCCTGGGGCGTGACGATCTCCCAGCCGCAGCCTTCGAGGAGGACGCGGTACTCCCGCGCCTTCCCGGGGTTGTTGGTGGCCAGGAGGAGACGGGGCATCAAGGCCACTATAGCGGCGGCAGGCGGGCCGGGCAAACCGCCGGCCCCGTAAAGCCCCGCTCATGCTGAGAGGCTCTCGAAGCATGAGCCGTACACCCCGCTCATCCTTCGACGGGGCTCAGGACGAGCGGGAAGGGCTGCTTCGGCGTGTTCGACCCGCTCATGCTGAGGCTCTCGAAGCATGAGCCGCTAGGCTCCCCTCGCCCTTCGAGTGCCTCAGGGCGAGCGGGAAGACGCGTGGTACCGGGAGCAGAACCCCGCTCATGCTGAGGCGGGAAGGTATGTCATCCCCGCTCATGCTCAGGCTCTCGAAGCACGAGCCGTACACCCCGCTCATCCTTCGACGGTGCTCAGGACGAGCGGGAAGACGCGTGGTACCAAGAGCAGAACCCCGCTCATGCTGAGGCCCTCGAAGCATGGCGGGGCCCTCGAAGCATGAGCCCGCCGCATTTTCGGACATTCGCGCCGTTTTCCTATTGACACGCCCCTTCGCACGGCGTACGTTCGGCTCGCGTACCGCGGAAGGGGGTATACTGCAATGCTTCGGGGGATCGTGCTACTCGTGGCCGCCCTGGCGGCCGTCGTGGCGCTTGTAGGACTTGCCGGCGGCGACGCCCGGCAGGCGTCGGCCCGTTTGCCGG
>DAOUBD010000083.1:0-1607 GCA_034432935.1 Dehalococcoidia bacterium | reverse complement strand
CTGCCCGTGTCGCGGGGACGCGCGCAGTTATCGGTATTTCTTTGGTGGCCGCGCCCATTCTATCAGCGGCACCTATCTGCGTTCAACGCCGCCCCTGTGGCGACGGCGTATCAGGAATTCATGGTAGAGCAGGCCGGTGTGAGGGTGATGATACCGTCTGGGGGTGATGGTTGGCTAGGGCATGATGACCTCCATCCAGTCCAGTCCTTGGGCGCGGGCGTTCTCCTTGAGCATCCAGAGGCGGGCGAAGTTGCGGGCCCCCTGCCAGGATTGGAAGCCGTCCATGGGCCGTGTGCGTCGGCGCCATTCGCGGAATCCTCGTTCGCAGACGTTGTTTGTGCGCGGCCGGTCTGCCTTGGGATAGCCCACCCGGTCGAGGACGCGTCGCAGCTTCCTGGCCAGCCAGGGGGCTGCCTGACCCAAAACCGCTAGGGAGCGGCGCCGCAGTGGGGGTGTGGGTGCGTTGACGACAGCCTGGGCGGCGGCCAGCAACCCCCGCCTCTGCCCTTCGTGTTCAGGGCCGGGAAGCCGCTCCTGTAGCCACTGTAAGACGTTGTGGAGGACGTGCCAGGCGCAGCGGCTGAGCCGCCTGCCGGGCAAACACTGGGCCACGGCAGCCTCCAGCGCTGCGTCGCCGTCGGCGATGAGGGGGAGTTGGGATGGAACGTTGCTCAGCCCCAGGGAGTCCAACGCCAGTTCCCAGGCTTCCTGGCTGCGGTCTTCACTCAACACTGCGCCCAGATAGTGGCCGCCGCCGGCGGCTGTAGCGCCACGGCTGACCAAGAACCAGGCAGAGCGGCCCCGGATGCGAACGTGGAACTCATCGAGGCCGACTGCCCTCAGCTCCGGGGTCGGCGGCGGCCGGTGTGTCCCCTCGGCAGCCCGCTGCAGGGTCCGCCAGGCCGTCATCAGACCCAAACGTCCCACCACCTGGGCAGCCACTGTGCGATAGCTGTGACCCCCGAGGTAGGCGCGGACGATCTCCCGTTCAACATCGTGCCACAGATGCCGCCAGCGCGGCAGGCAAGGCAAGGAGAAGGCCACCGCCTTGCCGCACTCCCGGCAGAGGAGTTGGGGCATGCGCAGCGACACGAGCCCGTATCGGGTAAGGGGCCGGCGCTGGTAGCCGCCGTTGCGCATCACTTGATCGGCCCTGCGCCAGCCGCAGCGCGGGCAAGGCCAGGGGATCAACCTGTCTGGCTTCTGGCGCCGGCGGGCCGGCCCCAGCGCCTCTTCCAGACTCAGCCGAATGATCTCCTGAAGGACGGACTCCACAAAGCGGCGCATCTCTTCCGTAGCCGCCTGCTCCACCGCCCTAACGACGGCACCCGCCGTCTGCCCCCTTACCTCCTCCGCCAGCTTCGTCGCCTTACCTGTTACAATCATCTCGGCCGTTCCTCCTGTTCGGTCTGGTGCTTTTTGCCGATTCACACCAAGCCTACTACAGGGAACGGCCTAATTGCTTAAACGCCTATCCCCTCTACCATGAAAAAACGGAACGCCGCTGGGGCATGTCCCGCCAGGGCTAGGACATGGAACTTGTCGGCTACCACCGCAGCCTCCGGCAGCACCATCTCGATCGCCTGCCGATAGGCCTCCGAGAGGTC
>DAOUBD010000082.1:0-31656 GCA_034432935.1 Dehalococcoidia bacterium | reverse complement strand
AACGCAACCGCCAGCTCCTGGAGGCCCGGGCGATGGCCACCACGGACGCCCTCACGGGCTTGGGGAACCACCGGGCGTTCCACGAGACCATCCGCCGCGAGTTCAAGGAGTTGGCCCGGCGAAAAGGCAAGATGGGCATCATCATGATGGACATCGACGGCTTCAAGGACATCAATGACAGCCTCGGGCACCTACAAGGCGATGAGATCCTGCGCCAGTGCGCCCGTACCTTCTGCGAGGTGACGGACCCCCGCGCCATCTACCGCTACGGCGGCGATGAGTTCGCCGTCCTCCTGACCGATGCTAGCCCGGAGGAGACGCTGCAGACGGCGGAGCGGCTGCGCCAGGCGGTGGCCGAATGCAGCGGCGGCGGCCCGAACAAGATCACCGTAAGCCTCGGGGTTTCCTACTATCCGGGCTCAGCGACCACTGCAGAGGAGTTGATATACGAGGCCGACGCCGCCATGTACGCCGCCAAGTCCGCCGGCAAGAACACCGTCATGCGCTGGGACGCCGCCAGCGGCCCAGCGGGCGGCGCCCATATGCACTACGGCGGCCATCGTGATATGCGCATCCTCGAGCTGACCAGGGCCCTTCACGCCGCCCTTGCCGCCAAGGACCCGGCTACGCATGCCCACTCCGGCCGCTGCGCCGAATACGCTGGGCTCCTGGCCAAAGAGATGGGCCTCTCCCTTCCGCAGCAGGCGGCTGTGAGGGTCGGCGCCTTGCTGCACGACATCGGCAAACTGGCGGTTCCCGATGATGTCCTATTCAAGCCGGGGCCTCTCAACAAGGCCGAATGGGCGGTCGTCCGCCAACACCCGGTAGCAGGCCACCACCTGGTGAGCCAACTGCCATCCCTGGCAGAAGCCCTGCCCGCCATCCTCTACCACCACGAGCGCTACGACGGCACCGGCTACCCGGAGGGGCTTGCCGGCGAAGACATCCCTCTCGCCGCTCGCATCCTGCTGGTGGCTGACGCCTACGACGCCATGACCACGGCGCGGCCCTACCGCGAGGCCATGACCCACGAAGAGGCCATCGCCGAGCTGGAGCGCAACGCCGGCACCCAGTTCGACCCCAACGTGGTCGCCGCCTTCATCCGGGCCATCAGCAGGCAGCCGGGCCAAGCAGCCGAAGCCACCCCGGAACCAGACGCCGCGGCCCCAGTGGCCGCCCGCCAAGACGGCCACTCGCCCTAGATCTCGTAAAGCTGCAACGGAGCTGCCATGGGGTAACCCGGCCGCACCCATTAGCGTCTAACCCAACGTGGAAGGCCGCCAGCCCTGGAGTCCGGCGGCAAACTAGACGTACGAGTCTCGAGGTCTCATGACGACGGGTAGCCAGCAAATGATGTGGCGAACAGCCAGCCCGTTTGCGTCCGTCCGCGTTCGCATCGCGGGGGGGTTCGTGCTGCTCATCGCCATACTGGGCGGCGTGGTGGGCGCTTCCATCTGGCTGGTGCAAGCCTACCGGGCCGATCTGGCCGAGATGGAGGCCCGCTCCAACATCGCCTCCCTGCTCCAGGAGACCAAGGTGGATGCCGTATTCGCCGGCGCGGCCCTGGAGCAGTACATCCTGACCGGTGATGAAACGTCCCTCCAAGACATCCGCAAGCGGAGCACGTCGGCCCTAAGCAGCCTGACGCAGGCGATGAACCTGGCCAAGGAGGGAGACCCAGAGCAGCAAGCCCGCCTGGAGCAAATCGTCCAAGACAGCATCGCCGCGGCCAATGCCATCGATCAGGTGCTGACGGTGCGCCAGAATGCCGGCCAGGAAGCGGCCGCCGAGGTCATGCAGAAGGCCACTCCCTGGCTGACAACGTTCTGGCAAGACATGGAGGACCTCAGCGCCTACGAGCGGGAGCAAGCGGCCCTCCTCCGCCAGCGGGCCGACCGCATGGGCAACCTGGCCCTCTCCTTCCTTATCGTTTCGGGGGTCGTTGGCGCCGGCTTCGGCATGGCGGCGTCCTACGTCATCGCCCGGTCCATCATCCAGCCGCTGTCCCGTCTGGGCAGGGCGGCGAAAGCCGTGGCCGCGGGAGACCTCAGCGTCCGGGCGGAGACGCAAGGGCCACCTGAGCTGGCGGAGTTGGCGCAGACCCTAAACTACACCATCGCCGCCCTGGAGCAGCGGGAGAGGGAGCTTGTGGCCTCCAACGAAGAGATCAAGGAACGGAACCGCCAACTGCTGGAAGCCCGCTCCCTGGCTGCCAGCGATGCCCTCACAGGCCTCGGCAACCACCGCAGCTTCCACGAGGCCATCCGCCGGGAGGTATACGCCGTGGACCTCCACGGCGGCCGGGTGTCCGTCATCATGATGGACCTGGACGGCTTCAAGGCCGTGAACGACACCTTGGGCCACCTTGCGGGCGACAAGATATTGCGGGAGTGCGCCGCCATCTTCACGTTGGTGGTGCGGCCGGAGTGCGTCTACCGCTACGGCGGCGACGAGTTCGCCGTCATACTCCCCGGCGTGAGGGAGGAGGAGGCCGCCGAGATAGCGGAGCGGCTGCGCCGCGCCATCGGCTCCAGGCAGGATGGCGGGCTAAAACACGTGAGCATCAGCTTGGGGGTGGCCAGCTACCCGGAGAGCGCCGGATCGGCGGAAGAGCTGATCTACCGGGCGGACGCGGCCATGTATTCGGCCAAGGCGGCCGGCAAGGACCGCGTCACCCGCTGGGAGTCCATCGCCGCCGGCGGCCAGGGGGCGCCAGCTGCGGCTACTCCCGAGCGCTGACTGACCGCGAGCGGCTAGGCCCGGCGCAGGACGGGCCGGGGCAGGCGCTCCCGCAGGTACTCGGCCAGCGCCCGCACGTAGCGGGCCCCGCTGTGCTGCACCAGGTGGTGGCCCCGGGTGACGTGCCAGAAGCCGGCGCTGCGCCCCACGTCTGACAGGATGTCGTACATCCGCGCCGTCGAGAAATCGTCGGCGCTGCGGCAAAGCTCCAGCACATCGGGGAAGATCATGTGCAGGGCGCCCGCTCCCAATGGCTTCTGAAGGACGTACTCCGCAGGCGCCTCGAAGGCGCTGGCCCAGCGCTGGCGGGCGGCGTTCCAATAGTTCAGGAGCAGCTTCCCCGCCTCCTCATCGTTGAGCCGCTTGACGAAGCTATCGCCGACTACAGGGTCCAGGGAAGAGACCATGCTGTGCTGGCGCATGGTGTGGTTAGGTCTCGCCGGCTCCCCCGGCATGCGGATCATCCCCTGCCAAGGGCTGGCCGGGTCGCTGTTCAAGAGGTCCGTCAGCTTGGTGGCCCTGGCGCGCAGGTACCCCCGTTCCCCTTCGCGCTCCAGCAACCCCGGGCCCTCAGCCTCGCGCATGGACAGGAGATGCCGGTCCACGACGTCCACGGGCACCCCCTTGTGCCGGGTGTTGATGACGTGGAAGTAGCGCATCTCCTCATAGGCGTCGATACCCTCCACGATGACCACCGGCAGAGGATAGTCGGCCGCCCACTTGGCCTTGTCCTTGGTGATGGCCCGCTGAAGGCCCAGGATGCGGTGCTGGCCGTCGACGACCCACAGGGGCACCCCGGCGTCCACCGTCAGCATGCCGGCCTCGCCGGCGCCGCTGCCCACGCCAGCGGGCTCGAAGGCCGCGCGGTGTGGCTGGCGGATGCAAAGGAGGACCGAGGTGGGCAGCACCCCTTCTTCCTGGCGCAGGTACGTCGAGAGCTGGCGCAGGCGGGAAGGCGTCACCGGCCGCTGGTAACCCTTGGGGTTCTGGGAGCCGTAGGTATCGATGTTGACGCGCCCCAAAAGCTCCCGCACCGGGAGGGCTGTTACGTAGAGGTTCACGTCCGGGCGTTTCTGGCGGAAGCGCACGGCAAAGGCCCGCAGGGCCTGGGCCGGGGCGTCCCTCTGAGCGGGCGGACGGACGGCGGTCGATAGTACCATGGTGCCCCCCTTTGGCTCAATCTCTTAAGTAAAATAGTAATCCGATTATCCGTTTTGTCAATATGTCGTCTGCCATTCTCACCACCGATCTCGCCCCGGGCCGATGTATACTTGTTTCGCCATGACCACCCGGCAACGAGGGCCGGCAGACCGGCTTCAGCTATCGGATAACGCCCGTATCGTCCTCGAACGGCGTTACCTGGCCAAGGACGATTCCGGCCGCCCCGTCGAGACGCCGGAGCAGATGTTCCGGCGCGTCGCCCACAATATCGCTCAAGCGGAGCTTCGGTACAACCCCGACCGGGCTGCGGCCGACCGCTGGGAGGAGCGCTTCCTGGAGCTCATGACCCGCCTGGAGTTCCTCCCCAACTCGCCGACCCTTATGAACGCCGGCCGGGAGCTCCAGCAGCTATCGGCCTGCTTCGTGCTGCCCGTGCCCGACAGCATCGAAGGCATCTTCCAGGCCATCAAGGACACCGCCATCATCCACCAGTCGGGCGGCGGCACGGGCTTCAGCTTCTCCCGGCTGCGTCCCAAGGGAGACCGGGTGCGCTCCACCATGGGCGTCGCCTCCGGGCCGATATCCTTCCTCAAGGTCTTCGATGCGGCCACCGAGGCGATAAAGCAGGGCGGCACCCGCAGAGGGGCCAACATGGGCATCCTCTCCGTCACCCATCCGGACATCGAGGAGTTCATCACCCTCAAGGCCGATATGCGCACCCTCACCAACTTCAACATCTCGGTAGCCGTCAGCGAGGAGTTCATGCGGGCCGTGGAGGCCGACCAGGAGTACGAGCTCATCAACCCCCGTACGGGCCTGCCCGCCGGGCGCCGCCGCGCCCGCCACATCTTCGACCTCATCGTCGCCAACGCCTGGAAGAACGGCGACCCCGGCATCGTCTTCATCGATCGCATCAACCGCGACAATCCTACGCCGCACCTGGGCCAGATCGAGGCCACCAACCCCTGCGGCGAGCAGCCCCTCTTGCCTTACGAGTCCTGCAACCTGGGATCGCTGAACCTCAGCAAGTTCGTCAAGACGGGCGGGGGCCAGCGGCGCTTCGACTGGCAGCGCCTGGCCAGGGTCATACCGGATTGCGTCCGGTTCCTGGACGACGTCATCGACATGAACCGCTTCCCCGTCGAGGCCATCGACCGGGCCACCAAGCTGACCCGCAAGATCGGCCTCGGCGTCATGGGTTGGCACGATGCCCTCCTGGCATTGGGAGTGCCCTACGACTCCGAAGAGGCGCTGGCCCTGGCCGAGGAGGTCAGCCGCTTCATCCAAGAGAAGGCCAACGAAGCCTCCCTGGAGCTGGGGCGCGAACGGGGCCCCTTTCCCGCCTTCCAGGGCTCCCGCTACGACCCCGATCTCCCCTACCGCAACTCCACCCGCACCACGGTGGCTCCCACCGGCACCCTCTCCATCATCGCCGACTGCTCCTCGGGCATAGAGCCCATCTTCGCCCTGGCCTATACCCGCCGCCATTACCTCGACCCCAAGGACCCGTCCAAGCTAACGGTGCTGCGGGAGGTGAACAAGCGCTTTCTTCAGGCAGCGAAGGAAGGCGGCTTCTACAGCGAAGCCCTCCTCGACCACCTGGCGGCGGGCGGCACTATCGCCGAGTGGAACCGTTCGCTGCCCGAAGGCCCGCCGGCCGCAGGGCGCGACGGCCTGGTGCCGGATTGGGCGGCCCGCCTCTTCGTGACAGCCCACGAGATCAGCCCCGAGTGGCACGTCAGGATGCAGGCCGCCTTCCAGCGGCACACCGATAACGCCGTCTCCAAGACCATCAACTTCCCCAACTCCGCCACCGAGGCCGACGTGGCAGCCGCCTTCTGGCTGGCCTACCGCGAGGGGTGCAAGGGCATCACTATCTACCGCGAGGGATCCCGCGAGTATTCCGTCCTCTCCCACGCCACCGTCAACGTCAAGGGGCCAGAGCAGGAGACGACAGACGCCCTGAGGGAGATCGAGGGCAAGATCGCCGCCATCGAAAGGCCGCGGCCCTACCGGGAGCACCTGCCCGACGAACGCAAGTCCATAACCCATAAGTTCCAGGTGGGCGACCAGGAAGGCTATATCACCGTCGGGCTCTACAACGATGGCCGCCCCGGCGAGATCTTCGTCAAGATCGCCAAGGAGGGCTCTACCGTCTCCGGGCTCATGGATGCTGTGGCCCTTCTGACGTCCGTCACCCTCCAATACGGCGTGCCCATAGAGGACCTAGCGCGCAAGCTCAAAAACACCCGCTTCGAGCCCTACGGCCGCACCAATAACCCCCAGATCCCCTGGGCCACAAGCCTCGTGGACTACATCTTCCGGTGGCTGGAACTGAAGTTCGCCCCGGAGGCAGCCCAGGCAGACGCCTCTGCCCACGTCGCTAGCGGCGAGGCCATGCTGCCCACGACTCGCGGCAACGAGCAGACGGGCCTGGGTTGCCCCGAATGCGGCGCGCTCTTGACCTACCAGGAGGGATGCCTTGTCTGCCGGTCCTGCGGATACAACAAGTGCGGTTGAGTCCGTGACGTCCTCGCCGCCGCTCCCCTTGGAGCCCGTCGACTCCGTAACCATCACAACGCTGGTGGACAACGTTGTCGACATGCTGCTGGGAGACCAGGGGCCCGCCAAGCGCCTGGGCCTCGCGGCCAAGGACGCGCCCCGTGTGCCCAGCGCCATCCTGGCGGGCGGGCAGGCTCTGGACGCCCCCCTGGCCGAGCACGGCTTCTCGGCCCTCATCACCATCAACAAGGGCGGACGCCAGCGGAACGTCCTCTTCGATGCCGGTCTCACACCCGACGGCCTGATCCACAACATGAGGCGCCTGGGACACAACCCGAAGGACCTGGAGGCTATCGTCCTCAGCCATGGGCACTTCGACCACACCACGGGCCTCGACGGGGTGGTTCGTACCCTGGGCCGGGCCAACCTGCCGGTGATCATCCATCCCGAGTTCTGGAGCAAGCGAAGGGTGCTCATACCGGGCCGCGAGCCTTTCGAGCTGCCTTCCACCAGCAGGTCCGCCCTCTTGGGCGCCGGCTTCGAGATCGCCGAAGAGGTGCGGCCCTCCTTCTTGCTGGACCGGTCGCTTCTCATCACCGGCGAGGTGGAACGAACGACGGACTTCGAGAAGGGGTTCCCTGTACACCAGGCGCTCCGCGATGGCCAGTGGCAGCCCGATCCCCTCATCCTGGACGACCAGGCCGCCATCGTTTACGTGCGGGACAAGGGCCTGGTCGTCATGACTGGTTGCGGCCACGCCGGCATCGTGAACATTCTCCGCTACGCCCGCAGGCTCACGGGGGTGGAGCGGATCTACGGCGTGATCGGGGGCTTTCACCTGGGCGGCCCCCTCTTCGAGCCCACGATCCCCCAGGTCTGCGCCGCCCTGGCCGAGCTGGCCCCAGAGGTCATCGTGCCAGCCCACTGCACGGGGTGGCGCGCCGTCCACATGCTGGCAGCCGCCTTCCCCGACGCCTTCGTCCCCAACAGCGTAGGGACGCGGTTCATACTCTAAGCGGGAGGCGATGATGCGAGTCCATCACATGGCTGGGGAGCCGGGCACCCCTGGGGGCAGCGACTACTTCATCGGAGAGGTCAGGGTGCAACCCGTTGTGGCGCCCGAAGAGGGTTTGGACATCATTCTGGTGCGCTTCGCCCCGGGCGCCCGGACGTACCTCCACAGCCACGCCGCGCCCCAGGTGCTGCAATGCCTGGAGGGCCGCGGCGTCCTGGCCACAGAGGCCGAGCGCCACTCGGTAGGCCCTGGCGACATCGTCTTCGTGGCGCCCGGCGAGATGCATTGGCACGGCGCTGCCCCCGATAGCCCCTTCGTCCATCTCTCCATCCGCCCTCCCGGCGAAAGCCACTGGACCAGGATCGACCCCTTGGCCTAGGTTCGCCCCCCGTGAGGGCTGGATTCAGGGCCCCCGCGCCTGCTAGACTGCCGGCTGACAGGCTCGCGGGAAGGAGAAACTATGGTCGCACTGCTTGTCCGCTTGAAGATCCGCCCCGGCAAGGAGGCAGAGGCTGAGGCCGCGGCGAAGGAGATAGCTGCTATCGTCCAGGCCCAGGAGCCCGGCGTAGTGGTCTACCAGTTCTTTCGCTCGCAGCAAGACCCGCTGGAGTTCATCATCACGGAGGGATACGCGGACCAGGGGGCCTTCGATGCCCACATGAAGCAGCCCCACGTCCTACAGTTCATGGCCAAGATGCCCCAGATCTTCGATACGGGGGCAACCACGGTCGCCAACCTGAACCGGGTCGCCGGCTTCACCCGGGCTTCCTGACCCCAGCTCAGCCCAAGATCCTGGCCTCGACGCCCAGCGAGCGCGCCAGGTCCTGGGTGAAAACCCGCCACTCCTCCGGGTCCGCCCAGCCCTCATAGCCCGTGTACGACGCCAGAGGCAGGCGTTCGTCCCCGATGCCCACGATGGCCCACACCGTAAAGGTCTCCCATGGCCCGCGCACCTCGTAGCTCAGCTCCAGGCGCCGTACCTCAGATATAGAATGCCGCCGGCGCGACCGGAGGAAGAAGAGCCTCCGCCTTCGCACGGTGATCTCACCAGCAACAGGGTCCAGCGCCACATCCACGCCTTGCCGGCGGCTCAGCAAGCGGCCCAGCGCGTCAGGCTTGGGAAGGTTCCCTGGACGCCGGCCATCGGGCGCGCCTGCCACCTGCACCTCCAGGCCGTAGGCTTCGGCGATGGCCTTCGCTAGCTTGCCAGCGCACTCCCGGTCGTTCTCGTTCAGCGTCAGGTTAGCGCCACCCTCGTACTCCACCACGATGCGCGAGAGCACGCCAGGCATCGCCCGGCCGGTAGCGCTGGCCATAGGCGCCTGGGCCCAGCGGTGCCAGGTGACGGAGCGGGCAAGCGCCAAGCGCTCGACGCCGTCGGGCTCGCCGCCCCAGCCCTTGCCCTTGCGAGGGTAATGCCTCAGCTCCCGCAGGACTGGGTCCCAGGCCCACCCGTTGCAAAGGAGCCCGTCAGGTTCGGAAGGCACCACACGCGCCTCGCCCAGCAGCCGGGGTCATGGCCAGGAGGCCACCTCGTAGGTGCGGCGCACCCAGGCGCCATCGGGATGCGGCGCCGTAGGCAGGGCAGCGTCCTCTATGGTGGCCACGGTGGCGGCGGCGCCCATGCGTACGTACCGGCGGCAGTCCTCCAGCGTCGCCCAGGACGTGATCTGGGCCATCTCGCCGTCCCCATCGATGCCCCACAAATACTGCACTCCAGCGAACCCAGGCTGGCTTTCCAGGAGCTCCTTGATCCGCGGGAAGACAGAGCCCAGCTTGGACTCCCACTGGCCCCGGTCGCTAACTCTTGTCTTGCGAGTGAGTACAGAAACGATCATCGGCCCCTCTGGATGCAAGATTATATCAGCCGGGGCGGGATATACTGGCGCGGGATGAGGGGCGAATCCATCCCCCAACGCATCGCTTCGGTACTCTCTCGCATCGGGGCTGCCTGCCGCCGGGCTGGCCGCTCCCCGTCGGAGGTGACCCTGGTGGCCGTATGCAAAGGTTTTCCCCCGGAAGCGGTGTTGGAGGCGGCTGCGGCCGGCATCGCCAACTTCGCCGAGAACCGCGTCCAAGAGGCGGCTGCCAAACGCCCCCATCTCTCAGGATTGCCCGCGGGAGTCACATGGCACATGGTAGGTCACCTCCAGACCAACAAGGTCAAGTCCGCCCTGGAGCTCTTTGATATAATCCACTCCGTGGATTCCCTACGTGTCGCCGAAGCCGTATCCAGACGGGCGCCGCGGCCGGTGCCTGTTTTCCTGGAGGTCAACGTCGCCGCCGAGCCGACGAAGCACGGCTTCAAGCTCGAGGAGCTGCCGGCTGCGTACGAGGCCGCAGCCCGCATGCCCAACCTGGACATCCGCGGGCTCATGACGGTGGCGCCCATCGCCCGAGACCCGGAAGAGGTTCGCCCTATCTTCCGCCGTCTCCGCCAGGAGGCCCAGGCGCTCGGCCTGTCCCAGCTCTCCATGGGCATGACCGATGACTTCGAGGTAGCCATCGAAGAAGGGGCGACCCACGTGCGCATCGGCCGCGCCATCTTCGGGGATAGGCCGGCATGAAACTGGGTTTCATCGGCGGAGGCGTCATGGGCGAGGCGATCATCGCCGGCGTCCTGAACAAGGGCCTGGCGGGATCCCATGACATCGCCGTATGCGATATCGCCCCGGCCCGGAGGGAGCACCTGGCGCAGGCGTATGGAGTAGGCGTCACCGAGAAGGCGCCCGAAGCCATCGCCGACGCCAGCATCGTCGTCCTGGCGGTGAAGCCACAGGAGTTCGCCGCCGCGGCCCAGGAGGTGGCGGGATACCTGAAGCCTGCCCAAACCGTGATGTCCATCATGGCCGGCGTCCCGGTAGCCACCATCCAGGATGCGCTCCGGCATGAAGCCGTAGTCCGGGCCATACCTAACACACCGGCCCGTATCGGCGAGGGCGTCACCATCTGGACTGCCACCCAAAGCGTGCCCCAGGCGGCGCGAGAGGACCTCCGGAGCGTCTTGGGCGTGCTTGGGCAAGAGATCTACGTTGCCGACGAGAAATATGTGGACATGGCCACGGCCGTTAGCTCCAGCGGACCCGCCTACGTCTTCCTGGTCATGGAGGCGCTCATAGACGCGGCCGTGCATATAGGTCTGCGCCGGGACATGGCCGAAGGAATGGTGATCCAGACGATCCTGGGCTCCGCGCGGTACGCCCAGGTCACCGGGAAACACCCGGCGGAGCTGAGGAACCAGGTCACGTCTCCTGGCGGCACCACCACGGAAGGGCTCTGGGCCCTCGAAGAAGCCGGCCTGAGGGCCGCCTTCGTCGAGGCCGTGACCGCAGCCTACGAGAAAGCCAAGCGGCTGGGAGGCTAACCGATTCAAGCCCTCGCCCTCTTCGTACAGATCCTGGCCTACGTCCTGCTGGTGGCAATCTTTGTCCGCGTCATCTTCTCCTGGATCGCCTTCGATCCCGGCAACCCCCTCTACATAGTTGTTCACGACATCACCGAACCCATTCTGGCGCCCATCCGCCAACTGATGCCCCGCATCGGCATGATCGACCTGTCGCCGATGGTGGCGAGCTTCCTGCTGATCCTGGTGGCGCAAGCCGCGGCCAGGGCCCTGGGATAGCTTCGCGCCTGCTAGCATATTTGTTCTCAATTTGCGCCGTTTCCTCATTGTGGGCATGGGTCAACGGTGTTATCATGCCCTCGGCTTCGACAGACAGCGAGACAGGAGCAAGCCATGAGCAACAGTAGCGGCTCTGTCAATAACGCCGGGGACGAGCGCCTGCGGGCCCTTGAGCTGGCCATCGGCCAGATCGAGAAGCAGTTCGGGCGGGGCTCCATCATGCGCTTGGGCGAAGCGTCGACGCGCATGGCGGTGGAGACGATCCCCACGGGGTCCCTGGCCCTCGATATGGCCCTGGGCGCCGGCGGCATCCCCCGGGGCAGGATCACCGAGATCTTCGGCCCAGAGATGGCGGGGAAGTCCACCGTGGCCATGCATATCATCGCCCAGGCCCAGAAACGGGGTGGCCTGGCCGCGTACATAGACGTGGAGCACGCCCTGGATCCCACCTTTGCCGCCGCCGTCGGCATCAACGTCCAGGACCTGCTGATCTCCCAGCCCGACACCGGAGAGCAGGCCCTCGAGATCTGCGAGGCGCTGGTGCGCTCCAACGCCGTCGACGTCATCATAGTGGACTCGGTGGCCGCCTTGGTGCCCCGGGCCGAGATCGAGGGCGAGATGGGGGACTCCCTTCCTGGCCTCCAGGCCCGACTCATGTCTCAGGCCCTGCGCAAGCTGACCGCGGCCATCGCCCGGTCCCGCACCGCCGTCATCTTCATCAACCAGCTCCGGGAGAAGGTGGGCATCGTCTTTGGCAACCCCGAGACGACGCCCGGCGGGCGCGCCCTCAAGTTCTACAGCTCGGTCCGCATCGAGCTGCGCCGTGCCGAGAGTCTCAAGCAAGGTAGCTCCGTTATCGGCAGCCGCGTGCGGGCCAAGATCGTCAAAAACAAGATCGCCCCGCCCTTCCGGGTGGCCGAGTTCGATATCATCTTCAGCGGCCCCCGCATCGGCATCAGCCTGGAGGGCGATATCGTCGATCTGGCCACGGAGGCGGGGCTCCTGAAGAAGCAGGGCGCCTTCTATTCCTACGGAGACCTAAAGCTAGGCCAGGGCAGGGAGCAGGCGAAGGAGTACCTGCGGGAGCACCCGGACCTGGCGGCAGAGTTGGAGGCCGCCATCCGCGCCCAGGGCGAGGCCCGCCAGCCAGTGGCCGCCTACGCCGGCGAAGAGGGGGCCGAATAGGCTGACTCCCCGTCTGCCATGCGCATAACGGGCCTCAACCCCGTCCGCGGCCGACGCCTCGAGCTCTATATCGATGGCGAGCCAAGAGCCACCATCAGCCGAGAGGTGTGCAGCCAGTTCGGCCTCTGCCCTGGGCTCGAAGTATCGCCCCGCCTACTGGAAGAGATCCTCCAGACCGAGGCCCAGCACCAGGCCATGGCTGCCGCCCTGCGTCTGCTGTCTTACCAGGCGCGCAGTGAGGAGGAGCTGCGCCGGCGCCTCCTCCGCCGTGGCCTCGATGCCCAGGCCGTCCAACACGCCATCGCCCGCCTGCGCCGCATGCGCCTGCTGGACGATGCCGAGTTCAGCCGCGCCTTCGTGGAAAGCCGCCAGCGCTGGAGCCCGCGGAGCCGCCGTCTCCTTGTCTCCGAGCTCGCCGCCAGGCAGGTCGACCCAGCCCTGGCTCGCCGCGCGGCCGCCCCAGTCGACGAGGAGGAGGCCGCCCGGCGGGCAGCCGCGCCCCGGGCGCGCGTCCTGGCCTCGCAGCCGTGGCCGGAGTTCCGCCGGCGGCTCGCCGCCTTCCTGGCGCGCCGCGGCTTCGATTACGAGCTGGCCCTCCGGGTGACCCAAGAGGCTTGGACCGAGGCCACCGGCGCTCCGCCGACGACGGATGACTAGTGACGGCTGGGACAACTGTTAGGGGACCTGGGCCGTCATCCCTTCCCCGTTCCTTGACAGCCTAGCCGTACGGACGGTAGGATTAAAGTAGTCCTTTTGCGCCATCACGTGCGATTTCGAATGCTTCTTATCTCTTTTCTACCGACAGGAAGTGAGGCGAAATGCCGGCTCTTGCCCTTATTCTGGGCCTTGTCGGCGTTGTCATCGGTGTTATCGGCGGCACTATCGTTCAACAAAGGATCAGACAGAACCGGATCGAGTCCGCTGAACGAAGCGCAGCCCGCATCCTTAACGAGGCTGACAGGCGCCAGAAGGAAATTCTTCTCGAGGCTAAGGAGGAAGCTCTACGCGTCCGCAAAGAGGCTGAGGCCGAACTGCGGGAGCGCCGTGCTGAGGTCCAACGAGCTGAACGGCGGGTTGTCCAAAAGGAAGAGAACCTCGACCGTAAGCTAGAGTCCCTCGAGCAGCGTCAACGTAACCTACAGAACAAAGAGCGGGATCTGGACGAGGCCCGCAAGAAGCTAGCTGCCCTGGAAGAGGAGCGCAGGGCAGAACTGGAGCGTCTCTCCAACCTCACTACCGCAGAGGCGCGAGAGATGCTGCTGGCCCAGGTGGAGCGCGAGATCCGGGACGAGGCCAACCGGCGCCTGCGGGAGATCGAGCAGGAGATCAAGGAGCAGGCCGACGAGAAGGCGCGCAAGATCATCGCCACTACCATGCAGCGCCTCACCACCGACGTGGTCTCCGAATCCACCGTTTCGGTCGTGCCCTTGCCCTCCGAGGACATGAAGGGCCGAATCATCGGCCGCGAGGGGCGGAACATCCGCGCCTTGGAACACCTTACAGGCGTCGACGTCATCATCGATGACACCCCGGATGCCGTCACCCTCTCCGCCTTCGACCCGGTGCGCCGCGAGATCGCCCGCATCGCCCTGACCAAACTGCTGACCGACGGCCGCATCCACCCCGCCCGGATCGAAGAGATGGTGGAGAAGGCCCGCAAAGAGGTGGAGGCCTCTATCAAGGAGGCCGGCGAACAGGCGTGTGTCGAGGCGGGCGTGCCGGGCCTCCACCCTGAGATCGTGCGCACCCTTGGCCGTCTTAAGTACCGCTATAGCTACGGCCAGAACCAATTGACCCACGCCGTGGAGACTGCCAACCTGGCGGCCATGATCGCCCACGAACTGGGGGCCAACGTGGAGGTGGCCCGCCGCGGAGGCCTCTTGCACGACCTGGGCAAGGCCATCGACCACGACGTCGAGGGCACCCACGCCGCCCTGGGGGCGGAGCTCGCCCGCCGCCACGGAGTCCACCCAGCAGTGGTCCACTGCATCGAGGCCCACCACGAAGAGGTGGAGCCGGCCACCGTCGAGGCCCTCATCACCATCGTGGCTGACGCCATCAGCGGCGGCCGCCCCGGCGCCCGGCGCGAGTCGCTGGAGCAGTACCTCAAACGCCTCGAGGCCCTAGAGGCTGTGGCCAACAGCTTCCCGGGCGTCGATAAGTCCTTCGCCATCCAGGCCGGGCGGGAGATCCGCATCATCGTGAAACCGGAGGAAGTGGACGACCTGGGCGCCCAGCGCATGGCCAAAGAGATCAGCAAACGGATCCAGGAGAGCCTGGACTATCCGGGCCAGGTGAAGGTCACTGTCATCCGCGAGCGCCGGTCTGTAGAATACGCCAAGTAGGGTGCGGCTGAGACCGCTCCCCGCAAGACGCTAGCTAGAGGGGTCTTTCATGCCGCTCAACATCTTGATGATCGGCGACATCGTGGGCAAGCTTGGCCGGCGCGCCGCCGCTTCCGCCTTGGCCCAAATTCGCCGCGACCACGACGTGCATTTCGTTATCGCTAACGGCGAGAACGCCGCCGGTGGCCGGGGCCTTACCCCCGCCACCGCCGACGAGCTCTTTCGCATGGGGATCGACGTCATCACCTCCGGCAACCACATCTGGGAAAACCGGGATGTCTACCCCATATTGGACAACCTGGCCCTCCTCAGGCCCATCAACTACCCGGAAGGCACGCCAGGCCACGGACTGTACAAGAAGGACGGCATCGCCGTCATCAACATCATGGGACGCACCTTCATGGGCATGCATCTGGACTGCCCTTTCCGGACCATGGACCGGATCCTCGACCAGCTCGCGGACTGCCGCATCATCGTCGTGGACATGCACGCTGAGGCCACCAGCGAGAAGATCAGCCTCGGATACTACCTAGACGGCCGCGTCAGCGCCGTACTGGGCACTCACACCCATATCCCCACCTCCGATGCCCGCGTTCTGCCCAAGGGCACCGCCTACGTCACCGACGTGGGCATGGTCGGCGCCTTGCACTCCGTTTTGGGCATGGAGATCGAGCCGGTAATCCAGCGTTTCCTCACCCAGCTCCCCAATCGCTTTAACCCCGTCGAACGGGGGCCCTGCGTCTTCAACGCTGTCCTGGCGACGATCGATGAGACCACCGGGCACGCCCAGGCCATCGAGCGCGTAGACCGCGAGGTGGCGTGAGTGCCTGGCCACGCCGACTTCCACACCCACAGCACCTTCTCTGACGGCCAGCTCACGCCAACCCAACTTGTTGACCTGGCCTACCGCAACGGCGTCCGCGTTCTCTCTCTAACCGACCACGATATCGTGGATGGACTGCCCGAAGCCTTCAAGGCCGCCAGCCGCTACCCGGACCTCACCCTCATACCTGGCATCGAGATGAGCACCGATGTTCCAGGCAACGAGGTGCACATCCTCGGCCATTTCATCGACTGGCAGGACGCGCAGTTCCAGCGCAAGCTAACCCGCCTCCAAGACTCGCGCCTGAACCGGGCCCGGCGCATGGTGGAGAAGCTGGTTCAGTTGGGGAAGCCCGTAGCCTGGCAGCGCGTGCAGGAGCTGGCGGGCGAAGGCGCCGTGGGCCGGCCGCACATCGCCCTGGCGCTGGTCGAGGCCGGCCACGTCTCATCTGTCAATGAGGCCTTCGATCTGTACCTGAGCCGCACGGGACCGGCCTATGTGGAGCGAGAGAAGCTGACGCCGCAGGAGGTTATCGCCTCGCTCCACTCTGTGGGCGGCCTGGCCACCCTGGCCCACCCGCGGGAGCTCGATGCCGCCGGCAGCCTGGAGCCCCTTTTGCAAGAGATCGTGCCGGCGGGCCTCGTGGGCATCGAGGTATACTACCAGGACTACACCCCCGATGAGATCGAGCACTTCCTGGGCGTCGCCAACAAGTTTGGTCTCATCCCCATGGGCGGCAGCGACTACCACGGCCTGGGAGGCCCCCAACAGCGGGAGCCGGGCCAGGTGGCGGTCCCTAGAGAGACGGTGGAGCGCCTCTTCGCGCTGGCCAAGGCGCGCGGTGTCCTAGAGAGGGCGCGCCCAGCTTCTAGCGGGTAAAGGCGGCCGCCCCGGCATGCAGTGCGCCCGCCATCCCGCCGTCGAGACAGGCCTCGCCTGCGGGCGCTGTGGCACGCCCATCTGCCCGAAATGCGCCGTGATGACGGACGTGGGGGCCCGTTGCCCTGCCTGCGCCCCGGCCCGCAAGCTCCCCCAGTTCGAGGTGAAGCCCACCCTCCTCCTCCGCGCCGCTGCTGCGGCTCTGGCCTCGGGCGCTGGCCTAGGCCTTCTCTGGGGCGCTCTCTTCCCTGGCGGCTTCGGCTTCTTCGGCGTCTTTCTGGGCATCGGCCTGGGCTACGGAGTCGCCGAGTCTGTCAGCATCGCGGCCAACCGCAAGTCCGGTACGGCCCTCCAGATCGTGGCTGCCGCAGGCGTGGCGTTGGCCTACATAGTCAGGAACCTGACGGCAGCGGGCGACCTCGTCATCACCAACGATCTCGGGGGAGCCATAATAGTGATCGTGGCCGTTATTGTGGCGGCCAACCGGCTACGCTTCTAGCGGCTAGTGCCGCAGAATGGCCGTTATTATCAGGCCGAGGAGCAGGAATCCGGCAACCAGCAAGATGCGGACGACCTCGGCCTTGACGTAGCTGTAGTCCCTCGCGATGTGCGCCACGGCTGGCGTGGCCTCGCTCGCCTGCCGCGGCCGTTCAACCCGTACCGGGCCAACGGCCTCCGCCGCCTCATCCTCCGTTTCAGCAAGGGGCAGGCCGCCGTCCTCCGCCTCTACCGCGACCTCTGGGGCCTCGAAGGCGTAAGGTATGGGGGTCTTTCGAGCCTTGCGTTTTTTGGCCTGTGGCGGCCGGTGGTAGCGTCTGGGCACTTTCCCTCTCTCAGGTCTAGTAAGAATTCCAGTGCATTATAGCGGTTGCGATGGCCTTGGCGCCAACCTACCCGCGTTCAGAAAGACATGAGACGGCGAGTGCTGGTCACTGACCGGTCGGTGTACCTATCGGTGCCCAGCCTTACATGTAGCGAACCAGAGAGAGAGTACCCCCGCGGGCGCTTGACAGGCGGGGAGATAATGGTGGCTGGAGGAAGGAAACGGGATGCGCTACGGCGCTGCCTGACTCGAGGCCGCTCGGGAGCACATGATGCGGGCGCCGCGAAGGATTGTAGGCCTGTGGGCCGCGCAGCAGCAGGGGTCAGATAAGGAAGGCGCCGGCGCGGCGGTTCAGCCCACGCCCATGCCTATTGCTGGCGCCTCCCCGGCGGTGAGCCCCGTGCCGTTGCCCCCGGCGGCGGCCGGCTATACGTAGTTCGTGACTCCGCCGAATGACGTTGGCCTTCCGCTGCATGCTGTGCAGGTTCCATCCGCCTGGTCGACTCCGGGGCCATCCTACGGGAACCCCGTTTCTTTCTCCCCGCGGGACTATCCAGTGGATCCAGAGGCGGGCCCACGCCTGCTTACAATGGTCACCCCGGCAAGCGCGGGATACGAACATCCCATTTTATTCAACCTTCCGCAGATGGGGACAACCTGTTCCGGTCGCCCGCCTCCCACACAAGCCGCAGCGCCTCCACCACCTCAGGACCGTATTTGCGCTGGCGCGGACTCCGCCCCGCCCGCACAGCGCTCACGCCGCCTAGTAGCCGGATCGCCGCTTTGCGGTGCATCCCCGTGGTCTGGCAAAACTCATCCAGAATCGTCCCCTTCTCCCGCCGGCTCGCCCCACGGTAACGCCGCACCAGCGCCGCCGCGTACTCATGAACTGTCACCCGTGTCAATCCCCCTCCCTTCGGTAACAGTTCTAATGAGGCAACGCCTTCCGCCGGGTGACAGTTAAGATGAGCCAGATGGTAGCGTCAAGAGTTGTGGGTTGACGCCGGCTCGCTGTGAACCCAAGATTTGGCGGAGACGCTGGCTAAAGGAGGTGCAGAATGGCAAGCAAGAAGGGACGATATTGGGGCGTCATAACGCCAGCGCCGGCGCCGGTGCTGACCATGCAAGCCAAGATGGCCGAAGATGCGGGTCTCGAAGGTCTGTTCGCGCCCCAAGTATATGGGCCGCCCTTCGTGCCCCTGGCGGCGGCGGCCGCCGTGACCTCCCGGGTGCGCTTGGCCTCCGGCATCGCCCTGGCCTTCGTCCGCAGCCCTTTCGAGACGGCGTTGGCGGCCATGGACCTGGACCGCCTCAGCAACGGCCGCTTCACCCTGGGCCTGGGCGCCAGCGTGCGGGCCTGGAGCGAGGGGATGTTCGGGATGCCCTACGGCAAGCCCCTGGAGCACATGCGGGAGGTGGTCGAGATCGTGCGCCTGGTCATGGCCAAGGCCCACACGGGGGAGCTGAAACGCTACGAGGGGAAGTACCACACCCACGACTTCAGCCAGATGCAGCCGCCGGCGCCGCCCTTGCGCACCAACATCCCCGTCTGGATCGCCGCCCTGAGAGCGCCCCTTATCAGCCTGGCAGCGGAGATCGGCGATGGGGTGATGGGACATCCCATCTGGTCCATCCCATGGGCCCTGGAGAAGATCCCCCCGGCCCTGAAGAAGGGGCTGGACAGGGCCGGCAAGGCGCGCTCTGACATCGAGTTCAACATCTGGCTCTGGGTGGCCATCAGCAACGACCGCAAGCAGGCGGTAGAGGACGGCAGGGCGACGGTGGCTTTCTATGCGGGGGCCGAGCAGTACGAGGAGTTTTTCGCGGCCCACGGGTTCCGAGAGGAGGCCCGGCGCGCTCAGGAGGGTGTCAAGCGGGGCGACTACCTGGGGGTAAAGCACCTGATACCCGGCGAGATGGTGGAAACCTTCGTGGTTTGCGGCGGCCCGGACGAAGTCCGCCGCAAGATCGAGCCGGTGTGGGAAGTGGCGGATTCCCTCACCCTGGTGCCGCCGGCGTATGGCCTTCCTCCAGACCGCCTTTTGGCTTACGCGGGCGCCATCGCCAGCACCTTCTACGGTTGAGGGCCCGGCCGCACCGGCCGCCCACGGGGGAGCGGGGCGGCCGCCGTGCTACCATATCTCCGGGATGGCGCTGCGCTTTCTGGAGAAGGAGTTGCAACGGCTGTTGCAGGAGAAGGGCCATGGTGCGCTGGCGGAGAAAGCCCTGGGCGCTGTGGCCCTGACGGACGATGGCGAGACGCTGTACGTACACGTCCTGCCGAAGGAAGGGTGGCCGGGGCGTGCCCAAGGGCGGGCTTACGTGCTGGCTTGGGAAGACTATGCGCCCCGCGGCTCCAGCCGGATGTACTGCTACCGCTGGCTGGTGCGTGAAGCGAGGGCTGCCATGAGGGAGAACGTGGACCAGATCGCCCGCTGGTTGGAAGGGCGGCCAGCATGACCCCAAGCGGCGCCGGGTGGGAAGTGAAGCGCCTGGAGAGCGTGAAGGCGCTGAAGGGCTGCCGGGCAGGGGAGCGGGTGTCCTTCCGGGCCCGCGTTCTCAGGGTCTGGGAGGTCGCCGGTCAGGCGATGTGCCTGGTGGGCGACGAGACCGCCCTGACCCGGGTCGAGCTGGCTGGCCAGGCGGTGACGCCCGGCCGCAGCTACGAGTTCCGTAACGCCCTGGTGCGGGAGTTCCCGGCCCGCCGGCCGGGGACCCCAAGTTGGCACAGCGCGTCCCTCATGGGTGGCGAGGCCGTGCCCCTTGCGCAGGAGATCGACGTCTCGCAGCCGGATGAGTACATCGAGAGGACGTACCGCATCCTGGCGGGGATTCAAACGAAGCGGGCGCGGCGAGAAGGGCTGCTAGGGCCGTGGCAACACCCTGCCCGGGGCGGGGGCCAGCCTCGGGCCTAACGCAAAGGCCGCGTCGCGCCGTCGGCCGCGCCCTTACCGCTTCTCCTCGATAAACCGCTTCACCTGCTCCAGAAGTTCGGGGGTGGGCTCTAGCCCGTGCTCCTTGGCGTGGGCGGCGGCGTTCCTGAGCAGCTCTTCCTCCGTCTCGCCTGTGACGACGTGGTTGCAGCCGCTGGTGGGATTCACCTTGTTGCAGTCGATGATCTTGGTCACGGGGTCTCCTCCTTCTGGCTTCCCGCTCGGGCAGGGCGGCGTCTTGTGGCCTAGCCCTTACTAATCAGCCTATTGCCCGGCTTGGCCGGCGGTCAAGGCTGGGGAGCGGCGCACGGGGCCGCGATGTCACATTCCTGTAACGGCAGCAGTCTTAGATTACAGGGGGATGTTGTCGTAGAATGGTATTGCAGCCTGGGACGGTCCGGGGGCCCGTTATCGCCGCGAGGAGTGCGAAAGGAGCTGCGCATATGGGTGATGCCGTCATCAATGACATGAGCATCATGATTACGGGCGATGCGGGCCAGGGGGTGGAGTCCAGCGGGGCAGGCTTTGCCTTAGCCCTGGCGCGCTCAGGGCTCCACATATTCGGCATGGGAGACTACCGCTCCCGCATCCGCGGCGGCAACAACTTCTACCAGATGCGCATCGGCGAGCGGCCTCTGTACTCCCACAGCATACCGGTCCACCTGATGCTGGCCCTTACCTCGGACTCCATCACGAGGCATATTGATAAGGTGGCCGAGGGCGGGGCCGTGATCTACCCGGACAGGCTCCAGGTGGACGAAGGCGCCTTGCGCCGCCGTGGCGTCATCAGTGGGGCCTTGCCTCTCATGGCCATCGCCGAAGAACACGGCAACCGGTTGATGGTGAATACGGCGGCCCTGGGTGCCGCCGCAGGCCTGACGGAGTTCCCCTTCGAGTTCATGGAACAGGTGATCAAGGAGAACTTCGGCCGGAAGGGACCCCAGGTGGCGGAGAGCAACCTGAGGGTGGCGCAAGCGGCCTACGATATGGCCCGAAAGCGCTTCGGGAGCGACTTCCGGTACCGGCTTCAGGCTGTGCCAGGCGCTCCCAGGCGCATGGTGATCAACGGGAACGAAGCGCTGGCCCTGGGGGCTTTGGCCGGCGGCTGCCGTTTCATATCGGCCTATCCCATGACACCAGCCACCTCGATTATCGAGTGGCTGGCTTCCTTGCCACCGGAATACGGGTTCGTCACCAAGCATACGGAAGACGAGATCGCCGCCGTTTGCCAGGCCATCGGCGCGGCCTACGCTGGGGCCCGGGCCATGACCGCCACATCCGGGGGCGGCTTCTGCCTGATGGTCGAAGCCATCGGCCTGGCGGGGATGACCGAGGTGCCTGTGGTGGTGGTCGATGCCCAGCGGGGCGGTCCTTCCACTGGGCTCCCCACCCGGACGGAGCAGAGCGACCTGCTTTTCGCCATCAACGCCTCTCACGGTGAGTTCCCACGGATCGTCCTGGCCCCGCGCAGTGTCGAGGAGTGCTTCGAGATGGGCTGGCGCTCCTTCAATCTGGCGGAGAAGTACCAGTGCCCCGTCATCATCCTTACAGACCAGTTCCTCGCGTCCTCTCTACGCACCTTGGATCCTGGCCTCATCGATTTCACTAAGGTGACCATCGAGCGGGGGGCTATGTTGGGCAAGGATGACCTGGACCGCCTGCCCAACGGCTTCCGGCGGTTCGAGTTCACGGAGACGAGCATCTCTCCCAGGGCTGCGCCGGGCCACCCCAAGGCCGTCTTCGCCAGCTCCAGCGACGAGCACGACGAGACCGGGCACATCACCGAAGAGATCGACAACCGGGTGCGGATGATGCAGAAGCGTATGCGCAAGCTGGACGAAGCGATGAAGGAGATGCGGCCTCCGGCCCTGCACGGCGCCGAGGACGCTGAGCTGACCTTGTTGTGCTGGGGTTCCACCTACGGCTCATGCCGGGAGGCAGCGGACAAGATGAACCAGGCCGGCGGCAGCGTCAACGTCCTCTCCTTCCCGGACCTGTGGCCCATGCCGGAGGAGCCGGCGACACAGGCCCTCCAGCGTTGCCGCCGGCTGGTGGCTGTGGAGCAGAACTACACGTCGCAGCTGGCGCGGCTCCTCAAGATGGTGACGGGGATCTCCGTACAGCGGACGCTGAACAAGTATGACGGCCGGCCATTCTCGCCGGAGGAGATAGTGGAGGCTCTAGGCCAGGAGGTTTTCAGTGGTCACAAGGCTTGACCCCAAGGTATTCGACGCCGAGGCCGAGATTACTTGGTGCCCCGGCTGCGGGGACTTCGGAATACTGCGGGCGCTGAAGTTAGCCTTGACGGCATTGGAGATACAGCCCCACGAGGTTCTTATAGTCTCGGGTATCGGCTGCGGTAGCAAGCTTCCGGACTACATGACGGCCAACGGCTACATGACGATCCACGGCCGTCCTCTGGCCATCGCCTCCGGGGCGAAACTCGCTAACCCGGACCTTCACGTCATCGTGGTGGACGGCGATGGCGACTCCTACGGCATCGGCGGCAACCATTTCGTACAGACCTGCCGCCGCAACCCCAACATCACCCAGATCGTGGAGAACAACCAGATATACGGTCTGACCAAGGGCCAGTACTCTCCCACCAGCGACAAGGGGTTCATCAGCACCACGTCTCCTGATGGCGCCATCGAGAGGGCCTTCAACCCGATGGCTGTCGGGATGGCGGCCGGCGCCACCTTCGTGGCCAGGGCCTTCGCGGGAGAGCCCAAGCACATGGCCGACCTCATCGCCGCCGGCATAAGGCACCGCGGCTACGCGCTCATCGATGTCCTCCAGCCGTGCGTCACCTTCAACCGGGTGAACACTTACGACTGGTACCGCCAGCGGGTGTATCATCTGGAAGACGAGGGTTACGATCCTTCGAACCGGGAGGCGGCCTGGGAGAAGGCCTACGAGTGGGGCGACAGGATCCCCTTGGGAATCATCTACCGGGAGGAAGGCCTGCCCACCTACGAGGATGAGGTCCGGGCCCTGCAAGGCGGCTCCCCGTACAGCCGGCTGGCGGAGGGGAAGCTGCCCTCGATAGAGGAGCTGGAGCGGCTTAAAGAGCAGTTCCTCTAGGCCAAAAGAACAGAACAGAGGGAGGGTTGTCATGGACTACCGGCACTTCCTCTCGGAGGTGCGCCGGCGGGGAGGTTTTGCCACGGATGAGGAAGCGGCATCCGTCGTCTCTACCGTACTGATGGCGGTGTCAGAGGTGCTGCCCCAGGCAGCCGTGGATGGCATCGTGACCAACCTGCCGCCGGAGCTGTGGGTCTTTCTTAGGCCATCCCACCGGGAACCGGACCCGCATTTTGACAGCCAGCTCTTCCTCGGCTGGGTCGTCTCTAGCTTCGACGTCACAGGCTTGCGGGACAAGTCCGTCGGCGGCCTGGACTACTACGCGGACTACTCCGGCGAGGAGGCCATCCGCCGCTGCCAGACGGTGTTCGCGGTCCTCAAGTCGCTCTTGGACGAGAAGCAGCAGGAACGGCTAGCGGGGCTCTTGCCCGGGGATGTGCAAGCCTGGTTCCTCGAGGCCTAGGCTACGGGCGGTGGTGCGAGGATTGGCCGGCGCGTGCGCTAGACGCTGGCGGGCCGTCTCGGTATCCTTAGAGCCCGGAGGCTGAGATCGCGAAGCAACGCCGCGACGCGGCGCAGGTACCGACAGATAGCGGGGGCGCGCACCTTGCCCTGCCGCCAGAGCCGCGGCGGCCAGCGGTTGAGGCGATCCTTCGCCGGCCTGGCGCTCCCCCCGGATCAGGAGCTGGAAAGGAGGAGCCCCGGGTGAAGTTCTTGTCGCGGACCTTTGGCATCCGCACAGAGCGGGGCCCGCAGTTCATCGACATCACCGATAGGGTTATCGAACTGACCCGGGAGTCGGGGCTTCAGAACGGCTTCGCCGTCATCTTCGCCAAGCACACGACAGCCGCTATTCGCATAAACGAGGCGGAGCCGCACCTCATCTCTGATATGGAGAGGATGTTGGAGAAGATGGTCCCTCCGCGGGAGGACTACGCCCACAATCGCTATGCTCATGCCTTCTCCAACAACGGAGAGCGCCCCAACGCCCATGCCCATTGCCAGCAGCTCCTGTTGGGCGCCAGCGAGGCGGTGCCCATCGTGGGCGGGCAGCCGGTCTTCGGCCGGTGGCAGCGCATCTTCCTGGTGGAGCTGGACCACGGGCGGGACCGTGAGGTCGTTGTCCACCTCGTAGGGGAGTAACATGGGCGCCCCGCTGGGGCTCACTCGTCACCAGGAGGCGGTGGCGGCGTACCTGCGCTCCCTGCTCCGCAAAGAGGGGCCGGCCCTCCTGTACCGCATGCTGCGCTACCACATGGGTTGGGAGGAGCCAGACGGCCAACCGGCAGCCGCGGGGGGCAAAGCGGTGCGGCCGGGCCTCTGCCTCCTCGCCTGCGAGGCGGCCGGTGGCGGGCCGGAACGGGCCTTGCCAGCAGCCGCCGCTGTGGAGCTGGTGCACAACTTCTCCCTCATCCATGACGACGTGCAGGACCGGGACCAGCAGCGGCGGCACCGCCCCACGGTCTGGGCCATATGGGGCGATGCCCAGGCCATCAACGCCGGGGACGCCATGCTCTCCCTCGCCCACCTAGCGCTAATGGACCTTCGGAGGGCCGGGGTGCCGCCCGAATCAGTGATCGAGGCAGCGCGAGTCCTGGACTCAGCCACGCTGGAGATGGTGGAGGGCCAGACGCTGGATATCGCCTTCGAGGCGGAGGAGTCCGTTGGCCTTCCGGCTTATCTGGAGATGGCGGAGAAGAAAACGGGGGCCCTCATGGGCTGCGCCCTCAGGCTGGGAGGGCTAGCGGCCGGGGCTCCAGCGCCGGTTCTGGAAGAGCTGGACCGTTGTGGGCGCCGGATCGGAGTGGCCTTCCAGGCCCGCGATGACATCCTCGGCATGTGGGGCGCCACCAGCCGCACGGGAAAGGCGGCCGGGGCCGATATTCGCCAGCGGAAGAAGTCGCTGCCGCTGGTCTACCTCCTTGGCCAACCGCAGGGAGCCGCGCTGCGGCAAGGATACGAGCGCGGGAGACCGGGCGAACAAGACGTGGCCTCAGTACTGCGGGCCCTGGAATCGTGCAACGCCCGCGACTACTGCGAAGGCATCGTGCGGGAGTACCGCGATGCCGCCATCCGGCTGCTGGATGCCCTCCCCCTCGAACCAGAGCCCGCCGCTGAACTGCGGCAGGCCCTCAGCTTCTTGGCCGAACGCGAGTACTAGGCCCAGAGCGCTAGGTCCGCTCCAACTTGCGCCTGATCTGCTCCTTCATCTGGCGCAGGCGGACCATCTCGGGGTAGATTCCGCCCTCCGCTTTGCGGTCGAACAGCTTGTCGCCGCCAGCATAGACTTCCAGGCGGCCGCCGCCCACCGGTATAAGAGTGACCGGCGCGTCTTCGCCGAACTCGTGCCAGATCTCGGTCGCCATCCAGGCGGCCAGGGGGAGATACCCTCACTCGATGCAGTAGGCGATCTCTATGGCTATCCTGCCGGGATAGCGGCCCTTCATCAGGTCCAACACGAGTCAACCCCCTTTTTGTTCGACTAATCGAAGCCCAGGTCCGCTTTGGCCTCTTCCGACATCATATCCGGAGACCACATGGGGTCAAAGGTGAACTCGATATCGACATCGCTGACGCCGGGAATGAGCATCAGATTCTCGCGGATCTGCTCGATGATCATAGGGCCGATGGGGCAAGCCGGGGTGGTGAGGGTCATAAGGATATGCACCTTGCCGTCGTCCACCGAGACGTCGTATACGAGGCCGAGGTCATAGATGTTGTAGTGGATCTCAGGGTCGTAGACTTCCTTGAGGGCCTCGATGACGACGTCTTCGCTGACCACTTTAGCCATCTTTCACAGTGCTAACTTCTCCTTTATTGTACCCGATAGGACGATGGCGGTCAGCAGGCCTAGGTTTGTTAACCAAGGGCTGCTGAACGCTTGACACATCCGGACGAAGCATTAGAATAGGGGCATCTAGGCGAGCGGCTAGGCCGCCTGAAGCCCGCCGCTGGCCCAAAGGGAGGGGACAGACGAGGCGCCGCTGGCGCCTTGTTTGTTTTTATGGGGGTGGCGCCCTGCAGGCGGAAAGGAGCCCGGCGTCTGGAATCAACAAACTAGCGCCGCTTTGCCCTTGATTTCCCGTCGCCTGCCACCTATCATGCAAACATGCGTTCGAGGAGCGCTTGCCTTCAGCATCCCGGGGCCTGAACCGTGACGGGAATTCGCATCCTCCACTTTTCGGACCTCCACCTGGACCGCTCCTTCGCTGGCCTGGGCATGGCCGTCAGCGAAGCAGCCAAGAGGCGGCAGGAGCTGCGGGACGCCTTGCGCCGCATCGTCGACCTGGCGCTGGAACTCGATGCGGCAGCGCTAACGGTGGGCGGCGACCTATACGAGCACGAGAGGGTCACCCGGGACACGGGCCGCTTTATCGCTGAGCAGTTCGCAAGGCTGGCCCCCCGGCCTGTCCTGGTCGCTCCTGGGAACCATGACCCGTATGTGGCAGATGGGCTGTACCGCAACATGGCGTGGCCGGCCAACGTCCACATCTTCCCCCGCCCCGGGTGGGAGAAGTACCAGCTGGAAAAGGACGTGGTGGTCTGGGGAGCGGGCCATGATAGGCCCGATTTGCGGGAAAACCTGCTGGCGCAGCTCCAGGTTAGCCCTTCCGATGGCGTCTCCATCGCCCTGGTTCACGCCTCCGATATGTCGGCCGTCCCGCAGGGCAAGGCCGCCCACTGTCCTTTCCAGGCGGAGGACGTGAAGAGATCCGGCGTGGCCTTTGCCCTTCTGGGGCACTACCACGACATGCGGCTGCGGCCCCAGGAAAGGCCGCTATATGGTTACCCAGGCAGCCCCGAGCCGCTGGACTTCGGAGAAGCGGGCGACCACTTCGTTCTGCTCCTGGAGTGCGGGCCCGGCGGCGTGGCGGTCCAACACCTGAAGTTCAATCAGGTCCTATACGAGACGGCGGAGATCGACGTAACGGGGATGGAGCACTCGGATAAGGTCCGCCAGGCGATCTGCGCTTTGGCGGGCAATCCTGGCCCGTCGCCCGCCATCATGCGGGTCACGCTGGTGGGCCAGGCGGACCCGCAGCTCGACCTGGACACAGAATCGCTTCTGGCTAGCTGCGCCCAGCACTTCCGCTATCTGGACCCCATAACCGACCGCACGGAGCCGCCCTTCGACCTGGACCAGATACGGCAGGAGCGAACCACGCGGGGGCTCTTCGTGCGCATGATGGAGCAGAAGATCATGGGGGCCCAAGGAAAAGAGCGGGAGATTCTGGAAAAGGCGCTCCAGTACGGGCTGCAAGCCTTTGCGGGGCAGGAGGTCCGGCGGCGGTGAGGATCACCCGGGTGGAGATCCGGGGCTTCGGCTGCCTCGGCAGGTTTGAGTGCGATCTGGCCCCTAGGCTGCACCTCTTCTGGGGCCGCAACGAGGCGGGCAAGTCCACCCTGCAACGGGCCATACTCGCCCTGTTATACGGCTTCTACGAGGGCGACAGGGCCCTGAAAGCCGAGAATCTGGCACGGGAGCGGGACGCTCCGTGGGGTGGAGGACCCTACGGGGGTACCCTGGAGTATGAGCTGGAGAAGGGCGCCAGATACCGGGTAGACAGGGATTTTGGCTCTCCCGACGTGCCCACTACGGTGTGGGATATCGTCACCGGCAGGGACGTGACGGACCGGTTCGGCAAGGGCCGCCACGGGAACGTGCCTTTCATGCAGCAGCACCTGGGGATGTCCAAGCGGGTCTTCGAGGCCTGTGCCCTGGTCTCCCACGGGGACCTCTTTGCCGCCATCCAGGCCAAGGCAGATGAGCGGGCCGACAGCGCCAGGGAGATCGGTGAGACCATCGTGAGGCTTGCCGATACCGCTGGCCGGGACGTTTCGGCGCAGGCCGCGCTGGCCCGGCTGGAGAAGGCCTTCGAAGCGAGAGTCGGGGGCCCGCGGGCCCGCGCTAAGCCCCTGGCCATCGCCAAGGCAGCCCACCAGGCGGCGATAGCGGATCTCAGCAAGATCGACAGCGCCCGCAGGGCGGTCGCCGAGGAGGCCCGGCAACTGGAGCAGCGGGTGATAGAGGCCAGAGAGAAGGAAGATGAGCTGCGCCGGGCCCGTTACCTGCTTCTCTCGGCGGAACGGCAGGCGCTAGAGCACCGGGTCAAGCGCCTGCAGGATCTGGCCCAGGAAGAGGAGGAGCAGCGGCAAAGGGAAAGGGACCTCGCTCCCTGGGCCAGCTTCCCGGTGGAACAGAGGGATGACGTTCAGCGGCAGTGGGCAACGATCCAGGAGGACAGGCATCGCCTGGAGCAGCGGCGTGGGGAGATAGAGGAGGCCAAGAAGGAGATCCGGGAGTTAGAGGCGAAGCGAGACGGACTTGGCGCCAAGGAACGGGATCTCGCCTACCTGCGGTCGTTCCCGGTTCAAAGGGAGGCCCAGGTGCGGCAGTCGGAAACCCAGTGGCGGGCGCAGCGTGCCATCCATGAGGAAGCGCGCCGGCGGCTGGAGGAGCTGGCACCACAGGCGGAGCCCCTGCTCGAAGAGCACGGACGCCTGGAGGCGGAGATCGGCTGGCTCGCGGCCGAGGACGTTGAACGGTTGGTCGCGTTAGCGCGAGCGCCGCAGGCCGGGCCTGTTGCTCGCGTGGCAAGGGCTTTCGGCCGGGCCTTGGCCTGGTTGTGGCGGGCCTTGAAAGGGGCGATGCGTTGGCTCATCGGGAGGATCCTACGCCGTCCGGATGGCGCGGGTCCTCCCCGTCAGGCGGCGGCGTCCGAGGGCGAAAGCGCGCGGCGGTTGACCAACGTCACCCCGCAGGAGGCCGACAGGCTGTTGCGTCTCTGGCACCGGTACCGGGAGATCGCGCCGCTGGCGAACAGCTACCGTGACGCCTCCGCGGCGGCGGCCGATGCGGCGGCGAAGCTGGAGAGCGCGGAGCGTGAGCTGCGGGCGGCCCTTGAAGGGGCAGTGCCCACTTTCGATGATCTCGAGGCGGCTCTGGCGGCGTTCTGGCGACGGCTGGATGAGCGGCGGCAGCTCGATTCCGTCGCCGCGAAACGCGAAAACGTAGAGCAAGGGATCGCTTCCTTGCGCAAGGAGGTTAGCGCCCACCAGGCCGGACTCGACACCCTGGCCGGACGGGAATCTGCTCTGGCTTCCCTCCTTCATCGGGCGCTGGGCAAGCAGGGAGATCTGGGGGACCTGGTTCAGGAATTCGAGGAGGCTTGTGCGAGAAGGCGGGAGTATACCCAGGTGCAGCAGCGTCTGTCGGAGATCGAGAGGGAGCGCGGGGCCATCCTCTCGGGCCGATCCCCGCGCGAGCTGGAGCGCATGCTGGAGGACCGCGAGCGGCTCATCCGGCAAGAGGAGACGGAAGCGCCTTGGCTTCAGGGCGCCAGCAGCGATAAGGACGAGGATCAGTTGAAGAGGGATGTGGCGGGGCTCCAGTACGATCTGGCGAGCCTGCAAAGGGATGTCGAGAGGCTCAAGGCTACTATCGATACCACCCTGGAGGGGCTGCCGCCTCGCGCAGATGTGGAGGAAGAGGCGGAGCGCCGTCGGCGGGAGGTCGAGGAGCTGGAGGCTTTCGGCCAGGCCTTGAACGCGGCCCGGGAGGTCATCGGGGAGGCGATGAAGGAGGTTCACCGGGACTTCGCACCCCACGTCGGCCAGTTCCTTGGCGATGGCCTAGCCAGGATCACAGCCGGCCGCTACGGTAAGGCCTTCGTTGACCCCTCGACCTTCGATGTCACGGTGGAGGCGCCCGAGGACGGGAAGATCAGGCCCGTCGAGGCCCTGAGCCGGGGGACGCAGGCGGCGGCCTACTTGCTCTTGCGGGCTGGCCTGGCTCAGTACATGAGCAGCCTCAAGGAACCGGTCCCGCTTATCTTGGACGACCCGCTGGTTGACCTTGACGACCTCCGCCTCGGCAGCTTCCTGGATCTACTGCTGGGGCTTTCGGAGAAGATGCAGGTGCTCCTCTTCACCAAGGACGAGGAAACGCGCCGCTGGCTGGAAAATCGTGCCGCCAGCGACCAGAACTATCGCGTTTCGATCCTAGACCGGGCGGCCGCTGGCACCACGTCTTAGGGGAGGCTTGGGGCCCTCTCAGAAGGCGGCCAGGCCGAGGAGGTCGCGCCCCAGGATCAGCTTCTGTATCTGGGTAGTCCCCTCATAGAGGCTGAGGCCGATGGCGTCCCTCAGCAGCCCCTCAACGGGGTACTCCTCCAGATAGCCTACGCCACCGTGGAGGGCGATGGCGTTGCGGGCTGCCCGCACCGCCGCCTCCGTGGCGAAGCTCTTGGCCATGACGACGTTCCTGGTGGCGGGGAGACCCTCGTCCCTCAGGCGCGCGGCCTCCAGGGTCAGCAAGCGGGCGGCCGCGCAGTCCGTAGCCATGTCCGCTACGATCTCTTGCACCAACTGATGGCCGCCGATGGGTTTCCCCCACTGCTGGCGCTGGCCGGCATAAGCGATGCAGGCCTCCAGGCAGGTCTGGATGATGCCCACCGCGCAAGCCGCCGTGGAGACGCGCCCGCTCTCGAGGGAGGTCTGGGCTATCCGGAACCCTTGCCCAACCTCGCCCAGGAGCCGTTCCTTAGGAACGCGGACCCCATCGAAGTAGAGGGCAGCCGTGTTGGAGGCGTGGAGGCCGAGCTTGCCCTCGATGGGCCGTCGCTCCAGGCCGGGGCTAGCGCCGTCCACCACGAAGGCAGCCATACCCTTGTGTCGGGAACCAGGATTGGTCTGAGCGAAGACGACGATGATATCGGCCAGGGATCCGTTGGAGATCCAGAACTTGGCGCCGTTGAGGAGCCAGCCATCGCCGTCGCGCCGGGCCGTCAGCTCGGCGGCGGCGGGGTCGGAGCCGACGTTGGGCTCCGAGAGGGCGAAGGCGCCAATCTGGCGGGCCGAGAAGAGCTCCGGTAGGTAGCGCCGCCGCTGTTCCTCGCTGCCGTACGCGTAGATGGCGGTGGCGACGAGGGAGAGCTGGACCGTGAGGGCGGCGGTGAAGACGGAGGGGCTGGCCCCGCCGATGGCCTCGCAGGCGAGGACGTAGGAAACGTTATCGATGCCGCCTCCCCCGTACTCCTCGGGGAAGGGCCCGCCCAGCAGTCCAGCTTCCGCCATCTTGCGCATCACTTCGATGGGAAAGCCCTCATCGTGGCGGCGTTCCCTGAGGTGGGGCCTGATCTCGCGGTCGGCGAAGCGCTTCGCTGTCTCGTAGACCATCCGCTGGGCTTCTGTGAGCTGCATGGGGACGCTCCTATCGTTGGCTGTTGCCGGCAGGCGGGCGTACAAGAAGGCGGCGAGCCCGGGCGACCCGCCGCCGGAGTTCATCGTCTGGGTTGGCGACCCCGATGGGATTCGAACCCACGATCTCCACCGTGACAGGGTGGCATGTTAACCGCTACACCACGGGGCCGCGCCTCCGAGGGTCTGCCACCCCCTGGAGCAACTCAATTCTAGCGGGCCGCGGGCCGCAGGTCAAGGTTGTGGGGGCATGTCCCGCCAGGGCTAGGACATGGAACTTGTCGGCTACCACCGCAGCCTCCGGCAGCACCATCTCGATCGCCTGCCGATAGGCCTCCGAGAGGTC
>DAOUBD010000081.1:0-1525 GCA_034432935.1 Dehalococcoidia bacterium | reverse complement strand
CCCCAGCACCGTGGGCGACCAGGACCCCTGCGGCACCAACAGCTCGCCGCCCACCGACCCGCCGTCGCCCATCGGCTGGCCGGCGGACCTGGCGGGGGGAGACAACAAGGTTAACATCAGTGACGTCCTGAGCTTCCTCGCGCCTACGCACTTTCTATTCACGACAGAGGGGACAGTGCCCGGAGACCACCGTTGGAACCTTGACCAGGGCGGGAACCCCGCGTTGATTAACATCAGTGACATGTTGAACGTGGTGGTGCTAACGCCTCGAATGTTGGGGGTGCAGCGAGCCTTCGGCGGGCCAGAGTGTCCCTGGCCACCATAGGATACGCAGCGACATCTCCAACGGCTCGTGTTGCCACCAGGAGACTGGAGTCCCGCCGGGCGGCACAAGTGGCCCATAGGCCAGTACTCCGGAGGGCATCGGCATCCCAATCACACTTGACACCAAATACGAATTAGGCTATAAGCGGAATGAACTTACGCGTCATACGCCCTGCTATTGCCCGGGGGTCTCGAAAAGGAGCGTGCAGCGATGACCATAGGGATGCGGCTTCTCACCTTTCTGGGGCTGTCTTTCATCGCGGCCCTGGTAATCTTCGTGTCTACCCAGGACACGTCGGCGACGCCACCGCCCTTCGGGCCAGGGGGCTTCTACTGCCTAGACAACTACGATACCGGCGCCGACTGCGACGGCGACCCGTCACCCGGAGCCAACCCCGACATCCAGTACCAGTTCTGCGTTGGCTGGAACGACGATTGCTCCGTCCAGGACCAGCCTGTCGTCGACTCCAACTTCGGACCCCTGGTTACCTTCACCCCGGAGGCGTTCGGAGTGCCCAAGGGAGACACGATCCCCATCGGAGCGTTGGCAGCCTCCCTTAGGGCCGAATCGGTCCTGGGGCTCTTGGGAGGTGCCTGCGCTACCAGGATCTTCGTCAACTTCGCCATGATGAACGCCTCCATCAACATCGACGACACCATAGCGCCCAAGCCGGTAGGCGAGGCCAACGTCTTGGAGCCGTTGGCCCTAGATGTGAACCCGCAGAACGGGATCCCGGACGGTGTCGACCACTACCCGAGCTACCTCAAGGAGCACTTCAAAGGAAAGCAGCCACGGCTGCGCCTTACCGGCGTCACTAAGGTCCAGGGCACGTGGGTCGTATTGAACTTCGTGTTCTTCGACCCGGGCGTGACCCTGGAGATCGCCGGGCAAGATATCACCTTCAACCCAGATCTGGGTTACGTCAGCCAGACCATCCTCCAGGACCCGACAGCACCGGCGGCGCCAAGCGTCATCAGCGATTTCTGCGCGCCCCTTAAGAGCTCCGGCTCCATCTTTGGCGCCACGAAGGACAACCCATGTACCGGCGCCTTGACCGGGACTGCCAACTGCCCTGTCACCAGCCCGACCGGCGTTGTGCGGGAAAACAAGGGGATTCCGATGCTCCCCTGCGATACCGGCAACACGGTGGATGAAGACCACGACGGGAAGATCAACGACGGCTGTCCCCAGGTGAACCAG
>DAOUBD010000080.1:0-25191 GCA_034432935.1 Dehalococcoidia bacterium | reverse complement strand
GCCCCCAGGACGGCGGCCGAGGCCTCGTAGACCAGGCCGGCTGGGCTCCATACGGGCAAGAGAAGCGACACCGCCACCAGCCCGAGGCTATGCCAGAGGATCTGTCGCCCGGTTTCCTCGGGGCCGGCCGTCACGGGGAGCATGGGCACCCCGGCCTTCTTGTAGTCGCTACTGTAGTTGAGGGCCAGAGCCCAGAAGTGGGGCGGGGTCCACAGCGTCACAATGGCGAACATGATGATGGCGGCCATCCCCACGCCACCGGTGACCGCCGCCCAGCCTACCACCGGCGGCATCGCCCCGGCCGCGCCGCCGATAACGATGTTCAGGGGCGTGCTGCGCTTCAGCAGTAGGGTGTACACGACGATATAGAAGACGTAGGCGCCCATGGTAAGGGCCGCCGCCAGGAAGTTGGCGAAGAGTTGCAGGATCACGAACCCGAGGCCCCCGAGAGCCAAACCGAAGACAGCGGCCCGTTCCGGGTCGACTTGGCCCGAAGGCACCGGGCGGCCGCGGGTGCGCCCCATGATCTCGTCGATGTCCCGGTCGAAGAACATGTTCATGGCGTTGGCGCCGCCAGCGGCGATGGCGCCGCCGCCCACCGTCGCCAATATCAGCCAGAGGGAGGGCATGCCGCCCTCGGCCAAAATCATCGCCGGTATCGTCGTGACCACCAAGAGCAACACGATGCGCGGCTTGGTGAGCCGTAAGTAGGCCCAAGCCACCTGGCGGGCGTCCCGGAACGCGCGGGTGGTGGAGGCCGCGGCGCTGGTCACGCTGCGGGCCTCTCCGGCGGGTTTGCGTCTCGTAGCTGGGACCATACGATGCCAAACAGTAGCACAGCCCAGAGGAGGGAAGCCAAGGCTAGGTGCAGGATGCGCAGCGACGTGGGCAGATCGAACCAGATGTTGCTGGCGCCAACGAACACCTGTGCCACGTACAAGGCGAAGGCCGCCGTCATCGCCGCCAGCACCACAGGATTTCTCTCTCGTCTCAGCATCCGGATGACCAGCCAGGCTAGGGCCGCCCCCGCGCCAGCGGCCACCAGCCGGTGGGCATAGTGTAGCTCTCCGGCCTTGCTGGACGCCCAGGTCAGCTTGCCATCAAAGAGGGGCCAGTCAGGATAGGCCAGGCCCGCCCCCTCCTGGGATACGAAGGCGCCCACGATGATCAGGGCGAACACCGCCGTCAGGGAGGCCAGCGCTTCCGTAGGGACCTTACGCAAGGAGAGCCCTAGCGCCTCGCCCGGCAGGTGCGCCTTTGCAGCCAGGACGATGAGGGCCGACAACAGGCTCAGGGCGATGCTGAGGTGGATGGCCACTACCGCCGAGTTCGTCTCCGTGCCCACAGTTATGCCTCCAACGCCCACCTGTAGCGCCAGGAGCACCAGCGTTACGGCGCCGACGCGCGCGGCCGCCGGGTCGGCGCGCCGCCGGCGCCAGGCCCAGAGTACCGTAGCAGCGATGATGACGCCCACCAGCGAGGCCACCACCCGGTGGGTGTACTCGATCATCACCTTCGTCTCGAACGGGGGGATGACCTCGCCCTTGCAAAGGGGCCAGTCCGGGCACGCGGTGCCAGAGCCGGTGGAGCGCACCACGCCACCCAAGACGATGAGGCCGTAAGTGGCCGCCACCGCCACAAGAGCCAAATGCCGGAACTCGAAGCGCCAGCCACGGGCGAGCCCAGCCGCAAAGGCGGCGCTAGGCGTTACGGCAGTGGACTCGCGCACGTTGCAGCGGGGCCGCAGCGCAGTTCGCGCCGGGGGAGATGGTTTGGGGCCTGCTTACAGGGCATCGTCGGAGGGTGAAAAGTGTTTGCGAAATAGTACGCATGTACCAATATCACTAATCATCAGGCCGGTGTCAAGCCGGTTGCAGGGTCAGGCCTTGCCTTCCCCATTCCAGCAGTGATACTTTGCTCCCAGACGCCAGACAATAGCCAGCACACCGGAGAGATAAAGCGCTATGACCGAACAGACCGCCACCCGAGAAAAGGCGGCGCCCGCCGGGCCCCTCCGCGTCTACACGCCGCCCACCCAGTCCCTCCGCTCCGAGGCCAGGGAGGCGCTGCACCTGCGAGCCGTCCAGGGCATTGCGCGGGTGCGCTTCGCCTTCCCCACGCCGAAGTACCGGGACTACAAGACCTACGTCAACCACCCCACGCGCACGATGGGCGTCCTCCTGGACAACGGAATGGTTGCCTATCCCGATATCGTGGTGGTCCAGCACCCCGAGAACTTCGCCAAGATTCTAGCAGAGGTCGAGACCCATGAGACCGTGCGGGAGGAGGTGGCGCGGCATGAGTGGCTGCCCTACGCCAAGGTGGCGCCCCTCTATCTCTACGTCCCCGTGGGCCGGGCCGAGCAAGCCCTGGACCTGTGCCGCCGGGTAGGTGTCCCCGTTGTGGGGATCCGCACTTACCGGTTCATCGGCGGATACGAGGACCCGGAGATCAACGACCACTACACGGTGCCCAGCACGCCGGCGGATCTGCTGCCCAAGATCCTGCGCCGCTAGAGGCGCTACTCGTCGATAGCCTCTACCCGGAAGCGCATAACGCCCACGGGCACCGAGACTTCGACTTCGTCCCCAACACGGCTATCCAGCAGCGCCCTGCCGACGGGCGAGGCGCTGGAGATCTTGCCGTCTGCCGCGTTGGCCTCGCTGGGCCCCACGATGGCGAACCGCCTGATGGCGCCGCTTTCGAGGCTCCGCACCGTCACGGTGGTGCCAACCTTCACTCTCCCCCCGTGGCCAGAGCCGTGGACTACGACGGCCTGGCGGAGCATCGCCTCTATCTCCCGTATGCGAGCCTCGATGTGGCCCTGCTTGTCCTTGGCAGCATCCAACGGTGCGTTCTCGCGGAAGTCCTTGTCCAGCATCGCCCTACGGATCTCTTCCCGCACGGACATCCGCTGTTCCCTTAGGGCCTCCAGCTCCGCCTGGAGCGCTTGGAGCCCTTCTTGGGTCAGTTCGACCGCTGCCACCTGGGGTTGAGGGGCGGCGGTAACGGCCTTGGCGCTCTTGCGCAGCCTCAGGTGGGGCGCGAGGTTGACGGGAAGCAGGCCGGATTTCTTCAGGTAGACCAGGAAAGCCCGCACATGCTCTGCCCGCTTGGCCGTCTCCGGCGTGGCCGGGCCGAGGGACTCGGCGTACAGGGCGACGTCGTGGCCCGTCATCTTGGCCAAGGGACGATCGCCATACCAGTTGGCGAAGCGGGTCAGCTCGGCCACGACGCTGGGGCGTGAGGAATCCTTAACTGTCTCCGCATATCTTGCCGCAGCCTCAGCTAAGGTGACCTCGTCCATCGTGGGGACTTCATTCTACGTAGCCCAGGGCGGGCCTGTCAAACGAGACACGGCCCGATGCCAGCTATCAGGAGGGCTGAAAGATGGGATCCGTAGGCAGAGACTCCCCTTCGGAGGGAGGCGCTGGCGCCGGCGTCGGCTCGGAGGCGGGCGATGGCGTCGCGGTGGGCTCCGGCTGGGGCGCTGGCGTCTCAGCCGGGGTGCTGGGCGCTGGCGAGAAGGCCGGGAGCTCAAGGCCCAGTTTCTCAGCCACCTCCTTGGTCGTGCCGAGGACGGAGACCATTTCGTCAGAGGGCAACGGCCCCGGCTGGCCAGCCGTGAGCACAGTCAAAGTCTCGTACTGCTGGCGGACGGCCTGCTCCAATTCGTGCCGCTCTGCCTCGCTGAGGATAGCTGGGTCAACGCCCTTCCACGCCTCGGTGACGGCCTTGATGGTCTCTAGGTCGGCCTGGGGCACGGCGGCGCCACGGGATGCGGCCTCCTTGAGGTGCTGGTGCGCCTGCTGCCAATCGCTGAGGTTGAGCACGGCAGGCGCTGGGCCCGTGTTCCCCGTGTTCTGGGAGCCCACGCTGGCCGGCTCTTGCCCATTGCCCCCGGCTCCCAGGAGCGCTGCGATCCCCACGGCGGCAGCGGCCAGCGTCGCAGCGGCCGCAGCGCCGACGGTTCCCCAAAGGCGCAGCCCCCAGGGGCCGCCCTGGTGCCGGCCGCGCGCCACCCGGGCGCTGGCCCGAGCCCTGACGGACGCCAGGAAGCGGTCCCTGCCCAGCTCCACGATGTAGGCCGGGGGAGAGGCCCGCTGGAAGGCGTCTGTGACGGAAGCGGCTGCCCGGAGGAGGGGTTCTAGCTCCGAGGCCAGGGATGGGTACAGGGACAGGCTCTCTTCAACGGTGCGCCGCCCTTCGAGCTGCGCCGTCAGGCATTCCTCCAGGACCTCGTCAAACCTTCTTGCCTTCATAGACTTTGGCCCTCTTGGGCTGTCCCATCATCTCCCTTAGCCGGGCTATGGCCTTGTGCTGTATTACCTTTACGTTGCCCTCACCCTTGCCCATCGCTCGCGCCGTCTCCGCCACCGAGAGGCCTGCCGCGAAGCGGAGGGCGATCACCTGCCGCTGCGCCTCTGGCAGCTTCTCTGCGGCACGCATCACCTCGCTCAAGGCCAGCCGGTTCTCCACCAGCTCGTCCGGCCCCTGGGAGTCCAGCGCCAGGCCGTCCAGCAGCGGGGAGGCCCGGCCCCGGGCCCCGTCCTTCCGCCGGTGGCTGATCACTGCGTTGTGAGCGATCCGGAAGAGCCACGCAGAGAAGGGGGCTTCGCGCCACTGGAAACGATCGATCGCCTCCAGCATGCGCATGAAGACCTCCTCAGCCAGGTCCTCGGCGTCGTATGGGTTGCCCGTACGGGCAAGGATGTATCGGTACACCCGGGGGAAATAGAGCGTATACAGCTCGGAGAGCGCCTGCTCTTCGCCGGCCCTTGCGGCGTCTACTAAGAGACGCTCGCCGTGAGCTTCGCCGTTAGGGCTCACGGGGCAATCCTCCCATAAAGCCCCCCTGTTCTGGCTGTAGGTGGTTGCCCCTGTATATTACCCTATCTACCCCGTCACTGAATAGAACGCGAGGGCCTGTGGAAAAGTTACCCACAAATCTCTCCATCGCTGCCTTGTACCGGCTGCCCAGGCACATGTTCACCTTCTGTTCACCTGCGCTGGTTTAGATAGATGCCGCACACCCGCCGTTACAGCGGGCAACAATCCGTCAACGAAAGGAGGCAGGGTTACGACGTGTACCGGCCCAGTAGGCAGCGTCTTGCCAGCCCATGGCTCCGGTGTTATAGTTTGCCTTGGAATAGCGCTCTTACGGAGAGTGGGGTGGCACCCACTTTTTTTTGGCTCTCTGGCCAGGGCGTTCAGGAGGTCGGTGCCCTCGTGAAAAGCGAGTTTATGATCGCCATCACCCAGTTGGCGGCGGAGAAGAATCTGCCTAAGGAGGTGGTCTTCCAGGCGATGGAGGCCGCCTTGGTCTCCGCGTACAAGAAAGACAGCGACATCCAAGGGAACATCGCCGTCCGCATCGACCGTGAGACGGGAGAGCACCACGTCTACCTGGAGCGGACGGTGGTGCAAGAGGTGACGGACCCGAAGACAGAGATCAGTCTGCAAGAGGCGCGGCGCCGCAAGCCCGATGTGATGCTGGGCGACGTCCTACTGGACGAGGTGCACCCCGGGCACGCCGGCCGGATCGCCGCCCAGACCGCCAAGCAGGTGGTGTTGCAGCGCTTGCGCGAGTTCGAGCGGGAGATCCTCTTCGAGGAGTTCTCGGGGCGCGAGGGAGACATCGTCTCGGGGGTTATCCAGCGCGTCGACCCCAAGCAGGCCATCGTCGACCTCGGCAAAGCGGAGGCTATCCTCCCGTCCTCCGAACAGGTCAGGACGGAACAGTACCGCCCCGGCCAGCGCATGAAGTTCTACTTGCTGGAGGTCCACCGCTCCATAAAGGGCCCCCAACTCATCCTCTCCCGAACCCATAAGAACCTCCTCAAGCGGCTCTTCGAGTTGGAGGTGCCGGAGATACACCGCGGCATAGTGGAGATCAAGTCCATTGCCCGCGAGGCCGGCTATCGCAGCAAAGTGGCCGTGGCGGCCCGTCAGGAGGGCGTCGACCCCGTGGGCTCCTGCGTGGGTCTCCGCGGTATCCGCATCCAGAACATCGTCAACGAGCTGAACGGCGAACGTATCGATGTCATCCAGTGGGATGCCGACCCCGCCCGTTTCGTCGCCAACGCCCTGAGCCCGGCGCAGGTGCTCTCGGTGCGCATATCGGAGGGCGATAACACAGCCTCCGTCATCGTGCCGGACCGGCAGCTCTCCCTGGCCATCGGCAAGGAGGGCCAGAATGCGCGGCTGGCGGCCAAACTGACGGGATGGAGGATCGATATCAAGCCCGAATCGGCGATGCAGGAGGCCCTGGCTGCAGCCCCCGCGCCTGCCAAGACTCCGGCCCAGGAGCCAGCGCCGGCGCCTCAAGCGGAGGCTCCAGCGGAGGCGGTGGAGCCGTGGATGGAGGTCATCCAGCCGGAGGAGGAGGCGGCGGAGCCGGCGGAGCCGCTGGCCCAAGAGGCGCCGGTTGTTGAGGTGGCCCCGGAACCCGTCGCCCCAGCGATCCGCTTCGCCGAAGACCTGGCGCCGGCCCTTAGCCAGGCCCAACGCAAGAAGAAGAGCAAGCAGAGCGAAAAAATCCTAGAGAGCGAGGAGAAGGCCAAGAAGCCGCCCAAGAGAGGCAAGAGGCTGGCCACCGTGGAGGAGGACGATCTGGACTTGGATTTGATGCACTGGGAGGCTGGCGATAATGCCTAAGACCGCTGCCAAGTCCGGGCTGCGGGCGCGCCGCCTTCCCCAGCGGACCTGCGTGGGCTGCGGGACTGTGAGCGCCAAGCGCCAGTTCATCCGGGTCGTCCGGTCTCCCGGGGGCGGCGTCCGCCCGGACCCCACCGGCAAGGCGCCAGGGCGCGGCGCCTACCTGTGCCCCAATCGCTCATGTTGGCAGCAGGCCCTGGCCAAGAAGCGGCTGGAGCGGGCCCTCAGGACCGTGCTGTCCGCCCAAGACGCGGAGGCTATCGCCGCCTTCGCGGCAACCCTGCCGGCCGGCGAGGAGGCGCTGGCATGACAGCCCAGGCGCCTTCCGGCGGCACGGCGACGCCCCCCAAGTCCGTGTCCCTGCCCAGCCAGATCACAGTCCGCGAGCTGGCGGGGCTTTTGGGAGCGACCCCCGTCGACGTCATCAAGGAGCTGATGAAGCGCGGCGTCATGGCCGCCATCAACCAGGCCGTCGAATACAAGATAGCCGCTACTGTCGCCGCCGGCATGGGTTTCCAGGCCAGGCCCCTCGAAGAGCCGGAAGCCGTCGTCGGCAGGGCGGCGCAGGAGGAGGCAGGCGAGAACCTGAAGCCGCGTCCCCCGGTAGTGACTGTCATGGGCCACGTCGACCACGGCAAGACCAGCCTCCTGGATGCCATCCGCAAGACCAACGTCACCGCCCAGGAGGCCGGCGCCATCACCCAACACATCGGCGCCTATCAGGTGGATGTAAACGGGCAGAAGATCACCTTTATCGATACCCCCGGCCACGAGGCCTTCACGGCCATCCGCGCCCGGGGAGCGACGGTAACGGACATCGCGGTGCTGGTGGTCGCTGCCGATGACGGGGTCATGCCCCAGACCCTAGAGGCCATCGACCACGCCAAGGCCGCCAAGGTGCCCATCATAGTGGCCATCAACAAGATCGACCTGCCAGCGGCCAACCCCGACCGGGTAAAGCAACAGTTGGCCCAGCACGGGGTCCTCATCGAGGAGTATGGAGGCGACGTCATCGCTGTTCCAGTCTCCGCCAAGACGGGCCAAGGGCTGGACGACCTCCTGGAGAACATACTTCTCGTGGCCGAGATATCGGAGCTCAAGGCCGACCCGGGCCGGCCTGCCGAAGGCACCATCATCGAGTGCGAAAAGGATCCCAGCCGCGGGCCGATGGCTACCGTCATAGTCCAGAAAGGCACCCTCCGGGTGGGAGATGCCGTGGTGGCCGGGGAGACTTGGGGCAAGGTCAAGGCTATGTTTGACCACAATGGCAGGCGGGTCTCCGAAGCCGCCCCCTCCACACCGGTGGAAGTCATGGGCCTCGACTCCGTGCCCAGGGCCGGCGACGTGATCCGCGTCGTCGCCGAGGAGCGCGAGGCCCGGGAGATGGCGGAAAGGGCCCGTCTGAAGGCTGAGGCAGCGTCCCGGCGCATGACCCTGGAGGCCATCTCAGGGGAGATCGCCGCCGGCAAGGCCAAGGAGCTGAACGTTGTCGTCAAGGCCGATGCCGACGGCAGCCTGGAGGCCATCCGCAAGTCTCTCGAACGCCTCAGCTCCCCCGAGGTGCGCGTCAACGTCATCCACACCGGCGTGGGCAACGTCAGCGAGTCGGATGTGCTTCTGGCCGCAGCCTCGGAGGCCATCATCGTCTCCTTCAACGTCAAGGCGGAGCCGGGCGCCAAGCGCCAGGCAGAGTCCGAAGGCATAGACCTTCGGAACTATCGCATCATCTACGAGCTCATCGAAGACATCGAGAAGGCCGTCAAGGGGCTCATGGAGCCTGTGAGCGCGGAGGTGGTGGACGGCCATGCCGAGGTGCGGGCCATCTTCCGGGTGAAGGGCGGCCGCATCGCCGGCTGCATGGTGACCGATGGCGCCATCCGCCGCAACTCCCTCTTGCGGGTGCTCCGGGGCGGGGAAGTCATCGCCACATCCCGGGTGGCCAGCCTGCGGCGCTTCCAGGAGGACGTGCGAGAGGTTTCGGCCGGGCTGGAGTGCGGCGTGGGCGTCGAGAAGTTTAATGACTTCCAGGAGGGCGACGTCCTGGAAGCGTATCACATCGAAAGCAAGGGCCAGTAGCCCGCCTGAATCGAGGCAGAAAGGGGCGTAGCTGTGAGCCGGCGCCTCCAACGTATCAACGTGCTGGTGCAGCACGAGTTGGCTGACCTTATCCGCTCTGAACTGCGGGACCCCCGGCTGGGCGATGTCATCAGCATCACCCGCGTGGAGGTTTCGCCCGATCTGGAAAACGCTAGCGCCTACGTGAGCGTCATGGGCGACGCTGAGACGAAGGTCTCCACCATGCAGGCGCTGACGGCGGCGGCGCCTTTCTTGCGCCGGCACCTGGTGGAGCGCGTGCGTATGCGGCGCATCCCCGCCTTGCGCTTTGTTCTAGATGAGACCATGGAAGAAGCGGCCCACGTGCTGGAGCTCATGAAGAAGGTGCACCGGGACTGAGCGCTGGGCAGCGGTGGCCTCTGGCATCCTGAACGTCGATAAGGAACGGGGCCTCACCTCGTTCCAGGTGGTGGCCATGGTCCGCCGGGGCAGCGGCCAGCGGCGCGCCGGCCACGCGGGCACCCTCGACCCGGCGGCAACAGGTGTCCTTCTCGTCTGCCTGGGGCAGGCGGTGCGGGTCAGCGAGTACCTGATGGCGATGCCCAAGGTGTACCGGGCGCGGATCATACTCGGCGTCGCCACCGATACGTACGACGCCGAGGGCGCCACCACGATGCAGGCCCCCTCGGTCGACCTTTCGCGAGGCATGGTGGAGGAGGCGCTGGCGCGGTTCGTGGGCGAGATCAGCCAGGCGCCCCCGCCCTTCAGCGCCGTGAAGATACGAGGCGAACCCGCTTACCGGCTGGCCCGCAGCGGCCGCGACGTGCGGCCAGCCCCCAGGACGGTGCGCATCCACCGTATCGAGGTACAGGCCTTCGAGCCGCCGTCAGTGGAGATCGAGGTTGAGTGCAGCCGCGGGACCTATATTCGCAGCCTGGCGCATGACCTGGGCCAGATGCTGGGCTGCGGTGCGCATCTGGGCGCCCTGACGCGCACCCGTGTCGGCCCGTTCCGCATCGAGGACGCCCTGTCCTGCTCCGAACTCCGAGGGGCCCTGGCCGAGGGCACCTGGCGCCAGCACCTATCGCCCCTGGACCGGGCGCTGGCGGGGTTGCCGGCCGTCACCTTAGAGATGGCGGAGGAGCAAGACGTCCGCCACGGGCTGCCGGTCAGGATCGACCGGGCGCGCCTGAGGCTGGCACCGCCCGGAGAGGCTCCCGAGGAGTGCCGGGCCTACGCCGAAGACGGCGGACTGGTGGCCATCCTGGCCTGGGACCCGGCAGCAGGTCTCTGGCGGCCGCGCAAGGTCTTCGCCCGGGAGGCGGCATAACCGTCTGGCTGCACCGCGGTCTCCTATCTCTAAAGTACGACAGCATGAACCGGCCTCGCGCCGCCCCCCGCCCTAGATCACCCCCTTGACAAGCGGCACAGAAGGGCTATAGTGACGCCAAGAGCCACTCTGCTCTTTTCGCAGCGCGCAAAGGGGGACCAGACGATGCAGGCCTATTGCCTCAGGTGCCGGACCAAGCGGGAGATGCGGGACGCGCGCCAGGTAACTCTGAAGAATGGGAGGCCAGCAATCCAGGGGGTGTGCCCGGAGTGCCGCGCCAAGATGTACCGCATCCAAAAGCGCTAAGGACGCCCGTCCAAGCCCGCCCCTCGGCTGCCCTCACTCCTCCCGGTAGTACTCCTGGCCCAGGTGGGTGATCTGCTCTTCTCCCATGAGCCAGCGCAGCGTGTTCTTCAGCTTCGTGTGCTGGATGAAGAGGTCGTGTTCGGGGTAGACCGAAGGCGCGTGCTGGGGGCTCTTGAAGTAAAACGATAGCCACTCCTGGATGCCAACCATTCCTGCCCTCTTGGCCAGGTCCAGGAACAGCACCAGGTCTAGGACCAACGGGGCTGCCAGGATGGAATCGCGGCACAGGAAGTCGATCTTGATCTGCATCGGGTAGCCCAACCACCCGAAGATATCGATGTTGTCCCAGCCCTCCTTGTTATCGCCGCGAGGCGGGTAGTAGTTGATGCGCACCTTGTGGTAGATATCGCCGTAGAGCTCCGGATAGAGGTCGGGCTGCAGGACATACTCCAGGACGCCCAGCTTCGACTCCTCCTTGGTGCGGAAGCTCTCGGGGTCATCCAGGACCTCGCCGTCCCGGTTGCCCAAGATGTTTGTGGAGTACCAGCCCCGGACGCCCAGCATCCTGGCCTTGAGCATGGGGGCGATGACCGTCTTCATGAGAGTCTGGCCGGTCTTGAAGTCCTTCCCGCAGATCGGCACATTGCGGCTGCGGGCCAGGGAGACCATCGCTGGGATGTCCACGGTGAGGTTGGGTGCGCCGTTGGCGAAGGGCACGCCTTCCATCAGAGCCGCATAGGCGTAGATCATGGAGGGCGCGATGCTGGGATCGTTGGCCTCCATGGCCGCCTCGAAGCTCTCCAGGTTTTCGTGCACGGGTTGCGGCTCCATGAATATCTCGGTGGACGCGCACCACACCATCACCAGGCGGTCGCAACGGTTGGCGGCCTTGAACTGGCGAATGTCCTGGCGGATGGCCTCGGCCAGCTCCATCTTGTTCCGGCCGTGTTTGACGTTTGTGCCCTGGAGGCGCTTGACGTAGTAACTATCGAAGACGGCGGGCATCGGCTCGATGCCCTGAAGGAAAGCGGCGATGGGCTCGATGTGCTTGTAGGGATCGAGAACGCCGCACTTGAGGGCGGCCTGGTAGGCGTTGTCCGGAATGGGGTCCCAGGCCCCAAAGACCAGTTGATCGAGGCCAGCCAGGGGAACGAACTCCCGGATGAGGGGCGTCCTGTGTTCGGTCCGTTTGCCCAGGCGGATGGTGCCCATCTGGGTGAGGGAGCCTATGGGCCGGCCGCTGCCCCGGCGCACGTGTTCTACGCCGGCGATGAAGGTGGAAGCCACGGCCCCCAGCCCCACCAGGAGGACGCCGAGGCGCCCTTCTGGCGGGTCGATGGGGCCGGGACGAGGTACGACGAAGTCTTTCGGTTCCAAGGCAACCCCTTTCTGACGGGCGAGGGACATGAGAGGCTGGTGCCACTGGGCGGGGATCCGGCCGGTGCGGGCCCAATGCTGGACGGTGCTCTGCCGTTTGCCCAACAGTCGGGCCAAGGCGCTCTGGCCCCCGAACCGGCGGATGATCTGCGCGGCGGCGTTGGTCTCTGATCTACCCATCGCCGAGCATGATACCAAAATTTTCGTTAGCGCGCCAGAGGCGGCGCACGCCGGCCACAGATACTAGCGCCCCGGGCCCCCCGCGCGCGTCAGGAGGCGCTGGCGTACGGCCGCATCGGTTGCTGCGTCGATGATCGTCCAGGCCATGGCCAGGGCCCCGTCCAACACCGCCTTATCGGCAACCTCTGTGTTGCAGTGGGCCGCGAACTCCGGTTGGTGATTGACTGCTGGCAAGGAGTTGATGCCGATCATCGGGTGGATCGCCGGGAGGGCTAGAGAGACGTTGCCCATGTCCGTCGACCCGGCAAACCGTTCGAGGGCAGGGCCCAGGTCCGGGAAGAAGCGTCCCAAGGCCTCGGCGTTGGCCTTGTAGAAGCGCGCCAGGTCACGGTCGCTGCGCAGCTCGGAGTATGCCTGTTCACGTTCGATGATCTGCATGGTGGCGCCGGTAGCCAAGGCCCCCGCCTCAAAACAGCGGAAGACCCTGGCCTTGATCTCCCCTAGCTCGTCCAGCGAGCGGGCCCGGACGATGTAGGTGGCGCTGGTGTGAGCGGGGACGACGTTGGGCGCATCGCCCCCCTTGGTGACGATGCCGTGGATGCGGTCCGTAGGGCGGATGTGTTGACGCAAGAGACCGATCGCCACCTGGGCCACCGTCAGGGCATCGGCGGCGTTGATCCCCCGCTCCGGGTAGGATGAAGCGTGGGCCTCCTTGCCCTCGTACCGGACCTCGAACTGGAGGGCGGCGTTGATGGGCGGCTCTGCCACGTCGATGGGCGCCGGGTGCACCATCATCGCCGCGTGCACCCCGTCGAAGGCGCCCCGCTCCAGCATCAGGATCTTGCCGCCGCCTCCCTCCTCTGCCGGCGTGCCCAGGACCCTTACCGTCACCCCGATATCGTCCGCCACGGCTGCCGCCGCCAGGCCCGCGCCGACGGCGCTGGCTGCGATGATGTTATGTCCACAGGCGTGGCCGATGCCCGGCAGGCAATCGTACTCGGCGCAGATGGCGACGTGCAGGTCGCCGCTTCCGTAGCGGGCGGCGAAGGCGGTGGGCAGGTCGCAGACGCCGGTCTCCACGGTGAAGCCGGCTTCCCCCAACGCCTCGCTGATCCAGCGGGCTGCCTGGTGCTCCTGGAACGCCGGTTCCGGGTTGGCGTGGATGCGATGGCTGAGGTCCAAGAGGAGTCCTTTTGCGGCCTCCAGACGTTGCCGTGCTCTATCCTTCGGTCCCATCGAGGCTCCTTCCCTTAGACGAGGGTCTCATCGTACTCGATCTCTCCGGACTGGATGAGGTCCCGGTACCAGTAGCCGCTGTCCTTGACGATGCGCCTTTGGCCGCCGGCGAAGTCACAGTACACTAGCCCGAAGCGCTGGCTATAGCCGAAGGTCCACTCGAAGTTATCGATGAAGGACCAAGCGTAGTAGCCGCGGACGTCGGCTCCCTCATCGATGGCCCGGGCCACCTGACCGATGTACCCCTGGTAGAAAGCGATGCGTTCCGGGTCGTGCACGCGGCCGTCTGGGGAGATGAAGTCGGCGTAGGAGCAGCCGTTCTCGGTGATGTAGATGGGGCGGCCGTAATCGCGGTGCACGCGCATGATCATCTGGTAGATGCCGGCCGGCCAGACCTCCCAGCCGAAGTTGGTGCGGGGCCCCGGTCCGGGCACCTGGCGGATGTTGAGGTACTTCTCGTCCGGGTTGTGGGCCACGATGGTGCGGGTGTAGAGGTTGATGCCGATGAAGTCCAGCGGCTCTTTCAGGGCCTCCACCTCACCGGGGCGGATGTCCATGAGGGTCTCCATGGCGTCCTGGTCTACGTAGGCCCTCGGGTACTCCCCCTTCATGATCGGGCGAAGGAACCAATCGTTGTTGAAGCCGTGGTGCCGTTCAGCCGCGGCCCTATCCTCCGGGGAGCTGGAATAAGGGTACGAGGCCGACATGCTGAAGGCGGTGCCTATGGCCTCGGCGCTGCCGGCTGCCCGCATCGCCCTCAGGGCGGCGGTCTGCGCCAGGTTCACGATGTGGGTGGCCCGCATACCTGTGGCCCGGTCGGCGATGCCCGGAGCGTGAAAGCCGTTGATGTAGCCCAGGAAGGTGAAGACCCATGGCTCGTTGAAGATCATCCAGTGCTTCACCCGGTCGCCCAGGGCCTTGATGCATGTCTCGGCGTAGGTGGCGAAGTGGTTGATGATCTCGCGGTTGGCCCAGCCGCCCTCGTCCTGTAGGGCCTGCGGAAGGTCCCAGTGGTATAGGGTAGGAAACGGGCGTATGCCGCTGGCCAGGAGTTCGTCCACCAAGCGGTTGTAGTAATCCAGCCCGGCCTGGTTCAGTTGCCCCTTACCTTCAGGGAAGATCCGCGGCCAGGAGATGCTGAAGCGGTAGCCGCGGAGCCCCAGCTCCTTCATGAGGGCCACGTCTTCCTTGTAGCGGTGGTACTGGTCGCAGGACACGTCTCCCGTGTCGCCGTTCATGATGCGGCCGGGCGTGTGGCTGAAGCGGTCCCAAATGGACTCCCCTTTGCCATCCTCGTTCCAGGCGCCCTCCACCTGATAGGCGGCCGTGGCCGTTCCCCATGAGAAGTCTCTCGGAAAGCGTGTCTTCTTCATTCACTGGCCTCCGCTAGTCTGCACGATACGGCCGGATTGTACCACCCGGCAGACGCGTGGGCCTCCTTCCAAGGGAGATCGAAGTCTTTACAGGCTTGCCAGGGCACGCTATAATACTGGCGAAAGAGGACTTTACGGTGGCTGAGGGCCTGGCCCCCAGTCCTTTTTTTGCTACCGACCTCTTCAAGGAGTGAAACGATAGGCCATGCCTGGCAAACCCGTCCCCCTAACCAAAGAAGGCCTGGAGAAGCTCCAGAGGGAGCTGGATTACCTGATCAACGTGCGCCGCGCTGAGGTCGCCCGGCGCATCCATGAGGCCAAGGAGCTGGTGGGCGCCCAGAACACGCCGGAGTACGATGACGCTCGCAACGAGCAAGCCTTCGTCGAGGGCCGAATACTCACCCTCGAGAACATCATACAGAACGCCGTCATCATCGAGGAGGCACACGACCACCATCGCGTAAGCCTGGGCTCCACCGTCACCGTCATCAATCACAAGGGCGAGCGGGAGCACTACACCATCGTGGGCTCTGCCGAGGCCGACCCGAAGGCCGGCAAGATCAGCAACGAATCGCCTGTAGGCCTCGCCCTTCTGGGCAAGACGGTGGGCGACGAGGTGGAGGTGAGGGCCCCCGCCGGCACCCTCCGCTGGACCATCGTTCGCATCGACTGAAGGCCAGCCCAAACCCTCGCCCGAAGGGCCGGATTTCCCATTGGCCGGCTCTGCCTGCTATTGTTTGAACACGGCTCGAGCGATGAGTGAAGAGGAGATTATCGCCCAGCGCCGGCAGAAGCTGGAACGGCTCCGCTCCGCTGGCATAGACCCCTACCCGGCCCGCTTCCAACGCAGTCACACGGCGAGGGAGGTGGCAGCCCTCGCCTTGGCCGCCTCAGGAGACGCCCCTGCCGCCGCTGTCGCCGTGGCAGGCCGGGTCACTGCCCTGCGCCGCATGGGCAAAGCCACCTTCCTAGACCTGCGTGACGGTTCCGGGCGAATTCAGGTGTACTGCAAGCAGGACAACTTGGGGCCGGCCGCCTATGGGATTCTGGAGGAGATCGACCTCGGCGACTTCCTAGGGGTGGGCGGGACTCCCTTCCGCACCCGGACCGGCGAGCCCACGGTCGAGGCTTCGTCCTTCACGGTGCTGGCCAAGGCACTGCGCCCGCCGCCTGAGAAGTGGCACGGCCTCAGTGATGTGGAGGTGCGCTACCGTCAGCGCTATCTGGACCTCATGGCCAACGAAGACGTGCGCGCCACCTTCGTGGCGCGCACCAAGATCATCGCCGCCATCCGCCGCTACCTGGATTCCAGAGGCTATCTGGAGGTCGAGACCCCGATCCTCCAGGCCAGCGCCGGCGGCGCCGCCGCTCGTCCCTTCGTCACCCATCACAACGCCCTGGACCGGGACTTCTATCTGCGCATCGCGCTGGAGCTGCACCTGAAGCGGCTGGTCATAGGCGGGTTCGAAAAGGTGTACGAGATCGGCCGCGTGTTTCGCAACGAGGGCGTCTCCACCAAGTACAACCCCGAGTTCACGATGCTGGAGGCCTACGAGGCGTACACGGACTACCAGGGTGTTATGGACATGGTGGAGGAGATGGTCTACTCTGTCGCCTGCGAAGTTCTGGGCGAGCCTCGGGCGAAATGGGGAGACGCCGTCATCGACTTCACCCCGCCCTGGCCGCGCCTCCCCCTGCGTGACGCCATCCTCCAGCGCTCCGGAGTAGACTTCGAGGCGCACCCGGAGGCAGACTCCCTGCGGGAGGCGGCCGCCGAAACCGGCGTCCCGGTGCAGGAATGGTGGGGACGCGGCAAGCTCATCGATGAGCTGCTGACGCTCCACGTGGAGCCCCACCTCATACAGCCCACCTTTCTCATCGACTACCCCGTAGAGCTGTCGCCCCTGGCCAAACGTAAGCCCGGCGCCCCGCATCTGGTGGAACGCTTCGAGCTCTTCGTCTGCGGACGCGAGGTGGGCAACGCCTACACTGAGCTCAACGATCCCATCGATCAGCGGGAGCGGATGCTGGCGCAGGCGCGGCTCAGGGCCGCCGGAGACGAGGAAGCGGAGCTGGCAGACGAGGATTTCCTGGTCGCCCTGGAGTACGGCATGCCCCCTACCGGTGGCCTGGGCATCGGCATCGACCGATTGGTGATGGCCATGACAGGCCAGCAGTCGATCCGGGAGGTTATCCTCTTCCCGGCCCTGCGGGAGCGCGGCCGCCCATGAATGCGGCCCCGAGGCCACGGCTCCGGGCCGTCATCTTCGACCTGGACGGCGTTCTGTGGGACGGCGAGCCTCTGTATCACGAGGCCTTCAACGTCGTCCTCCTTCCCTACGGTTACCGCGTCACAGCGGAAGAGTACACCAACATCATCGGCTTTTCGGTCGAGGCTGCCTGGGACTGGGTGATGGCGCGCTTCGGGTTGGCAGGACCCCGCGAGACCTTCATCCGGCGGTACGACGAGGCGGTGCTACGCATGCTGGAGGAGCCTCTGGAACCCTTGCCCGGCGTGCGCGAGATCATCGCCGAACTGAAGCGGCGCCGGGTGCCCGTGGCGGTCGCCTCGGCCTCCCTCCGCCAATGGGTGGACGCCACGATACGCGGCCTCGGGCTGGACGACGCCTTCGACGCAACCGTCTCGGCCAGCGAGGTGGAGCGCGCCAAACCTGCGCCTGACCTCTACCTCCTTGCGGCCCGTTGCCTGGGCGTTCCGCCCGCCGGCTGCCTCGCCGTGGAGGACACCGCCACCGGGATCGCGGCCGCCAAGGCGGCAGGCATGTTCGCTGTTCAGGTTCGCGCGGCTTCGACGGCGCTGCCGCCTCTGCCCGAGGCGGATCTGGTAATCGACGACTACTCCCAGTTCGACCTGAGCCTCCTGGATGGAACCGGGAGGCCCTAAGAGGCCACTATGCGCCGGCACTTCACCGCCACCGGTTTCGTCGTCCGAGGCGACTGCACGCTGCTGCACTGGCACAAGCGGCTGGGGCAGTGGATGCCGCCGGGCGGGCACATCGAGCGGGACGAGGACCCCGTGCAGGCGGTGCTGCGGGAGATAAGGGAGGAAACCGGCCTGGCGGCTGAGGTGATCGAGTCAAAGCCGGCCCTCCCCTTCCACTACCCGCAGCAACTGCCTGCGCCTTACACCATCCTTATCGAGGACGTGCCTGGGCCTGGGGGTCCCCACAAGCACATCGACCTCATCTACTTCTGCCGTCCCGTCGACGAGGCAGACCCGCAATACGCGAACGGCCCCGCGCTGCGCTGGGTCAGCGAGACGGAGCTGCGGAGCGATGATCCCCTGCCTGTCCCCGGCCGCGAGCTATCGGTGCGGCTGCCGGAGGACGTCCGGCAGTTGGCCCTGGTAGCCATCGAGGCCGCGCGGCGGGTCTAGACCCGGCGCGCCTCCGCTCGCCCTGAGCCCCGTCGAAGGGCGAGCGAGGGTTCCGTCGGGGCTCATGCTTCGAGAGCCTCAGCATGAGCGGGATTGTACGACAGCCTCAGCATGAGCGGGATTGTACGACAGCCTCAGCACGGCCGGGGCTCTGGCCCTGGCGTCCCTTCCCGCTCGTCCTGAGCCCCGTCGAAGGGCGAGCGGAGCCTGCGGCATGGCGGCTCATGCTTCGAGAGCCTCAGCATGAGCGGGGGCAAGCCTTTGGCTAAGCCGCCGGGATGGCCTGCCTTTGACCATCCAGCCCGTTTGCGCCTACCCTTATGCCGTGCTCAGCATCCAGCTACTGAGGGAGAACCCAGATCTCGTACGCCAGGCCCTGGCCCGGCGCCACGCCGAGGCGCCCCTCGACGAGGCGCTGGCCCTGGACGCCCAGTGGCGGTCGCTCCTCGCAGAGGTCGAGGGCCTGCGGGCCGAGCGTAACGCCCTCTCCAAGGAGATCGGCCAACTCTCGCGCCTCATGAAGAGCGCGGACACCAAGGAGGCCAAACACGCCGAGCACCGCCGGAGCGACCTGATGGCCCGCTCTTCCTACATCGGCGAGCGGCTGGACTCCCTCGAAGTCCAGTTGCGGGACCTGGAGGCGGACCTGCGCAGCCTGTTGCTTCAGATACCTAACGTTCCAGCGGAGGACGTGCCCGAGGGGCCGGATGAGACCGGGAACGTAGTGGTGCGCCAGTGGGGCCAGCCGCCTGACTTCGGCTTCCGGCCGAAGCCCCACTGGGAGCTGGGCGAGGATCTAGGCATCATCGACTTCGAGCGCGGCGCAAGGCTGGCGGGCTCCCGGTTTTTCGTCCTGAAGGGCGCCGGTGCCAGACTGGAACGGGCCCTAATAAGCTGGATGCTGGACTTCCACACTTCCCGCGGCTACAAGGAGATATACCCGCCGGTGATGATCAAGGAGGAGAACCTGTGGGCGGGTGGTTGGCTCCCCAAGTTCGCCGAGAACATGTACCACGATGCTGAAGAAGACTATTGGTTTCTGCCAACGGCGGAGGTGGCCCTAACCAACATGCACCGGGACGAGATCCTAGAGCCCGGCTCCCTGCCCATCCACTACGTCGCCTACACCCCATGCTTCCGGCGGGAGAAGATGTCCGCCGGGCGCGACGTGCGGGGGATCAAACGGGTCCACCAGTTCGACAAGGTGGAGCTGTACAAGTTCGTGGAGCCCGAACGATCGGAGGCCGCCCTGGAGGCGCTAGTGGAGGACGCCAGCGCCGTGGCCCAGGCGCTGGGCATCCCCTACCGCGTCGTCCAGCTTTGCACCGGCGATCTGGGGTTCAACGCAGCTAAGTCCTTCGACATAGAGATGTGGGCCCCCGGCTCTGGAGAGTGGCTGGAGGTCTCCTCCTGCTCCAACTGCACCGATTTCCAGGCCCGCCGCGCCAACATCCGCTTTCGCCGAGAGAAGAGCGGGCGACCGGAGCATCCCCATACCCTTAACGGCTCGGGCCTAGCCATCCCGCGCGTCATGATCGCCATCCTGGAGAACTACCAGCAGCCCGACGGCTCCGTGCTGGTGCCAGAGGCCGTCCGCCCCTATATGGGCGGCATCCAGCGCATCAGCCGCGATTGAGGGCCCAGGCGGGCGCCGGCGGCCCGCTGATGCTTCCAGGGCGTCAGCATGCTTCGAGGGCCTCAGCATGGGCGGGTCGAACACGTCGAACTACCCCTTCCCGCTCGCCCTGAGGCACTCGAAGGGCGAGCGGAGCCTGCGGCATGGCGGCTCATGCTTCGAGGGCCTCAGCATGAGGGAAAAAGGCGGGGGTCCCCAAGGGGGCACGGGCACCGCACGTATACCCGTATAATTGATTTATGCGCATCCTGGCCATCGATGTGGGCACCGGCACCCAGGACATCCTTCTGCTGGACACGGCGCAAACGGTAGAGAACGCCATCCAGATGATCATGCCCTCGCCCACGCAGATCGCCGCCAAGCGGATCCGTCGCGCCACCGCCCGTGGCGTCCCCGTGGTGCTGGAAGGCACCGTCGCCGGCGGAGGGCCATGTTCGTGGGCGCTGGAGGAGCACCTGCGGGCGGGCCTGCCGGCCTTCGCCACGCCCGAGGCGGCCGCCACCTTCGATGACGACCTGGACCGGGTGCGGGCCATGGGGGTGGAGATCGTGTCCGGCGATGAGGCGCAGCGACTTGACGCCCAGCGTGTCGTTCTGCGTGACCTAGATCTGGAGGCCATCCGGGGCGCCCTGGCCGCCTTCGACGTTGACACGGCCTTCGATGGCCTGGCCGTGGGTTGTCTGGATCACGGCGCCTCGCCTCCGGGGTATTCCGACCGCCTGTTCCGCTTCGAGCACCTGCGCCGGGTGGTGGAAAGACGCAACGACCTGCGCGCCTTCGCGATGCTGCCAGAAGAGATCCCCGGGTATCTGACCCGCGCCAGGGCCATAGTCGCCGCTGTGGGGCCCGGGGTTCCGGCCGTCTTTCTCGACACGGGGCCAGCAGCCGCCCTGGGCGCGTTGCAAGATCCGCTTGTGGCGCGGGAGCCCGAACAGCTGGTCCTGAATCTTGGCAACATGCACACCCTCTGTTTCCACCTCCGGGGCACGCACATCGTATCTCTGTACGAACACCATACGGGAGAGATGACCACGGAGCAGATGGTGGATTACACGGAGCGCCTTCTGGACGGATCCCTGCGCCACGAGGAGGTGTTCGGCAGCAGCGGCCACGGCGTCTACTACGCCCAGGAGCACGGCGCTGCCGCCAAACGAGGGGAGCGGCCCCGGCCCGTAATAGCCGTCACGGGGCCCCAGAGGGGCAAGGTCAGAGACACGCGCCTCTCGCCCTATTTCGCGGTGCCTCACGGGGATATGATGGTTTCGGGCTGCTACGGCCTCCTCTGGGCCTTCGCCGAAAAGCACCCGGGACACCGGGAGGAGGTGCTATCAGCCTTGGGCCTGGCCTTGGCCCTGGGGAAAAGCTGATGTGGAGCCGGGCCGCGCCCACTCCGGTTTGACATCCGGCGCCGGCCCGCCGATCATTAGCCCTGCACGTGGGCACAAGGGCACGAGAGCCCTAGCAAGAGAGGGAAGGAAGGCACATCATGGCTAGCCAGCAGCTCGAGATCGTCCTCCAACTGATAAAGGCCAACCCGCTGCTGGAGGCCGGCACCCGAGCCACCATCGAGGAGGGTCGCGCCTCCTTCGAGCGCGCCGTGTCCATCATACCGCTCGCCCCCGACGTCACGTGCCAGCCGGTGCAGGCCAACGGCGTGCCTGGGGAGTGGATCAGCACGCCGGAGGCGGACGGCTCCTGCGTCATCTACTACCTCCACGGCGGCGGTTACGTCATCGGCTCTGTCAACACGCATCGGGAGATGGTCTCCCGCATCGCCCGGGCGGGCAAGGCGCGGGCCCTGGCCATCAACTACCGTCTGGCGCCCGAGCACCCCTTTCCGGCGGCGGTGGAGGACGCTGTGACGGCCTACCGCTGGCTCCTGGAGTCCGGCGTCTCGCCCGAACGTATCGTCATCGCCGGCGACTCCGCGGGCGGCGGCCTCGCCTTGGCCACGCTGATCGCCTTGCGCGATGCTGGCGACCCCCTTCCTGCCGCCGGCGTCTGCATCTCGCCGTGGACCGACCTGGCCGTGACCGGCGCCACTATGGACACCAAAGCGGCGGTCGACCCCATGATCCGCAAGGACGAGGCCATCGAGGGGGCAAAGCTTTACTTGGCGGGCGCCGATCCCAGGACCCCCTTGGCCTCCCCTCTGTACGCCGACCTCACTGGCCTGCCCCACCTGCTGGTCCAGGTCGGAACCTCGGAGACGCTTTTGGACGACTCCGTGCGCTTGGCGGAACGGGCGAGGGCGGCCGGCGTGGACGTAACGCTGGAGCAGTGGGACGAGATGATCCACGTCTGGCACTTCTTCGCTTTCCTTCTGCCCGAGGCCCAGCAGGCCATCGCCCGCATCGGCGAGTTCGTGCGAGAGCACGTCCCCGCACCGGCCCGGGATGCCAGCACCGCGGCATAGGCCCGGGCGGTCTCCCAGGGCCGCCGCCCGCTCTTGCTGAGAGGCTGTGAAGCATGAGCGGCCGCATACTCCGCCTCCCTTCGAGTGCCTCAGGGCGGCCTTCGACAAGCTCGGGCTGAGCGGGAAGAAATGCCGGGCCACACCACCCTCTCAGGCTGAGCGGGAAGGGGCGGTATCCCCGCTCATGCTGAGGCTCTCGAAGCATGATCGGCCGCCGAGATGGGCGAGGGGCAGGCGAGTCCCGACTCAGAAGTAGTTGACGGTGATTCCGCCGTCGATGACGAAGGTGGTCCCCGTGGTCCAGGAGGACTCATCGGATGCCAGATAGATGCCGGCGTAGACGATATCTTCCGCCCGGCCAAACCGCCCCAAAGGTATGCGGTTCAGCCGCTTTAGCCGCTCCTCTTCGCTGGGGAAGAGGCTCTCCAAGAGGGGCGTAAGGACAGGACCGGGGCAGATGGCGTTGGCGCGGATGCCGTAGCGCCCGTACTGCACCGCCAGCGATCTTGTCAAGGACAGCACGGCGCCCTTGCTGGCCGTGTAGGCGTCTTGCGGCACCGTGCACCCCATGAGGGCCACGAAGGAGGCGATGTTGATGATGGACCCTCCGCCGGCCTTTAGGAGCTCAGGAATGCCGTACTTGCAACAGTTCCAGACGCCCTTGAGGTTCACGTTCAGGACATGGTCCAGGACAGCCTCCTCCGTCTCCACCACCGAGGTGTCGTCGTCGGGGAAGATGCCGGCGTTGTTGTACAAGACGTTGAGCCTTCCGAAGGCCTTTACCCCCTCCTCGATGCCACGCCGCACGCTCTCGGCCGAGCGCACGTCCATGGCGACGCCGATGACGGCCCCGCCCGCGGACTTGATCTTGGCGACGGTTTCAGCCAGCGCGGCTTCGCTGACGTCGGCTGCGATGACCTGGGCGCCCTCCTTGGCGAAGAGCTCTGCCGCCACGCGGCCCATTCCGCTGGCTGCGCCGGTGATAAGGGCTGTCTTGTTAGCTAGCCGCATTCCCGCCTCCTTCCCGCAGTTCTACACCATCTCGAAGTAGCGCCTGCGCTCCCAATCGGTAACGGCCCGGCGGTGCTTCTCGACCTCCCATTGGCGGAAGGCGACGTACTGGTCCACGAAGGCATCTCCGAAGAAGCGCCGGGCCAGAGAGCTGGAGCGGAAGCGCTCCAGGGCCTCTGGCAGGGAGAGGGGCAAGGGAGGCGCCTCCCTGTCGTTGTAGGCGCTGCCCCTGAGCATGGGCGGCGGCTCCAGCTTCTGCTCGATGCCGTAGAGACCCCCCGCTAGCGAGGCGGCGAAGGCGAGGTAGGGGTTGAGGTCTGCCCCTGGCGCCCGGTTTTCGATGCGCACTGAAGACTCGCTTCCCGTGATAACTCGCAAGGCGGCGGTGCGGTTCTCCAGCCCCCAGGTGAGATTGACCGGCGCCCAGGTCAGGGGCACGTATCGCTTGTACGAGTTGACGTTGGGGGCGTACATCAGCATGAACTCCGGCATGGTGGCCAGCACGCCCGCCGCGTAATGGCGCAGGGCGTCCGATATGCCGTGAGGCCGCGAAGGGTCCCAGAATACGCTGCGCGAGCCATCGGCGGTCCATAGGCTCTGGTGCAGGTGGCCCCCGCAGCCGTCCACATCGTCAGCGTATTTGGCCATGAAGGTCGGCGTTACCCCCTGCTGGGCGGCGATCTCCTTCGTGGCGCTCTTGTAGAGCATCGTCTGGTCGGCCGCCCGCAGCGCCTCGGCGTAGCGGATGTTAATCTCGTACATCCCGGCGCCGTGCTCCCGGTTGTAGGCCTCGATGGGGATGCCGTACTCGTTGAGCATCTTGCAGACCCTTCCCACCACGGGCTCGTCGATGGAAGCGTGGTGGATGCTGTAGCAGTTGAGGCCGGGGTTCAAGGGCGTCAGGTTCGTGTATCCCTTATCCCGCAAGCTCTCCTGGTCTTCCAGGAAGAAGCGCACCTCCAGCTCTGCGGCCATGTACGCCGTATAGCCTGCCGCCCGCGCCATCTCCGCCACGCGCCGCAGGACCTGCCGGGGCGCTATGCCCAGTGGCTCACCGTCTTCGGTATAGAAGTCGCACACGGCGCTAGCGCTGCCCTCTTCCCAGGGCACTACGGCGAAGGTGCTGAGGTCCGGCTTCATGATGATATCGGCAAAGCCAGTCTCCCAGTTGGAGAAGGGGAGATCGCCGATGACCTCGTCCTGGATGTCCCAGCCGAAGAGGACGTCACATTGGGGGAAGCCGTGCCCGGTTGCTCCCTGGAGGAACTGCTCGGCGCTGACACGCTTCCCTCTGTAAACGCCGTCCAGATCGGCGCCGCCTATCTTCACTGTCCTGATGCCGTGCTTCTCGATGAGCCCTGCAACGGTATCGATGTCCACGATGCCCCCCTGCGATGGTGTTCGGTAGGCGGAATTGTACACCCTTGGCGCTGGTCGAGGCTAACCGGCTGGGCGCTGGGAAGGGGCGATGGGAACTGGCGGAGGGGGCGGGATTCGAACCCGCGAGGGCCCGGTGGGCCCTAACGGTTTTCAAGACCGTCGCATTCAGCCGCTCTGCCACCCCTCCGTCCATATGATAGCAAGGCCACAGGCAGCGGGTCGCACCAGCCGAAGACCTGGCGGAGTGTCACGCCGGTGTGCCTTGCTCTGCCGGGCGGCATTGACAGGCGCTGGCGCCGGGAACTAGTATCGTCGCATCACGGCGAGCTGGCGCTCGCCCGAGGGCAGAAGGTTGTGCCGTGTGGAGACCAACCGGCCGATAGGCGCTCGCTGGCCTGGTCTTAGCCCCAGACCGCTTCGCCGCCTGCCCTTTTGCCTCGGTTTCCTCGCCGGCCTGGCCGCAGCGTCTGCCTGCGCAGGCGGTGGCCCTTCGGCGGAGCCCATGCCCACGCACCCTCCGCCTACGCCCATCGAATTCCGAAGTTGCGACCCCGCGGGGGAGACCTTCCAGATCGTGACTCACGGCGACGGCCTGGAGAAGTACGTTGACCCTATACGTGACGCCCTCGCCTCGGCGCAAGAGTACTCTGCCCAGAACTTCGGGTGGCAGCCGGCAACCCCCGTCTGCGTCCACCTCTTCGACCGGTCCACCGCCTTTGTCGAGGGTTTGCAACAGGCAGGATGGGGCAAGAACATGGCCGAAGAGTATCGGATCTTCTGGGGCACCGTGGGAACCGACCCCAAAACCGGTCTCGATGCGGCTTATATCGACGCCGG
>DAOUBD010000079.1:0-10022 GCA_034432935.1 Dehalococcoidia bacterium | reverse complement strand
CATAGGGGCCCTCCGATGGGTGGGCAGCCGGCAGGCTGGTTGGGATCGAGGCCGGCCACGTAGCGCAGGATACGCAGGGCGTCGACGGCATCTACATCGTCGTCGCAGTCGACGTCTCCAAAGGGGTGGCCGGCGGCGGGCGACTCGATCGGTGGGCAGCCGGGGTTTTGAGACACCGAGAGGGAGGCGACGTGGCGCAGGACTTTGAGGGCGTCCACGGCATCGGCGTCGCCGTCGCAGTCCACGTCCCCCTGTTTGAGGGCCGGCCCGCCGGAGCCCGTCGGCGTCGCCGAAGGCGTGGCGGTGGGCGTGGGCGTAGGCGTGGGTGTTGGCGTTGGGGTGGGCGTAACAGCAGCCGTTGGCGATGGCGTGGGCGTGGGCGTAGGCGTAGGCGTGGGTGACGGTGTGAGTGTAGGTGACGGCGTCGGCGTCGGGGGAGATGCGCCGTACTCGAAGGCGCCGATGTCGCATAAGGCGCTCCCGTTTCCGTCGCCGTCGGCCGGCCGCAGGTAATCCCGCTGGTCGGTCGTGAGGTCGCAGTAACCGGCGTCGATGGCCGGGCTGCCGGGCAGGAGGGCGTGGGTGAACGTGGGCCCGCCGTTATCCGCCAGGGGACCCAGCAGAGGGTCCATGTTGTAGAGGTTGTGCGCTGTATCGCCGATGACGGCGCAGTTCTCGGTGGTCTCGATCAGATTGTAGTCCCACGAGTAGATCGAGCCTGCACAGTCGCTGGGGTAAGGGATGTGAAAGACCTCGCAGCAGTCGCCGTTGTTGGCGAGGATGCCGTTGAACATGAAGGCCATGGGGCCGTACAGGCCCCCGCCGGTGCCGAAGCCGTCGTCGTCCGAATCCGCGATGTTGGAGACGATGGTGACCTCAAGCAGCTGGACCTCTCCGGCGGTCTCCATGCCCCCGCCATATTTCGCGGCGCTGTTGTTACTTATGGTGCTGTTGAAGATCGTGACCTCGGGGTCCCACAGCGGGTTCGACTTGCTATTCACGAGGCCTCCACCGTCACGGCCCGCGGTATTGCCGGAGACCGTGGTCCCCACCATCCCCATGTGGCCGCTGTCAGTCACGATGCCGCCCCCGTCAAACCCGGCCCCGTTGTTGGCCACCGTGCTGCCGTTGAGATAGACCGAACCTTCGCTGTTGTATATGGCGCCGCCGTAGGTAGCGTTGTTGTCCGTGATGTAGCTGGAAAAGATCGTGAGATTGCCGCTGCTTGTGTACAGGCCACCGCCTTTACTGGCGTCGTTGGCGGCAACGAAGCTATTGAAGATGGACAGGGAGCCCGAGTTATTGAAGATTCCGCCGCCCACACTGCTGCTCTTGCCGTGCATAACCATCAGGCCGGAAAGGGTTACCGTCACGAAGTGCACCTCAAACACCCTGTCGCTGGAGGTGCCTTCGATCCGGGTAGCCTGCGGCCCTGCCCCGTTGATGACGAGGTCGTCCTTGATGTCCAGGTCGCCCGTGGCGGCCGCGTCCTCGTCTGCTCCGGTGAGGGTCAGGTCGTACACGCCCGCCGGCACAGTGATGGTGTCCTGGCCGGGGAGCGCGTTGGCGGCGATGATCGCCTCCCGCAGGGAACAATCGGAGTCGCAGGCGCCGTCGTTGGTGTCAACGGTCTTGGTGACGGTGAAGGTCGCGCCGGCGCGGCTCGCCGTTGGCCTGGCGACGATGGAGATGATCACGGCAATGAGGGCCAGGGCCGCGATGCCGAGGATGCGCCGGGGCATCACAGCCCCTTCCCTATGGGCTCGCAGTTGGCAGGCTGGTTGGGATCGAGGCCGGCCACGTAGCGCAGGATACGCAGGGCGTCGACGGCATCAACATCGCCGTCGCAGTCCATATCGCCCTTGGGGCCGGTGTCTGCTGGTCCTATGGGCTCGCAGTTGGGCGGAAGGTTGGGGTTGAGGCCGGCTACGTAGCGGAGGATGCGGAGGGCGTCCACAGCGTCGGTGTCGCCATCGCAGTCTATATCGCCCTTGGGGCCGGCTGGGCCGGGCGTGCCGCTAGGCGATGGCGTAGGCGTGGGGGTTGGCGTTGGGGTAGGCGACGCCGTGGGCGTCGGCGTGGGTGATGGCGTGGGCGTAGGAGTAGGACCGGCGGCCTGGCGGTCACGGACGAAGATGTCGGAGGCGTTGTTTGTATCGCCCGGCACCAAATTACTGGCCGCCGACTGGAAGGCGACGTAGCGGCCGTCGCCGCTGATGGACGGTTCCGAGGAGTGATGGTTGCCCTCGGCACCGCCGCTGTCCAGGCTGACGCGCTCGGTGGTTCCGGCCTGGCGGTCACGCACGAAGATATCGAGAGAGACGTTGGTATCGCCGGGCACCAGGTTGGTGGCGTCTGAGGTAAAGGCGACGTAGCCGCCGTCGGCGCTGATGGACGGGTCCGTGCCGCCAAAGTTGCCCTGGGCCTCGCTACTGTCCACGCTGACCCGCTCGGTGGTTCCGGCCTGGCGGTCGCGCACGAAGACGTCGGTATAGGCGTTCGTGTCCCCGGAGACCAGGTTGCTGGCGCCGGAATCGAAGGCCACGTACTGGCCGTCGGCGCTGATGGCGGCGGAATAGCTGTAGCCATTCGCCTCTGCCTCCCCGCTATCCACGCTGACCCTTTCTGTGGTTCCGGCCTGGCGGTCCCGGACGAAGATATCGTCAAAGTTGTTGGTATCGCCCGATACGAGGTTGCTGGCCCTTGAACTAAAAGCCACGTAGCGGCCGTCGGCGCTGATGGCGGCGGAATAGCTGTCGTTATTCGCCTCTGCCTCCCCACTATCCACGCTCACCCGCTCGGTGGTCCCCGCCTGGCGGTCCCGGACGAAGATGTCAATGGTGCCGTTGGTGTCCCCCGCCACCAGGTTGCTGGCGGCGGAGTGGAAGGCGACGTAGCGGCCGTCGGCGCTGATGGCGGGAAAGAGGCTCTCATAGTTGGCCTGGACGCCGTTGCTATCGACGCTCACCCGCTCGGTGGTCCCCGCCTGGCGGTCGCGCACGAAGACGTCGGTATAGGTGTTCGTGTCCCCGGAAACCAGGTTGCTGGCGGAGGAAGTAAAGGCGACGTAGCGGCCGTCGGCGCTGATGGCGAGGCCGAGGCCGCTGCTGTTATTCCCTTGCGCTCCGCTGCTATCCACGCTGACCCGCTCAGTAGTGCCGGCCTGGCGGTCGCGGACGAAGACGTCGCGGTTGTTGTTGGTGTCCCCCGCCACGAGGTTGCTGGCGAAGGAATCGAAGGCCACGTAGCGGCCGTCGGCGCTGATGCTGAGGTAGAAGCTGTTGCCGTCGGCCTGGGCCTCATTGCTGTCCACGCTGACCCGTTCAGTGGCGGAGCCGGAGGCGGAACCTCGGCCTCCTAGCAGTAGCATGAAAAGCGCGAGCAATCCGAGTGTAGCTGGGACGACGGGCATGAAGCGGCCCGGGCCTCGTGGCCTGCGGGCCCGCATGCGTATGACAGGCGCGGGCATTGCTGTCTCCTTTCCAGATGCCCGCGGGATATGCGCCCATTCTCTACCGGCGCGTAAGGGTTGTCAAGGGGTTTGTAAGAAAAATAGAGCCCCTGCCGCCCATGCTTCGAGGGCCTCAGCATGAGGGGCCTCGTCTATCGTCCCACGCTTCGGGGGTCTCGGTCTGTGCGGGGTTCTGCTCGCCGTGCCACGCCCCTTCCCGCTCACCCCGAGGTGCCTCGAAGGGTGAGCGGGGTGTGCGCCCCGTGTTTCGAGGGCATCGGCATGAGAGGGTGGTGGGTCTATGGAGCGGCGCGCCGGCGCCAACGCCGTGCCGCCTCGCGGTTCACTGTGTCCTTGGGGACGCGTCCCGCCAGCGCTGCGGCTAGATTCTCGGCGGCCAGCATCGCCATCCGGGACCGGGTGGCCACGCTGGCGCTGGCGATGTGGGGCGTGATGACGCAGTTCTCGAGGGTCAAGAGCGGGTCGTCCGGGGCTATGGGTTCGGGATCGGTGACGTCCAGGGCGGCGGCGGCGATGCGCCCATCCTTGAGGGCACGGTACAGGGCGGCCTGGTCCACTAGCGGCCCGCGGGCGGTGTTGACAAGGACGGCCGTGGGCTTCATCAGGCCCAGGGCGCGTTCGCCAATCATTCCCCTGGTCTCTGGAGTCAGGGGCGCGTGCAGGGTGACGAAGTCACTCTCCCGCAAGAGGCCATCGAGGGAGAGAAAGGCCATGCGATAGCGGCGCTCCAGCCCTGGCTTCGGGGTGCGGCTGTTGTAGACGATGCGCATACCAAAGCCGCGGGCGAGGCCGGCGACGGCCTGGCCGATGCCGCCCATGCCGACGATGCCCAGGGTGGCGCCGTGCAGGTCTTGCCCTAGGAGGACCTGGGGCCCCCACGTCCTCCACTGGCCCCGCCGCACCTGGCGGTCGCCCTCCACAACCCGGCGGGCCGCCGCCAGCATCAGCGCGATGGTGAACTCGGCGACGGTCTGGCTGAGGACGCCCGGCGTGCGGGTAACGATGACTCCGCGCTGGGTGGCCGCCGCGACGTCGATGTTGTCGTAGCCGGTGGCCATATTGCTGACGGCTCGGAGCGAGGGCGCGGCATCTAGCAGGGTTGCGTCCACCCTATCCGTCAGCAGGCAGAGGAGCCCATCACAACCGGCGGCGCGGCGCGCCAGCTCCTGGGGCGCCGGCGGCAGGTCCCCCTCCCACACGTCGGCATCGGCGAACTGAGCGAGGTAATCGAGAGCGCCGCCCGGGAGGCGCCGCGTGACGAAGACCCGCGGGCGCGCCACGGCCTTAGGACGTCCCTCTGCGCTGGTCCGGCTCCACCCCGCTCCGGAACCGCGGCTTGTAGGTGGGCTCCCGGCCGCTGATCTGGTCAAGGTGCATGCGGTCGTGACGGTAGTATGAGCGCAGCCACTGCATGACGGTGAGGGTGCCGAAGAGGCTATTGGTGGCCTTGCGGCCGAAGTCGGCGGGGCTCATGGTCTGGATCAGGTCCATGGTCATCTGGCGTTGCCGCCGCATCTCCGCCAAGAGCTCGGCCACGGTGTGGGCGTTGGCCTGCTCCAGGGGGATGGCAGGGGGATCCGGGCGCACGCCGTCGACCACGGCGCCGTCCTCCTCGAGAGCCTTCTGCACCCACGCCCGGTAGGCGGTCTCCATCTCGCAAAGGTGAGCCATCTGCTGCTTGGCGTTCCACTCGCCGGGCTTCGGCGGCCTCATGGCCTCTTCCTCGCTCAGCCCTTCCAGGGCCGCAAGCAGCCGTTCGCGCTCGGCCGACATCTTTTCCACAAGCTCCCGGATCTGTGCCTCTTCCGCCATACGTTCCCTCCTTCCCTGCATGATAGCGGGAGCGGCGGCGCTGTCAATTACCGAGGCTCTCCGCTAGAATAGATAAGGAAACAAATCCGAGCGTAAATACCGGATTTCGCCGGGCCAGGACGGCAAGGAGGCTTCTCTTTCATGGCTAAGAAGGACCCCAGGGAACCCTTCACCCGCATCGATGTCAACGAGGCGAGGGAGATGATGTCGCGGGATGATGTGGTGGTCATCGACGTGCGGGAGCCGCACGAGTACAACGCAGGGCACATCCCCAACGCCAGGCTGATTCCCGTAAACAGCGTCTATGCGCGGCGGGAAGAGCTGCCGCGGGATAAGGACATCATCATGGTGTGCGCCGTGGGACAGCGCAGCGCCTTGGCGGCTGAGATGGCGGCGGCAGCCGGCCTCACGCGCCTCTATAACTTGGACGGGGGCACGGAGGCTTGGATCAAGGCCGGGCTGCCCATCGAGAAGTAGGCGTGAACCGTGTCTAGCCGCTTGACGGAAGGCGATGGGCCGCAGGCCGCCCGGGCACCTAGATGACGGCCCGCGTCTTTCTCTTCGATATCGATAACACCCTCCTCTACACGGGCGGTGCGGGCACGGCCGCTATGAACGAGGCCTTCCGCCAGATGTTCGGCATCGAGGACGGCTTCGCCAGGGTCGAGTTCAGCGGCCGGACCGACCTGTACATCCTGGCAGAGGGGCTCAAGACCCACGGGATCGAGGGGGACCCCGCCAGCTATCTGCAAGAGTTCACCTCCCGCTACTACGCCTTGTTGCCTAAAACCTTGCGGGAACGGGAGGGCCGGCTCATGCCCGGGTTCCCGCAACTGTTGGAGTCCCTGGCCGGGGAGCCGGGGGTGCGCATAGGGCTGGCCACAGGCAACTTCAGCCAGTCGGCCCGGATCAAGCTCCGGTTCTACGGCATCGATGGCTACTTCGCCGGCGGCGGTTTCGGTGAAGATAGCCTAGACCGGGCTGAGGTGGTGCGGGCTGCCATCGAGAGGGTGGCCGACGGGGCTGCCCCGAATGAGATATACGTCATTGGGGACACCCCGCATGACATAACGTCGGCCCTGGACAACGGTGTCGTTGGCGTAGGGGTAGCTACTGGCAGCTACGGGGTGGAGGAGCTGCGGGCCAGCGGCGCCCGGCTGGTCTTCGCCGATTTCTCCGATTGGCGGCGGGCGGCCCGGGCCCTATTGGGGCGGGCCGAGGCCTAGCCTTCCGCTGCCGCCGGCGGCTGGCGCCAGCGACCCCTGGACTGGTACCACCCTTCGATAGCCGCGTTCACTTGGGGGACGGCCACCTGTCCAGCGGCGATGAGCCCCTTAAAGAAGGCAGCGCGCTCTTCGATCTCGTCATCCAGTTGTTCGCCCGTCAAACCCGCCCATCGCGCCAGCGCCTCACGCTGGGCCCCCTCGGCCAGGACGGAGAAGTCGTCGGCCTGAGGGTCCCAATGGGCCAGGGTCTTTATCGAAACGCCAACGCCGTCGGGCTGAAGGAACGCCACCTCCCGCACCCGCCGGATCACGCCCCCGCGGCGGCCGACGTACAGGGGGAGAATGAACGTCAGGTGGGCCACGTGCTGGGCCGGGATGCCCAGCTCGCCCTGGAGCTGGCTCAGGACGCCATCGACCGTATCGGCATGCATGGTGCTCGCCAGGCGGTAGCCCTGGGCCAAGAGCTGGAAGGCCCGGCGCGCGTCGTCGTCCCACGTATAGACGGGGATGTGGTCGCTTAGCTCATTTATCAGCATGTACGTTGGGTAGGCTTCAGACAGGCTGGGCAGGGCGAAGGTCTCCCCGATGCCGCGGGTGAAGTACACGAGGGTGTCCGGGGGCGTGAGGGAGAGGAGAGCGGTGAGAGTGGTGGTCTTGCCGGCTGAGGGTGGGTCGGCCGCGACGATGAGGGAGGCGCCCCTCTCCATGGCTACCCACAACATGGCCGCCAGCCGGCCCGAGAGGCTTCCCGCCTGGATCAACTCGGCGATGGACATGGGCACCGGCGGTTCCCAATGCCATCCCCACCAAGACACCGGTCTGTTGATGGCCCGCATGCTCTTATCATAACCCACCGCGAGAGGTGTTCTGGTAAAATACGGCCAACATGCCCCGAATGGCCGCCGCCTACTGCACAGGGAAGGAGCGCATCGAGGTTCGGGAGGCGGACCCGCCTACGCCTGGCCCCGGCGAGGTGCTCTTGCGGGTGCGCGCCTGCGGCATCTGCGGGTCGGACCTCCACTTCTACCACGGGGCGTTGCCTGCCAACCCCAACATCCCCCAAGGCCACGAGTTCGCAGGGGAGGTGGTTGCTCTGGGTGACGGCGTGCAGGGGTTCGCCACCGGCGACCGGGTGGCGGTGGAGCCGATCCTTCGTTGTCAGGAGTGCGGCTTCTGTAGCAGCGGTCAGTACCAACTATGCTCGCGCCGGGTCCTCTTGGGCACCTTCGCCCCGGGCGGCATGGCCGAGTACGTGAGCGTGCCGGCCTACGCCCTCTACCGTCTGCCCGGGGCTCTGGACTTCGAGCTCGGCGCCCTGGCAGAGCCGCTGGCCGTGGCGGTGCACGGTTTGCATCTAGTGGGCCTGACGCCGGGCGACCGTGTCCTCGTGATGGGGAGCGGCACTATCGGGCTGATGAGCATCATGGCGGCGCGCGCCGCCGGGGCTTCGGAGGTGATCGCCACCTATCGTCACGAGCACCAGGGGCGCGCGGCGGCCGCGACGGGCGCCTCCCGCGCTGTCCGGGACTCGGAGGCCGCAGGCCTGGCCAAGGAGGGGATCGATCTGGTAGTGGAGACGGTGGGCGGGAATGCGCCAACGCTGGCCCAGGCGTTAGGCCTCGTCCGGCCGGGCGGCCGCGTCTGCGTCCTCGGCCTCTTCACCCAGCCGGTGCAGATGAACGCTTTGGCCTTCATGCTGAAGGAGGCCAAGATGGCTGGGGGCATTACCTACTGCCGGCCGGGGCCGCGGTCCGACTTCGACACGGCGTTGCGGATCTTAGAAACGAATACGGAGCGGGCCCGGGCCATCATCAGCCACCGGTTTCCCCTGGCGGAGGCCCCGCAGGCCTTTGCTACGGCCGCAGACAAGAGTACCGGCGCCATCAAGGTGCAGGTGCAGATGGGGGAGGATTAGCGCGGGCCCCGAGGGCTCAGTTCATGACGGCAAAGCCGCGCCAACGGGCCGCCCGCGCCGCCTCGACCCTCACCGTGAGCTCCCGGATGGCATCGCCGAGGAGGTCCAGCTCCAGGGCCAGGCGGCGTTGCACGGAGAGCTCTTCCAGGAGCCGCTGCTTGCTCCACAACCCTACCGATAGCCGGGAGGCGATGAAATCCGCCAGGGCGTCGGGCGCAGAAGGCATTTCGATGGTGCGAGCCCACTGGTTAGAGATGGCGAGATAGAGCCGGGTGTATTCGGCGAAGAGCGCCGCGGCGGTCTCCGCCATCTCTTGTTCCTGGAGATCGTCCCCAGCCTCCGTCTGCAAGAACTCCACCTCCGCAATTAGGTAAGGCTCCGTGACGGTAATGCGCCGGATGCGGAAGCGCTGGCCGCCGCGGCAGACTAGGTTCATCCGCCCTTCCGGCAGGCGCTGCACCTGGGTGATGTGGGCTGTGGTGCCAACTTCGAAGGGCTCCGCAGCCTCCCCTACCTCGTTCCCCCTCCGGATCAGGGCCACTCCGAAGGGGCGGCCTCGATCCAGGCAGAGGCCTATCATCCTCTTGTAGCGCTCCTCGAAGATGTGCAGGGGCATGGAGGCGCCCGGGAAGAGCACCGTGTTCAGGGGGAATATCGGCAGCTCCACTCATCGCTCCTCATCCGGCGCGGCTTCTCCGGCCAGTTGCCCGAGGAGCCAGCGGGCCCTCTTCTCGTCGCGTTCCTGGACGAAGAGCTGAAAACTGCCTGGCAGCGGTGTGACGCCGAAGGGGCTCAAGGGATCGACGCTGCGTACGAAGGAAGGGATGCCGTCCTTGGCCAGGACATCGCGCCAGATGTTCGCCTCGACTTCATCGTGGGCGAAGCCGATGAACACCAGGCGCTCCTTCTTGCCACCCATTGGGGCACCAGTAAAGTCCTGCGCGACGCTGGTAGTGTAGCACAACGGTCTCTGGCCGCTGTGCGGCCTCACGCTTCGAGAGCCTCAGCATGAGGGGCGATGTGCGGTCGCAACATCCCTTCCCGCTCGTCCTGAGCCTGTCGAAGGGCGAGCGGAGCACGCCGGCCGCCCATGCTTAGAGGGGCCTCAGCATGAGCGGAGTGTGCGGTCGCAACATCCCTTCCCGCTCGTCCTGAGCCTTTCGAAGGGCGAGCGGAGTACGCCGGCCGCTCATGCTTCGAGAGCCCCGGCATGAGCGGGGGTGCGGATGGGTCGACCTGGCGCTCAGGCCGGCACGATCTCGACGGCTGCCGCGGCCTGGCCAGCGCCGAAAAGGGCAGCCGGGGCGCCGCCGTCGTAGTACAAAGGCGCCCACAACACCCCCGGCGGCGCCTCTTCCGTAATGTGCACGCGGATGCGCACCTGCCCCAGGCTGTTCCTGATCAGGACGGTATCGCCCTCAGTGAGGCCGTGAGCAGCTGCGTCGGCTGGATTGATGCGGATCGCCTCCTCACGGTGCAGCCTATCGGCATCGGGCGAGTGGATGGCGGCAGCCTCGTAGCTGGTGAAGAGGGTGCGCGTGGCCACGAGGAGGGGCGAGCCGCCGGGCGCCGGCGGGACAGCGACCGGCTGGCGGGC
>DAOUBD010000078.1:0-31967 GCA_034432935.1 Dehalococcoidia bacterium | reverse complement strand
AACCTGCTCCCGACCCTTAGCGCCAGCGAAAACGTGCAGGTCCCAATGTTCGAGGCTGGCCTCTCCGCCCGCCAGAGGAGGGCGAGGGCAAGGGAGCTACTGGCCTTGGTCGACCTCTCGAATAAGGAACACAACCTGCCGGCTGACCTTTCGGGGGGCGAACGCCAGAGGGTGGCCATAGCCCGCGCCCTGGCCAATGACCCCGGCATCCTCCTGATGGACGAGCCCACTGGCCGGCTGGACTCGGCCTCCGGGCGCCGGGTACTGGACCTGGTGGAACGGCTGCGCGCCGAGCGCGGCCTTACGATAGTCTTGGTCACCCACGACCGGGATGTGGCGGCTCGGGCGGAACGCGTCGTCCGCATGCTGGACGGCAAGATCGTGGGCGAAGAGGCTGCGGTTCCGGGCCAGCGGCCGGGCGCCGGCACCTAACGCAGGGCCTCTCGGCCCGGCCAGCGAGTCCGAAAGTCCCGCCTCAATTGTGCCATTGGAATCCTGCACCTGGCGCTCCAGCGTTCTAATCTAAGGAAGAGATGGAAAAGACCGTGAACATACCAGGAGGTTTGCTATGAGGTACTGGCTGAAAGAGTGCCCACGTTGCCATGGAGACCTCCGGGAAGAGTCAGACATCTACGGCAAGTACATCGTGTGCGTCCAGTGCGGCTACATCCTGAACCAGCTCGAGGAGACGCGCCTCTTGGCTGGCGAGAGCCTGATAGGGGCAGCTCCGGCCGAGAAGGTGGCGGCCTGACCGCCGTCGAGATGGACAGGCCCCAAATGAAGGCCCGCGACATCATGAACCAGCCGGTGGTGGCCGGCGCGCGGACTACCACCGTGCGCGACGTAGCCATCCAGATGCTGATGGGAGGCTACAGCGGGATGCCGATAACCGAGCCGGACGGCACCATCATCGGCATCGTGACGGAGCTGGACATTTTGCGGGCTATCCGCGGCGGCTTGCCTTTGGAGACCACCACGTCAGACGCCATCATGACCCGGGAGGTTATATCCGTCGAGGCGGACTCCAGCCTGGACGAGGTCCTGGAGATACTGGACACCCGCAAGATCGTGCGGGTGCCGGTGACAGAAGACGGGAAGTTGGTGGGGGTCATCTCCCGCCCGGACGTCCTACGGGCGTTTCTGGAGCCCAAGTTCTGGACCTTCGGCGAGCCAGAGGCCTAGGGCCAGGGTCTTACTCCCGCCGGTCCATGAGCCGGGCCCGCCTCTCGGCTATGAAGGCCGCTGCCTCGGAGCGCCGCCGCAGGTTGAGTTTGCTGAGGATACTAGAGACGTAGTTCTTCACCGTCTTATCGCTCAGGAAGACCTCTTCGGCGATCTCCTTGTTGGTCTTCCCTTCGGCGATGGCCAGCAGGATCTTCCGTTCCTGGGGCGAGAGCTGGGCCAGCTCGTCGGACTCTCCCTTGGCCATCTGCCTCATGCGCTCCAGCACCTTGTCCGTCACGGCCGGGTCCAATAGGGACTCTCCGCGGGCCACCCGCTCTATCGCCTCGGCCAGGTTCTGGCCACGGGTCTGCTTCAGCAGGTAGCCGGAGGCCCCCGCCATGATGGAGCCGTAGACCGCCTCATCATCAGCGTATGAGGTAAGCATGATCACCTTCGTCTCCGGGCGTTCGCCGCGGATCTCCCGGCAGGCCTCCACGCCATTGCCATCGGGCAAGCGTATGTCCATGATGACAACGTCAGGCTGTACCTGGCGCGCCATACGAACGGCATCGGCCACTGTGGCGGCCTCGCCCACCACCTGAAAACGGCGCTGGAGAAGGGAGATCAGCCCCAGCCGCACGACCTCATGGTCGTCCACGATTAGCACCCGCACCGGGCTCTCAGTCATGCTGCGCTCCTCTCCGCCACAGGCAACTCTACCAAGACTCGCGTGCCCCGGCCGCGCCGGCTGTCGATGGCCAACTGCGCACCGATGGAGACAGCCCGGTCATGCATATTGCGCAGGCCCTGGTGCCCCTTGGCCTGGGCAGACGCTTGATCGAAGCCTCGGCCGTCGTCCTCGATCGCCAAGACAAGGGCGGCGCCGTTCATGCCCAGCCGCACCCTGACTGAGGACGCTTGGGCGTGCTTCGCCACGTTGTTCAGGGCCTCCTGCGCGATGTGGAAGAGGCCGCGTTCCTCATCTCCTGTAAGAGGAGGCAGGTCGCCCTCCACATCGAAACTAGCACGCAGAAGGAAGTTCACCCGCATCTCTTCCACCAGCTCGGAGAGGGCGCGCCGAAGGTCGCCGGTGGCGGCGATCTGAGGCCGGAGGTCGAATATGTAGTTGCGGATGTCCCGGATAACCCGGTTCAGGCCATCGATAGCATTGTCCATGGCCTCCCTGGCGACGCCCGGATCCTCGTCCAGGCGCTCCGCAGCGTCCTCCAGCAGGAGCCCCACGGCATAAATCGACTGGATCACCCCATCGTGGAGGTCCATGCCGATGCGTTCCCGTTCTTCCAGAAGGGCCAGGCTCTTCACCCGGCTGTGCAGCTCGCTGGTCTCCACCGCCACCGCTGCCCAGTTAGCGAAGGCTGCCAGGAGTTCGGCCTGGCGTTCGCCGAAGGGCGTGCGCTGGCGGTTGCCCACGGTCAGTGTGCCCAGGGTCTTGCCCCGCGCCGAAAACGGCACCGAGATCATAGAGACGAGCCCCTCTTCCTCCACCAGAAGGGCCGGCCGGTGGCGCAACCGCGGGTCCGAGTGGTAGTCCACCACCACTACCGGCTTGCCGGTCTCCACCACCAGACCCTGGAGGCTGTGGTCGCGCAGGGACCGCGACTTCCGCAGCCCGCCATCACGCACGCCCGAGTGGGCGGCCAGGCGGAGCCCCTGGCCGTCGGCGTCCAGAAGCATGAGAACAGCCACCTCGGCCCGCAGAAGGAGGCGAGCCCTCTCGACGATGGAGTCCAGGAGCGCCTGGAGGTCTGGCCCCGCTGTCACCTCTTCGCCCAGCTCGAAGAGGGTCTTCCACTCTTCAGCCCGGCGGCGCTCGTTCTCGTAGAGCTCGGCGTTCTCGATGGCGATCGCGGCCTGAGTGGCCAGAAGCCGCAGGCGCTCTGCGTCCTCCAAAGTAAATGGGGCGCCGCCCTCCTTATCCGCCAAATAGAGATTGCCGATGGTGCGGCCGCGGGACACTACCGGCAGGCCCAACAGGGAGCGCATGGGCGGGTGATGGGGCGGGAAGCCGGCCCGGCGCGGGTCCTTGCCGATGTCCGGCACGTTCAGCCCTACGTGTTCGGGCAACGGCTCACCGAGCAAGCCCAGGCCGGTGGGCTCTGCGCCCATCCTCCTCCTCTCCTCCTCCGTCAGCCCGGAGGTCAGGAAGCGCTGGATCTTGCCCTCCTTAGAAAGGACACTGAGGGCCCCGTAGCGGGCGCCGGTCAGAGCACGGCCCACATCGACCAGCTTCTGGAGCACCCCCTCCAGATCCATCTCAGAGGTCAACGTTACCCCCGCCTCGTACAGGGCGCGCAGCTCGTCGGCGTGCCGCTGCACCCGCGCCTGCATCCGCTGGAACACCTCGAAGATGACCGTGGCGAAGACCCCGGTGCCCGCCAGGGCCAGAGCGAAGGCCACCCCGTAGGCGGCGCCATCGGGCAGTTGTGGCCGCAGCACCGTCTCCAGCAGTAGGCCAAGGCCGACTATGAAGCCGAGGGGGGCGGCCACGCTGAGCCAGCGCAGGGACCTGAGCGTGAACATCTACAGAACTAATTATAGCCGCCTCCGGCGGCCCATGGCTTTGGTCCGTCATAGCCATCTGCCCATCATCGTTGAGTGCCGAATGGCCCAGGCCTATAGGGTAGCTTCGGCCCTAAACCCCGGATCAGCGTCAACATACGCTGTAATAAGAGAGCGTTGCTTAAAGGGGTGTGCAGCATGAATCCGATCTACGCGATCGCGGCCTATCCCAAGGAGACCTGCCTCAGGGACGGCTCCAAGGTGACGATACGGCCGTTGAGAGCAGGGGATGAAGAAACCCTCCTCAACTTCTTCCTGGGCATACCGGAGGACGAGCGCTACTTCCTGAAGGATGACGTTACATCCCCCGCTGTCATCGCCGCCTGGATCGAGCACCTGGACTACAACCGTGCGCTGCCGCTCGTGGCCATGGCGGACAGCCGGATAGTAGCCGAGGCCGTGCTGGTGCGCCGCAGGGGAAGCGCCCGGAGCCACATCGGCGAAATACGCATCGTCGTAGCGCCGGAGTACCGGAACCGTGGTCTGGGCACCCAGCTCATCCGCGAGCTGTGCGAGATCGCCGATGACGCCGGCCTGGACAAGGTGCTCCTCGAGGTGGTGGCCGACCGGGAGGCCGAGGCGTTGAAGGCGGCTGAGTGGCTGGGGTTCATCCGAGTGGGCACCATGGAGGGGGGCGCCAGAGACCAGGACGGGCACCTGCACGATATCGTCATCTTGGCCATGCCCTTGGGCAAATGGTACCAGTGGACTAAGTATTGAGGCCAACACCATAATGGGCCCGTTCAGGCGATTGACCGCCTGCCCCTGCCGATGCTATATTTCTGACGCGGAGACCCGTCTCGGGTGGGATGTGCTTCCGCCAGGCGGGCCCGCTAAGGACGAAGGCCGAAGTGGCGGAAAGGCAGACGCGCTGCGTTCAGGGCGCAGTGCCCGTAACGGGCGTGGGGGTTCAAATCCCCCCTTCGGCACCAATCGTGAAGCTTCCCTTGGGGTCAGGTTCCTGGCCCCACCATTGCGCGCTCGTAGCTCAGTCCGGATAGAGCGCAGCCCTGCGGAGGCTGAGGTCGTGGGTTCGAGTCCCACCGAGCGCGCCACCCTCTTGCCTATTGAGCGCTGGCGTTGTCTCTCACTAGACAAGGAGGTCCCATGGCATCCGTCGAGCTGACGAAAGATGAGATCGACCTAGTTGTGGAGGTACTGGAGGGCGCCTACCGCGATCTACGGGAAGAGGTCTATAAGACCGAGGAGCACCACTACAAGGAGCAACTCAAGCAGCGGGAGGCCCGCCTCGAGGCCCTCCTGGCCAAGTTCTCGTCTGCCGCCAAGGTTGCCGGCTAGCGGGCGTCTCCACTCCCGACCCTAGTGCTATCATGACATCGTAGGATGTCCACGCGGCTCGCAGGGAAGAGACTGAATAGGCTATTGCGGGCGGGCGCCGCCTTCACCCTCACCCTCGCCGTCTTGCCCAACATCCTCTACCTGGGCCACGGTGACCAGCACGCCGATCTCAGCGATCCTGCCCAAGCCGAAGAGCACGCCGCCCACTGCCACCTGGGGCCATCGAAATGCAGCGGACAGCCGGGCGCCGTCAGCGCCACCTGGGTTGACTCCGACTCGTGGCAGCTCGACCCCTCGGGCGTCCTCCAAGCCAGCGAGGGCCCCTCGCTCTTGCCCCCCAGCGAAGGCCCCAGCTTCAAGTCATCTCCGCCACCCCGTCACGGGTAGCACCCCAAGCCAAACGCAGTCTGGCCAGGTGTCCTTGACGACGAAGGGCACCGCTGGACAACACACCCCACGGGGGCGCCACTGGCAGGCCCGCTCATGCGCCGCCGTTTGGCTTCCCCCCAAGGGAAGGAGTGCTCACCTTGTCTACCGTCTCCAAGAGCCAAGAAACGAAGAAGGCCCCATGGCTGCTGTTAGCCGCCATCGTAACTTTGGCCGTGGCCGGGGCCGCCTGCGCCGGGGATGGAAGCCCCTCGCCCAGACAAGGCGCCGGTGATGCCGGCTACAGGGGCATGGTGCTGGCAGACCCTCTGCCCAAACCCTCCTTCACCCTCACCGATACAGAGGGGCGACCCTTCGACTTCTTCAAGGAGACCGATGGCTACATCACCATCCTCTACTTCGGCTACACCAACTGCCCTGATATCTGCCCGACCCACATGGCCAACATCGCGTCCGCCCTGCATGACCTGCCGGCTGGCGACGCTGGCCGCGTGAAGGTGGTCTTCGTCTCCGTCGACCCGGAGCGAGACACGCCGGACCGCATACGGGCCTGGCTGGACCTCTTCGACGAATCCTTCATCGGCCTGCGGGGCGACCTGACGCAGGTGGACTCTATCCAGCGCAACGCCTTGGGACCACTGGCCTTCGACGTCGAACGCCAGCCGCTGGAGAACGGCGGTTACCTCGTGAGCCACTCCGCAGCAGTCCTGGTCTACACCGCCGATAACCTAGCGCACCTGGTCTACCCTTCCGGCTTCTACAAGGAAGACTGGGTGCACGATCTCTCCAAGTTAGTGACAAACGGATGGGAGGAACCATGAAATTGCGGAAACCGTACACTCTGCTGGGCCTGCTGGGCCTGGCCGCCATCCTCTACTCGGCCGCAGCCTGCGGCGGTGGCGGCGACGAGGCCACGCCGGCGCCCTCGGCCAGCGCTACAGCCGCGGCGACGCCTATGCGCACGCCGACGCCAGCGGCATCATCGGCCGCCACCGTGGGCAAGATCAGCATCACCGGCGTCTCCTCGCGGGTGGTGCTGGACAACGGGGCCGTCTACATGACCATCAGCAACAGCGGCGACACGCCGGACGCCCTGGTCAAGGCCTCGGCCAGCATCGCAGGAACCACGGAGCTTCACCAGACCGTCACCGAGGGCAACACCACTCGCATGGAGCCGGTGCAGAGCATCGAGATCCCGGCTGGCGGCCAGGTGGTCCTGAAAAAGGGCGGCCTTCACGTCATGATGATGAAGGTCCAGCCCGGCATCAAGGTGGGAGACAAGTTCTCGCTGACCCTCACTTTCGAAAAGGCCGGCTCGGTCACTTTGGAAGTCACGGTGGCGGAGATCGCCGAGTCTGGTGGCGGCATGGACTCCGGCATGGGCGGCATGACCACGCCTGGGGCCGGCATGGACTCCGGCATGGACTCCGGCATGGGCGGCGGAGCAACTCCCGCGATGCCGACGCACTAGCCCTCCCGGGGCTAGCGCGCCTGTTGCAGGTTGGGGGCGGTGAACCGCTGGCGGATCACCGCCTCCGCCTCTTCCACGATATCCCGCACAATCTGGCCGGCCGGCCTGATATCCCGGATGAGGCCGGCGCTCTGGCCCGCGGGCATGAAGGTGCGGCGAGGGTCGAACTCCCCCGTCAAACCCATGTAGTCCATCACCCGGTTCTGCACAGAGATCGCCGCCTGCATGGGGAAGGGCTGGATCGTATCCGCCTTCTTCTCCCATTCGTCAGTGTAGTCGTTGCGGATGGCCCGGGCGGGCTTGCCGGTGTAGCACCGGGTGCGCACGGTGTCCGCCTCGGTGGCCCGGACGATGGCCTCGCGGTAGCCCTGGTGGGCCTGGGCCTCCAGAGAAGCGACGAAGCGGGTGCCGAAGATCGCCCCTTGGGCCCCCAAAGCGAGGGCCGCCACCAAGCCACGGCCGTCAGCCATGCCCCCAGCGGCGATGACCGGTATCTTCACGGCATCCACCACCTGGGGGATCAGGGCCATGGCCCCCACCTCGCCCGTGTGGCCGCCAGCTTCGGTGCCCTGGGCGGCCACGACGTCCGCGCCCGCTGCCTCGGCCTTCAGGGCATGGCGCACCTTCCCGCACATCACCATCACGGTCATGCCACGGCTATGCATCTCCTCGATGAACTGGGACGGCACCGCGAGCCCAGCCACGAATATCTTGACGCCCTCCTCGTACAGCACCTCGATCTGGGGCCGTATCTGCTCGGGGATCGGGGCCAGCAGGTCAACCGCCCAGGGCTTATCGGTAAGCTCCCGGACCCGGCGGATCTCTTCCCGGAGGCGTGGCGGGTCCAGGGTGGCCGCCCCCATGATGCCCAGGCCACCCGCGTTGGAGACGGCGGCCACAAGGGGCGCCAGGGAAACCCCTCCCATGCCGGCCAGGAAGACTGGGTACTGAATACCGAGCTGGTCGCAGATCGGCGTGTGCAGCGGGTTGTGCATGAGCCTAATCCTCCCTATCTAAGACGGGGCACCGGTTTCCCAGTCATGATATGCGTCCGCAGCCAGCGATTCAACCCTTACGTGAGGGTCAAAGTACCGCGCGGGCCTGTTAGGCGCGTTAGAATATGTGTGCGATGACCAGTTGGGCCCGGCAGGAGTTGATGGCCCAGGTGCGGGCTCTGCCCACCAGGCCAGGCGTCTATATCTTCCGCAACGGCGATGGCGACGTGATATACGTCGGGAAGGCGGCCTCCCTCCGTGACCGCGTACGGTCCTATTTCGGCTCCTCGCGCAGCCTCGAGCCCAAGACCCGGCGGCTGGTCAGCGAGGTGGCCCGCTTCGAGTACATCGTGACGGGCAGCACACAAGAGGCGCTGATCCTGGAGGCCAACCTCATCAAGCGCCACCAGCCTTTCTTCAACGTACGGCTGAAGGACGACAAGCACTACCCGTACCTGAAGATCAACCTCCGGGAGCCGTGGCCCCGGGTTGAAATCACCCGCCGAGTCCTGAACGATGGCGCTCGCTACTTCGGCCCCTATGCCTCCGGCTCCGTTCGCCAGGTGCTGGACCTGGTCAAGAAGCTCTTCCCATGGCGCTCCTGCACCAAGACCATCACCGGAGACGACCCGCGCCCCTGCCTAGACTACTATATCCACCGTTGCATCGCCCCCTGCGCCTCCTTGTGCACGAAGGAAGAGTACGATGCTGTCATCCGCCAGGTCATCATGTTCCTGGAGGGCCGCACCATCGAGATAGTCCGGGACCTGAAGCGCTCCATGCAGGCCGCTTCAGAGGCGATGGAGTACGAGCGCGCCGCTCGCCTGCGGGACCAGATCCAGGCCATCCAGCGCACCACGGAGCGCCAGGTGATGGAGGTGCGGGACAGGAAGGACATGGACGTCTTCGGCCTCGCCCGCGAGAACGATGAGGCGTTCGTTCAGGTCTTCTTCGTCCGGAGAGGGAACGTCATTGGCCGCGACACCTTCCAGCTCGACGGGGCCGCAGGCGAGGCTGACGGGGAGGTGCTGGCCAGCTTCATCGAGCAGTTTTACGAATCAGCGGCCTATGTCCCGCCATTGGTGCTCTTGCCGATGGCAGTGGCCGACCACGATCTGATCGAGGGCTGGCTTAGCGGCCGCCGCGGTGCGAGGGTGCGCCTCTTGGCCCCCAGCCGGGGAGAGAAGCGGGCCCTAGTGCAACGGGCGGCCGATAACGCTCGGGAGGCGCTGCACCAGGCCCGCGCCCGCTGGCTGGCTGACGCCGCCAAGAAGCGCCTGGCGCTGGAGCAGCTACAGGAGGAGCTCAACCTGCCGGGTCCGCCCAAGCGCATCGAGTGTTACGACATCTCCAACATCCAGGGGACGTCAGCGGTGGGCTCCATGGTGGTCTTCATAGACGGCAGCCCGCGCCCGGCAGAGTACCGCCGTTTCCGCATCAAGAGCGTGGCGGGCGCCAATGATTTCGCTATGATGCAGGAGGTCTTGCGGCGCCGTTTCGCCCGTGGGCAGCGCCCCCCGGCGGCAAACGGCGGGACGTCCCAGGTGGACGAATCCTTCGCCAAGGTGCCGGACCTGGTGATCGTAGACGGCGGCAAGGGACAGGTCTCGGCCGCGCACGACATCATGCGCAATCTGGGCGTGGGGAACGTCCCCCTGGCGGGCCTGGCCAAGCGGTTCGAGGAGCTTTATGTCAAGGACATCTCGGAGCCTATAGTCCTGCCCAGGACCTCGGAGGCCCTATACCTGGTGCAGCGCGTCCGCGATGAAGCGCACCGCTTCGCCATCACCTACCACCGCAACCTGAGAAGCAAGGGCGGCATGCAGTCGGCGCTAGACCGCATCCCCGGGGTCGGACCGAAGCGAAAGAAGGCGCTTCTGCGCAAATTTGGCTCCCTGAAAGGCATCCGGGAGGCCACGGTGGAGGAGATAGCCGCCACCCCTGGGTTCACGCGGTCCCTGGCAGAGCGGGTGCTTTCGGCTCTCTAGACGTTACGTTCCCGGCGGGCCTACTCGACGGTGATGATGCCCTTCATGTCCGTCGGGTGGAAATCGCACTGGTAGTTGTAGTCGCCGGTCTTGCTGGGCGCCTTCCACTCCAGCTTGGCCGATTGCCCGGCCGTGACTAGCTGGGGGTCAGATACGGCGTCGTCCTTGTTGTTGTAGGTGTTGTCCTCGCCGGCGATCCGCATGTTGTGGATGGCGGTGCCTTTGTTGGTCAACTGGATGGTGACGGTAGAGCCCGCCTTCACCCTGAGGTTTGGGTTCTTCTGACTATCGAGCTGAAAGAAATTGTCGCCCATGGTAAGGGTCACCGCCTGGCCGCCTCCACCGCCCCCAGGCGCCGGCGTCCCTGGTTGAGGGGTGGCGCTGCTGGCCGGGCTGGGGCTCGCCGAGACGGCAGCGCCTCCTCCAGATTCGCCGCCGCCCTTGGCGATGAAGGCGCCGGTGAAGGTCACAGCCAGCACCACCACCAGGAAACCGATAATCGCTTCGCCCACAGGCAGCCGTGTCAGGTCAAGCTTCATGTTCAGCCTCCGCTGCCATATATACCTAATCCTTGCCTTAGGCGCCACGTGGCCCCGGAGGCCCGAAGACCCGGTGCTATACTCGGGCCAGGGGAGGGAACGATGGCGCAGACCTCAGCCGGCGATCTGGGCAGGGCCCGCACGGCGCTCCTGGAGGAGCTGGCGGTGGAGATCACCGATCAGCGGGTGATGGAGGCCATGGAGAAGGTGCCCCGCGAGCGGTTTGTGCCAGAGGAGCTGCGCCCCTACGCCTACGAGAACCGTCCTCTACCCATCGGCTATGGGCAGACCATATCGCAGCCTCTCATCGTGGCCATGATGACCCAAGCGCTACAGTTGACCGGAAGCGAGAAGGTGCTGGAGGTGGGCACCGGCTCGGGCTACCAGGCAGCCATCCTCTCCCGCTTGGCTGAGTACGTAGTGACGGTGGAGCGGGTGGCGCCCTTGGCCGAGAGGGCCGCCGCCGTCCTGCAAGAGCTGGGCTACGCCAACGTAGAGGTGCACGTCGCAGGCGAGGCACTGGGCTGGCCCGAGGGAGCCCCATACGACGCCATCATCGTCACGGCGGCCGCGCCGGAGGTCCCGCGGGAGCTGCTAGACCAGCTGGCAGCGGGAGGGCGGCTGGTGATTCCGGTGGGCAGCCGCGATCTCCAGGAGCTGGTGCGCATCACCAAGACGCCGCGAGGAGCGCAGAGGCACAACTTGGGGCCGTGCCGTTTCGTGCCCCTGGTGGGCAAGAGCGCCTGGCCGGAGAACTCCGGCCCGTCAAGTTGAAGGCGGCGCCGGGTCCGCGGCGCGGCGGAGACATAAGCGAGGGGCGGCGGACGTTACATCCTGACCAAATCGGGATAAGACTTGCGAGGCGGGTTAACTGCCGGGCTTGTAACGCGTTTTCTTGATGAGGCATAAGGCGTCCACACCCGTTATCGCTGCGGCCTTATGTTTATCAACAAAATCGTCCAGTGGCCCGCTGGACAAGGCAAAGGAGGTGAAAATAGAATATGGCGATTAGTTCGCCGGAGCGGCTAAGCAGGCCGGCCATACAGGCGCCAATGCGCAAGGCACTTGAAGAGTTCTTAAACTTCCTGGCCGTCGAGAAAGGGGCATCGGCCAACACGATAGCCGCCTACCGGAACGACCTCCAGCAGCTCGCCGACTTCATTGGGACGCACCCCGGCAGGAACGGGTGGCAGGCCCTGAACCGGTCGATGATCCAGGACTTCATCCTGGACCTGAAGCAGCGGGGCTACAGTGAGTCCTCCGTGGCCCGCAAGGTGGCCGCCGTGCGCTCCTTCTTCGCCTTCCTCAGCGCAGAGGGCGCCATCCAGGCCAACCCCACGGAAGGGCTCTCCTCGCCGCGAGTGGGCAAGAACCTGCCCAAGGCCATCAGCCCCAATGAGGTCGACGAGCTTCTGGAACAGCCTTCCCGCCGTTCCACTCCGGAGGCCAAGCGGGACCGTGCCATGCTGGAGCTCCTCTACGCCACAGGCATGCGCGTCACCGAACTGGTCTCCCTGGACCTGGCCAACCTCAACCTGGACCCCCGCGGCCCTTATGTGCGTTGCATGGGCAAAGGCGCCAAGGAACGCACCATCCCCATTCATGACCAGGCTGTCGAGGCCCTCGTGGCTTACCTGGAGGAGGGCAGGCCCTTCCTGGTGAAGAACCGTGAGGAGCCGGCCCTCTTCGTGAACCGGCGCGGCGAGCGCCTCACTCGGCAGGGGTTCTGGCTCATCCTCAAGGGATACGCCAGGGCAGCCAACCTCAGCGCCGACGTCACCCCCCACACGCTGCGCCACTCCTTCGCCACCCACATGCTGCGGGGAGGCATGCCCTTACGCAACGTCCAGGAGATGCTCGGCCACGCTAACATCTCCACCACTCAGGTCTACACTCACCTGACCAGCGAGCACGTGCGCGAGGTGTATGAGCGGGCCCATCCGCGCGCGTAGCGATAACCGTACATAGGGTGTGGCACCAAGGAGGGCGGCGGTTCTGAAGACCGCCGCCCTCTTCTGCCTACTGGCCGCCGGCCTGGCCCTGGCAGCCTGCGGCGGCGGCGCCTCCACCGTGCCCACCCCTTCCCAGGGGCCCTCGCCGGCGCTGGCCACGCCAGCCCCTGCGCCGGCACCGGTCGCCCCCTCGCCCTCTGCCCCACCCGCAGCGCCATCCCGTGACCTCCTGGACCTGGCCAAGCGCTTCCGCGGCGCATCCCAGGACGTCACTGGCCACCCCCTGCGGACCTACGAGGAGGGCGACAGCGATACCTTCTACGTCATAGACCTGGAGACGCCCAGGGCCGTCACCATCCGCGCCACCGTGGCCCTTGTCACGGACCACGCCTATTTCTTCGTCGAAGACGGCGTCAGCTACTCGCCAGCCGCCCTGGAGCAGATCGGGCGGGACTTCGAGGACGTCGTCTACCCAGCCGTGACCTCCGCCTTCGGCCAGATACCACGGCTGGAGCACGGACAGCGGGTCACCCTCCTGCACGCCCGTCTCACCGGCGCCGGTGGTTACTTCAACCAGGGCGACGAGTTCCCAACGAGCATCGTCCCCCTGAGCAACGACAGGGAGATCCTTTATATCGATGCGGGGGCCCTGGAGTCCCCGGGCACATCCTACAACGCCCTGGCAGCCCACGAACTTCAGCACCTGATCCACTACTATGCTGACCCCGACGAGGAGGCCTGGGTCAACGAGGGTCTCTCCCAGATAGCGGCGGAGATCGTGGGCGGCGGCTCTGACTGGTTACGGACGTTTCTGCTCCAGCCGGATACCCAGCTAAACGATTGGCCTGATACGGGAGACAGCGCGGTACACTACGCCGCCTCCGAGCTGTTCTTTCGCTACCTGCTGGACCGCTTTGGCGGCGCTGCCAGCGCCCACACACTCACGGCGGAGCCCGCCGATGGCATAGCGGGAGTGGACGCTTTCTTGCGGCGCTTTGGCACCACCTTCGAAGACGTCTTCGCCGATTGGGTGGCAGCCAACTACCTGGATGCCCCTGACGGCAGGTACGCCCACCGCGACCTGGACGCCCGCGTCAAGATCAAGACGGCAGTGCGCCAGCCCGGCCCTGGTGAAGGCTCCGTCAGCCAGTTCGGAGCCGATTACCTGGAGATCGGTGCGCCGGGCGGCATCTTCGTTTTCGATGGGGCCGATAGCGTGTCTGTAGGCGTGCCACCTTCCGACGGCGCCTTCTGGTGGGCCGGAGGTGTAGACGGCATCGACGCGCGCCTCACCCGCGAACTGGACCTGACGGGCCTGAGCCAGGCCACCCTGCGTTTCTCCTTCTGGGCGCAGATTGAGCGTGGGTGGGATTACGCCTACGTGGCCCTCTCTCTGGACGGTGGCGAGAGGTGGCAAGCCTTGCCAGGACAGTACACTACGGACTACGACCCTGTGGGCAACGCCTATGGGCCCGGCTACACGGGCGACAGCGGCGGGTGGCAGCAGGAAGAGATAGACCTCACGCCCTTTGCGGGACGCCGCGTCCTCCTACGCTTCGAATACGTCACGGATGACGCCACCAACCTCCCAGGGTTCGCTATCGACGACATCGAGGTGCCAGAAGCCGGGTTCTTGGACACGGGCGATGGCGACGCCGGCTGGAGGGCAGAGGGTTTCCAACAGGTGCGGGGCCCGTTGCCGCAGCGCTTCATCGTCCAGAAGGTGGAGGGCGGGCAAGTGACCAGAGTGGAGTTGGACGAGACCAACCGCGCGGAGATCCCTTTGGCTGGCCCTGCCACGATCATCATCTCCGGCAGCACCCCGGGAACCAGCGAGGCCGCCGCCTACAACTGGGAGCTGCGCCGCTAGCGCCCCAGGCCGAGTCTGGCGACCGTGTCCGGCGCGACGCTGCCGGACAGCCCCCCTCGCCTATTCCGGGAGAGACGGCGCGCTGGTATGATTCTGCCGTGATGATCTCAGTCATAGGGGGCGAGGCGGCGCCGCCCGAGGCCTTGGAAGCCGCCGAGGCCATCGGCCGCGAGCTGGCCCGCCGCGGCGTCACCGTGGTCTGCGGAGGGCGTGGCGGCGTTATGGAGGCCGCCTGCCGGGGGGCCCGCGCTGAGGGTGGCCACACCATCGGCATACTGCCCGGCCGTAACGCCCGCGAGTCAGCTCCCAACCCGTACGTCGAGTTCCCCATCTTCACCGGCGTGGGCTACGCCCGGAACGCCATGGTGGTCCTTAGCGGAGAGGCCGTCATCGCCATCGACGGCTCCTACGGCACCCTCAGCGAGATCGCCTACGCCCTGATCCACGGCATACCCCTCGTGGGGCTCGACACGTGGGACTTCGACTACCACGGACACGACGGCGAACGCATCGTGCGGGCCCGCGACGCCGCCGATGCCGTCGAGAAGGCCATCGCTCTGGCTGAGGAGCGACGGCGGACGGGAGTAGAGTAGCCATGCCGGACTACGCTATCGCCGCGGTATACGCCCGGGAGGTGCTGGACTCCCGGGGCAACCCCACGCTAGAGGTAGACGTGGCCCTGGAAAGCGGGCACACGGGGACGGCGAAGGTGCCATCGGGGGCCTCCACCGGCGCCCACGAGGCGCTGGAGCTGCGGGACGGCGATGCCTCCCGCTTTGGCGGCAAGGGTGTCCTCAAGGCCGTAGAGAACGTGAACTACCTCATCGCCCGCAAGATCACCGGCCTCTACGCCAATGACCAGCAGGCCATCGACGGCGTCCTTATCGGCATGGACGGCACGCCCAACAAGTCGCACCTCGGCGCCAACACCCTCCTCGGTGTCTCCCTCGCCGTCGCCCACGCGGCCGCCGCCTACTACGGCATGCCCCTCTACGCCTATCTGGGGGAGACCACGGGCAACCCGAACCCGTACCTCATGCCCTTGCCGCTCCTCAACATCCTCAACGGAGGCAAGCACGCCGCGGGCTCCACCGACTTCCAGGAGTTCATGATCGCGCCCGTTGGCGCGCCAACCTTCCGGGAAGGGCTGCGCATGGCGGTGGAGGTCTACCACGCGCTGGGCCGAATCCTCCACCGGGAGGGCCTGCCCACTACCGTAGGGGACGAGGGCGGCTTCGCACCGCCGCTGCCCAGCAACGAGGCCGCCGTGGAGCTGGTGCTGCGGGCCATCCAAGAGGCTGGCTACACTCCGGGCGAACAGATCGCCATCGCCCTTGACCCCGCAGCCTCGGAACTGGAGGCAGATGGAGGCTACGCCCTGGCGCGGGAGGGCAAGGCCCTTTCTGGCGAAGAGATGGTGGCCCTATGGGAGGATTGGTGCTCTCGCTTTCCCATAGTCTCCATCGAGGATGGCATGGCCCAAGAGGACTGGGCCGGCTGGCGCGCCCTTACCGGGCGTCTCGGCTCCCGGGTGCAGATCGTGGGGGACGACATCTTTGTAACGAACGTGGAGCGCATCCGCCGGGGAATCCAGGAGGGCGCCGCCAACTCCGTGCTCATAAAGCTAAACCAGATCGGCACCCTCACCGAGACCCTGGCCGCCATCGCTGAGGCACAGGCTGCCGGATGGACCTGCGTCATCTCCCACCGCAGCGGGGAGACAGAGGACACGACGATAGCGGATCTGGCCGTCGCCACCCATGCCGGGCAGATAAAGACGGGCGCGCCGGCAAGGGGCGAGCGGACCGCTAAGTACAACCGCCTCTTGCGTATCGAGGACGAGCTTGGGGAACGGGCGCAGTACGCGGGCCGGGGTATACTTGACCGGTAGGGGCAGCAAGACCCTCGTCCCGGGGCCATAGGCATCGGGCCCCGCCCACAGGGCTAGCCCCGGAACCGCTCGGCAAGATCGGAAGGAGGTCGTTATGGTTGTCGACATCAGGTCCGTAGGCGTAGTAGGCGGCGGGGTCATGGGTTCGGGCATCGCCCAGGCGCTGGCCGTGGGCGGCTGCAACGTAACCGTGCGCGACCTAAACGAGGAGCTCATCGCCAAGTCCCGGGCCACCATCGTCGACGGGCGCTACGGGCTGAACCGGGGCGTCGAGCGAGGAAAGACCACGAGGGAAGAGGCCGACGCGGCCCTGGCCCGCCTGGCCTTCACCACCGACCTCAGCGACCTGCGGGACGTCGATCTCGTCATCGAGGCCGTACCTGAGGACTTGGCCCTCAAGAAGAAGGTCTTTGCCGAGCTGGACGCCATCGTCAGACCAGAGGCCATCTTCGCCTCCAACACCTCGGGGTTGGCCATCAGCGACCTGAACAAGGCAGTGTCCGGGTCCCGCAGGCCGCGCTTTCTGGGCATGCACTGGTTCAGTCCCGCGCCGGTCATGAAGCTAGTGGAGCTGGTCTACGCTCCGGAGACAACGGAAGAGACGATACAGGCTTTGGAGGCGCTCTGCCAGAGGGCGGGCAAGGTATCGATCCGGGTGAAGGACATGCCGGGCCGATACGGTTTTGTAGCCAACCGCATCTACTTCGCGGCCGTCAGGGAGGCCCAGAAGGTTCTGGAGGAGGGCGTCGCCAGTGCCGAGGACATCAACAAGGCCATGGTCTACGGGTTCAACTGGCCGGTTGGACCCCTGGCCATGATCGAAGGGGCCACCAAGGGGTGGCAGTAACTCCAGCCCGCCCCGCATGACCGCCAAGCCGGGGTCACCGGGACCCCGCTCCGTCCTCACCGTCCCGCTGGAGTGCTACGCTCTGCCCTCGCGCCCCAGCGGCGCCGCCGCCTCCGTGCAGGACGCCTACCGCCAGACGGCCTTCCTGCTGGCTAGCGACCTGGCCCTCTTCGAGAGGGCCATGAACCACCACCTGCGCCTGGCCCTGCGCTGCGCCAAAGTACGGACCAGGGAGTCCGCCGCGCTCTTCGCCTTCTGGTCCAAGGTGTACCGCCACCTGGCAGACGCCTGTGCCCTCCTCCACACCGGCTCCTACCTCTCTTGTCCTCCCTTATTGCGATCCGCCTGCGACTGCGTTGCGGCGCAGCGGTCCCTCATCGCCGGGGGCTTCGACGAATACCGGGAGTGGTTGCCGGCGTCGGTCGCCCAGGATCGGGAGAGAGCCGCCCTCAGGATCGAAATAGGCCGCTTCCGCGCCGGCTCCGTTCTCGCCCAAGACCAGCGGCTCGGCCTGGCCTATAGAGTGCTCACTGAACTGTCAATGCCTCACTTCGGCAGCACCCTTCTCCAGTCCGCCCCAGGCGTTAGCCCTCAGAAAGCGGCCATCCCCTTCGCGGATCCCGGTTTTCACCTGGGCTGGGCCGAGCTGGTCACCGGCTGGCTCCTCCTGCTGGCCAGCGCCCAGGCCGAGGCCATCGCAGAATGGGGTCACGAGCAGATTGGCCCGGACGCCATGGAGATGCACGCTGCCCTGATGCGGGACATCGATTCCGCCTTGGCCAACCCTCGCCGCTGTTATGTCGAGGAGGCCAGCGGCGCCTTCCTGATCCATAACTTCCGGCGCACGGCGGCCTCTGCCCCCCAGCGCATTCTGTTGGGCTAGACAGCTAGCCGGGCCACCATAGAGGCTGCATGGGGTAAGATATGGCCGTGGCAAGCGTCGAAGTGGTGGTACCCGTTTACAACGAAGAGCGCGCCCTGCCTGTCAGCATCCCCAAGCTGCGGGAGTTCCTGGCAGGACCAGACTTCCCCTACCAATGGCGTATCCTTATCGCTGATAACGCCTCGGTTGATAGCACACCTGCGGTGGGCCGGGACCTCAGCAGCCGATATCCCGGCGAGGTGGAGTACGTGCGCATCGAGCGCAAGGGACGGGGCTTCGCCCTAAAGCAGGTGTGGCTCGCCAGCCCCATGGACATCCTGAGCTATATGGACGTCGACCTGTCGACAGGGCTGGAGGCCTTCCCCGCCCTCATCCGGGCCGTGGCTGATGAAGGCTACGACGTCGCCATCGGCTCACGCCTAGCCCCAGGCTCCCAGGTGGAGCGCTCCCTCAAGCGCCGCATCCTCACCCGCGGCTACAACACCATCATCAAGGCCCTGTTCTTCACCCGCTTCAGCGACGCTCAGTGCGGGTTCAAGGCTGTGCGCAGGGAGGCGGCCCAGCGTATCGTGCCCCTCATCGAGGACAACAACTGGTTCTTCGACACCGAGCTCCTGATCCTCGCCGAGAAGATGGGATACCGGGTCAAGGACGTGCCCGTGCGCTGGGTGGAAGACAAAGACACCCGGGTGAAGATCGCCTCCACTGTGAGCGAGGACCTGCGGGGCCTCCTGCGCCTGCGCATCGCCCGCCCGTGGCGCCGCGCCCCTGGTTGATACAAGGCCGCCACCGGTGAAGGGCCCGAAGGAGATCGGCGTCATCGGCGCCGGCGCCACCGGACTCGTAGCGGCCTACCGGCTGCTACAGCACGGGCACCGGGTGCGGGTCTTCGAGGCATCAGACCATTATGGCGGCCTGCTCCGCACCTTCACGGTGGGCAGCGAACCCCTGGAGTGTTTCTACCACCACCTCTTTGCGGGCGACACTGCGGCCATCGAGCTCATCGGCGAGCTTGGCCTAACGCAAACCCTGGAATGGCACGAGACCACGGCCGGCGTCTTCCTAGGGGGGCGCGTGTACCCCTTCACCAGCGCCCTGGACCTGGCCCGCTTCTCTCCCCTGCCCCTAGCTGACCGCATTCGGCTGGGCCTCATGGCCCTCCGCCTGCGCCGGGAGCAGGACGGGGCGCAGTTCGAAGACACCACCGCAGTGGACTGGCTCCGCCGCCATGGCGGCCCGCGCGCCCTAGAGGCCGTATGGGCGCCCCTCCTGCGCGGGAAGTTCAGCAATCAGGCGGACGATGTCGTCATGACCTGGCTCTGGAATAAGGTGCGGACCCGCTTCTCCTCCCGCAGGGGGCGCTTCTCGCCCCGCGAGCTCCTGGGCTATCAGCGCGGCTCCTTCGCCCGCTGGATAGAGGCCATCGCTGGGAGGGTACGGGAGCTGGGGGGCAGCATCGAGCTGGGCCGGCCCGTCCAGCGGATCGATGCTGACGGCGCGCAGATCGCCCTGGAGTTCTCACAGCCTGAGGAGAGATTCACCTTTGACGCTATCATCGCCACCGTCGCCAACGACGTCTTCCAGAGGATCACGCCGCCGCTGCCGGAGCCCTACGCCGGCCAGTTGGCGGCCACGAGGTACCAGGACGCCGTTTGCCTTGTGCTGGCCCTGCGCCATCCCCTGACGCCCTACTACTGGCTCAACGTGGCGGACGCCAGCGTCCCGTTCGTAGCCGTGGTGGAACACACAAACCTGGTGGATGCAACCCGTTACGGCGGGCGCCACGTAGTGTACATCTCCAACTACCTGGATCGGGCGTCGCCCCTTCCCGGCAGGACGGCCGATGATGTCTTCCAGATGTGGCTCCCCTATCTGGGCCGGATCAATCCCAGCTTCGGTCCCTCGTGGGTTGAAGAGAAGTGGCTTTTCCACGGGCGGAACGCCCAGCCGGTATTCACCGTCGGGGCGGCTTCGCGTATACCGGCCCTGCGCACCCCTGTGCCTGGGCTTTACCTGGCGAACATGGCCCAGATCTATCCGCAGGACAGGGGCCAGAACCAGGCCATACTCCTGGGCGAAAGGGCCGCCGCCCTGGTGGCCGAGGACCTCGAGCGCCCCCTTCGATACCAGGTTTAGCCGTCATCCTGGCGGCAATACCGTCCCTTTCTCCCGCACCCGGTAGATGGTGACCGTACCGTTCTGGAAGGCGACATCCATGAACTCTGCGAACTTGGCCAGCCCCGCCGTCCCGTAGGTGTTGCGCTCGAGTTTGCCCACATAGACGTACTCGATGCCGTACCTCTGGACGATAGCCAGGGCCTCGTTGTTATCGCTGGTGGTGTAGAGGCGGGAGACGGCCATAGGGCGCACCGAAAGCGCCGGATCTCCTTCGTCGCGCGGACCAGGACGTCCCCGCCACTGGGCCTCGTGGTTCACCCACCCGATGACCGTGGGCAGCCCTGTGCGCGAAGAGATGCGTCCGGAGGCGCTGAAGTCGCCGCCCGTCGCCTCGGCGATGACTGGCGTGCCGCGGACGTTATCGTTCAACCAGCGTATAGCCTCGTACTCGTCTGGGTCCTGGCGCCGCACGAAGTCCAGGCCATCCACCGTCTGCGCGTAGGTGAAGCCGCCAGTGCGATCGAAGGCCACTAGAACGGGATAGACCAGGGAGCCGGCCAGTACCACAGCCGTCGCCCCTAGCCAAACGAGGCGCGCTGCGGCGATGGCTCGCCCTGCGCCCGCTGTCGCAGACCCGGCCGCCAGCGCCAGGAGGGAACCACCCGCCAGGAAGAGCCCGGGCACTGCGGTCCACCAGCGGGAGTACAGGTTTTGCCACGGGTCGATGGCCACCAGCAGGCTGTAGGCCAGACCGAGAAGCATACCCCATCCGGCCAAGTAGACCCAAGGTATCATTCGCGGCAAGCGCCAGCTCCTCGTCGCTTCGTACAGGCCGTAACCGCCCGCCAGGGCCAGCAACATCCACCCCTCGTGCCAAAAGCGGAAGACCGTGTTGGCGCGAAAGCCCAGGGCGTCCTTGACGTAGTACAGCTCGGCGCCCAGCAGCATTTCTAGAGCGAAGACCGCCAGAAGACTGGCAAACAGGCCCCCGGGGTCTTGTCCGGCGCGGTCCAGATGGCGAAGGAAGGATAGTGAAGCGATGGTGACGCCAACTGCCAAGGCGGCCAAGGTAATGAGGCTCGCGCCCCTGGCGCGCAGCTCCTCGCCCAGCCCATCGAAGCCCTCGGACCCCACGACGGCGAGGGCCCAAAAGAGGATGGGCGCCGCCCAGAGGAGGCAACCCAAGGCGGCCTGCTGCGGCCGGAAGCCCCTCCAACGCTGGGCCAAGAAGAAGGCGATGCAACCGGAGAGGACAACCCATAGGAGGGGGGTCCAAAAGAGAAGGAAGTGCACAGGGCCCGTCGCCTCCGAGGCCTGGGGCACGGCCCCAGATGTGAACGCGGTCTTGGCGACTGCCACGCCGTCAGTGTCGCTCTCCAGGTGCCAGTAGTAGGGGAGAAAGAGCACGAACATCGTAGCTCCGAGAGCGACCGAAGTGCTAACCCCCGTGGCCACCGCCGCACGCAGCCTCCGGCCGCCGCGCAGCCACTCGCCCAGGCCAGCCGACGCCGCCAACAGAAGCAGAGTCAAGGGCGCCGCCCAGGCATCAGTGAAGACGGCCGCGCCGGCAAGGAGGGCTGTCAGCAGAAAGCGCCTGGGCGAGCGCCAGAACCACATCGGTCCGGTGGGGCCTGGGCCCGCGAGCATCTGGTACGCCACCGCCAGGAGCACGATAAGGATCGGCATGGCCATTACATGCGCATGCAGATCGCCAAAGTGCAGGCTGAAGAAGGGGAACTCCTGGATGTCGTAGTTGGAGCCGATGCGGGTGGCCCACCACCACCAGTAATTGCGCGTGGGGTACCACCGAGCGCAGTCAGCGGGGACGCCGCTGCAATCGTAGGGGCCCGGCAGTCCGTAGATGCCCAGAGCATCGTAAAACCCCCGCGAACCTACGCCGTGGCGGGCCAGCAGCTCGAATACGCCCTCCAGGTTACTGGCCACGATGAGGAGCGCGGCGGCGGCCAAGCCGAAGACCAGCGGCCGGGGCGACAGGGCCGGGCCGCCCAGGGGCTGCCGCTGGGCAGCCAGCAGGTTATAGACAAGCCCGAAGGCCCCCGTCCAGGCCAGGGCTCCCATGAGCGATACCCCGAAAAAGAAGGTGACGCTCGTGCTCAGGCCCGTGAGCTTAGTCAGGGCGGCGACTACGACGTAGCCAAAGTAGTAGTAGCTTATGGAGTGGCCGGAGAGCCAAGGATCGGGCGGAGGGAAGGACTCAGTACGGTTGATGGAGTTGAGAAAGGCGAACTCGAAGGGCTTCTCGCCCGAATCGATGTTTGGGGCAAAGGAGCGCAGGTAGACTGCCGCGGCCAGGACCACGGTGAACGTCGCCTCCACGAAGAGGACATACCTCCAGCCATCTTTCAGATAGGCAGCCAGATCCCGGCGTTGGCCTGCGACCGCCAGCAGGGAGCCCGCGGCCAGAAGCGCCAGCAGGAGGATGACGGAGCCACGGGAGTTGGGGATGAGGCCGAGGAGGGAGCCCATCCACAGGCCGTACCCAATGAGCACCAGGCCGAGGACCTTGGCGAAGGCGTAGCCGCGGTCCGGCAGGCGATGAAACAAGACGAAGGCGAGGGGGAAAGCGGCTACGCCTACAGCCTCGACAGCGACCCACCAGACGGCCAGCTCGTCCATTTACCAGAAGATTAGCCGTCGCAGGCCTCAGGGGCCACCGGTTGGCAACGGAGGCCGCCTTGCAACCGTCATAGCTTTGAACGGCGCCGGCGCATCGAGCTGGGCGTCGGCTATAATTGAGTCCCAAACTAGGCATGCAATCGCCAGCAACCCCCAGCACCCGGGGCGGCCCCCTCGCCGCCGCCCGCAAGCGTCTCCAGGCCCTGGAAGACACAGCACGGCGCTTGGCTGAACGCTACCACGTGCCTACCACCCTGGCTAAGTTCCTTGTGGTGGGCGGGCTCGGCTACATCATCTACCAGGGGATGTTCTACCTGCTGTACGATTCGCCCGTCTTCTGGTTCTTGCCCGCAAAAGACACTGAAGCCGGCCTCCTGCTTTTCACCCATCCGGATATCCGGCTCCTGATCGCCTCTGTCTTCGGCGTCGAGACAGCCATTATCTTCCAGTTCAACGCCCATGAGCGCTGGACGTTCCGCCACCGGCCCCGCCATGGCTGGATCGGCGCCAGGTTCGTCAAGTTCAACCTCTCGTCCATCGTCAGCCCCCTCATAATCGTCGCCACCACTAACGTCCTGACGCCCGTGTTCGGCCTCAGCCCCTACATCTCGAACACCATCGGCGTCCTGTTGGGCTTCATCTGGAACTGGACCTTGAACACTTTGGTCATCTGGCCCCACCGCCGCACCGCCTCCGGGACACCCTAGGGAGAGTAGGCTGCCGGCGCCCCCTGGCACGAGCGGGCGACGTCATAGATGACAACGCCATCCCCTTGCCCCGCCTGGGGTTCCGCCCTCGTGAACTGGGACGAGAAAAGCGATTCGTTGAGAGTGAACCGCCCGCCGCTACGCTCCGACGGTCCGATCTGCACGTAATCGATGCCGTTCTCTGTCAGCAGGCGGCAAGCCTCGTTCTTGGACTGGGCGCCGTAGATGGCCGCCACGGTTGCGCGCCTGGGCTCCACCTTGTAGCCCGCGCTGCCCGCCCAGGGCTCGTACCCCAAGAAGAGCCGCCGTCCGGCCAGGGCAGGCGCGGTGTAGAGATCGCCGTAGGCTGTAAGGAACATCGAATCGCCCGGGGTATAACGCTCGACCCACTGGATGGTCTGCGTCTTGTCGCCGAAGACCGGATACTTGGCGTCGTTCTTAATCACCATGAAATCGATAATGCCCGAAAGGACAAGGAAAACGAACACCACGGGCATGGCTCCCCGCACCAAGAGACGCAGGTCGCTGGCAGGGAGCCTCGGGACGCCGATGCGGACATCGTCCCGCACGGCGTCCCATAGACGCACGAAGGCGAAGGCCGCGAAGAGGTTCATCAGGATCTCCCAGAGGTTGAAGATCTTATGGTTGTGCCCGCCCAGGTCGCGGCTCAACTGCACGAAGTTGCCGAAGATGAAGATGGCCATGACGGCCACCAACACTTTCCGCTCCCGCGGCGGCGACCAGAAGGCGCCGAAGACCATCAGGGGGAGGGCCAACCCCAGGTTCAGCCACCACCACTCGACGAAGTCCCAGTAGTGCGAAAGGCGGTCGAACCTGAAGCCGGTGGCGTTGCACGAGGCATCCGGCGATGAACAGACAAGATAGCCGACGTGCCAGCGTACGCTGCCGCCGTTGTGCAGGCCGCCGTTGAGCCATACCGCCTGGGGCAGCGCGAGAAGCACCGCCGGGGCCAGGAAAGGGGCCGCCTCCCGCAGACGCTGGAGCAGCGCGCGCCAACCGCCCCGGGGATCGGAGGCCGAAAACACCGCGATGAGAGCCCCGAAGAAGACCATCGCCGCCACGTAGAGGACACCGTTGAGCCAGAAGCTCATGCCCATCAGCACGCCCAAAACGGCTGCCTGATCCCTCCTCAGCTGCTCTCTCCTGCGCAGGGGGCCGATAAGACCGTAGGCCACAAACAGGACGAAGGCCATGGCGATGATAAGGTGGGTCTGGGTGAGGAAGACATTCAGTGTCCAAAAGATGGAGATCTGGTCTATCTTCCCTTCCACCAGATACGGGCCTACGGCAAGATAGCGATCGTTAAAGGGCGGCGGCTGCTTATCCCAGAGGTGGCGCAAGGCCAAGGGGATGTCGTTCCCGTACAGCTCGAAGTAGCGGAGGAACGAGAGCGAACTGTTCGTGATCAAGAGCACCACCGCCATCAGGCCCACGGCGATACGGCCGAAGAGCAGCCGCCCCAGCCCGAACACCAGCATCATCATCGCAGCAAAACCCAGGGCCCCCGGCAGGTTGAAGGCCCAGACGATGGGCAGTCCGCCTCTCTCCAGGGCACCAGCGAAGAAGTCGTAACCGAAGTGGTAGCGGATCGTCTCGCCCCCGAAGAAGGGGTACTCCGGCGGGTAGTTGTGCCCCTCGGAGAAGGAGCGGGCCAACGAAACGTGGAGGGCGGTGTCGCCCCAAGTATTCGCCGAGACCATTGGCGGAGAACCGGAGAGGCGCGCGTCCATCAGCCACAGGGAAAAAACGAGGCTCGCTATAAAGAGCGCCGCCTCGAGCCCGGAAAGCCGGAACTGGTCCCAGCGCAGGCCTCGGCCCCAGGTGGCCGCCACCATTGCGTTGACGCCAGTGGCGAAGAAGATGCCGATGAGGAGCGAGTCGTCAGAGAGACCGGCAAGGGCCCAGGCCACCAGGAAGGTCACCCATGCCGTAACGATGAGGCCGCCTGTGAAGGCGCCCGCCAGGCGTACGGCCGCCGGCAGGCGCGGGAATACCGTCTGGATCACGGCCAGGCCCGCCAAGAACGAGGCGATGAGGTAGACTGCGGCGATCATCGGACAATGGCTTTATGCATCGGCACTGCCCAGCGCCACTCTATCGCCACGAATCGAACCAATAGTAGGACTCGTCCAGGGCGCCGGACACGGGCACGGCGGCAAGGTGGGGGTATAGGTAGACGAAGGTTACGCCGGCAACGGCCAGGAACACCAGGGCGATCGCCCTGCCGTAACCCTCGCTGCGCTCACCTTCCGGCAGGCTGCGCAGGCGCGCCAGGGAGAGAATGAGGGCCAGGACGCCCGCGGCCCCGATCAGCCACGAGAGGTACTCGAAGCCAGTGCTCGCCCCCTCGTAGTCAGCGAAGCGGTTCAGGGCAGCGGCCATCACCAGCACAGCACAGGCGAGAACAACATCGCGGGACAGCCGCTGGCTCCACAGCCAGTGGACCGCATAGCCCAGCGCCAGGACGAGGAAGGCCAGGGCAGGCAGGTAGTGATACAGGAACATGATCCTAGGCTGGATGGCCCATGGCAGCCAGAAGCCGAGGTACCCCAACACGACGAAGAGGATCGCCGGCTGGCCAGGCTCGAGCCGTCCCCATATCCGCAGGGTCCCGCTGGCGCCATTAACCCATGCGCGCACGTTTTTCAACCCTTGATAGGCGGCAAAGAGAAGGGCAGGAATGCCAAACCAGAAGATGATGGGGTTGCCCATGGAGTAGATCTTGGCGTTGCCATCGCCCACGTACAGATAGATCGGTCGCACCATCGGCGGCCACTTGGCCCACGTCGACGAGTAGGAATGGGCACAGCCCGGCGGCCTGCAGTGACTGTGAAAATCGTAGGCCAGCCGGTTCAGGTCCCGTACGTCCGCCGGCGAGTGGCCGTTCATGAGCATTGGCACATAGGTGAGGAGGTAGACGTACACCGGAACCAGAACGAAGAACACGCCGAAGGCCACCGCTAGTTCGACGTAGGCGCGCCCCGCTGGGCTGAACCAGGGAGCCCCTGGCCTTCGCCCCGCTATCGCTCTGGACAGACCCCAGACGGCGGCGGCTGCTCCAACCACCAGAAGCCCCGTCGCCAACACGTTCAGCGGCGTCCCCACCGGGTCGTACGTCTCCCCACTCTTAGTTGCCACATACCGCCACATCGTGAGGCCTATGCCCCCGTAGAGGAGGCCCAGCCCAACCGGCAACGCCTTCTCCCATCTCTCAGGCCCTTGCCCGCCGCGGCTACGGCGGAACGCCTGGTAGGCGCGCCAGAGGAAGTAGAGGACTATGGGCACCCCCACGAACGTGGCGTTCCATTTGGTGGCTACCCCTGCGCCGAAGAAGATGCCGGACAGAAGGAAGCGGTTGGTGACCAGGAAGTATACGCATCCCAGGACAAAGAAGAGCACGTAGGTGTCTGGCGTGGCGATCCGTGACTGGACGAAGGCCAGCCCTTCCACCGTCAGGAGAAAGGCCGCGGACAACCCTGCGATCTCGCTCCGGAACAGCCGCTTGCCGAGGAGGTAGATGAACAGGACCGAGCCTACGCCGGCCAGCGCCCCGAAGAAGCGCCACCCGAAGGGCTTGTACTGCCAGTCTGGGTCCGACTTCTTGTCAGCGTCCTCGGCGTCGTTCCAGCACTGGTTGGGTTGGCCCTTGCGGTCCTCTTTGCCGAAGATGCCCTGGCCCAGGGCCATCAGCTCCTTGGACAGAGGGGGGTGGGTGTTCTCGTGGCCGAACCACTCCCAAGCCTTGTCATCCCCATGCAGGATCTCGGCGCCAGTGGTGGGGAAATACACCTCGTCGAAGTAGCACTGGTCGGGAGTCCCTAACCGGAAGAATCTGGTGAAGGCGGCCAGCACCAGGATGGCGGCAAGGGCCGCAGTATAGGCGGAGAACCGGGGCCGCCCTGCTGACGCCGGCGAGCGCCGCTCGGGATCGCCTGCCCCCAGCGCCCCTCCGGCGCCCGCCTCCGTCATGCCGTTCCGCCCTGCTCACTACGCAAGCTCTGGAGATAGGCCGCGATGAGCAGCACAGGGAAGGCAGCGACCATGACGATGGACAGCACCTGAACCGTCTCCAACCCGGTGCCTAGGAGGCTCCCCTTCTCGAACCATTTGTACAGGCTCTCGACCCGCAGGCTGTTGGGGTTGTAGTAGGCGTAAACGTGATACAGGTTGAAGAAGTGCACCAGCCCCAGAATCAAGAACGACGACCAGAGCAGCCGGCTCTCCAGCAGCACGCATGCGGCCAGGAACGGCAAGAAAAAAGCGAAGACGTAGCGCTCGTGCATCCTGGTGAGGAAGAGATAGAAAGCGAAGATGGAGAGAGCGGTGCCCAGAGCCAGCATGCCGGTCCCCCGGCTCCGGCGGGTGGCCACAAGGATGAGCGCCAAGGCGGCGCTAAACATCACGAAGCCCCAGGCCCGGTGGGAGACCCCAAGCCATTCCCCTTCCCCCGGCTTGATGCCGGGGACATCAGGCTTGAAGCCCATATCGAACAGCCCGCCAAGGTTCCAGAAGTTGTAAGCCCAAAAGGAGTTGGTGCGGTACTGCTCGACGTTGGTGGCGTCATATAGCTGCCCAATAAGGTTCCACGGCTTGTAGGTGAAGAAGGGCGTAATCAGCACCAGCAGGGTCAAGAGGCCCGCGAGGGCGCACTGGTACCACACCCGCGGCGGCACGGGCACTCGCAACCCCCTCAGCGCCTCCCTCCACTCGGGCGGATGCTGCCGCATGATCCAGAGGGCCAAGAAGGGCAGCGCCGCAATGGCCTGGGGCTTCACCAGGAAGCAGACCGTGAAGGCCACAGCCCCGGCCACCGGCCGGTCACGGTTGATGTAGTAGACGCTGAGCAAGAGGAACAACGCCAGCAGGCTGTCCACCTGACCCCAGATCGCCCCGACTAGCAGTGCGGCGGGGAAGACGAGATAGAGGGCTGCCGCTGCTAGCCTGACCTCCCTCCGGCAGCTCCCCAACAGAAGGTACAGGACGTATGCCCCCGCCAGGTCCGCCGCTACTGAGGGTAGCTTCAACACGTACTCCATCTGGCCATCGCTCAAGCCTAGCCATTGGCGCAGGAGGCCGAGCGCCCACAGGACATACATATAGCCGGGGGCGTAGTCCACGAAGAAATCGCGGTCGTAGAAACCGGCAGGCCCGTGGTCCGCCAGTTGCGCGCTCCAGAAGCGGAAGAGGCCGATGTCGACGCCGAAGCCAGGGAGAAAGGCCAGAGCCAGGCGCAAGAGCGCCGCAGCGGCAAGAATGGCGCCGATGGCGTTGACCTCGAAGGAGAACTCGGCGAGAGGCGCCTCGCCAGCGGGGAGGAGATAGACCGCGTCAGCTTCGAGCTTAGCCATCGCCGGTTGTCTCACAGTGTAATGGAGGGCCCCCCGCGCGGCAACCGCGAGGCGCGTCTCGCCAACCGAGATGGCGCCGGCCACGGGGCGGGAGTCCGGCAGTTCCCGCTGGCGCCGCCAAGGGCTAAACTGGGGCCAATAACGCACCCTCGCCTATGCTCACGAAACTGCGCGAAACACCCGGACGATGGATCGCTGCCTCCCTCTCCCTCAGCGAGGAGCAGCGCAGGTTCCTCCGCCGCGCCGTCCTCCTGGCAGTGGGGATCCGCGTCGGCCTCTTCTTCGCAGCCTACGTCACCGGGTACATCGTGGCCGGGATGGAGAACGCCAGCGTGCCCGACGTCCTGCGGGATATGCTCAACCGCTGGGACGCCACCAACTACGAACGCATCGCCGAGGTGGGCTACAAGTCCGAGGGGCACGACCGGCTATTCATCGTCTTCTTCCCCCTCTATCCCCTCTTGATCCGCATCGCCTACTATCTCTTATATCCGTTTCAAAGCTACTTTGTAGCGGCCCTGTTCGTCTCGGCTGTGGCATCGGTGGCGGCCGGATTCTTTATCCAGGCGCTGGTGGCGGCTGACGGAGGCGATGACGGCGAGGCCGAGCGGAGCGCCTGGTACATGTCCCTTTTCCCCACTGCGTACTTCTTCGTGATGCCCTACACCGAGGCGCTGTTCCTGGCCCTTGTGCTGGCCTCCTTCGTCGCCGCCCGGCGCAAGCGCTGGGCTTGGTGCGGCGCCATGGGCATGCTGGCCTGTGCCACCCGCGCCCAGGGCATCGTCCTCGCGCCCGCCCTGGCCCTCGAGGCGCTGCACCAGGAAAGGCTCCAGGCGCCCAAGCGGGCCTTCTGGCTTGCCCTGGTGCCGGTCGGCCTGCTGGTGTACCTCGGGATCAACTGGGCCGTCATGGGCAACCCCTTCGAATTCATGACCATCCAGCGGGAACACTGGTTCCACGAGTTCATCTGGCCTTGGGACGGAGTGAAGGACACGTTCAGCGGCATCAAGGAGTTCCAGCCGGGGTCCTACCGCGTCTCCATCCTAGAGTTCCGGGCAGCCGCCATGGTGGTGACGGCAGGACTCCTGCTGGGCGGCGCCACATGGTTGCGACCCTCGTACCAGCTCTACGGCTGGCTCAGCTTGATCTTCCTCGTCTCCGTCTCATTCCAGATAAGCCTGCCGCGCTATATCCTCGGCATCTTCCCCCTCTTCCTGGTGATGGCCAAGGCGGGCCATTCTCCAAGCGTCCACCAGACGATCCTGACGATCTCGGCCATCCTTTTCGGGGTGTTTTATGTCCTATACGCCACGAACTGGGGCTTCTGACGCCGGTTGCAGGGGCTGGACATCGCGTCGCGACCGGCTGTCTGCTATATTGCACCTGATGGCCCGCGTGACTCCTCTCACGCCGCTGCTGGCGCCGCTTCTGCTGGCCGCCCTCGCCTGCGGCTCCAGCTCCGGCGGCGAGAAGATGCCCTTCGGCCTGGCCTCCCAGGCGGTGGCCACGGCGCCCCGGGTCAGCGAGATCGCCTTCGCCCCCGACGGCCGCATCTTCTTCGCTGAGCAGCTCACCGGGAACATACGCATCATCTCGGCGGACGGCCAGCTCCAAGACGAGCCGTTCGCCCACCTAGACGTGGCCACTTACCTCGAGAATCTCGATTGGGGCCTCACCGGCCTGGCCCTCGACCCCAAGTTCGCCGCCAACCATTATGTCTACGCCTTCTACATGGAGCCCGTGAGCAACAGCCAGCCCCCTGAGGGGCCCACCGCCCGGCCCAAGATCGTCCGCTTCACCGAAAAGGACGGCAGAGGCGCCGACGAGACCGTCATCTCCGACGATTTCCCGGTCACCCCCAAGGAGCACCCGGGCTACAACGGCAGCGGCAAGATCCACTTCGGGCCCGACGGCTACCTCTACGCCAGCGTCGGCGACTACGACTACCCGCCGGAAGAGAGCATGGCCCGCAACATCTCGACCCCCATCGGCAAGCTGTTGCGAATCGACCCGAAGGACGGTTCGGCGCCGCCCGCGAGCCCCCTGGCCGGCGAACCCGCCGCTGACCAGCGGGTCTTCGCTTACGGATTCCGCGAGCCATTCCCCTTCGCCTTCCACCCGGATACCGGCGCCATCTACGGCGCCGACAACACAACCGTCTCCTGCGAGGAGCTGAACGTTATAGAGGCCGGCAAGGACTACGGCTGGCCCGACGTTGGCCAGTTTCCCTACTCCGACTGCGCCGCGGGCGGCCACCAGCAGGCCATCTACCACTTCGCGCGGGAGGGCAAGCAGCCGGGCGACTTCCTCTCCTTCGTCGAGATTTCGGGCCTGGCCTTCGTTCCGGCTACGCAGTACCCGCAGATGGGGGCATCGCTGCTGGTCTGCGAGTCCCAGCGGTCGGAGGTGGAGGGTCAGCCCTCGCCGGGGGTCTTGCGCCGGCTGGTGTTGGGCGCCTCGGGCCAGCAGGTGACGGCCAGCGACATCATCGTGCCGGACTGCAAGGGCGCTGTGGCGGTCAGCCCCGATGGCTTCGTCTACTACGCCAACGATACCGAGATCCGAAAGCTGGTGACGGCAGGCGGCGGCAACGCGCCCGCCGGCGTCTCCCCGCCGTAGCCGTTCGCGGTAAGGTTAGCTCCCCCGCCGCATACGGCTCACAACCCAGATGCCCCCAGCGACGAACGCTAGGCCCGCCGCCGCCAGCAACCAGGCCACCGGGCTGGAGCCGCCGGACCCCTTATCCGCCGTCTGGCCGCCAGCCTCCTGGGCTGCCTGCGGCGCGGCAGTGCTTCCGATCTCCGAGGCCAGCACCACCGTCGGGCCGCCGGTCCTGGTGGCCGGCGCCGATACCTCCGCGCCGGCCTTAACGGTGACTGACCCGCCCCGCGGCGATGCCTCCAGAGGCGCCCCACCCGGTCCCGCCAACTGAACGACCGTGAGGGTCAGGTCTGAGGTCCCCTCATTCTCACGGGCCTTGAACACCACGCCGCCCAGCACCACGCGACCCGTAAGGCCCGCCGGCGCTGCGCCCGTGAACCTAACGGCGCCCGCGCGGAAGGCGGGATTGCAGATGGAGAGCCCATCGCTGGCCGGCACGCAGCCGAAGGACTCCAACAGGCCGGCATCGTACCCCACGTCGATGGTGTAGGCGCCGATGCCAGGGGCAGTGGCCTCGGCCACCACCTCGAGGGTGACCGTCGCGCCGGGAGGCACGGTGGCGGAGCCGATGGTCAGGCTCGTTACGTCTCCATAGGCTGGGGAAGGACC
>DAOUBD010000077.1:0-76446 GCA_034432935.1 Dehalococcoidia bacterium | reverse complement strand
GAGCATGGGGGCGTAGTGGTCTGGTACAACTGCCAGGGAGGGCCCGCGCCTTTGGACGCCGCCGGATGTGCTGGCCTGAAGGACCAGTTGGCCGCCGTCGTGCGAGCCGCCAACGCCCGGCGCAAGCTGGTGCTGATGACCCCCTATTCGCACATGCCGCATCGCATCGCCCTCACGGCGTGGCGAACGCTGGACGCCTTTGACGAGTTCGACGCCAAGCGCGTAGAGGCCTTCATCGAGGCCTACGAGCGCAAGTTCAACCCGGAAGGCTTCTGATGAGCGCGAGGCCCTTTCTGGTGGTGCGGGCGAACATCGAACCGGCGGTGATGGAGGAGTTCCTGCGCTGGTACGAGTCCGTCCACCTGCCTAACGTGATGCGCATCCCCGGGATCGTGCGGGCCTACCGCTCCAACTGCCACCGGCGGGGAATCAACTGGACGGCCCTCTACGAGATGTCCGGTGACGAGGTGATCCAAGTGGCCTTCAACAGCGCGGAGGCGGCGCAGGCGCGGCAGGACTGGGAGCGATGGCTGCCCTACGTCGATCAGCTCACCGTCGAGGTATACGCTGCCCTGGGGCCGGTGCAGACGTTTCACCACTGGAACTAGGTTTCCGACGCTTTCCCGGCCCTAGGGGGCGGGTGCGACTGGCGCTGGGCTGGGAAGAGAAGATGCCGCAAGGTGCCGATGGGCGCCCTAGCCCGCGCCTGGGCTACTTGACTGCCGTCATCCGCCCTGGGCGATCCCTGGGGCGTCGCCAGCGGCCTCCTCTTCGGGCCAGATGAGCCGCCGCAGCGACGGGTGGGCGCTGCGGCGCAGCCAGGCGCCCAGGCGCGGGTATAGCCAGCGATCGAGGGCCAGGGCAACGCCGGCGCCAGCTAATGCTACCAAGGCCCCGGCCAGGGCGTCGCTGAAGAAGTGGTTGGCGGTCATGGTTATGGAGAACACCTGCGAGAGGGGGAGGAAGACGCCGATGGGCGCCATAACCCATAGCCAGCGCTCGCCCCAGAAGGCCCAGATGATGACGCCGCCCAACAGGAGGTCCCAGCCCAGGTGCAGGCTGGGCATGGCGGCATAGGGGTTGACGAAGGCCCGCGTCGACTGGGTGTCGTAGGCATAGCCCAGGTACTCCTTCATGGTGTCCAGGAAGCCGCGGACGTAGGAGGGCGCTGCGGGATCGAACTGGGCGGCGAGGGCAGGCAGCTCCCGCGGCGGCGCCACGGGGTAGAGCCAGTAGACCACCAGGGCCATGGCCCCAGAGGCCAAGAAAGCATCTCGCGTCAGGGTGTACTTGTGGCGCCGGAAGAAGTACAGCCAGATGCCAAAGGCGATGATGAGGGGGAAGTGAAGATAGAAGTAGATGACGTTCATCACCTGGGCCCAGAAGCGGTGGTCCGCCGCCCAGGAGTTCAGGTCGTCCTCCCAGAAGAAACCGAGGGCCCGCTGAAAGTCGATGATGTCGCGAGCGTGCCAATAGGCCGTCTCCGGCCGGTCGATGACGGCGCCCCGGACGCCGAAGTACAGGAGGAAGGCGATGGCCACCAGGGCGGCCTCCAGGAGGTCGCGCCGGCTGAAGCGGTGGTAATGCCTGGGGCTCGATTTCATCGAAGGAGGGCGGGAGGACACGGCTCCGCTGCTCAACGTCAGGAGAGGTGCGATGATGGCATTCTAACTGGCCCAGGGCCGGCGGCTCAAGGGTGGGGCCACGGGGGCGTCCGCCAGCCGCCGGCCTTGCCCGATTATGGGGGCTCTCTTATACTGCCAAACGGGATCAGACCATCGAAAGGAGGGGCCGTACAGCGGCCCTCTATCTATGTCAGCCATAGTTGTCGTAGGCGGCCAGTGGGGCGATGAGGGGAAGGGCCGGGTTGTTGACCTCCTGGCCCGGAAGGCGCAGGTCGTGGCCCGCTACTCGGCCGGCAATAACGCCGGCCATACGGTCATCAACGAACTCGGCGAGTTTGCCCTGCACCTGGTGCCGGCCGGCATCTTCTACCCGGACAAGCGCTGCGTCATCGGCAACGGCGTCGTAGTCGATCCGGCCGTCCTCTTGCAGGAGATCGCGGAGCTGGAGGCCCGCGGCGTCGCTGTGCGAGGCCGCCTCTTCGTCAGCGACCGCGCCCATGTGTTGATGCCCTGGCACCGGCTTATCGACAAGCTGGACGAGGCTCTGCGCGGCAAGGGCGCCATCGGAACCACCGGGCGCGGCGTGGGCCCGGCCTTCGTGGACAAGGTGGCCAGGGCAGGGCTGCGCGTGGCGGACCTCCTGGACACCGAGGCGCTGGACGATGCGCTGGCCTTCCTGGTGCCCTATAAGAACGCCGTGCTGGAGAAGCTGTACGGGGCAGACCCCCTCTCCATCGAAGAGATACGGGCGGAGTACGGCGAGTACGGGCGTAGGCTGGCGCCCTTCGTGGCCGATACCAGCGCCCTGGTGCAGAAGGCGCTGGCCAAAGGGGAGACGGTGCTCCTGGAGGGAGCGCAGGGTTCGCTCCTGGACCTGGACATCGGAACCTATGGCTATGTGACGTCGTCGGTGCCATCGTCGCTGGCGGCGGGGGCGGCCATCGGCATCGGCATCGGACCGACTCAGATCCGGACCGTGCTGGGCGTGTACAAGGCATACAACACGCGGGTGGGCAACGGCCCGATGCCAACGGAGCTTCTGGACGAGACGGGTACGCTCCTCCGCGAGGGCGGCCCCCGGCCCGAGTATGGGGCGACGACGGGCCGGCCGCGGCGCTGCGGCTGGTTCGATGCGGTGGCGGCGGCCTACACAGCCCGGATCAACGGCATCACGGCCGCAGCCCTCACCAGGCTGGACGTACTCGACCAGTTGCCGGCCATCAAGGTGTGCACCGCCTATCGCGTGGGCGACAGAGTGTTGAAGACGATGCCGGCCAGCACGCGGGCCCTAGCCCAGGCGGAGCCGGTGTACGAGGAGCTGCCGGGCTGGCAGCGGGACACCTCCGGCGTGCGACGCTTCGAGGACCTGCCGCGGGAGGCCCAGGACTACGTGCGCTACATTGAGGGCGTCCTGGGTGCGCCGGTGTGGCTGGTCTCCGTCGGGCCCGAGCGGGATCAGGGCATCGTCATGAAGGAGCTGCCGCTGTGAGTGATGCCATCACTGTATGGATCCACATCGTGGCCGTGGCCGTCTGGCTCGGCCCGCAGGTGTTCATGTTCGTGGTGACGGCCCCAGCCTTGCGCTTGATCGAGGACAGGGCGACGCGGGTGAGGGTCATGCGCTTTGTGATCTACCGTTTTGGCTACCTGGGGTGGGGCGCCCTGGCCGTTATCGTATTGACGGGCATATCCAACCTTTTCCAGGAGGGGGCGGAGGCCCCCATCGGCCTCGGCGATCCAGACTACCGCTACTTCCACATCTTCACCCTCAAGATGGTGCTAGTGGGGACGATGGTGCTGCTGACAGCGCTGCACACGATGGTCATCGGCCCGCGCCAGCTGAGGCTGGCGGAGGAAGGCGCGTCGGATACGCCCGAGGGGCGGCGCCTGCGCCGGCTCTCCATCGCGGCCAGCGGCCTGGTGCTGCTCCTGAGCGTGGCCACCGTGTACGTGGCGGCGCTTCTGGCCAACCACGAATACTCGTTCCAGCCCCGCTAAGGAGGGGATATGGCGGGGCCGAGGGTAGAGATCATCTACTGCACCAAGTGCCGCTTCCTCTTGCGGGCGGCGTGGTTGGCCCAGGAGCTCCTCAGCACCTTCGAGGATGAGCTGGGCGAAGTGGCCCTGGTTCCAGGATCAGGGGGCATTTTTCAAGTAACGTTGGATGGAGAGACGGTGGCCAGCAACCGGGAGATGGGCCGCATGCCGGAGGCCTCGGAGGTGAAGCGGCTCTTGCGGGACCGGCTAGCGCCCGGGCGCCGCATCGGCCACGAAGGGCCGGCGGGCTAGAACCGCCCCGGGGGCGATCCGAACCCCTGGAAGGGGTCCTCCCGCTTCTGCCAGCGGCGGACCCGCAGCGCCTTGGCGATCTCGATGGCGGGGCTCGGCTCCGCCTCCGGAGGCTCTTGGCCCTCGCCTTCGCCTGCCGGCGGCGGCTCCAAGGGTGGCACGGGCAAGACCTCGACGCTCAGCTCCTCATCGCCCGGGGTGGCTACCACTGGCTCCGCCGCCTTCTGGACAACCGGAGTTGGAGCAGGGCTGGAATCCGGCGCCGCCGCCAGCTCGCCAGGCGGTTCCGGGGCGTCCGGCTCCTGGCCTGCGAAGAGGTCCAACTCCGGCTCCTCCGCTGGCCCGGCGGCCGGCGGGGCGTCTCCCTGCGCCGGGGCCTCTGGAACGAGTTGGGGCTCCGGCCCGGCTTCTGGCTCCGGAGCCGGCGCGGGCGGGCCGGCGGCGCGGCGTTGGGAGGCCGTGGACGCCGGAGCCGTGGCCGCTACGGGGGGTTCCTCCGGGGCTATCGTGATGCCCTCCGGGCCCTCGCTGATGCTGACCAACTGAGCCCAGTAGATGCTGAGGAGGCTGAGGTCTAGCCCGCGCTTGACCTCGAAGCGGGCGAAGGACTGGGCGGATTCCAGGTCGACGAAGGAGACGACATAGATCTGGCCGCTGCCGTCAGGAGAGGCGATGAGCACGAGAGCCTCGCCGCCGTCGTCCGGAGAGGAGCTGGTCGGCGGCTGGTGAAGGGCCCAGAAGGCGAGGATGCCGCGGCGCAGTTCGGGCGGCACTGAGGTCTGGATGAAGTCAGCGGCAGCGGGGGCGTCGTGAAAGGCGTGGCTGCGGTAGGAGCTGACCCCAGCGACGTAGGGCACCAAGACGAGCAGCAACGGTCCGGCTGGCTCCGGCTCGATCACCGGAACCGGCTGGACTTCAGTCTGAGGTTCGTGGGCCGCCTTCTTGGAGCGCGTGCCCAGCCATCCCATAGCGGGAATCCTCCTTCGTTATACGGGGGCGGCTTTCTTCGGCGGGGCCACCCGGGGGCTGCGGCCCCAATCCACACAACAAACAGACCTGCACGCCGCGCCCTCCGGTGTGGCTCCTTATTAGAGACGCATGAGGGCCAGCGGCTGATACGCCAACGGCCCCGAAACTTGGCCGCGGCGTCCGGAGGGGGTTAAGCTGGATTACAGGCGGCGCTCAGGGAGCGATGCCAACAACTGTAGGACCAAGGCTGCGGGAGGAGGAAGAAACTGTGCCCATCGAGCTGTCAGCGAAGGTAAGGAAACTTCTCGACGAACCGAATTTCGCCCATCTGGCGACCCTGATGCCAGACGGTTCTCCCCAGGTCTCTCCCGTGTGGGTGGCGCTGGAAGGCGGCCGCATCGTGGTAAACACGGCGGAAGGCCGGGCCAAGGCGCGCAACATGAGGCGCGACCCGCGGGTGGCCATCTCCATTACCGACCGGAACAACCCGTACGAGTCCGCCTGCATCCGGGGCCGTGTAGTGGCCGAGGCGCACGACGGGGCCGACGAGAGCATAGACCGCCTGGCCAAGAAGTACCTCGGCCAGGCGAAGTACCCCTTCCGGCAGCCAGGAGAGCGGCGGGTGATGTTCTTCATCGAGCCAGAGCACGTAGTGGCATAACGGGGCGCAGGGGCCCCGAGGGGTTACGGAATTGGGCGGCAGCGCGCCGGAGGGCGGGACGGACCAGGGGCCGCCCCAGCGGCTAGAGGAGCTCCTGGACGACATCCTGGCGGGCCGCGCTCCCAGCGCCGGGAGGTTCTGTGGCAACTGCTACCACCCCTTGGCGCCCGAACGTGAAGCATGCCCTTTCTGTGGACGCCCGGTGGCCGAGGAGCCTGTGGCCGGCAGCATCCCCCAAGCCATCATCGAGGCCCACCGGGTGCGGCGCAACCGGGAGGCCCTCGTAGTGCGCGGGGTTGCCTGGGGCGGGCTGACCATAGGCGTGGCAGTGGCGCTTCTGCCCATCGCCTTCGGCGGCGTGCACTGGTGGAGCATCGGCGGCTTCTTCTCTCTGCTGGCCTTCTTCTATCTCTTCTCCGCCAACCTGGCCAACAGCCTGGGCGACGCCTTGGGCTACCGCTGGGGCCTCACGGCCTTCCAGCGCCGTTGGCAGCGATTCAAGGAGGAGCAGAGGCGTATGGGGGACTGATCTCCGCGCGCCCCCGCCGGCGGGGCCCCAGGGATGCGCCCCCTGTTCCGGGGCGCCCGGTTGACCGTATACTGGTGATATCCCCAGGGAGGTGTTCCCCATGGCTGTAGAGACCGGTACCGATACCGTCAAGAGGGGCCTGGCCCAGATGCTCAAGGGCGGCGTCATAATGGACGTCGTTACGCCGGAGCACGCCAAGATCGCCGAGGCAGCAGGGGCCTGCGCAGTGATGGCCCTGGAACGGGTGCCCGCCGATATTCGCGCCGCGGGCGGCGTCGCCCGTATGTCCGACCCCGAAGTGATCCTGCGCATCATGGACGCGGTCTCCATCCCGGTGATGGCCAAGGTCCGCATAGGGCACTTCGTCGAGGCGCAGGTGCTGGAGGCGCTGGGGGTTGACTACATCGACGAGTCCGAGGTGCTGACTCCAGCCGACGAGACGCACCACATCAATAAGCGGGCCTTCAAGGTGCCCTTCGTCTGCGGCTGCCGGGACCTGGGCGAGGCGCTCCGGCGCATAGGTGAGGGCGCGGCGATGATCCGCACCAAGGGGGAAGCTGGCACCGGCAACATCGTCGAGGCCGTGCGACACATGCGGGCCGTATGGGATGGCATCCGTCGCTTGCAGAATATGCCGGAAGACGAGCTGATGGCGGAGGCCAAGGCCCTGGGGGCCCCCTACGAGCTGGTGAAGGAGACGAAGGAGCTGGGAAGACTACCGGTGGTGAACTTCGCGGCCGGAGGGGTGGCGACCCCAGCCGATGCGGCCCTGATGATGCAGTTGGGGGCTGATGGCGTCTTCGTCGGCTCCGGCATCTTCAAGTCATCGGACCCGGAGCGCCGGGCCCACGCCATCGTCCAGGCCGTGACTCACTTCAACGACCCGGCCATCATCGCTGAGGTCTCTAAAGGCCTGGGCGAGCCGATGCCGGGGCTGGATGTTCGCACCATGAGCGAGGGGGAGCGGCTGGCCGTCCGCGGCTGGTAGAGGGCAGGGCCAGCAGTTTACCTGCCCGCACCTGTGAGGCGCCTGGCGGGTGCCTTACAATGGTGGTAGAAGATGACCACTATCGGCGTCCTGGCGCTCCAGGGCGATTTCATCGAGCACGAGGCGATGCTGCGCCGGCTGGGAGCCGCCACCCGGCAGGTGCGCAGCGCTGGCGAGCTGCGGGGTCTCGATGGCCTGATCATCCCCGGCGGCGAGAGCACAACCTTCTGCCGCCTGATGGAGGACTTCGGCCTGTACGAGCCGCTGGGCGCTTTGGTGCGCCTCGGGGTGCCTGTGTGGGGCACCTGCGCCGGGATGATAGTCCTGGCCCGGCGCGCCTCTTCCTTGCCCTACCGGACCTTAGGGGCCCTGGACATCGAGGTGGTGCGCAACGCTTACGGGCGCCAGGTGCAGAGCTTCGAGGCGGACCTGGACGTCCCAGCCCTGGGCCAAAAGCCCTTCCACGCTATCTTCATCCGCGCGCCCGTCGTGGGCGAGGTGGGGGCGGGCGTTGAGGTGTTGGCGACCCTGTGCCGCGATTCCGGGGATGAATCGCCGGTGGCGGTGCGCCAAGGCGTCTTGCTGGCCACATCGTTCCACCCGGAACTCACCGATGACCCTCGGTTTCACGCCTACTTCCTGGATATCGTCCGCTCCGCGGGCAGGAGCTCAGGGCCGAAATGAGCGGGCCGCGTCCTCCCCTTCCTACGGACATCGTGGCCCTGGCCTCCTTGGACGGCCGCGTCTACCCCAACGAGGCCAGGCCCTGGGACCGCCTTGGGCAGGACGACCGGCCGCGGCCGCTGGAAACGGCGCTGGAGCAGTGGTTCTCCTTCGCCACAGGCAAGCACACCTGGGTCAGCGTGAAGGGGGCCACGATCCGGGGATTGGTCTCGGCCCGGCGCCGGGCTAGGCCGTCGGTCTGGGAGGTGGAGGTGCTCATCGATGCTGATGAGGACAAGGGCGTCGTGGCCGCCTTGTTGGGCCGGATGACGGCTGGCGTGGCCAGGCTAGGGGGGGAGCGGGTCTTCCTTCGCCTGGACGCCGGCAGCCCTCTGGCCGACATCGCCCGGCGCGCCGGGTTCTTCCCTTATCTGGAGGAGACGCTGTACGTCCGTGCCGCCGCCGCGCCGGCGCCCGCGGGGGCCGGGAGGATACGGCCGAGGGAAAAGGGCGACCTTTGGGGGCTGTTTCAGTTGTATGAGAGAACGGCGCCTGCCTCGGTGAGGGCGGTGGAAGGGCTGACGCTACGGGAGTGGCAGGCTGCCCAAGAGGCTTGGGGCGGCCGCACCGGTGACCTGGTGCTGGAAGACAACGGGGTGATAGAGGCCTGGTTGCGCCTGGCGAAGGGGCCCGTGGGCCGCTTCTCGCTCCTGGCCAGCCCCGGCTGCCGGGAGGTGGAAGGCGCCATAGGGGCGGCGTTGGAGCGGCTGGCCGGGGCGAAGCGCATCCAGGCCCTTGTGCCCTGCTACAGCATCATCGTCGCCCGTGCCCTTGAGGACAGCGGGTTCCAAGAGGCGGGGCGCTATGTGCACCTGGCCAAGCGCCTGGTCCGCCCCTTGGGTGAGGTCGCCGGGGAGCCAGCCAGCAAGACGGTGCCGGTGAGTTAGGCCATGCTGAACATCACGGACGACCTCGAGAGCCTGATCGATGTGCTGCCGCCGCATATCGCCGAGAGCCTGCGGGCCAGGCGCAACAACTTCGAGCTGCTGGAGGTGGTGCTGGACCTGGGGAGGTTGCCTGAAGCCCGCTACCCGGGCGAGGAGGTAGTCCTGAGCGACCGGGAGGTAACCCAAGAGGACATCGACTACGTCACCTCCCGCATTGGCGAGTTCACCTCCGACAACCGGGCAGGCATCGAGCGCACGCTGCACCGCATCTCCTGCATCCGCAACCGCAAGGGGAGGATAGTGGGCCTCACCTGCCGGGTGGGCCGGGCAGTCTTCGGCACCATCCGCATCATCGAGGACCTGGTGCGGGAGGGGAAGAGCGTCCTGCTGCTGGGGCGGCCAGGCGTCGGGAAGACGACGATGCTGCGGGAGGTCGCCCGCTTTCTGGCCGACGAGATGAACAAGAGGGTTATCGTTGTCGACACCTCCAACGAGATCGCGGGGGACGGCGACATCCCGCACCCGGGCATCGGCAGCGCCCGGCGGATGCAGGTGCCCTCGCCCGAGCTTCAGCACCAGGTGATGATCGAGGCGGTGGAGAACCATATGCCCGAAGTGATCATCATCGATGAGATCGGCACCGACCTCGAGGCGGCGGCTGCCAGGACCATCGCCGAACGGGGGGTGCAGCTAATCGCCACGGCCCACGGCAACACGTTGGAGAACCTGATCATGAACCCCACCCTCTCGGACCTGGTGGGGGGAATCCAGTCGGTAACCCTGAGCGATGAGGAGGCGCGGCGCCGTGGCACGCAGAAGGCGATCCTGGAGCGGCGCGCGCCGCCCACCTTCGACATCCTAGTGGAGATACAGTCCTTTACCCAGGTGGCGGTGCACCGGGACGTAGCGGAGACGGTAGACGCCATCCTGCGGGGGTACCCGGTGGCGCCCGAGATGCGCGAACTGGACGCCGAGGGCAACATCCGTCATCTCCAGGCGCCGGCGCGCAGGGGCCCCCGGGCCGAGGGCCGGGGCCCGGCGCGGGCCGCCGCCGTGAGCCAGGCGCCCCCGGGCCGCGAGCGTCACATCTACCCCTTTGGGGTCTCTCGCCAGCGGCTGGAGCAGGCGCTTCGGCAGACCCACTTCCCCGGCCAGATCGTTGACCATCTCGATGATGCGGATGTCGTGATCACGCTGAGGCCTTACTACCGCCGCAAGCCGCAAACGCTGCACGATGCCGAGGCCCGGGGCATCCCCGTCTACGTGGTTAAAAGCAACACCGTGCTCCAGCTGGAGCAGGTCCTTCTGACGATGAGAACGGAGAAGGCGGGCGATCCCGTGGTGGCGGCTCTCAAGGAGGCGGAGGAAGCCATTGGCCAGGTGCTGAGCGCGGAAGGGGCAGTGGACCTGAACCCCCAGAACGCCTACATACGCCGCCTCCAGCACATGCTGGCGGCGCGCTACAACCTGGCCTCCCGCAGCATCGGCAAGGAGCCGTACCGGTACGTGCGCATCATGCCGGGCGAGCCGGACTGAGGCGATGCCGCGGGCGCTAGCACGGGGGCTTCTCATCACTCTCGAGGGTGGCGACGGGGCCGGGAAGTCCACCCTGGCCGGCGCCCTGGCCCACCTCCTCGAAGCGCAAGGCTACCAGGTGTGCCTGACGGGAGAGCCGGCCGGGAGCGGGTTCGACCAGGCGGCGCAAGCCCTCTTGGGCTGGGCCCGCGCCGCGGCACTGCACCCGCTAGCGGAGATGATGCTCTTCGAGGCCCGCCGGGCCGTACACGTGGCAGAGGTCATACGTCCCGCCCTGGAGAGGCGCCAGATCGTCCTGTGTGACCGGTTCACCGATTCCACCCTCGCCTACCAGGGCCACGGGCGGGGCATCCCCCTGGACGCCGTACGTGCCTGCAACGAAATCGCCACTGGGGGGCTCGTGCCGGATCTGACGCTGCTGCTGGACGTGCCGCCGGAGGCCGGCCTGTCACGGGCGGACCGGGGGCCCCAGGGCGGCGCAGCGGCCAAGGGGCGAGACTCCATCGGTGACGAGCCGTTAGAGTTTCACCGGAGGGTGCGCGAGGGCTATCTGGAGCTGGCTCGGGCTGAGGCCGGCCGCTTCGTAGTTATCGATGCCCGCCTGCCGGCCACGCAGGTGGCGAGGGCGGCCTGGGCAGCGTTGGAACGGCTCTTGCAGGCGGCGAGCGAAGCTCCGCAGCAGCCGTCCGGCTAGACAAAGGCGTGCGGCGGCCCTTATGATGTTTCTTGCCGGAGTGACCGGCGAGGAGGAGAATTGGCCACCCGATCTGCTGCCAAAGCCCACCGTCAGTCCATCAAGCGGCGGCTGCGCAATCGCGCCGTAAAGAGTGAGACCAAGACCGCCATCAAGCGGGCCGTAGAGAGTATCGCCTCGGGAGACCTGAATGCGGCGCGGGAGGCGGTGCGCCGCGCCTTGAGCGTGCTGGACCGCGCTGTCAAGAAGGGTGTCCTGCACGCCAATAACGCTGCCCGCCGGAAGTCGCGCCTACTGCTGAAGTACAATGCGGCGGTGGCGGCCCAGCAGGTGCTGGCGGAGGAACCCCAGAAGCCCAAAGCGCCGCGCAAGAACGCACGGCCGCCGTCTGAGCCCAAGAAGCCCCGGAAGTAGACGGGGCGGGCTCCAGGTCATCGCGCCGTTTTTACAGGATCATGGCCGGATGCCGAAAATTTCCTGCCTGAAGGTGTAGACGGGCATGGTGTTTCGTGTTATTCTACCGGCGGATTTCGCTCTGGATTAGCAAACGCTAAGAGAAGGAGGTCGCAATGGTCCAAGAGCTGCCCAACTCCATCAAGGAAGTGATGCAGGGGATGCCCGGCGCCTTCCAGCCCGACCGGGCCGGTGGAGCCAACGCCACTATTCAGTTCAACTTCACCGGCGCTGAGCCGGGCAACTGGGTGGTGAAGGTCGCCAACGGCAAGTGTGAGGTCTCCGAGGGGACCGACCCGAACCCCACGGTCACCATCAACTCGCCCTCTGAGGTCTGGCTGAAGATCAGCCGCCGCGAGCTGGACGGCGCGACGGCCTTCATGAGCGGCCAGTTCACCTTCACTGGTGACATGGGCGTGCTCATGCAGATGGGGAGCTGGTTCGGCCAGGGCTAGGCGGACCGCAGACTAAAACCGAAGAATCGATTACGACACAGCCGGTGGCTCTTCAGCCGCCGGCTGTTGCTGTATCCGTCACGCCGTCACCCGTCACGATGCCATCCGGCATCGTGACGTCGCCTCCGAGGACGACGATGACGTCCGATGCCGGCGAGAGCTCCCGGACACGGGCAGCGCCGATGTCCGTCGGCGGCAAGATCCGGCTAGGGTCCAGATGCAGCCAGTCGGCCAGCTTCTTCGACGTGTAGGCCTTGCCGGAGAAGTCATAGATCACTGTCTTCTCCCATAGCCCCCCTCCCGCATACTCGTCGATCTGGATCTGCTCCGGGGCGATCCCCTGCTTGGCGAGGAAGGAGGCCAGGGAGGTGGCCAGGTCCGGCGTCTGGGTGCCGTTGAGGACGGCCAGGAGCGCCCGCTCCGCCTGGAGCTGGCCGTCGTTGAAGACCCTGGCCTTGAGCTCCTCCATCTTGTCCTTGTCCCAGAGGAGGACGGCGGCCCCGTTGCAGCCGCTGGTGCACGGGTAGGTGGCTGGGGCCATCGAGACCATGATGATGTTGTCCACCCCGATCTGGCTGCCCAGGGCGGCAAGGCCGGGGATCTTGAAGTCGCTGATGTCCGTCTTGACCGAGTCCTTGTACTTCTTGTAGAGGTTGATGGGGTTGCTGCCCAGCAGCACCCCCATATCTGAGGCGCGCTTAGCGACGGCCTTCATCACCAACTGCTGGCGCTCGATGCGCTTGAAGTCGTTGTCTGTCTTGCGCAAGCGGGCGTAGGCCAGGGCGGTCTCGCCGTCCATGTGCTGGAGGCCGGGGAGAAACTCCACGGCGTAGTACGGGCACTGCTTGCAGTCGTTGTAGGCGCCATCGTAAACGTATTCCGGGACGTCGACATCGATGCCGCCCAGCTCATCCACGAGGGAGATGAAGTTGTTGAAGTCAAGGATCACGTAGTGGTCGATGGGTATGCCAAAGTTGTGCTCGATGGTGTCCTTCACCAGGCCCGGCCCGCCGCCAGGGTAGTCCTTGTAGGTATACTGGCCCATCTCGTAGGCGACGTTGATGCGGTCTTTGATGTATCCGCCGCGGCCGTCCGGGATCTCGACGAGGGTGTCGCGAGGGATGGAGAAGATGCCTGCGGTCTTGCTGAACGGGTCCAGAGTGAGAACAAAGATGGAGTCCGTGCGGGCGGGGGTGTCCTCGGGCTCATCGCGGCGGAGGTCCAAGCCCATGACCACTATGTTGATGCGCTGCTCGATGCTAGCGGAGCCGGGGTTGGAGCCAGCGTCCACGCCGGGGATGGCCTTGAAGACGCCGAGGTGGAGCTCGTTGCCGGGGAAGAAGATCTGGTCGGCCTGGGTGACGACCACCAGCATCAGGTAGAAGGCCACGACGAAGAATACGGGTATGCCGAAGATGAGGAGGGGGTTGTACCGTCGCTGGCCTGGCACATCGGGTGGGGGCAGATCAGGCCGGAATGACCGCTCGAAGGGCGGCAGATCTCGTCTCAAACTTCTTCTCCTGGTCTCGAAGTAAGGAGCCGGGCGAACCCTGCCCTGCCGCGGGGCGCCTGCCGGGCGGGCGCCTCTCCGGGCCGCTCCTGGGCGTACGCTAAAATAGCTGTCCTCCTACGCAAACGACGCCTGGCCACGACGGTCAGGCGTCCGGCTCCAGCCTCTATAACGCGCCGTCCGTGGTAAAGGTTTCGGGCCCCTCATCAAGGGACGACGGCCCATTCGTCCGGCAGGTGGTAGGTGAAGGTGGCGTCTGTGTGGCAGCGGCCATCGAACACCCGTGCCCGCCCGCGGCGCCGTATCTCTTGCGAGCTGTTGGCGATCTGGACGATGCGCTTGGCCGGCAGGTTGAAGATCACGGCGCCGGCCTTGACGGGGCGCAGGCTGGCCTCCCGCGTCAGGTCGTCCACAACCCTGAAAACGGGCTGTCTGTGCCGGGGCAAGGTCGTCAGCGCCTTGTGGATCCGCTCGTAACGGCCGGGAGCGTTGTGCTCGTCGAAGACGGCCAGCCCCGACAGGACGTATTCCCAGAGACCCCGGTAGTGGGGCTCGGCCAGGGCCAAAAGCTCCGCCAGGTCCTGGGGGTTGGAGGTGCAGGCGGCCAGCAAGGCAGGAAGGGCATCCACGTGGGCGATGAAGCTCACGGCCCCATTGCGGTCGATGACGGTGCAGCGCAGGACGTTCATTGGGCGGCAGAGGAAGCCGGTTGACCCGGCGTCTGATGGAAGCGTAACATCGGCTTCCAGAAGGTGTCAACGAACCTAGGCCGGCCCTCCGCCGCCAGGCGGCCGGCGAAGCGCCGGGTGCCGGCGGCGTTCTCTCCCCTTGTCCTCTGCCCCCTCAGCCTTCTGCTGGCGGCCGCTTTGACCCTTGCCGGCTGCTCCGGCAAGGGGCCAGCGCTCCAGGCCTCGCCCGGGCCGGCAACCCCCGCGGCGGGCACGGCCGCGCCCAAGGGGACGCCGCTGGACGTCGCGGCCGAAATGGGGAGAGCCGAAGCGCTCTGGAGCGAGGGGGAGTTCGAGGCGGCGCTAGAGACCTACTCGGCTCTGGCGGCCGCCGCCTCGGGGCAGGACCGCCAGGACGCGCTGTGGCAGCTAGCGCTCGCATCCATCGCCCGGAACGATCCGGCCACGGCCCGGAAGGCGGTGGAGGATCTCCTGAGGAGCGGGCCGGTGCCCGATCTGCGGCGCAAGGCCCTCTGCCTCTTGGGGAAAGCGCGCCTGGATCTGGGTGACGACCGGGGCGCGGAGGAGGCCTTCAAGGACTACCTGGCGTTGGGCGGCGAGGCTCCCGAGTACGCCCACCTGCGCCTCGCCGAGATCGCGGCCCGGCGTGGCGATAACGCCGCGGCGGCGGACCACGCGCGACAGGCCGTAGCGCCGGACGCCTCTCCGGAGTGGCAGGCCCGGGCGCGGTTCGCCCTGGCCTCATACCAGCAGGCGGCGGGCGATCTAGCGGCGGCGGCCAGGACTTACTGGACGTTAGCCTACGCGCCGCTCAACACGCCAGCCGAGGATAGGGGAGAGGCTACCTGGCGCCTGGCCGGCCTTCTGGATGGGCAGGGAGAGAAGGCGGCGGCAGCCCGGGAATGGCGGCGGCTCATCAGCGACTATCCGTGGCACCAGCGGGCCCTCGAGGCTCTGGATGCGGCGCCGGTCCTGGGGTATGAGGTGCCTGCCCGCGAGCGGGCCATGGTGCTCTTCCGCCACCGCCGGAACAGCGAGGCAGAGGCCGCCTTTCGAGAGGCGTTGTCTCAAGGCGACGGCGATGCGGCAGAGGCGCACTACTACCTCGGCGTGTTGGCCGAACGGGCGGGAGATCCCCAGGCGGCCCTGGCGGAGTACGGCGAGGCGGCCGCCCTTGCCCGGGGGCAGGGTGACGCGACGCTCTTGGGCCAGGCGCTTTGGGACCGGGCTACGGTGGTGGAATCCGTAGGGACGGCGGAGGAGGCGGCCCAGGCCTATGCCGCCGTCGCCGACCAGGCGCCGGGCACTGCAAACGCTGCCGAGGCCTTGTTCAGGGCCGGGTTCATCGACTACCGGCAGGGGCAAGCCGCCCAATCGGTGGCGCTCTGGGAGCTGTATCTCGGCGCGGCAGGAAGCGACGCCGAACGGGCGCGGGCTCTCTTCTGGCTGGGGAAGGCGGCGAGGGCGCTAGGGCAGGACGACGCCGCGGCGAGGGACTTCGAGGCGGCGGCATCGGTCGCCCCCAGCGCCTACTACGGGCTGCGGGCCAAAGCGGAGGCGGCGGGCAGCTCCTGGCCGGCGCCGCAGGCCGTTGCCGCGCCATCTCAGAACTGGCAGGAGGCCGAGACGTGGCTGGGCAGCGTCGCGGGGCCTGAGGATGTGGCAGCCTCGGAGGCCTTCTTCGCCAGCCGCGCCTGGCGCAGGGCAGCGGAGCTACAGGGAGCGGGGCTGGAGAGCGTGGCCAAGGATGAGTTCGCGGCGCTCCTTGAGTCAGCGGCCGGCAGGCCCTGGGTGCTGTACCGCATCGCCCGGTGGGCCCAAGAGCAGGGGCTGACCTCCCTTGCTGCCCGCGCTGCCCAGCGGCTGGCAGAGGGTCATCCGGAAGCGCCCAAGGGGCTGCTGCTCCTGGCCTACCCTCCGGCCTACCTGGAGCTGGCGGCGCAGTATGCCCTTCCAGAGGGCCTCTCGCCGCTGCTCCTCTTGGCGCTGATAAGGCAGGAGAGCGTGTATGACCCAGGGGCGGTCTCTTACGCCGGGGCCTCTGGGCTCACCCAGGTGATGCCGGCTACGGCGATGGAGATAGCGACGGAGCTGGGCGACAAGGGCTTCCGGCTATCGGATCTGGCCCGGCCGCGGGTCAGCCTGCGCTTTGGGGCCCACTATCTGGGCAAGCAGATGGCGGAGTTCGGGGGTTCGCTGCCGGCGGCCCTAGCGGCCTATAACGGCGGGCCCGGAAACGCCGGACGCTGGCTCGAGGCCGCCCAGGGAGACCCGGACCTCTTCGTGGAATCGATATCTTTCGCCGAGACCAAGGCTTACGTCCAGATCGTGTTGGCGAACTACGCCCAGTACCTCTATGCCTATGGCCTGGCAAGCGAGGCCTTCATCCCCTTACGTTAACGCCCGCCAGCCCCTAAACTAGGCGTTGGTCTCATGCCGAAGTCCGTTACCGTACGCGTCCCCGCTACCTCGGCCAACCTGGGGGCGGGTTTCGACTGCCTAGGGATGGCCCTGGATATCTGGGGTGAGGTAACGTTGTCAGAGGCCCCCAGCGCTGCTACGGAGGGTTCCCTGGACCCGATGGAGCATATGGCGCTGGTGGCGGCCAGGGCGGTGTTCGGAAAGGCAGGGTTGGAAGCGCCGCCCTTGGGGGTGCGTTACCAGGGCGCGGTGCCCATCGCCCGCGGTCTGGGCGCCAGCGCCCTGGCCCGTTCTGGCGGGGCGCTGGCGGCCAACAGACTGGCTGGGGAGCCTTTGGACTGGGAGGATCTGTTGTCCGTGGTGGCCAGTCTAGAGGGCCACGCCGACAACGCCGCGCCAGCCCTCTTCGGCGGCCTCCAGGTGGCCGTGGTCCTGGGTGAAGGCGGGGACCACCGGGTACTGCATACCTCGGTGCCGGTGCCGTCCGGGTTGAAGGCCGTCTTGCTGGTGCCTGAGCTGCGGATGCCCACCAAGGAGAGCCGCCGGCTGCTCCCTGAGACCGTAACCCGGGCGGATGCCGTCCACAACATCGGGCGGGCAGCGCTCCTCGTCGCCGCTATGGCCCGCGGACGCTTCGATCTGCTGGATGCCGCCACGGACGACCGCCTGCACCAACGGCCGCGGTCCCAGCTCTTCCCTGCCATGTACGAGATCTTTGCCGCGGCCAAGGAGGCAGGCGCCCACTGCGCCTACCTTTCGGGCGGCGGTTCGACCATCTGCGCCCTGGCCACTGCGAGCCAAGACGAGATCGCGCAGGCGATGTTGAAGGCGGCCGCGCAACACGGCGCCGCCGCGGAGACGCTCATTACCGCTCCCAGCCCTGAGGGCGCCCAGGTGGTGGAGGAAGTCTGATGGCCATCGTTGTCCAGAAATACGGGGGCTCCTCCGTGGCCACGGCCGAGCGCATAAAGGCCGTCGCCCGGCGCGTTATCGACAGGGTGGAGCGAGGCGACCGGCTGGTGGTGGTGGTCTCTGCGATGGGGGACACCACAGATGAACTGATAGCGTTGGCCAAGCAGGTAACGCCGAGACCCGAAGCCCGGGAGATGGACCTCCTGTTATCTACTGGCGAGATCGTATCGTCGGCGCTCCTGGCGATGGCGCTGAAGGAGATGGGCTGCTCGGCGGTGGCCCTGACGGGGCCCCAGGCTGGAATAGGCACGGACCGCCGCTATGGCCGGGCGCGTATCTTGTCAGTCAACCCGCAGCGGGTGCTGCGGGAGCTGGACGCCGGCAATGTGGTCATTGTAGCGGGTTTTCAGGGGATAACCGAGGAGGCCGACATAACGACCTTGGGCCGCGGGGGATCGGATACGACGGCGGTAGCCCTGGCGGCGGCCCTGAAGTGCAGCCGCTGCGAGATCTACACAGACGTAGAGGGCATATACACTGCGGACCCGCGGCTAGTGCCCGAGGCCCAGAAGCTGAGGGAGATCAGCTACGAGGAGATGCTGGAACTGGCCACCTACGGCGCTCGGGTGATGCACAACCGGGCCGTGGAGCTGGGGGCGGTGCAGAAGGTGCCGATCTACGTGGCATCCAGCTTCGCCGATGCCCCTGGGACCCTAATTCACGGAGGTCCGTTTATGGAACAGCGCAACAAGGTCATGGGGATCGCCCACGATACGGATGTCGCCCGGATCACGGTGCGGGGCGTGCCGGACCGGCCGGGCATAGCCGCAGCCCTCTTCGAGCCGCTGGGAGAGGCCGGCATCAGCGTCGACACCATCGTCCAGAACGCCAGCGTCGAGCGGCTCACGGACGTCACCTTCACCGTCGCCCGGTCTGACTTGGAGCGGGCGTTGGAGATCGTGAGGCCCATCGCCAAGAGCATCGGCGCGCCGGAGGTTCTGGCGGACACCCACCTGGCCAAGGTCAGCATCGTAGGCGCAGGCATGCAGTCTGGGCCGGGCTACGCCGGCCGGATGTTCCGGGCCCTATTCGAGTCCGGCATCAACATCGAGCTCATCACCACCAGCGAGATCCGTATCACCTGCCTCATCGACGAAAAGCAGGTGCCGAAGGCAGTGAGGGCGCTGCACAGGGCCTTCGTAACGGAGGCGTAGGGGCGCAGCATTACACGTCACCGGCGGGTCGGCCGGGGGGCCGGCGTGCGCGCGATATCGGGGGATGAAACGCGATGCGCGGGGTGCTGCGCCCGTAGGGAGGTGTTGGGGCGCAGCACCACGCGTCACCGGCGGGTCGGCCGGGGGCCGAGGCCGATGCGATATCGGGGGATGGAACACGATGCGCGGGTGCTGCGCCCGTGCGGAGGTGCGCGCCCGGGGTGCCACGGGCGTATTGGAGGCCGATTTCGTTTCCAGTAAGATCGCCCCGGTCATGTCCTACGACCCGTCTCTGCACCACCGGCGGTCTATCCGGTTGCCGCACTACGATTACCGGCAAGAGGGGGCGTATTTCGTCACCATCTGCACCTTTGACCGGGCGCGCATCTTTGACGACGCCCGGCTGCGGGACATCGCCGCCTGGGCCTGGCGGCGGGTGGTCTGGTGGGGCCGCCGCCGCATCGCGGACGAATTTGTGATCATGCCAGACCATGTGCACGGCATCGTTTGGATAGCGGCCCGCGGCTCTGGCGCCGGTACGCGCGTAGGGGCTCAGCGCCGGCTGACATTGGCGCATGATCCGGGCAGACTATCGTCGCGCGATTTGGAGGGAGGAGCGGCGAACGAAGGTGCTGGGCGCCCGTGGCGCGTTGCACCAGGATCCCTGGGAGCGATCGTGCGGGCCTTCAAGTCCGCGGCGGCCCGGCGCATCAACGCGGTCCGAGGGACGCCTAACGGCCCGGTGTGGCAGAGGAACTACTACGAACGGGTGATCCGGGACGAAAGGGAGTTGGCGGCTGTGCGGAGGTATATCAGGGAAAATCCCCTAAAATGGGGAGATCAGGCGTAGGGGCGCAGCATTACGCGTCACCGGCGGGTCGGCCGGGGGCCGAGGCCGATGCGATATCGGGGGATGGAACACGAGGCCGGGGTGCTGCGCCCGTACGGTTATCCCCTGGGCAGGCCGAGGCCGCGTTGGGCGATGATGTTGCGCTGGATCTCGCTGGTGCCGCCAGCTATGGTGATGCCCAGCGTCACCATGTAGGCTATGGTGAACTCCCCGCGGAGGCGTGCCCAGCGTTTGCTCTCGGGCCGCACTTGGCCGTAGAGCCCCATGATGTTGACGCCGGCGTTGGCCACCCGCTGAGAGAGCTCGGAGTTGAAGACCTTGGCGGCCGAGGCCTCCATGTTGGGCACCTGGCCTTTGGCCTGGATGGAGGCCACGTGATAGCTGAGGAAACGTCCCAGCTCGGTCTCGATGGCCAGTTCGGCCAGCTTGTGGCGGGCCTTGGGGTCTATGCCTCCGTCGGTCTTGACCTCCTGGCAGTATTCGATGAGGTCGTCCAGATTGCGGCGGACGGCAGCGACGCCGCCAATGCCCGAACGCTCGAAGTCCAGCAGGGCGGCACCGACGTACCAGCCACGGTTCAGCTCGCCCACGATGTTCTTGGCAGGGACGCGGACGTCTTCGAAGAAGACCTCGTTGAAGCCGTGGAGGCCAGCCAGGTTGATGAGGGGCCGGGTGCTGATGCCTGGAGTCTTCATGGGCGCCAGGAAGAAGGTGATGCCCTTGTGTTTGGGCGCTTCGGGATCGGTACGGGCCAGGAAGAAGATCCAATCGGCCCGGTGCGCGTTGGACGTCCATATCTTCTGCCCGTTAATGACGTAGTCGTCGCCATCGCGGACGGCGCGGGTCTGGAGGGAGGCGAGGTCCGAACCGGCGCCTGGTTCGGAATAGCCCTGGCACCACATCACTTCTGCGGAGGCGATGCCCGGGAGGTGCTGGCGCTTCTGCTCCTCGGTCCCGAAGAGCATGAGGACGGGACCGAGCATGTTGACCCCGAAGATGTCCGGGATAGGGGCGCGGGCGTAGGCCATCTCTTCGCGCATGATGACCTGCTCCATGATCCCCATATCGGCGCCGCCGTACTGTTTGGGCCAGTGGGGAACTAGCCAACCCTTGGCGGCCAGCTTCTTCTGGAATTGGCGGGCGAACTGCCACTCTTCATCGCTGCCGGGCTCTTCGCCCATCTGACGATCGGCCGGCACCTCCCGCTTCAAAAACTCGCGAAGCTCTTGGCGGAACCTCTCTTCCTCCGGCGTAAAGCGAAACTCCATCTCAGCCTCCGTTTCTCCGGCCCACCCCATAATCTGCCTTGTGGCGCGTACATTCTATGCGATCGGTCCGGGAGCAGCCAGAGACCGCCCGGGGCGCCCGAGTCTTGGTCTCCCGGCCTAGGGAGCGGCGCACCTAGCTGAGGTCCTTCAGGCCCGGCCTGGGCGCGCTGACCAGGGCCGCCATGACGCCCAGAGGCTGTTTCCCCTCGTACATCAGTTGGTGGCAGAGGGGGATCTCCTGGAAGCTATAGGTCTTGCCGAGGCAAGGGTCGATCTTGCCTTCCAGCACCAACCTGTTGAAGGCGGCGGCTTGCTCGTCGTTGGCGAAGTGGGAGCCTTGCAGCCTCTTCTGGCGCATCCACAGGTAACGCAAGTCGACGGTGGCGTTGTAGCCGCTCGTACCTGCGCAGATCACCACCATGCCTCCCGTGTCGCAAACGAAGATGGAGGTAGGGATGGTGTCTTCCCCGGGGTGCTCGAAAACGATGCGGGGGTTGCGCCGCTGTCCCAAGACCTCCCACATCTTGGCGCCGAAGGCCCGCGCGCCCTGGAGCCACCTGGCGAAGGCCTCGTTGTCCGTCCAGTGGGGAAGCATCCCCCAGTGGTTGAACTCCTTGCGGTTGATGCAGCCCTTGGCCCCCAGCCGGATGCAGAAGTCGAACTTGTCCTCGCTGGAGACGACAGCGATGGGGATGCCGCCGAAGTTCTTGACGATCTGGATGGCCATGGAGCCCAGCCCCCCGGAGCCTCCCCAGATCAGGACCACGTCGCCCTCTCGCACCTGGTGGGGCGGCCAGCCCCGCAGCATCCGGTAGGCGGTGGCGCCTACCAGGGTGGGCGCAGCGGCTTCTTCCCACGTCAGATTGGGCGACTTGGGGAGGCACTGGTGGGCCTGCACCTTGGTGAACTGGGCGAAGGAGCCCCAGTTGGTCTCGTAGCCCCAGATCTTGAAGCTGCTGCTGAACATGGGATCGTTGCCCGCCCTGACGAAGGGGTCGTCCTCGTCCCAGGTACCGCAGTGGATCACCACCCGGTCACCCACCTTGACGTTGCGGACGGCGCTGCCGACCGCGTAGACGATGCCTGAGGCGTCGGAGCCGCCGATGTGAAAGCCGGTGGTGTCGCCCTCCTTCTCCCGCGCCTTGATGACGTTGACCGGCACGCCCAAGGCCGCCCACACGTTGTTGTAGTTGATGCCGGCGGCCATCACCAGCACCAGCGCCTCGTTGGGCTTCAGATCCCGGGGCGTCTCCACCTTTTCTACCTGGAACGCCTTGATGGGGTCGCCGAAGCGCTCCGGGCGTATCACCTGGGCGTACATGTAGCGGGGTATCTCCCCCAGCGGGGGTATCTCACCGATCTCGTAGATCTCCTTGCTCATGAGAGGCGCTCCTCCTAGCGGGGCCCGCTGACTGGCCAGGTCGGCCGCCTCAGGGCGGCTGCTCGCATACGGTATCATGCCCCCGGCGCTGGGAACAACTGAGGCGCCCGGCGGCGAATATGGGGCGGCGCCAGCGATATACACCGTTGAAACCATCTGTGCAGGCGAGCCCCAGCGGCTCGAGATGTGAGGAGGAGGAACGTGAACTATAGGCGTGTCTTCTTAGGCTTGGGCCTCTCAACTGCCCTAGCGTTGGCCCTCGTGTTGGGCCTGGGAAATGGGTCCGACGGGGCTGGAGGCGTGCTCACCTATCAGGCGGGCGTCCCGGCGGCCTATGCCGACGGGGGCCATCACGACAAGCACGATTGCGACAGCCGCGATGACAGCCACGATGATGGCGACCACGAGGACGACGACTGCGGCGCTGGCACCACCACGCCGGCCCCTAGTCCATCGGCGTCGCCACGTTGCGACGACGACCACGACAACGACCACGATGGCGACTCTGACCACGACGGGCACCGAGACGACTGCGGCGCTGGCACGGCCACGCCGGCCCCTAGTCCATCGGCGTCGCCACGTTGCGACGACGACCACGACGACGACCACGATGGGGATAGCCAGCACCATGACGGTGACAGCGACGACTGCGGGACTGGCGGAGCCAGCCCATCGCCGGCGCCGACGGGCAGCCCAGAGCCGTCACCCACTCCTGGGACCGGGACGCCGGAGCCCACGGAGACTCCTGCGCCTGGCACCGAGACTCCTGCGCCTGGCACTGAGACTCCCAGTCCCACGCCAGTGGCCACCACCGGAGCGCCTCAGACGGCGGATGTCGATTGCAGCGGGTCCATCGATGCTCTGGATGCCCTGCAGGTGCTGCGCCAGGTAGCCGGCCTGGGCGGCAACCCAGCCGGGTGCGCCGCGCAGGCGGGGCTTAGCATCGCCCAGGCCGCCCGCATACGGGGCGATATGGACTGCGACGGTGACGCCGACGCCATCGATGCTATGCGCATCCTGCGCTACGCGGCCGGCCTTTCCAACCTGCTGCCGCCGGGCTGCGCCTAAGTCAACAGCGATCCCCCTGAGCGACGGAGGGGCGGGCCTTCGAGGGCCCGCCCCTCCGCCTTTTACGCTGGCAGGCTAGTGCGCGCGGCTCATCCTTTGGGGGCCCGCTCATGCTTCGAGAGCCTCAGCACGAGCGGGTGGAACACGCCGAAGCACCGCTTCCCGCTCATCCTGAGCACCGTCGAAGGGTGAGCGGAGCATACGCCTCATGCTTCGAGAGCCTCAGCATGAGCGGCGTGTCGCTTGCTGGACCACGTACCATCCCGCTCGCCGTGAGGCACTCGAAGGGCGAGCGGATTCGCTAGGGAGGCCTGAGGCGGCGGCTAGTTGCTCCGCGGCAGGCCGAGGCCTCGGGTGGCGACGATGTTGCGCTGGATCTCGCTGGTGCCGCCCTCGATGGTGTTGGCCACGGAGCGCAGGTAGGTGAATTCTAGCCGGCCGCGCAGGGGGGCCCATCTGTTGCCCCGGGCCAATTGGCCATATAAGCCCATGAGCTTGAGGCCGGTGTTGGCGATCCGCTGGTTGAGCTCCATGGAGTAGAGCTTGGTGGCGGAAGCCTCGTAATTGGGGATAAGGCCTCGGTTTTGCAGGGTGACGAGCCGGTAGGACAGCAGCATGGAGACCTCGGTCTCCACCCAGCGCTCCGCCAGCTCGTAGCGCATCGCCGGGTTGGAATCGATGCAAGTCGTGGGGCGGTTCTCCTGGGCGAAGCGGATCAGGTCTTCCACCGCCTGATGTTGGCCTACAGCCGAGCCGATGTTGGAGCGCTCGATGTCCAGGGTGGTGACGGCCTGGTACCATCCCCGGTTCTCCTCGCCCAGGAGGTTCTTGGCCGGGATGCGCACGTCCTCGAAGAAGACCTCGTTGAACTCGTGGGTCCCTGCCATGTTCACCAGGGGCCGAACGGTGACCCCCGGGGTCTTCATGGGAACGATAAAGTAGGAGAGGCCTTTGTGCTTCGGGGCGTTAGGGTCGGTGCGGGCCAGGAGCAGCATGTAGTGAGAGAGGTGGGCCAGGGTAGTCCAGATCTTCTGGCCGTTGATCACGTAGTCGTCGCCGTCCCGGACAGCGCGGGTCTGGAGGGAGGCGAGGTCCGAGCCGGCGCCGGGCTCGGAGAAACCCTGGCACCACATCGTCTCCCCCTTCAGGATCGGAGGGATGTACTCCCGCTTCTGCTCTTCGGTGCCGTAGATGATGATGGTGGGGCCTACGATGGCGACGCCCAGGCCGCCGATGAGGAGGGTGGAAGGGGCGCGCATGCGGGCGGTCTCTAGGTTGTAGATGAACTGCTGCATAATCGTCATCCCGGCGCCACCGTACTCCTTGGGCCAGGCCGGAGCCACCCAGCCCTTTTCCGCCAGCTTCTTGCGCCAGGCCATCAGGCTCCCCAGCTTGTCCAGGATGCCGATGTCCACGTTCCGGAGCTCCGGAGGGCACTCCTTCTCGATGAAGTCGTGCACTTCCTGCCGGAAGGCTTCTTCTTCAGGAGTAAAGCGAAAGTCCATTACAGGCTCCTTTCCTAGACGCGGGGCGTGCTACCCGTCAGGAAGACCAAGGGCATGGTATAAGCCCTTTACGTAAGAGTCAAATGCTTTACGGATTCGTGAAAGGTCGGCAGCGGCCGGAAGAGCTCACTCCTCCCCTTCCCGCTGGCGCCGCTCGCGCTCCCTGGCCTCTTCCTCTTCCCGGCGCTCCCGCTCCTCGGGCGTCTCCGCCAGCTCGATGGCGCCTTCCTCGGTGGTACGAAGCTCGGCCTTCAGGCGCTGGCCCAGGATGGCGTAGCGGTCCAGCCCAAGGTAGTGGAGAGGGCGGAACTGGGGGTCGCCCACCAGCCACGTCTCATCGAAGGCCTCGCCCTCCGCCTGGACTACCAGGACGCGGCCGACGAAGAGGGTGTGGTCGCCGACGCGGAGGGCGTCTTCCAGGCCACACTCCACCCAGGCCAGGCAGCCTCCGATGAGGGGGGCGCTGATCTTGGCAGCCCTGAAGGTGGGGAGCTTGGCCAGCTCCAGCTTGTTGACGTCGCGGCCGGAGACGGCGCCGAAATAGTGGGTGTGGTTCAGGAGGTCCTGGGCCGGAAAGTTGAGGGCGAACTCCTCGGAGAAGCGGATCATGTCGTGGGTGTGCCGGGCCGGGTTGATGGCCACGCCTACCAATGGCGGCGTCCGCGAGAGGGGCGACGTCCAGATGGCGGGCATGACGTCCGTCTGGTCGCGCCACCTGGTGGTGACCAGGGCCACAGGGCCCCCGTTGAGAAGCCGGAGGGCATCGGCGGCTTCCAGAGTGCGCCTCATCCTGCCTCGATTGTATTGAAGCAGACCGTGGCGGGACAGTGCCTTGGCGCTCCCATCTGTATGCGATAATTGGGCCGTGGCCGCGCGCGTCCTGGTGGGCACCTGCTCCTGGGCGGACAAGACGCTGCTAGACAGCGGCTGGTACCCGCCGGGCCTGAGAACGCCGGAGGAGAGGCTCCGCTACTACGCCCAGCGCTTCCCCATCGTCGAGGTAGACAGCAGCTACTACGCGATACCGGCCGAGCGGAACGCCGCCCTCTGGGCCGAGAGGACACCGGAGGGCTTCACCTTCGACGTCAAGGCGTATGGCCTGTTCACCCACCATCCGGTCCAGGTGCGTACGTTGCCCAGGGACCTGAGGGAGTCGCTGCCGGCTGAGGCCCAGGCCAAGACGAACCTGTATCTTCGGGACGCGCCGCGGGAGCTGGTGGAGGAGGCTTGGCGCCGGTTCAACGAGGCGCTCCTGCCGCTGGATAGCGCCGGCAAGCTGGGGGCGGTGCTTTTCCAGTTCCCGCCGTGGTTCTTGCCGGGGGCCCGGAGCCGGGAGTACATCTTGGAAGCCAAGGAGCGTTTGGGCCAGTACCGCATGGCTGTCGAGTTCCGCAACGGTCTCTGGTTCTCGGATGCCCCGCATCAGGAGCGGACCCTCGCCTTCTTGGCTGAACACGGCATAGCCTTCGTGTGCGTAGACGAGCCGCAAGGCTTCCGAAGCAGCGTGCCGCCCATTGTAGCGGCGACGGCATCCTTGGGGGTGATGCGCCTGCATGGCCGTAACTCGCTGGTGTGGGAGCAGAAGGGCCTGGGCGCGGCCGACCGGTTCGACTACCTGTACACGGAGGAGGAGATTCTGGATCTGGCGCCACGGGTCAGGCGCCTGGCGGAGCTGACCAGGGAGACCCATGTACTCTTCAACAACTGCCATGGTGACTATGCGGTGCGCAACGCGCGGCGCATGGGCGAGGTGCTGGGACTGTGGGGGAACGGCCCCCCGTAGCAGGGCTCGCGGGCGCGGCGTGAGGCGGGCCGGATGCCCCTATTCGGCAGCTATAGGACGTTATGGTACGATCTGGAAGGAGGGGTGCCGGAGTGGTTGATCGGGGCGGTCTCGAAAACCGTTGTACGCCTTTTGGCGTACCGTGGGTTCGAATCCCACCCCCTCCGCCACTTCTAGACTGCTAGGGCCGCGGCGGCTGGATGCCGCAGCGCGCCGGCTGCCGCGGCGCCAAACCAGAGCGGAGGGGTGCCAGAGTGGACGATTGGGCACGCCTGGAGAGCGTGTGTACCCGTTCGGGTACCGTGGGTTCGAATCCCACCCCCTCCGCCAGCGCGTTTCTCAGCTAGCGGGCTTGCCGTCCTTGGATCCGCTGCGGCGGGCCATCCGCTGGTAACGCGCCCGCATCTCCCGCTCGGCCTCGGCGGAGGCCTCTCTGGCTTCGGCGAGGGCCTCGTCCAGGCGCTCACGGAGGGTGCGCATGAAGGACTGAAGCCCGCTGGCCCCCTGGTGGTTGCCGGCGGCGGCGGGCTGGCCCCTCTCTTTGCCCGTCCCTGCCCACTTCGGGCCGGCCTTCTGGGGGCGTTCCGGAGCAAACAGGATGGCCACCGCGAAGCCGATGCCAAACCCCAGCAGCAGCCCCATGATGAATCTCATGCCGCCCCTCCTATCGCTTCCGGCTTATGCGGGCTATGACGGCGATGAACCGCCTGGCTCCGGCCGCCGCTCCGTAGGCCTTGACTACGGGGCTGACGGCGTAGTCAGAGACGAAGGCCACAGTGCCCCGCACGCTCTCGGTGGTCTCCCGCACGTTCTCCATGGCTGGTTGGACGCTGTCCTTTAGAATGCGGCGGGCGCGGAGGACAGTGCCGGTGGAAAGAAGGCCGACCACAGTCGTGAAGAAGATGGCGATGAAGAAGAGGAGAGCGCCGAGGGCCGTATAGGCGATGATGAACCAGTCGCGCAGTTCTTCCCGGATGACAAGAGGACCGATCTCCATAAGGCGTTACCTCCTGGGGCGCAAGCCGCTGTTTCCGGCAGTCGGCCGTAGCAGCGACGGCCGGGCACGGCGCACATTATAGCAGACAGCCCGTCTTAGGCGACCTTCGGACTACAAACGCTGGGCTATCGTTCCGCCGCCCAGGACCCTTGGGCCATCGTAGAACACAACGGCCTGGCCTGGCGTCACCGCGCGCTGGGGCTCCTGGAAGCGCACCTCGGCCGTGCCGCCGCCGCGTACTACGAGGGATGCCGGCACGGGGGCGCCCCGGTAGCGGATCTGGGCCAGCACGGGGGTCTGCCCGTTGGGGGCCCGGCCGCTGACGAAGCAGACGTCCTCAGCGATTAGGCCTTCCGCTAGGAGGCGCTCCGGGGGGCCCGCCACCACTGCGTTGGCGGCGGCGTCGACATCGATCACGTACAGGGGCCCCTGGCCGCCGCGGGCGGGAAGCCGGCGCCGTTGGCCCACGGTGTAGCCCACGATGCCCTCGTGCTGGCCGATGACCCGCCCCGCCGTATCCACGATGGGACCAGGCCGGGTACCAACCCGCTGGGCGACAAAGGCAGGGTAGTCGCCCGAAGGGATGAAGCAGATGTCGGCGGAATCGGGCTTTTCGGCGTTAGGCAGTTCCAGCTGCCGGGCGATCTCACGAACCTGGGGCTTCTGGTAGTCACCCACGGGGAAGAGGACGCGAGCCAGTTCGTCCTGGCCGAGGGTGTAGAGGACATAGGACTGGTCCTTGGCCCCATCTGCCGCCCGCCAGAGCTCATACCCTTGGCCGTTGCGGCGGATGCGAGCGTAGTGGCCCGTGGCCAGGTAGTGGGCGCCGAGGGCGGTAGCCTGGGCCATGAGGGGGCGGAACTTGACTCGCTGATTGCAGGCTAGACACGGGTTCGGGGTGCGGCCCCGGGCGTACTCCTCGACAAACGGCTGGACGACCTCCGCGGCGAACTCGCGCTCCATGTTGAGGACATAGTGGCGGATGCCCAGGGTCTCGGCGGCGGCGCGGGCGTCGTCGGTATCTTCGACGGAGCAGCAGCGCCTCTGGTAGCGGGGCGCGGAGGGGTCCTCTTGGGTCCAGAGCCTCATGGTAATGCCGATGACCTCATAGCCCTGCTCTAGGAGCAGGGCGGCGGCGACGGAGGAGTCCACTCCTCCAGACATGGCGACGGCGACCCGGGCGCGAGGCATGGCACCTACATGTTATAATGAGTCGCCCCGCGGGGGCAGATCCCTAGGCGACAAGACGTGGGGAGGTAACCTGGAAGCCGCTGACCTGGCGCGCAAGATCATAGACGTACTGTCCGATAAGCAGGCGGAGGACATCTTGCTGCTGGATATCCGCAACGTAGCGTCCTTCGCCGATTATTTTGTCATCGCCAGCGCCGAGACGGAGAGGCAGACGGCCGCCATTCTGGAGGCGGTGGACGAGGCGCTGCTGGCCGCCGGAGTGGAGCCGTTGGGACGCGAGGGGGAGCCCGGCACCGGTTGGGTGCTCCTGGACTATGGGGATGTGGTGGTGCACCTGTTCGCCCCTGCCGAGAGGGAGTACTACGATCTCGAGGGGTTGTGGCACGCCGCTGTGCCGGTGGTGAGGATCCAATAGGGGGCGGCAGCCGCCGGTTCCAGCCGCGGCGCCGCTAGCCCGGCTGCGCCCCTCCGTTCTCCTCTTCTGCTCCCTCGGCCTTCTCCGGGCCGGCGCCGTCCCGGGGCCGGCGGCCGAACTGCCGCATGGCTTCGCCCATCTGGCGCAGGCGGTCGTCGACGCGGCGGTTGATGGTGTCCTCCGGGTAAAGGCCATCGGGGCCGCGCTCGCCCGCGGGGATGCCGGTCAGTAGCTCGATGGCCTCGTCGACGGTGCTTACGGCGTAGATGTGGAAGAGGCCTTTGCGGACAGACTCGACGACATCCGGGCGCAACATCAGGTTGCGTTTGTTGCGGGTAGGGATGATGACCCCTTGGGTGCCCGTCATGCCCATCGCCTTGCAGACATCGTGAAAGCCCTCGATCTTCTGGTTCACGCCGCCGATGGGCTGCACCTCTCCCCGCTGGTTCACGGAGCCGGTCATGGCCAGGTCCTGGCGAATGGGCGCGTCCGCAAGGCTGGAGATGATGGCGCACAGCTCCGCCAGGGAGGCGCTGTCGCCCTCGACGGCCTCGTAGCCCTGCTCGAAGCTAACGGTGGCTGAAAGGGCCAGGGGCTTGTCTTGCGCGTACTTGTGTCCCAAATAGCCGCTAATGGTCATGACGCCTTTGTCGTGGATCTTGCCGCTGAGCTGGGACTCGCGGTCGATGCTGGCGACGCCCCTTTGACCAAGGAAGGTGCGGGCGGTGATCCGGGACGGCCGGCCGAAGCTGAAGTCGCCGAAGTCGAGAACAGCCAGGCCGTTGATCTGGCCGGTGACGGCCCCTGTAACGTCCACCATGATGACGCCCTTGGCGATGAGCTCCCGCAGGCGCTCTTCGATGAGGTTGAGGCGGTAGATGCGCTCGCCGATGGCCTTCTCCACATGCCGGGCCGTCACCAGCTTTTCGCCCTCTAGGCCGGCCCAGTAGTCGGCCTCGACGATGAGGTCACGCAGGAGGCCAAAGCGGGCCGAGAGTTTGTCCTGGGCCTCGGCCATGCGGCTGCCATGCTCCACGACCTTGGCCACCGCCGTGCGGTCGAAGTGGCGCAAGCCGTCGCGGTTGCAGCAGGCGCAGATGAAGCCCGCGTAGGCCAGGACGTTGGCGGCCGTGCGGTCGATCTGGTGGTCGAAGTCGGCCTTGACCTTGAACATCTCCCAGAACTCCTCATCGTAGGTGGAGAGGAGGAAGTAGGAGAGGGGGTCGCCGGTGATGATGAGCTTGATATCGACGGGGATGGGCTCGGGCCGCAGGGCCTGGGGCGTCAGGAGGCCGTACTGCTCCATGGGGTCCTCCAGCCGCACCTCTTTGGTGCGGATGAGGCGTTTCAAGCCGTCCCAGGCGCCGGGTTTGGAGAAGATATCTATGAGGTTGAGGATGAGGTATCCGCCGTTGGCCCGGTGGACGGATCCGGCCTTGAGAAGGGTGTGGTCGCTCACGTAGGTGCCAAGGTAGGCACGCCGTTCGATGCGGCCGAAGAGGTTGGTCCAGCTGGGGTTGGGCTCGACGACGATGGGTGGCCCTTCCGTCGCTGAGTTATCGACGAAGACGTTGCAGCGGAAGGCGAGGAACGGGTCTGGATGAGCAGCGGCGGCCAGGGCGGCGGGGAGGCCGCGGCCCTCCTGGTCCCGCAGGAGGTCGACGCTATCGAGGGCGAAGGCCCGGAGCTTCTCCAGGAAGGCGGAGACCTGCTCGTATTCCCGGTACTGGGCGGCGACGGCGTCGAACACCCCGCGCATGACGACCTCCGCCACTTGGCGGTCCAGGGCAGCGACGGCCTTGACGACCTCGCGCTCGATGGCCCGCAGGCGCTCGGCGACCTCGTTGACAGAGTCGGCGATCTCGGCCTCGCGCTCCTGGATGATGCGGCGCTCCTCTGGGCTCAGGGCGTTGAACTGCTGTGGGGTCATGGGCTTGCCTTCGACGATGGGCACGAGCGTCACGCCGGTGGGCAGGAAACGGAGCAGGAAGCCGGCCCGTTCCGCCTCCTTCTGGGCCCGTTCCATGAGGGCCTGGGCGGCCTTCTGCCCCTCCTCGAAGATCTCCCGCTTCTGCCGCTCGTACTCGTCACTGCTGAAGGCCCTGACGATGTTGGTCTTGACGGTGTCCAGAAGCTCGTTGAGGTCGTCCCGCAGGCGCCGCCCCAGGCCGGGCGGCAGGGAGATGGCGCAGGGGCGGTCAGGATCCTCGAAGTTGTAGACGTAGCACCAGTCCTTGGGCGGGGCCACGGCGCCGGCCGCCTTCTTCTCCTCGACCGTGCGGCGGACGTACTCCAGGATGGCGGTGGCCTTGCCGGTGCCCGTGAGACCCGTAACGAAGATGTTGTAGCCGGGCTTTTGGAGGCCGAGGCCAAACTGGAGGGAGCGCAAGGCCCGGTCCTGGCCGATGAACTCCGTAAGGGGCGTCAGCTCCTCGGTGCACTCGAACTGGAAAAAGACTGGGTCCGCAGTGAGGCGCAGGTCTTCCGGGGCGAGGCGGAACCTCGCTGGGTCCACAACCGCGGGCTGGACGGCCATCAGGTGGCGGCCTCCCATATCCAGCGGTCGGTGTCTCGTTGGTAGGAACAGATCTCATCGTCGCGGAAGAAGAGGGCGATCTCCCGCTGGGCGGACTGTGGTGAGTCCGAGGCGTGGATAAGGTTGCGCCCCGTCTCCAACGCGAAATCGGCGCGGATGGTGCCCGGCTGGGCCTTGGCTGGGTTGGTGGCGCCGACGGTGTTGCGCACCGCCTGGATGGCTTCTGGGCCCTCGAAGACGGCCGCGATGATGGGGCTGGAGGTGATATAGGCGATAAGGGGCTGGAAAAAGTCCTTACCCTCATGCTCGGCGTAGTGGCGCCGGGCCAGAGCCTCGTCCATCTGAAATAGGCGCATGGCGGCGATGCGTAGGCCGCGGCGTTCCAGACGGGAGATGATCTCTCCGGCCAGGCCCCGTTGCATGGCGTCTGGCTTGATCAAGACCAGCGTGCGTTCAGTGCGGTCCATGGATCGTTATCTCCGCCAATTGTAGCATCCGCCAGCTTACTGGCGAGGGCCCGGCGCGATCACCGTTGGGGGCCGCAGGTAGATGGGCCGCAGAAGGGCAGGGGACATCCCCCCGCCGCTCTCGAGGCGCTTGAAGGCCAGCTCCGCCAGGGATGCCGCGCGGCGCAGGTTTGCGGCCCCCGTCAGGACCGTCGCGCGGCCTTTGGTGGCCTCCCTCAGGTAACCTGCCAGGGAATCGTCCACCTCCCCGACGATGAGGGTGCGGCGGCGTACAGCCCGGGCGATGGCCTCAGGGCCGGAAAGGCGCGGAGGCCGGAGCTCGCGCCAGGGACCAGACCGGTAGGCCGCCCAGGCCAGCTCGCCGCGGCCCGCCCGGTGCACGGCGATGATGGGCCCCGGAAAAGCGGCGTGGGGATAGGCGTCCAGCTCCAGCCGGCCGGCGCCCATGGTGGGGATGCCCAGGGCATAGGCCAAACCCTGCGCCGTGCTGATCCCCACCCGCAGTCCTGTGTACATCCCAGGTCCCAGGCAGACGAAGACGGCGGTGATGTCCGCGGGCTTGATGCGAGCCTGGCCCAGGAGCTTCTCCACGGTGGGCAGCAGCTCGACGGTGTGGTTACGGCGGCAGAGCCAGGTGATCTCCGCCACCAGACGCCCTTCCTGGGACACCGCAACGGACGCCATCTCGGAGGCCGTGTCGATGGATAGCTCCACTCAGCGCCTCCCGGCCATTGCGGCGGCTAGGCGCGCCGCCCGTTGGCCTCTCGGCTCCAGCCGCAGCCGGCGGCGGTTGGCCGAAACCACCTCGAAGCAAACCAGGAGGTGCTCATCGGGCAAGGCCCCGGGCGCCCGCTCCGGCCATTCCACCACCAGGGCGCCATCGGCGCACACCTCCTCCAGCCCCAGGTCGAGCACCTGCTGAGGGTCTTCCAGCCGGTAGAGGTCGGCGTGGTACAGGGTGATGCGGCCGCGGTACTCGCCCAACAGAACGAAGGACTTGGAGGAGACGGAGCCGGCGAAGCCGATGCCCTGGGCGATGCCCTGGACAAAGGTCGTCTTCCCGGCGCCAAGCTCGCCGGATAGTAGAACGACATCCCCAGGTTCCAGCAGGGCGCCCAGGCGCTGGCCCAGGCTCCGGGTTTGCCGGGCGCTGCGAGAGGTGAAGACGGTGGGCGGGCTAGTCACGGCCTCAGGTGATCCCAGCCGCTGCTGGGAAAGCGGAGCTCGGCGCCGGCCTCGTCCAGGAGGCGCACCTCTGGCGGGCCCTCTGTCATCTCGCCGATCTCAGTGAGAGCAGCCGCCGAGGAGGCGCGCAAGCGCTGGACAACGGCACGCCGCGCAACAAGAACCATCTGGTAGTCTTCCCCGCCGGTGCTGGCCAGGGCCAGGGCCTCCGCCGGGAACGCCTGGCGGGCCGTCTGGCCTATGGGGATCGCTTTCGCGCGGAGGACCGCGGTTAGGCCGGACATCCGGCAGATGTGCGCCACGTCTTGGAGCAGGCCGTCGGAGATGTCGATGCCGCAAACGATGCCCAGCCGGGCTGCCTGCTGCGCGACGCCCAGGGGCGGGTCCGGCCGCAACTGGGCAGCCGTACGAGGGTCGCCTGGCGGCATGCCCTGCTGCAGAAGGCGCAGGCCCGCAGCTGCCTCGCCCAGCGACCCGGTGACGGCGATAACGTCGCCCGGCCGGGCGCCGGAGCGCAGGAGCAGGAGGGGGCGGCCCCGCCGGACCTGGGCCTGGCCCAAAAGGGCCACCGTCAGGGAGACCTGGGGGGCGCGCACTATGTCCCCGCCGGCGATGGTCACGCCGAACCGGCCAGCGCAGTCCCTGAGGCCCTCGTAGAGGGCGTCGACGCTGGCGACGGGGGTGTTGGCCGGCAAGGCGAGGGTTACCAAGGCGAAGAGGGGCCGGGCGCCCATGGCGGCGATGTCGCTGACGTTGACGGCGAGGGCCTTCCAACCCAGGTCTGCCCACGGGATGGCTCCGGCTACGAAGTGGACGCCCTCCACCAAGGTGTCCGTCGTGGCCACGAGGTAGGTAGAGCCGGCGCGCCAAACGGCAGCATCGTCGCCGATGCCTACGACGAGTTCGGGCGGGCCCTTCTGACCGAGGGCTTCTGCCAGACGCTGAATCAGGGCGAACTCACCGATTTGGGAGACCTGCATCTGGCCCATTATAAGGGGCGGCCAGACCCTGTCCCATCGGTGGCCGCCAAAGGATGTATACTCTTGCCGGCCATATGCGCATCCTGGTTCTCTCTGACGTGCATTCCAACCTGGCGGCTCTAGAGGCCGTCGTGGCGGACGCCGCGTCCCGCTGGGGGGCCATAGACGCCCTCTGGAGCCTCGGAGATGCGGTAGGCTATGGGCCCCAGCCATCGGAGTGCATAGCCAGGTTGCGGGAGCTAGGCGCCGTAAGCGTGGCCGGAAACCACGACTGGGCGGCGGCCGGCATCCTCGACGCGCAAGACTTCAATAGCGATGCCGCACGCGCCGTCCTTTGGACCCGAGGCCGCTTGACGGATGACGAGAGGGCCTACTTGGCAGGGCTGCCTGAAGTGATAACGGAGGGTGACTTCACTCTGGTGCACGGAACCATCAGGGCGCCGGTCTGGGAGTACATGTACTCCCCGGAGGCGGCCCTGGCCCACCTGGCGCGACAGGAGACGCCCTTCGCCCTGGTGGGCCACACTCATGTGCCCATGCTGGCGGTACAGGACCCGTCCCGGGAAGGGGGTTGCGGGCTGTACCGGCTCGGCGATGGGGCTGCGGTATCCCTGGACCCGAAGGGGCCGCGCCTGGTGATCAACCCCGGCAGCGTCGGCCAGCCCCGGGATGGCGACCCGCGGGCAGCCTATGGGCTGCTGGATACGTCCGATGGGCGCATCACCCTGCGCAGGGTGGAGTACGATGTCGCGGCGACTCAACGGCTCATGCGAGAGGCAGGGCTGCCGCAGTGGCTGGCGCTGAGGCTGGCGGAGGGGCTGTAGGCTCAGCCGAGGTTGGCGCGGAACCAGTCCCAGTATTCCGGCCAGTCCGGGAGGGCCATGCCTGCGGGCCGCGCGTAGTATATGGCCCCAGCAGTGGCGAAGGCCTCGATGGGGTTGCTGACAGGGAGGGACACGGCTTGGCCGTCGCGGTCTGCGTAGGTGAGAGGGCGTCCTTCGTACCGGAAGAGGGACGAGAGGGCCTCCCATGGCTGGTGGACAGCACGCCGCAGCTCTTCATCGGAGGCTGTCTGGCGCCATCCGGTGGCGGCCATGAAGGAACGCATCTCTTCTCCCAGCAGGGCCAGCGCGTAGCCGTCCGGGCCAACGTTGCGAAACTGGTAGGCGTGGAGCAGTTCGTGAGCGACGGTCATGCGGTCGGCGCCCTTATCCAGCACCACCTGGTTGGAGGGGCCGTAGCCGGAGGGCCCTTGATCAGAGTTGGTGTAGAAGCTCAGCCCTCCGCCACCATAGGGCTGCCATCCGCCCTCGGTCCTGCCCTGGGTGTTGGAAAGCAGCGCCAGCGGGCCCGCCGGGTGGGCAGCGATGGAGGATGTGACGGTGACCGGAAGGACGTCCATGGCGCTGATGACGGCACCGATGTTTTCCGTCTGGGCGGTCTCATCGTCTCCCCAGTCTTGCCCTTCGAGGACTATGCGTACGCCGTAGATAGAGGCGGCCTGCTGGGCGAGCCAGGCTGAGGACGGGCTGATGGCCGCTGCGGGGGCCGGGGTTGACAAAATGGGGCCCGTAGACCAGGAGCTGGCCACGGCAGTAGGGCTGGCGCTGACGCCGGAAGCGGGAGCATGGGCCTGCCCACCGTCAGGCTCCACGCGCAGCGGCTGGTTGGAGGTGATGTCGGGCTCGGGCGTCACCGGCCTGGGCGGCCTGGTGACCTCTACTGGCGGCGGTGGCGGCAGAGGGCCTGTCTGTACTTGCGGGTCGCGGCTAGCGGCGACGGCGGCGGCGGCCGCTAGGACGATGGCCAAGAAGACGACGCCGGCCATGCCGAAGAGAAACCCCCTAGATGGCCTGTACCCTCCCTTTGGGCTCGTCGTTTGGCTCTCACCGCCCTCTGCGGGCCGTCCGCCGTCCGTCACCTCGGTCCCTCGCACTCTCTTGGCTCGCCCCGGGAAGCCCGGTACGATTGTTTCCGGCAGTAGTGGGAGCTTTGGCTGGCTCCTAGATATACAGTAAGTTATGTGTACTGCGCTGTCAGTTAACGAAGGGTTAAGAATGGCCTCCATCGACGAAACTATGGCGGTCCAGCGCCGCGGCCATGCCACCGAAGCGCACGCCGCGTAGGCCGCTGCCATGGGAGAAAAGGTACGCGTCACCCTGGCGATTCCCGTAGAGGAGGGGCTACAGCAAAAGATCCGGAATACCGATCCCCGGCTGGAGGTGTGGGCGCTGACGCCGGCGCAGCGCCGGGAGTACCGGGGCGGGCGGCCCTTGTGGGCAGGCTACGGGGAGCCGCCCGCTGGCGGCGAGGAGAGCCCCGAAGAGGCGCGGCGCAATCTCGACGCTATCCTCGCCCAGACGGAGGTGATCTTGTCCAACCCCGTGGTGCCGGAGGACATCGCCTCGCGGGCGCCCCGGCTGCGCTGGATCCAGTTGACCAGCGCCGGGGTTGACCGGCTGCTGGACGCGCCGGTGCTGAGATCCGGCATCACCGTCACCACGGCCAGCGGCATCCACGCTGTGCCCATCAGCGAGTACGTCATCGGCGCCATGATCGCCTTCGCCAAGGGCTTCCCCCGGGCCTGGCGCGCCCAGGCCAGCCGGGCCTGGCAGCCCTACTGGCCCGACGAGCTGGAAGGGCGGACGGTGGGCATCATCGGCATGGGCGCCATAGGCACACGGGTGGCCCGCCTGGCGCACGAGCTGGGGATGCGAGTGTTGGGCCTGCGCCGGTCGGCTAACCAGCGGTCCCGGGGCCGGGAAGCCGGCGCGCCGTTCGTGGACGAAATCTTGCCCCCGGCAGACCTGCTCTACCTGCTGGCCGAGAGCGACTACGTAGTGCTGAGCGTGCCCCTGACGCCGGATTCCCGTGGACTCATCGGCGAGCCGGAGCTGCGGGCCATGAGACCGAGGGCGGTCATCATAAACATCGCCAGAGGGGCCGTCGTGGATGAGCGGGCGCTGGTACGGGCCTTGAAGGAGGGCTGGATCGCCGGCGCGGCGCTGGACGTCTTCGAGATCGAGCCGCTGCCGGCGGAGAGCGAGCTCTGGAGTCTGGAGAACGTGTTGGTCACGCCCCACATCAGCGGAGGGACGCCGCGCTACATGGAGCGGGCCGTGGATCTTTTCTGCGACAACCTGCGGCGCTATCTCGCGGGGGAAGCGCTGCGCAACGTGGTGGACCCATCGCGCGGGTACTGAAGAGCGGGGCCAGCTCCCCGGACGCCGCCCTAAAAGGTGGCGCTTAGGCCCTCCAGGATAAAATCGGCGGCGATGGCCACCAGCAGGATGCCCACCAGCCGGGATAGAAGCCTGAGGAGGGACGCCCCCAGTACTTGGAAGACCCAGGCCGCGGCTGTGAAGGCGACGAACGTTAGCAGGAGGACAAGGCCGGCGCCCAGGACCGTAGGGGTCCGGCCCAAGGTATCGGAGAGGGAGATGGCGGTGGCCAAAGCGCCGGGGCCAGCGATGAGGGGCGTGGCCAAAGGCGCCACAGCGATCTGTACGGGGTCAGCCTCCTCGCCGGCGGTGATATCGATGGACTGGCCACGCTCCAAGAGGCGGTAAGCGGTGGGCAGGAGGAGAAAGCCGGCGGCCACCTTGAAGCTGTCCACCGAGATATCCAAGAAGTCCAACACCTCTCGGCCCGCCAGCGCGAAGACGAGGAGGAGCGCCAGGGCTGTGCCCACGGCGACCGTGGCGATCTGCACGCGCCGGCCCAGGCTGAAGGACTTGGCCAGCAGGTAGAACACGGCGACGTTGCCGATGGGGTCGACGATGGCGAAGAAGGAGATGAAGGCGCGGGCCAGATCTTCGCCCACGGGCGCCGCCTAGCCCCCGACGGCGGCGAGGCGCGGCTTCTCCTGCGCCTTCTCCGGGTGCAGGGCCGCATTGAGGGCGTCGTCTACGTGCTCAACCAGGACAAAGTCGAGGTCGCGGCGGACCTCCTCGGGGACGTCGAGGAGGTCGTTCACGTTGTCTCGCGGTATGACCACGCGTTTGCAGCCGGCGCGGTGGGCGGCCAGGACCTTGTCGCGGACGGCGCCCACCGGCAGCACCTTTCCCCGCAAGGTGATCTCGCCGGTCATGGCCACCTCCTTGCGGACCGGGCGGTGGGTGAGGGCCGAGACCACGGCGGTGGCCATGGTGACGCCGGCGGAGGGGCCGTCCTTGGGCACGGCGCCCGCCGGCACGTGGATGTGGATGTCGTTCTTCTCGAAGGCGCTGGTTGGTATGCCCAGGGCAGCCGCCCGGGAACGGGCGTAGGTGAGGGCGGCCTGGGCCGACTCCTGCATCACGTCCCCCAGCTTGCCGGTCAGGATGAGGCGCCCCCTGCCGGGAACGATGGTGGCTTCCACGAACAAGACGTCGCCCCCGGCAACGGTGGCCGCTAACCCCGTCGCCACGCCCACCTCGTCCTGCTCCGTCGCCATCTCCCAGCGGAAGCGCGGCGGGCCCAGGAACTCGGCGACGTCCTCGGTGCCGATGGCGAAGGGGCCCTCCTCCCCCGAGGCGATGCGCCGGGCAACGCCCCGGCAGATGCTGCCCAGCTCTCTTTCCAGGTTCCGGACGCCGGCCTCGCGAGTGTAAGAGCGGATGATCTCCAGGATGGCGCCGTCCGTCACCCGGAGGGCCGTTTCGGGGATGCCGTTCTCTTGCATCTGCCGCGGCAGGAGATAGCGGCGGCCGATCTCCAGCTTCTCGTGCTCGGTGTAGCCGGGGAGCTCGATGATCTCCATGCGGTCGCGTAGAGGGCTGGGGATGGTGTCGGTGACGTTGGCGGTGGCGATGAAGAAGACGCGGGAGAGGTCGAAGGCCACATCCAGATAACGGTCGGTAAAGGTGGAGTTCTGGGCAGGATCGAGGACCTCTAGCAGGGCAGAGGCCGGGTCGCCGCGGAAGTCGGCGCCCAGTTTGTCCACCTCATCCAGCATGATGAGGGGGTTGTTCACTCCGGCCCGCCGGATCTCTTGGATGATGCGGCCAGGCATGGCGCCGACGTAGGTGCGGCGGTGCCCGCGTATCTCGGCTTCGTCCCGGATTCCTCCCAAGGCCATGCGAATGAACTTGCGGCCAAGGGCCCTAGCGATGGACTGGCCAAGGGAGGTTTTGCCCGTGCCGGGCGGGCCCACGAAGCACAGGATGGGGCCTTTGGCTTCGCCCTTCTTGAGCTGGCGCACGGCCAGATAGTCCAGAATGCGGCGCTTCACCTTTTGCAGGCCGTAGTGGTCTTCCTCCAAGATCTGCTCGGCCCGGCGGATGTCTAGCTGGTCCTCGGTGCTCTTGTTCCAGGGTAGGTCCGCCAGCCACTCCAGGTAGGTGCGGGCTACCTGGTATTCGGGGGACATGGGCGGGATGTTGGCCAGGCGTTGCATCTCCCGGTCGGCCTCCTTGCGGGCGGCCTCTGGCAGGCCGGCGGCCTCCAGGCGCTGCTTCAGTTCCGCCAGCTCCGGCGCCCCTTCGCCTTCTCCCAGCTCCCGCTGTATGGCCTTGAGCTGCTCCCTCAGGATGAACTCCCGCTGCCGCTTGTCCAGTTCGCCGCGCACGTCAGCGTGGATCTTGGACTGCACCTCCAGCACTTCCACCTCGTGGGCCAGCAGGTCCCGCACCTGGTCCAGGCGCTTGCTCACGTTGGTCTCTTCTAGGATGGCGTAGCGCTGCTCGGCCTTCAGCGGCAGGTTAGCCGCGATAAAGTCGGCCAAGGCCGACGGCTCGCCGATGTTGGCGACGGCGGTGGCCAGCTCCTTAGGGAGCGATTCCGAGAGATCGACCACCCGGACGAAGGCGTCCATGGCGGCCCGGGCCTTGGCCTCCAGTTGCACCGAGGGTTCGATCTCGTCGCGCAAGGGTTCGACGCGTACGACAGGATAGGGGTGCTCCTGCTCGACGGCGAGAAGGCGGATGCGACTAACGCCTTGGAGGATGGCGTGGATAGCGCCGTCGGGCCCTTTGGCCATGCGGACGATGGTCGCGGCGGTGCCTACGGGGAGGAGTTCACCCTCGTAACGGCCCTCGGCGATGGCGCTCTGGGGGAAGATGGCGATCATCTTGCCCTCGGAGGAGGCGGTGTCATCGATGGCGCGGATATCGCGCTCTTCGGTGGCCAGGACGGGCACCAGTTGTTGGGGGTACATGACGGTAGAGCCGCTGGGGATAGCGGGCATCACCGAGGGGACCTGGGTCGAGGTCTTGGGGGGTGGTGCGCGGTTCTCTTCCAGCGGCGCCTGCCTGTCTTGGCCCTCGTTCATCAGCACCTCAGCGTCTCAACATGGCTGGATCGGGCTAGCGGATGGTGATGCGGAGGCGGCGCCCGCTGACGGGAGCCGCCTTGGGGAGCACGATCTCTAGGATGCCGTCTTTGTAGACGGCATGGGCGGCCTCGGCGTTAACCTCCGCTGGCAGCAGGAGGTCCCGTTGAAAGCGGCCGTGGGGGATCTCCATCTGGGAGTAGACCCGGCCCGGGCGTCCGCCCAGCGGTCTCCTCTCGCCGCTGACGCTGAGGACCGTGCCGTCTAGCTGGATGCTGACGTCCTGGGGCGAGATGCCGGCCATCTCGACCAGAACCACCACCTCGTTCGGGGTCTCGTAGATATCGACGGGCGGCTCCAGGAAGGGGACGCAAAAGCGGGGGCTCCCGGGCCCGCCGATAACCCGCTGGTAGGCCCGCTCCATGCGTTCATGGATGCGCTGGAACTCCGTAAAGATGTCGTTGCGCGGGCTCATGGGGTACCCTCCCCTCGCCTAGCGGTCTATCCTCCTGCGGCGGCTTCGACGATCATCTCGACCTCCACGGCGATGTCCATAGGCAGGTCTGGAACGCCAACGGAGCTTCGGGCGTGAGCGCCAGCCTCACCGAACAACGATATCAGCAAGCTGGAGGCGGCGTCCATAACGGTATGCTGCTGGTTGAAGCCCGGCGCGCTGTTGACGAAGCCCACGACCTTGACGACTCGCGTCACCCGGTCCAGGTCGCCGGTGACCTCCTGGATGGCGGCCAGACAGTTGAGGACGCACAAACGGGCGGCCTCCTTGGCGGCGTCAATATCCACTTGGGCGCCAACCTTGCCGGTGATGATGCCGCCTGGGCCCACGGGCCCCGCGCCGGAGACGAAGATGAGGTCTCCCGAGCGGACAGCGCCTACGTACTGGCCCGCCGAGCGGCGCTGGGGCAGCTCCAGGCCGAGCTCTTGGAGGCGTCTGGCAACCCGTCCCATCGGGCTAGCCCCTCTTGTCCTTAGGTGTCCGCGGCGGCGGAGGCGCCGGGCGCGCCTTCTTGGGGGCGGCCGGCTGCCCTGGCCGGGCCCCGGGCTTCACCACGGCGCCGGTGGGCAGAGCCTCGATGCCGCTGAACTCCCGGCGCATGTCCACGACGGCGATGGCGGCCACCCTGTCGCCCTCGCTGACGTCCATGATGGTCACACCCTGGGTCGAGCGTCCCTGCTGGGAGATGTGCTTGACGGGGGTGCGCAGGACGGTGCCGCCCTCCGATATCACCATCAACTCGTGTTCTGGGTCCACGGTACGGGCGGTGACCAGTTCGCCGGTCTTGGGGTTGGTCTTGAAGGTGATGACCCCCTGGCCGCCGCGGCCCTGCAAGGGGTAGTCCTCCACCGGCGTCCGCTTGCCGTAACCCTGAGCGCTGACCACCAGAAGCTCCTTGCCGGCGTGGGCTATGTCCATGGCCACCACCTGGTCTCCTGCCGCCAGGCGGATCCCCCGCACCCCGCCGGACTGGCGGGAAGCAGAACGCAGTTGACGCACCGGAAACTTGAGGGCCTGCCCACGGGCAGTTACCAGAATGGCCTGGTCGTCATCCGTGGCCAGCTTGGCCGCCACGAGCTCGTCGCGGGGTTCCAGATCCATGGCGTTGAGGCCATCGCGGCGAACGTTGGCAAAGCCCCGCATCGGCGTCTTCTTCACCTCGCCCAGGCGTGTGGCCATGATCATGTAGTCGTGCTCGGCCTCAGGAGGGACGCGGACCACCGCGGTGATGCGTTCCTTGGGGTCTAGGCTGGGCAGGAGTTGGGCGATGGACTCGCCGCGGGCCTGCCGCGACTCGTCCGTGACCTCATAGGTCCTGACCTGGAAGCAACGCCCGCGGTCGGTGAAGAAGATGAGCTTGTCGTGGGTGTCGGCCACCAGCAGGTGGCGTACGGCGTCGTTCTCGCGGGTCTTCATGCCAATGATGCCGACGCCGCCCCGGCGTTGGGCCCGGAAGGTGCTCAGGGGCAAGCGCTTGATGAACCCCCGGGCGGAGAGGGTGACCACCACCTCCTGGTGGGCCACCATGTCCTCCTCGGAGAACTCCTCCGGCTCCTGGTCCCGGATCTCCGTGCGGCGGGCGTCGCCGTAGGTCTTCTTCAGGTCCATGGCGTCATCCCGGATCAAGAAGTCCATCTTGCGGGGGTTGGCGAGGAGGTCTTCGAGGTAGGCGATCTGCTTGATGAGATCGGCGTACTCGTCCTGGATCTTCTGGCGCTCCAGCCGGGCCAGGCGGCGGAGCTGCATGTCCAGCACCGCCTGGGCCTGCCGGTCGGTCAGGCCGAAGGGCGAGCGCATGAGGCGCGCCTTCGCCTCCTCTGCCGAGGGCGAGCGACGGATGGTCTGGATGACCTGGTCCAGCATGTCGATAGCCTTCAGTAGACCTTCCAGGATGTGGGCGCGCTCCCGGGCCTTCTCCAGGTCAAACTCGCTGCGGCGGCGGATCACCTCGCGGCGGTGGTTGATGTAGGACTCTAGGATCTTCTTCAGGCTGACGGTACGGGGCTGGCCGTCCACTAGAGCCAGCATGTTGACGGCGAAGGCAGACTGCATCGCAGTGTGCTTATAGAGGGCGCTCAGGACGGCGCTGGGCTGGCTCTCCCGCTTCAGCTCGATGACGATCCGCATCCCGTGCCGGTCGGACTCGTCCCGCAGGTCGGCGATGCCCTCGATTCGTTTGTTGCGGACCAGCTCGGCTATCTTTTCGACGAGGGCAGCCTTGTTGGTCTGGTAGGGCAGTTCGGTCACCACAAGCTGGTTGCGGTTGCCCTTGGGCATCTCTTCCACATGGACCTTGGCCCGCATGATGATGCGGCCCTTGCCGTCGGCGTAGGCTGTGCGGATGGCGTCACGGCGCTCCGTGGTGGGGCCCTGGCCGTTGGTGGCCGGCAGGCGAACGGTCTCGTAGCGGAAGATGACGCCGCCGGTGGGGAAATCGGGGCCCTTGACGATCGCCGAGAGGTCGTCCGTGGTGGCCTCTGGGTGGTCGATGAGGTAGGAGATGGCGTCGCACAGCTCGGCCAGGTTGTGGGGCGGGATGTTGGTGGCCATGCCTACGGCGATGCCGGAGGCACCGTTGGCCAAAAGGTTAGGGAGCCGGGCCGGCAGCACCACGGGCTCCTTTAGGGAGTCGTCGAAATTGGGCACGAAATCGACGGTGTTGCGGTCGATATCGGCCAGTAGCTCCACGGCTATCGGGGCCAAGCGGGCCTCGGTGTAGCGCATGGCAGCCGGCGGGTCGTTATCGATGGAGCCGAAGTTGCCCTGGCCGTCCACCAGCGGGTAACGCATGGTGAAGGGCTGGGCCATGCGCACCATCGCCTCGTAGACGGGATCGTCGCCATGGGGGTGATACTTGCCTAGGACTTCGCCCACAATACGGGCGCTCTTCTTGTACTGGGAACCGGGCCCGAGGCCCATGTCGTCCATGGCGTAAAGGATGCGGCGCTGTACGGGCTTGAGCCCGTCGCGAATATCGGGCAGGGCCCGCGCCACGATAACGCTCATGGCGTAGTCCAGGTACGAGGAGCGCATCTCCTCTTCGATCTTGATGGGGCGTACGTTGCCGAAGGAGGGGGTTTCCGTCTCAGTCGTCATGAGCGTTCCTCACGGGCAGGAAGGGGGCCAGCGCACGGGCGGCAGGCCAGGTAAGGGAAGGTGTCACCCACACATCATACCCGAAATCGCGAATAAGTTCATCTGGATAGGCCGTTTGGCAGACGCCGTCCGGCCCGTTGCCCTCCCGGGCCCTCAGCGGCGATCCTGCCGGGCCGGGGCGGGAGAGCGGCCGGCGGCGGCGCAGGCCTTGACGAACGCCTCGAAGAGGGGATCCGAGCCCGGGTGCATCTCGGGGCGCTCGGGGTGCCACTGCACGCCCACCACCCAGCGGTGGGCGTGGCTCTCTACGCCCTCGATGAGGCCATCCGGCGAGAGGGCGGAGACAGCCAGGCCGGGCGCGAGCCTGTCCTCGGTTACGGCCTGGTGGTGGCGGGAGTTGACCCGCAGCGTCGCGCCGGAGCCGTAGATCTCCGCCAAGCGGCCGCCGAGCACTGTAACCTCATGCCACCGGGACTCCCCGCTGGGCTGCGCCCGGTGGCCATCGCCCGGGATATGCTGGAGCAGGGACCCGCCCAAGGCCACGTTCAGGAGCTGGTGCCCGCGGCAGATGCAGAGCACCGGCAGGTCCCGCTCCAGGGCCTGCCGCAAGAGGGCCAGCTCGTTGGCGTCGCGGGCCCTGTTGGGCCGGTCTGTCTCCGGGGAGCGCTTTTCCCCGTACAGGGCCGGGTTGACGTCGGTCCCGCCGGTTAGGAGGAGGCCGGAGGCGCCCGGCGGCAGGAGGTCGCCCTCTACGATGACGAAAGACGCTCCGGCTGCCTGGATCGACTGGTAGTAGTGGAGCGTGCGCTCCCAGGTAGGGGCCCGCCACCGGGGGATGGCGATAAGTGCTGTGTCTGCCATGAGGTGATGATACCCGAAGAGGCGGCCTGCGGGCTAACGGATGAGGCGGCGGCGCATGAGGCGGAGGACGAGATAGTAGAAGGCAGAGCCCGCTACGAGCATCCAGGCCACGTCGCCCAAGTAGTCCCACTGCGGGTGGCCATCGAGAAGCCCCCGGTAGACCCGTACAACGTGGTAGGCGGGGGTGAACCAGGCGACAACCTGTACCCACCCGGGCAAGCGGTCCAGGGGGAAGAAGGCCCCCGCCAGCCAGAACTGAGGCGTGATGTAGGCCGCAAAGAAGTAGTTGAGGGAGCTGACGGAGCGGGCGATGGCGGTATAACAGAGGGAGATGGCCCCCAGCATCAGGCCGGGAAGAACGGCTAAGGGGAAGACGGCGAGGGCCCAGACGGAGTGAACGGCGCCAAAGGCCAGCACCATGACGCCGATGTAGCAGGTGCTGATGAGGGCCCTGGTCGCGGCCCACAGGACCTCCCCCGTCGTCACGTCGTCGATGCTGACGGGCGTGGCGATGATGGCGTCGAAGGTGCGCTGGCTCTCCATGCGGAAGAAGGACCCCCATCCCGCCTCGGCGGTGGCTGACCACATGGGGAAGACCGCCAAGATGCCCGGCGCTATGAAGTCGATGTACCGCTGGCCTCCCTCGAGCTCGACGAGGCCTCCCAGGCCAAGGCCCAGAGCGATGAGGGTGACCAGGGGTTCGACGATGGGCCAGATGAACTCCGACATCCAGATGTTGAGGTAGACGTCGCGGTTCCTCTGCCAGACGCGGAAGGCCAGGGGCGAGACGTCTGGCCAAAGGCGGAGCCTGGAACTGGCTAGGGCCATCACTCTTCCCCCAGGGCTCTGCCGGTCAGCCTCAGGAATACGTCCTCCAGGTTGGCCCGGCGGTAGACCACACGCTCCGCATTCAGCTTCAGGGAGTTGAGATCGAGGCCGTTCTCCCGCTGGACGTAGACGTAGACCATGTCCTCCACGGCCTCCACCGAGACGCCATGGCGTCCCCGGAGGCTGTTCAAGGCCGTCTCGCGGTCCCCCTGCCGGAGCCGGAGCTCGATGACTTCGTAGCCTGCGTAGCGGTTCACCAGCTCCTCGGGGGGCCCCTCGGCGATGATCTTCCCCTGGTGCAAGATGACTATGCGGTCGCAGAGGTGGGCCGCCTCATCCATGTAGTGAGTGGTCAGGATCAGGGTAGTGCCCTGGCTGCGCAGGTGGCGTAGCTTCTGCCATACGAGGTGGCGGGCCTGCGGGTCCAAGCCCGTGGTCGGTTCGTCCAGCACGAGGATCTTCGGGGCGTTGAGGAGACCCCTGGCGATGGTGAGCCGCCGCTTCAGTCCTCCAGACAGGGCGTCGATCCGCTCGTGCTGCTTATCAGTCAACTGAAGGAACGAAAGCACTTCGTCTATGCGCTCCTCAGCGACCGCCCTGGGCAGGTTGAAGTAGCGGGAGTAGGCGCGGAGGTTCTGACGGACGGTGAGGTCCGGGTCCAGATTGTCCTCTTGGGGCACGACGCCGAGAAGGGCCTTGATTTGGCGCGGGGCCTCTTGGACAGGCAGGCCATCGACGGTGAGCTGGCCCGAGGTGACCGGGGAGACGCAGGTCATCATGCGTATGACCGTCGTCTTACCGGCGCCATTGGGCCCCAGGAAGCCGAAGCATTCGCCGGCGGCCACAGAGAAGGAGATGCCATCGACGGCGGCCAGCGAGCCGTAACGTTTTACCAGATCCTTGGCGACGATGATCTCCGCTGGTGCGGCCACAGGCCCATGATAGCAGGCAGCCCTTACCTTGGGCGCGCCGCACCGGGGCTACTGGCGCACGGCCTGCAGGTCCCAGGTCACCTCAACCGGATCGACACGGCTTGTGCCGAAGAAGCTGCTGCCCACCTCGAATACCTCGACGGGCGTCTCCGAGAGCGGGAAGGTGATGGAAGGGTAGAAGGGCAGCACATCGTGAAAGTCTGGACAGTCCAGGCTGTACTGCTGCTCCACGTCCGTGGCCACGGTGCCGCCCGCCGCCCGGTGGTACGCTCCCTCCGGAACGTAGTTGAAGGTGGCGAACGAGTGATACTGCTGGAGCGGGGCGGTGCCGCTGCCGCTGACGGTGCACTGCCCGATCATACCGTCTGCCTGCCACTCCAGCGTCCCCCCAACCGGCAGGTAGTTGACGATATAGCCGCCGCAGCACGGCGTACCCGCCTCAGAAGGGTCGCGCTCGAGCACCAGTTCTGGAACCTCGACCGTCAGATGAAAGCCGTCTGGGTCCGTTTGCTCCATGCGCACGGAGCCCTGCCAGCGGTTGCAGCCCATGTCGGAGACCCACACCTTGGGCCCGTTATCAGGACTCTGAACCTGGTAGTTCCGTTCCGGGACGCTGTTCGCTGTGATGATTATCAGTTCTTCGATGCGTTCGGCCGTCACATCGCGGCAGAAGTTCTTGTATTGATAGTAAGTCCAGTCCTCCAACTGCCAGCCTTGCCCGGCGTACTTGATGAGCGCCTGGACGGTCAGCCCCCGGATCTCCTCCGCTGGTCGCGGCATCGGCTGCCAGAGCTTGCCGGCTTCGGTTTCCACCTGGTCGGCGGAGAAGGTCATGCCATTGTAAAAGGCGACGGATCTAACCTCCGGGTCTGGGAACAGGTAGCTGTTGTAGGTCATAGAGAGGTGCTCGTCTCCGAACCAGTCGGGACTGAAGTCACCCTCGTTGGTAATCTGCTCATAGCCTACGAAGCTGTCCAGTTTCACGGGCTCATCGTGATGGCGAAAGGTGGCGAAAGAACCGTATCCCTGGTCCGCGAACGCGTCCGGGCTCTGCTGGACGCTGTCCTGCTGTCGAAAGAAGTCATATGGCGCTTGATTGAGGATGAACACGGCGAACTCCGGCCATGCTTTCTCAAAACCCTGCGGCAGTGCGCTATCGATGGCTGCCAGGGCGCCCGTGCTTTCCATGTTGCGCCACATCTGACCGATGACGTCGTTTCCGAACTTCCGCGCGGCGTAGAACGCCCACAGGTACGCGCCGTACTGTCGGCTGGAGGAGACGTAAAACCCGCCGATGCGGCCAGAGCCACCCTTGTCCAGCGGCGAGCCGAGGTCGGTCATGAAGTCCCGCACCTGGCGCTCGCCCCGGGGCCCCGTGTGCTCGCTGTTGGCCGAAGGATAGAGGTAGTCCTCGGCCCAGACCGCGGAGGCCTCTTCCCACCATTCGTACTCGTCGGAGGCGCAACCGCCGTTCCCGCCAAGACGATTCGCTCTATCGAGGGCGAACTGAAAGACGTGCATGAGCTCGTGGCCGATGGCAGCCTTAAACGGCACCCCTAATCGCGCAGCTTCGCCGGGGTTGGCCAGCACGATGGCACCAGTACGCTCGCAGAAATTAGGGGACAGGCCAATCGTTATGAAAGCGGGCATGTCCGGGGCTATCACGATGTCGGTCAGGTCATCCCCGCCGCGTCCTGGCGTGGTGGCTCCGCCGTCTGGCAGTGGCTCTCGCCCCATCAGCGCCACGAGCTGAGGCCAGATGTGCAAGTCGATCTCTTGCTTCGTATCGTTCGCTAGCTGGAAGAGGGAGAAGTCGTTGACCGGATACCAGATGCGCACCTGATTGTTGCTGGTGGCGATGGAAATCCAGTCGCCGTCAAGAATGGGGCCGGGCGCCGTCGAGAGCGGGCTGAGGTCGACTGTTGTAGCCGCCTGAGGGTTATTGCGCAAGTCCCACCAGCTCCCGGCGTGCATCGGCGCAATGAGGAAGGGCTCGATCTGGGCCCTCACCGTCTCGGAAAAGCTGTCGATCTGGGAGGCGACGAGCGTGAGGTCTAGACGCGACTCGAAGTCGGGAGGAGGCGCGCCAGCGTAAGCGGTCGGCAGCCTGGGATCATCAAAGAGGGCGTATACGGAGTAAAGGATGGCCGCCTCCTCGTCGATCTGGCCCTGGGCCAACGCCTCGTCAATAAGGTCATAAGCCGTGGGCTCCTCCTCGGGCGGCGAGCCGCCGCCGATCGGCGGGCAGAAGTCTGGCACCGTCGTCCTTAGGCCGGCCACGTACCGCAGGATGAGCAGCGCGTCGACCGCGTCGATGCTGCCGGAGCAGTCCACGTCACCAGCGCTGCCTAGGCAGGCCGCGGCTGACAGGCCGGCGATGTAGCGCAGCACTTGCAGAGCGTCGACCGCGTTGACGGCCCCATCGCAGTTGACGTCTCCCGAGGTTCCGGCGGCGGGTTCAGCAGCCGCTGGCCGGCTTCCTCCTGGCGTTGGCGTGAGCGGTCCATCCTTCCACAGGAGTGCAAACGCCAGTGCTAGTAAAGCTAGCAGTAAGATCTTGAGGTGGCCCGCTTTCATAGCTCTCCTCCCGGGGAAGAATCACCTATTATACCCCCAATCATCCCCCCGCCCCAAGCGTGCGACCTTAACGCCCGGCCCGTGCTATATTGGCTCGATGGGAACGGGAGCGATCGTAAGGTGAGGCCTGGGCAGGCGAGGGGCCACGGCAGGGGCCGGCGGCCCCCCCTTGTGCAGCTTGTGACGGTGGCCTTCCTGACGCTGGTGGCGGCAGCCGCTAGCGCCGCTTGTTCCTCCGATGATGCGGCTCCCGCCCCCGGCGAGACGGGCGCCGCGCCCACTGCGACCACTGCATCAGCCCAGTCGACACCGGAGGCCCGCCCGGATAAGGCGGCGGCGCAGGCCGGCCAGCGGTTCCTATCCGCCTTTGCCCGAGGGCGCTACGGCGAGCTGTGGGGTCTGCTGGCGGCGGCGCCCCGCAAGGCCTGGGGCTCGCCAGAGACCCTCTCGGCTTTCCTCAGCCGTAAGTTCGGCGGGCGCAAGCTTGGCATCGAGTTGGGGGAGCCGTCGGCCCCGGCACCGTGGCGCGACCCCGATACCGGCGTCGAGTACGGAAGCGCCTTCAGCGTCCCGTACAAGCTGCGGGCTGATGGGAGGGATGTGCCGGAGTTCTCGCTGGTCCCCGTGGTGGTGGCGGAGGAGGAAGGTGAGTGGCGGGTAGCGGGGCTAGGCCCCGCGGGGCGGCGGGCTCCGTCCTTCGCTCCGGCCCCCGCTGCCCAGGGCTCCTTGGATGTGCCCATCCTCGTCTACCACCACGTCGCGCCGGAGTGGCCGGCAGACTTCGAGGGCCGGACCATCACGGTGCTCTCGGCCGACTTCGAGGGGGAGCTGGCCTACATGCAGGGCGCAGGTTACCGCAGCATCACGTTGGCGGAGCTAGCCAACGCCATGTTCTACGGCCTTCCCCTGCCGGAAAAGCCGGTCATATTGACCTTCGATGATGGCTACGAGGACAACTTCCTCTACGTCTTTCCCTTGCTCCAGAAATACGGGTTCGTGGGCAGCTTCGCCGTGGTCACCTCCTTCCTGGATCACCCGGGCTACATGAGTTGGGACGAGGTACGGCAGATGACCCAGGCGGGCATGGAGTTCGTATCCCATTCGGCGAACCACGTGGACCTGGGGGCTGCAACTGCCGAGGCGGCGGCCGCGGAGGTGCGGGAGTCCCGGAAGGCCATCCAGGAGAAGGCTTCGCAGCCCGTCCAAGCGCTGGTGTATCCCTACGGGGAGCCCTTTGCCCACGGAAGCGGGGAGGCCCAGGCCCGGGTGGTGGAGATCTTGCGGCAGGAGGGCTACGCGGTGGGGGTGACCAACCCCTTGCCCAACACTTGGCCGGAGATCAAGCAGGACGCGGCGGCGCCCTATCAGCTCAATCGGGTGATGGTGTCAGGCGGGATGGGGCTCACCCGCTTCGCAGCCCGTCTCGAGGGCCGCGAGCCCCAGTAGAGGCTTGTCGCCCCGGCCGGCGTATCTGCCTACGAAGCCGGGCGGGCTTCCGCCAGCACGAGAAGGAACTCGTAGACGAGGTGGGCTGCCAGAAGGGCGGTGATCTCGGCGTGGTCGTAGGCGGGCGCCACTTCGACGATGTCGAAGCCCACCAGGGGAAGGCCGCGCAGCCCGCGCACCAACTCTACGATCTCGCGGCTGGTGAGCCCGGCCACCTCCGGGGTGCCGGTGCCGGGAGCGAAGGCCGGGTCCACACAGTCGATATCCAGGGAGACGTACACGGGCAGGGTGGCCAGCCGCTGGACCTGCTCGATGGTGGCGCGTACGCCCTGACGGGAGAAATCGCTTGCGGTGATCAGACGGAAGCCGGCGGCGCGGGCCTCGGCCACGATGCCGGCCGATATGGAGCCGCGGATGCCAATCTGGACAGAGGACATGGGGTCTATGAGCCCTTCTTGCGCGGCGATACGGAAGACCGTGCCGTGGTGGTAGGGGCGTTCTGGCGGGCCCGCCCAAAAATCCGGGTGGGCATCGAAGTGGACGAGGGAGAGGGTGCCATGGCGGGCCGCGCAAGCCCGCAGGATGGGGAGCGTCGTCGAATGGTCGCCGCCGAGGATGATGGGGAAAACACCCGCATCGATGATGGGCGATACCTCCCGCTGTATGTGGCCTAGGGACTGTTCGATGTACCCTGGGAAGACCTCGATATCGCCGTAATCGATGACCCGCAGGCGGTCGAAAGGGGGCTCGATCTTGTCCGGCTCCCAGTGGTGGGGCCGCAGGCCGCCCGATGCATCGCGGATGGCCCGTGGGCCAAAACGGGCGCCCGAGCGGTAGAGGACGGCCATGTCCATCGGTATGCCGACGATGGCGGCATCGGCATGGGAAAGGTCTCTCGTGGGCGGGCATCGGGCGAAGGTGTAGGCGCCAGCGTAGCGGGGCCCCCGTTGCCACTCCTCCGGCAACGGGCGGTCGCCTGTTTGGCCGGCGCTCATGCTGGGGAGAGCGGCGCCGCGGCGCTACTCTTCGTCGTCGGGAACGATGTCGGCGTCTTCTGCCCCGGCGGTGCCGAAATCATAGATGGTGACGTCTGTCTCGTCATTATCGCTGGGATGCTCCCAGTCCTCCATCTCCTCAGCCTCCTCGAAGTAGATCTCGTCGTCGGCCTCGTCATGGCGGAGGAGGCGGCCCTTGACGTACGGGCGGAAGGACTCGCTGACGGCCGGCGGGAAGGAGAGCTTGCCCGTCTGCGACGCGTGCTGGAACGTCTCCCGGATGAAGACGCGCACGGAGTCCTCGTCGAGGCCGGAGATGGCGGCGACGTACTGATTGCCGCCTTCCATGAGCTTGACAAGGCGCTGGGCCAGCTTCGGCTCCACTTCACCGATGTACTCCCCTAGCATGGTCTGGACGACGAGGGAGCCGTTCTGGCGCGCGAGGACGACCTGGTCGCCAGCAGTCATGCGGGCGGCGATCTCCATGTTGGGGCGCAGGAGGGTGGTGATGCCGGTCTTGCCTGTCTCCTCGATGAACATCTGGGGGGAGAGTTTCTGAGTGGCCGGCTTGGGAGGCGCGGATTCCTCACCCAGGACGGTGAGGCGCGTCAGGTTCTTGCGGGCGATGGTGTTCAACGGGTCGAGCTCCAGGGCGCGCTCGTAGGCCTGGCGGGCCTCCCGGTACTGGCCGAGTTCGGCCAACGCCTTGCCCAGGCGGTTGAAGGCGTCAACATCGGTGGGGAAGGACTCGATGATGGCGCGGTTGATCTGGGCGGCCTCCTGCCAGCGGCCCTGGAGGGCCATTCGGATAGCCAGGTCTGCCTGCTGCTTCTTGATCCGTGTCCTATCTTCGGCTTGAAAAACCATTACGTCATTCACTCCAGTGCTCCGCCGCCCTTATCCTCTTCGTTGCAAAACAAGTAGAAGGGTGAGCTGTTACACATTACACTTATAACGCCCGCCGCGGCCTTAAGGTTCCCACCTTGCTAGGAAAGACGTTGCGCCGCGGCCGCCGTTACGGGCTGCCAAGCCGGCAACGGCTGGGGCCAGCGCAGCGTTCATTAGTTAGGGTCATCTTTGAACATACGATGCTCAGCAGATTACGGTTCCCTGGGAGCGCCGGCGATGGTCGGGGTGGGCGGATTCGAACCGCCGACCTCACGGTCCCGAACCGTGCGCTCTAGCCTGACTGAGCTACACCCCGACAGCGTGACACTACAATTGTACGACGAAGGCCGCTCCCTTGCGGCCGTCTCCCAGGGTCTGGGCAGGGCCTACCGCAACTCGTCTTTCGGCCTAACGCATCCTATCAGAACGCCCGGCAGATGTCGAGAAGGTCATAGCCGAGATGGCCAGCCAGTCTAACACTGAGCCCCACAGCGGCTTCCTCTTCAACGTCAACGTCGTCTTCGTATCCCAAGTGCTGATCTACGGCCTGGCCTTTGCCTTGCGCGTTCTGTTGGCTCAGGGGCTGGGAGACAGCGGCCTGGGAACCTATGCGTTGTTCTTCAACGCCGTCCTGGTGGCCGGCGGCGTGGCCAACCTGGGCATCGGGCTGGGCAACATCTACTTCCTGAATAAAGGGACTTACTCCTACGGCACCCTCCTTGCCGGCAGCCTGACGGCCATCGTGCTGGCCTCGGCGGCAGCCTGGGTCCTGCTAGCGGGCTACGCCTTGGCGGCGGGCGATGAGTTGTTTGTAGCGGGCCGTTCCTTCTGGCTCTACGGGGCGGCCTTGCCGGCGGTGGTGGCCTACGTCATCCTGACGTCGTTCCTGCACGGCAGCAGCCGTTTCTTCGCCCTCAGCGCGGTGGCCGTAGCGCAAGGCCTGGCCGGGGTCGTCGCCGCCGCGGTTCTCTACGCGCTCGATGCCCTGGACGTCTTTGCGGCCCTGGCGGCCTGGACGGGCTCGTTCCTCTGGGCCGATCTGGTGGCCCTGGCGCTGGTGGGCCTCGGGCGGGTCCGCCTTGGGGACGTGGTGCGCCCCCGCTGGCGGGTGCTCTGGGACCAGGTGCGCTATGGGGCCCAGGGGCAGGTGGCGAACCTGGCGGCCCTCTTCAACTACCGGTTGGACCAGTTCCTGGTCGCCGCCTGGGTCTCCCGCGCTGGCGTCGGCCACTACGCGGTGGCCGTCGGGCTCGGCGAGAGCGTCTGGTGGATCTCCTCGGCCGTGGCCATGGTGCTGCTGCCACGGCTCACCGGGATGGCCCGTGAGGAGGCCGGGGAGACGACGCCCGTGGTCTGCCGCAACACGCTGCTGGTGAGCATAGCGGCCTCCGCTGGGCTGATGGCTGTGTCGCCCCTCGCCGTCAGGATCCTGTTCGGACGAGAGTTTGATCCAGCGGTGGAGCCCCTCTTGCTCCTCATGCCGGGGATCGTCGCTGGCAGCGCTACCAGGGTCCTGGGGAGCTATCTCTTCAGCCAGGGGAGGATCATCTACAACACATACGCCACTTTCATCGCCCTAGGGGTGACGGTGGCCCTGGACATGGCCCTGATACCGTGGCTGAAGGTAGACGGTGCAGCCATCGCCTCTTCGATAGCCTATGCCTGCGCCCTGGCGGCCACGCTGTACTGGTATGCGCGGGTGAGCGGCGGCAGCGCTTTGGAAGCCCTCTTGGCCCGGCCGTCTGACCTTCGTTATTACGCGGGCCTCTTGCGGCGGCTGCGGGCGGGCTAGCGGCGGGCCAGACGGCTGCGGACGGTGAGCCAGACGAAGACCGGGATGGCCGCCTGCCGCCGGATGCGCCAGGGCTGGCGCAGAAGGCGGAAGAGCCATTCCAAACCTGCCCGGCGCATCCATCGAGGGGCCCTGGAGACAGCGCCCGATATGAAGCTGAAGGAGCCGCCTTCAGCCACAGCGACGCCGATGTCCAGTTGGGCGAGGTTATCCACGATCCACTCCTCCTGCCGGGGGAATCCCATGGCTACCAATAGGGCGTTGGGCCGGGCGGCGTTGATCTCCGCGATGACGCGGGCGTTTTCGGGTCCACGGGGGTCGAAGTGGCCCTCGTGGGCGCCGGCGATGCGAAGCGATGGGAGCCGCGCCCGGATCTGCCGGAGGGCGCCTTGGTTCTCGTCTGCGGTTCCGCCCAGTAGGTACACGCTGGCGCCGGCATCGGCCAGTTGCGCCAGCATCTCCCACGTCAGGTCGACGCCGGCCATCGCCTCTGGCAGGGGCCGCCGCAGGGCGCCCGGGTTCAGGATCAGGGAAGCGAGGGACAGGGGGAGCTGGGCCAGGGCCCGGAGACGGCCTCCGGGCAGGGACAGGTAGTGGGCAGCCCAGAGGATGCCCACGCCGTCGGCAAGGCAGAGGCTGGCGCCGTTCAGGATGCCGCGTACATGTGGGTCGCGGGCGGCCCGGGGCATGAACTCGGAGTAGGGCTTGACGACGTAGCAGCGCTTGCCATCGCTGGCCAAGCGGGCGATGGCCTCAGCGGCCTGCTGCCTCGTCAGGGCATGGAAACGGACACCTAGGACGTCGACGAGCTGCGGGCGTCCTTCAGACTGTGTGCCGGACTCCACTGAGGGCCTCGTCTAAGGGGCGGAACGCGGTCTCTGCCGTATAACGGTCGCGCATCAGGGAGCGAGCGTTTTCACTAATGCGCTGCCAGAGGGCGGGGTCGCCCAAGAGGGCGAGGATCGCCTGGCCGAGGGTCTGGGCGTCCTCCCCTACCATCACGTGGACGTTGGGGACGGCGTCGATGCCCTCGATGGCCTGGGGGCTCGCAACAACGGGAAGCCCCCTGGCCATGGCGTTCAAAACCTTGAGTTTGGTGCCGCCGCCGGATGGGGTGGCTTCGACGAAGACCCGTGCCCGGCGGTAGAGGGTTTCGGGATCGTCGGTGGGGCCCAGGTACGTAACCCCGGGCGTGCTCCGGGCGGCGCGCTTGAGCCCAGGGGGGGCGCCACGGCCGGCGATGGCCAGCGTCGCCTCGGGGTGGGCCTGGCGCACGATGGGCCAGACACGGCGCAGCAGGTAGTCCAGGCCTTGCAGGTTGGGAAGCCAGCTGAGGGTGCCGAAATAGAGTACGAGAGGCTCGGAGGAGGCGAAGGATGGAGCTGGCTCGAGAAGCAAATGCGGCTCTGGCAGGTTGGGAAGAATCCGAATGCGGGCTGGATCGCCGCCTACCGCCACCAAGGCGGCGCGGTCCTGCTGGGACACGGCGAACACGGTGTCGAAAAGGGGCAGGATGGAGGACTCGTAGCGCCGGACCCGCCGGCTCTCCAGGCGGACCAGCCAGCGGCGCAGAGGGTTGCGCTCCATGGTTGCCTGGCGCTGCCACAGGACGTGTTCGGCGTTGTGCTCGTGCAGAATCTTGAGGCCAGGCCAGTTGCGGGGAACGTACTGGGCCATCAGCCAACCGTCGCAGAAGATGGCGCCGGGGCTGGCATCGGCGCAGGCCCGGCGCACAGCGTCCGCCATTAGCGGGTGGCGGTTGCGTTCGACGCTCAAGGGCAGGCGCGACAGGTAGCTGCGGGCCAGGTTGAGGGCGTTGCGCTGGCGGAGGAGAGGGATGGTCTCCACGTTGCCGAAGTCGCCAGCCCAGCGCTCCTGCCGTGCATCGAGGGGTCCGCGCCTGAAGCAAAGAAGGCGCAGGCCGTGGCGAGCGCGCAAATACTCCAAGAGGCTGTGGGTCTTGATGCGGCCGCCGCTATCGGGCGGGAAAGGGAACTCGGAGGCGAGGAAGAGGATACGCATGGAGGTAGTTTTGGGCGGCGGCGGTGTTGCAGGGAAGCTAGCGCGCCCCCCTCTTGCTAATGACAAGGGCCACGGTTTTCATGAGGATCCTCAGGTCCAGCGATATGGGGTGGTGGCGCACGTACTCCAGATCGTACCGCACCTTCTGATAGTGAGTGAGGTCCGAACGGCCGTTGACCTGGGCCAGGCCGGTCATGCCTGGCTTCACCTTGTGGCGCTGGCGGAACCGGGGCGGCCAGGCAGCCACGATCTCCGGTATGTCGGGGCGCGGGCCCACCAGGCTCATGTCACCCCGGACGACGTTGAGGAGCTGGGGCAGTTCGTCGACGGTGGTCTTGCGGAGAGCCCAGCCGACGCTGGTGGCGTTACGGGGGCGCCCCTTCGGGCTTAGAAGACGCTTCGTAAGATCGCCTCGGGGCAGCCGTTCGTGAAGGTCATCCTGTTTCTTGCGGTGCACCATGGTGCGGAACTTGTAGAAACCGAACTCCCGTCCGTTGAGGCCCACTCTCTTCTGGCGCACAAGGATGGGCCCGGGGGAGTCCAGGACGATGAGTATGGCCGCCAAGATCCATAGGGGTGCCAGAACGCCCACCGCCAATGAGGCGAGGACGATGTCCATGGCCCGCTTGACGGCCGGCGTAGGGCCGGCCTCGACGGACTCTGGGATGCCTTCATAGTTGTCAGGTTCGGGTGGAGAGTGGTCTCTGGCGGCCCCAGGGACCTCAGGCGGGTCTTCCCCCGTTCCGTTAGTGCGGTACTGGCTGCTGGCTCCGCCCATAGGTTTCGTCGTCAACTTCCGGTCTGGCGCCGGCCTGGCCGGCCTGGCGATGGCGATGCCGGGCTGGCCGCCGCGCGGCTCTCGCCAAGATGCGAGGCCAGGGCCTGTTGCCACGGGCGCAGGGCGATACCCAAGGCGGCGGCGCGGCGATTGGCCAATGTGGAGTCCAGCGGCTTCCTGTAAGGCAGCCCGAACTCCCTTTGCGAGGTGGGGAAGACGGGCACCTGGAGCCCGGCCAGCCGCAAGACCTCCTCGCCGAACTCCATGCGGGAGCAGGAGCCGCTGTTCGTCAAGTGGTATGTGCCCCAGGCCTCGTGCCGGATAAGCCTGGCGATGGCCTCGGCCAGGTCTGTGGTCCATGTGGGGGAGGCCACTTCGTCGGTCACCAGGCGCAGGGAGCCCTGCCGGCGGGCCGCATCCAGAACCTTCTCCGGAAAGCTGGCACGGCCGGCGCCGAAGAGCCAAGAGGTGCGTACTATGTAGTGGCGCTCCAGGACCTCCCGTACGCGGCGTTCCCCTTCCAGTTTGGACTGCCCGTAGTGGTTGATGGGGTGAGGCTCGTCATCTTCCTCGTACGGGGCCTTCTTCTCCCCATCGAACACCTCGTTGCTGCTTACTTGGAGGAGGGCGGCGCCAAGACGCCGGCACTCCAGGGCCAGGTAACCAGGCGCCTCGCCGTTGATGGCAAGGGCCCGTTGCGGGTCGGCCTCGCAGGCAGCGGTGTCGGTCCAGGCCGCTGCGTTGATCACCAGATCGGGACGGAACCGGCGGAGGGCAGTGGCCACGGCGGCTCTGTCGGTGATGTCCAGGGTGCTGTGGGGGAAGGCGGCCACCTCGTCCCCGGTCAGGGCCTCCTGGAGGGCTCTGCCTAGCTGGCCGCCGGCGCCGGTGATGACGATGCGCATGATCTAAGCTGGCTTCTACTTGAACTCGATCTCCCAGTTGAAGGGGATGTCCGGGGAGTCCCAGGGTATACGGTACTCGTCGGGCTCGGCGGGATTGTACACCTCGGTCGGGAAGTTGATGAGGAGCGACGGCTCCGTGCCGACGGTCTTGTAGCCATGGGCCACACCTACCGGAATCAGCAGCAGGATGCGGCTGTGTTCACCCAAGTAGAAGGTGTTGGCCTCACCGTGGGTGGGCGATCCCTCCCGCAGGTCGTAGAGGCCCACCTTGCACATGCCCTTTATCACGGCGAAGTAGTCGTCCTGCTTCTTGTGATAGTGCCAGGCCCGGACGACGCCCGGGTAGTTGAGGGACACGTAGCACTGGCCGAACTTGCGGAAGATGTCGTCATCGCTGCGCAGCAGCTCCATCAGATAGCCGCGCTCATCGGCGTGGGGGACGAGCTGCTTGATCCGTACTCCTTCGATCATGGGTGATACCCTCCGCTGGCGTACGGCCGGGAGGCGGCCAGGCGCTGGCCGTACTGCCGTTCGTAGTACTCTCGGAATTCGCCGTTTCGCAGCGGTTCCCACCACCAGCGGTTGTCCCGGTACCAGGCGACCGTCTTTTCGATGGCGGCCTCGAAGCCGTGCCTGGGGCTCCAGCCGAGGCTGGCGATGCGGTCGAAGTTGACGCCATACCGCCGGTCGTGGCCTGGACGGTCGGGGACGAAGCGGATGAGGCTGCGGGGTTTGCCCAGGGCGTCGACAATGGTCTCGGCCACGTAAAGGTTAGGGCGGTGGTTCTTGGCGCCGATGTTGTAGGCCTGGCCGGGCTCACCCTGGTGCAAGAGCAGGTCTAGGGCCTCGCAGTTGTCCTCGACGTAGAGCCAATCGCGCTCCTGCTGGCCGTCGCCGTATATAGGCAACGGCTCATCATTGAGGGCGTTGGTGGTGCACAGCGGCACGAACTTCTCGATATGCTGGCGGGGGCCGACGTTGTTGGCGGGCCGGGCGATGATGACAGGCAGCCCGTAGGTCTCGATGTAGGAAAGGCACTGCATCTCGGCGCCGGCCTTGCTGGCCGAATAGGGGCTGCGGGGCCGGAGCGGGTCGGTCTCCAGGGAGAACTGGCCTCCCGGCACCTCACCGTAGACTTCATCGGTGGAGATGTGCAGGAAACGCCTTACGTTGGGGTGGCGCCTGGCGGCCTCCAGCAGCACATGGGTGCCGTAGACGTCAGTGTGGATGAAGGAGGCGGCGCTCATGAGCGAGCGGTCCACGTGGCTCTCGGCAGCGAAGTTCACTATCGCGTCGGCTTGCGCCGCCAGCTCACCCACTAGCTCCGGGTCGCAGATGCTGCCGTGGACGAAACGGTAGCGCGCATCGGCCTCTATGTCCCTCAGGTTAGCCGGGTTGCCGGCGTAAGTGAGGGCGTCCAGGTTGATGACACGGGCTGCCGGGTGTTCGCGCAAGAGGCGAAGGATGAAATTGCTGCCGATGAAGCCGCAGCCCCCGGTGACGAGATAGGTGGTCATAGAATCTTCCCCTGGGCGGCTCGCCGGTAATCTCCGGAAAGCAGCCGGCGGGCGCTAGCTGGCAGCGGCCGGTTGTACACGTAGGCCCAGGCCTGGATCCTGGCGCCGTCTTCCAAGGTGACCGAGGTGGCCTCGCGGCGGTACAGGAAAGAGGCCCTGGATGGATCAAAGCCTTCGTAACGGTCGATCTGCTGGATGGCCGCGGGACGCAGAATGCGATAGACCTCTCCCCATACGATATCGCCCGGTTGCCCCAGGACGAGGGCCGGATACTCGCCGAGGTCGTACAAGCGTCCCTGCACCCGGCCGCGGCCAACAGGCCGGGCGATTTCCGACAGGAGGTGGCTGGCCTCCATACCCGACATGAGGGTCCCGTAGACGAAAAGATACTCCGGCATCGGCGCTAACCGTCCGGCATCTCGATGCGGCTGTGGTCGCCGAGGGTTAGGGAGTAGCCGCTGCCGACCCCGTGGCTGCCCTTGAGGTACACGGAACGGCCGATCATGCTTTGGACGATAGGCCAGTGGACGTCCTCGATGGTGGTGTCCTCCATGACCACGCTGTTCTCGATGCGGCAGCCCCGGATACGGCAGCCCCGGTCGATGGAGGTGTGAGGCCCGATGTAGGAATCGATGACCTCTGTGCCGGGACCGATGGCGATTGGCCCCCGGAGCACGCTGTTGATCACCTTGGACCCCGGCTCCAGGATAACGGGCTCATAGACGCGGGAGCGCTCATCGGTGTGGCCCTGGCAGCGATGGGTGATGGTGTCGAGGACGATGCGGTTGGCGCTCAGGATGTCATCCATCTTCCCGGTATCGATCCAGTAGCGGTCCATGACCAGCGCGTCAAGACGGAAGCCGCCGTCGATGAGGCCCTGAAGGGCATCCGTTATCTCCAGCTCCCCGCGCCCAGAGGGCTGGAGCGTCTCGATGATGTCGAAGATATTGCGGTCCAAGATGTATACGCCTATGACGGCCAGGTTGCTCGGCGGGTGGGCCGGCTTCTCGACGATGCGACGGACCTTGCCATCCCGCATCTCGGCGATGCCGAAGGCCTGAGGATTATCCACGGGGTGAAGAAGGATGAGGCCGTTGCTCCCGCTCTTCAAGAAACCTTCGACGTAGGGTTTGATTCCGCCCAGGACGAAGTTGTCCCCCAAGTACAGGACGAAAGGGGAATCCCCCAGAAAGTCGCGGGCGACTTTGACAGCGTGAGCGATGCCCAGAGGGGCCTCCTGGTGGATGTAGGTGACGCTGGCCCCGAAGGCGCTGCCGTCGCCCACGGCCGCCTTCACCTGATCAGCCGTGTCCCCCACGATGATGCCGACATCGGTGATGCCGCACTCGACGAGTTGGTCCAGGGCGTAGAACAGCACCGGCCGGTTGGCGATGGGCACGAGCTGTTTGGCGTTGGTGTACGTGAAGGGACGGAGCCGGCTGCCCTTGCCCCCGCTGAGGACAAGACCCTTTAGGCGCCGCTCTGGGCCGCCTGGGCCAGCGGAGGCCGGGGTGCGCTTTTGGGACGTCGCTGTGGTGGTCATCGGGCTCCAGTTTACAGTAACGTCCGCCGTTGCGCCCGGTTGCGGACATGCCACAGGAGGGCCCTAGCCTCCGCAGCCGCGCGGCCGAGGCGGGTCGGGTGGCGGAGAAAGTACCAGGGGGCGTAGACCAGAACGTGGAGGGTTAGGGCCGACATGAACGGGAGGAGGCCGCCCCGCTTCCGGACGAAGAGGAGGGCGTTTCGCCGGTAGAGGTACTGGAAGGCGTTGGACTTGGCCTGAGACCGTTCGGCTTTGTGCCAGATCCTGGCCCGGGGCACGTAGTAACAGCGGAGCCCAGCGGCCCGGGCCCGGGCGCACCAGTCCGTCTCCTCCCAGTAGGCGAAGTAGTCCTCGTCCAGGAGGCCGACCCGCTCCAGGGCCTGGCGTGGGATCAGCATGCACACGCCGTCGGCGTAGCCCCGTTCGGCGATCCCGTCGAACTGGCCGTGGTCAATCTGCCCGCGGCCGGCTTGGCGGGCGGTGCCCTTCCACAGGCTGTAGAACCCGCCGGTGGAGTAGATCTCGTTGGGCCGGTCGTAGAAGAAGGTCTTGGGACAGGCGGCGGCAAGGTTGGGGAGGGCCAGGGCGGCGTCCACGAGTTCGTCCAGAAAGGCGGGGTCGACGACGGTGTCGTTATTCAGAAGGAGGACGAAGTCGGCGGCTTCCTCGAGGGCATGCTGGATGCCTAGATTAGCGCCGCCGGCGAAGCCGAGGTTGGCAGGGCTCTCGATGACCCGTATGCGGCTGCCGAAGGTTTCGCGCAGGGCCGCCGCCTCGTCGCCCCCGGAACCGTTATCGACGACGAGGACGTTGTAATTGGTGTAGCTGCTGCGCAAGACGCTCTGGAGGCACTCGGTGGTATCGGCGAGGCCGTTCCAGTTGAGAATAACGATTGTGACCAGAGGGCGGTTGGGCATGGCGGTTGGGGAGCCGGCGGCTGCACTCTGGCCGGCAGCGCCAGGCATCGTTCCCCAGTGTGGGGGGAATCGCCGGGAACGTCAAGCGCGGCTATAATAGGCGGGGTCACGCCTGACACCCGGCTAGCTGCCTGGAGACTACCGTGACGCCGCTTCCCTTGGAATGACTGAGCCCCTGACCAACATAGGTTTCGACCAGTACGAAAGGCACGCCGTCACGCGGGAGGTGCTGGAGCGTGCCCGGAAGCGCTTGGGCCGGGAGTCGCTGCAAGTGCTCGATGTCGGCGGGGCCGCATCAGCCCTGTCCAGGTTCCTGCCTGGCGACCGGGTGGTCTCCGTCGACGTGCTGCCATGGAGCCACGGGGAATACGTCCGGGGCACCGGCGCGGCCCTCCCCTTCAAGGATGCTTCTTTCGACGTAGTCACCTGTCACGATACCCTGGAGCACGTGCCACCTGCCCTGCGCGACCCCTTCCTGCGAGAGATGGGGAGGGTCGCCGCTGAGCTGGTGGTGGTTCAGGGTCCTTTCGACCGGCCGGGCGTCGTTGAGACCGAGAAGACGGTGATGGCGTCCGCCCGAGAGGTTCTGGGGCCAGCGTCGGATACGGTGCGGTTCCTTGAGGAGCACGCAGCCCACGGCCTCCCCGATCTAGATGCCACGGTGGCCGCTTTCAGGGGTATGGGCTTTGCCACACAGGTTGTACCCAACGGGGCCTTGGACGAGTGGTTTCTCAAGATGCTCATCAGGGATCACCTGCAGCGCCTGCGCGGCCTTGGCCTGAACACAGAGGACTTCGACCGTTGGAGCAACGAGGTCTTCCAGGCGGGCGGGCAAAGGGAGCCGACCTACCGGCAGATGATCATCGCGGCGAAGAGGTCAGACCTCCTGGCGGGAGAGGGCTTCGCACCGGCCGGCAGAGAGCCCGCCCCAGCGCAGGACGGCATGCTGGTGCCTACCAGCGTCGTGGCGGAGTCCGTGGCCCAGTTTTCCAGTCTGGTAGAAGCCAGGCTGCGTGAGCTGTCCCGGCAACTGGCTGATAAGGATGCAGCGATAGCTGAGGATGAGGAAAGGCTGGCCGAGGCCGAGGCACGCCTGGCAGAGCTTGAGGAGCTCCTGGCCGAGCGTGAGGCCGCCGCCCGCTACCTTTGGGGGGAGCTGGAGGGGATCCGTGGCTCTTTGGGCTACCGCCTACTAGAGCGTTATCGCCAGGTAGTGCGGGCGCTATTCCCACCCCATTCCTGGCGCGGCGTACCTTACCGGGCGGCACGCAAGGCCTTGCGGCTCGCCCTGCGGGCCGCCGGCGTGGCGCGCCGCGAGGGGTTTCGATCCTTGTTCCGGAGGGCCAGGGCCAAGGTATGGCGCTCCTTGTCCCGCAGTGGTCCCCGCGCAGCACCCTCCAATGGCTCCATAAAGATCCCGGCTTTCGAGAAGCGGATCAGGCCGCTAACCTTCCCCAAGGTTTCTAACCCCAGGGTTTCGATCGTCATCCCCGTCTACAACAAGGCGATCTACACCTTCAACTGCCTGAAGTCGGTCCTGGAGAACACAGGGGGGGGCGACTACGAGGTTATCGTCATCGATGACTGTTCCACGGATGAGACAACGGCGATGCTGGCGCGCATGGAGAACATCAAGGTGCTGCGCAACGATCAGAACCTCGGTTTCCTCAGGACCTGCAATCGCGGTGCAGCCCTCGCCGCTGGCGAATACCTTCTTCTGCTCAACAACGACACGCAAGTACTGCCCGGCTGGCTCGAGGCCCTGCTGAGGCTTGCTGACAACGACCCGACGGTGGGGGCAGTGGGCGCGAAGCTGGTGTATCCAACAGGGAAGTTGCAAGAGGCCGGTGGGATTATTTGGAGAGACGGATCTAGTCATGCTTATGGGAGGGATGAGGATCCAACAAAGCCAGAGTACGACTTTGTCCGGGAGGTGGACTACTGCTCGGCCGCCTGTCTATTGGTGAGGCGGAACCTCTGGGAGCGAGCGGGAGGTTTTGATGAGCGCTTCGCCCCAGCCTACTACGAGGACACCGACCTCTGCTTCACTATCCGCCAGATGGGTTATCGCGTGCTGTACCAGCCGGCTGCCGTTGTCATCCACCGTGAGGGCACGTCCAGCGGGGGGGAGCTGTCGCAGCGTTTGCAGCAGGAGAACAGGGTGGTCTTCCGGGATAAGTGGCGTGGCGTCTTGGAGAGGGGCCACCGCCCGGAGAGCGCTGGTACGTACATAGGGCGAGACCGGTCGCCAGGGAAACGTGTCTTCGTAATCGATTATCACATTCCGACCTTTGACAAAGGTGGGGGGGAGCTCCGCATCTTCCGACTCCTAAGTATCCTTAAGCAGTACGGGCACCGCGTCACCCTTCTGCCGGCGGACCTCCAGCCTACGCAGCCATATACTCGGGAGATGCAACAACTCGGCATCGAGGTCCTGTACGGCTCAGTGGATTTGGCCGGTATCGGGCCGCTCCTAGACCTCGTGGTCGTATCTCGTCCTGAGGTGGCTGCCCACTACGTCCCTCTGATACGTCAGCACGCCCCTCAAGCCGTCCTGGTCTACGACACCGTCGACCTGCATTGGGTGCGGGAGTCCAGGCGGGGGGAGGTCGAGGGCGATGACCGGGTGAAGCAAGAGGCCGAGCGGTTGAAAGAGATGGAGCTGTGGGCGGCGCGGAACTGCGATGCCACGGTGGTTGTGAGTCCAGTCGAGAAGGAGATCTTAGAGCGGGAAGTGCCGGGCGTGAGGGTGTTCGTTATTCCCAACGTCCACCCAGTGGCTGGGCCCGGGAAACCCTTCGAGGAGCGCCGGGACTTGCTCTTCGTGGGCTACTACCCCCACCTGCCGAACCGGGACGCCATGCTCTACTTCATCCGCCAGGTGTTTCCCTTGGTGAAGGCCAAGTTGCCGGGAGTCCGCTTATTGGTGGTGGGACCCGAGCCCGGCCGGGAGCTGGAGGCCTTAGCGTCGGAAGACGTAATCGTTACGGGTTGGGTGAAAGAGCTAGAACCGTACCTGGGAGGAGCCAGAGTCTTCGTCTGTCCCTTGCGCTATGGCGCCGGGATCAAGGGGAAGATCGGTGAGAGTATGGCCCATGGCCTGCCGGTAGTCACCACGTCCATAGGCGCCGAGGGCATGGGGTTGGTTAATGGGAGGGATGCACTCATTGCCGACCGGCCAGAGGAGTTCGCGGCAAGAGTAGTGGAGTTATACACGCAAAAGGACTTGTGGCAGAGGCTGTCTCAAGCTGGTCTGGCGTATGTCGAGGAGAACTACTCGCCGCGGGCTGTGGCGGCCAGGATAGAAGAGATGGTTCGGTCGGCTCGCGGAGGGCTTGTCGGCCGCGGCCGCGCCCAGTGCAACATCTGCGGTTCACGGGCCGGCTTTCGTCTGGATGGAGGACACTACAAGGAGGGCTACGCCTGCATCTCGTGCGGCTCCATCAGCCGGGACCGCATGTTGGTTTCCGTTCTCGGCGTGTGCCTGGGTCAAATGGGCATCCTGCGCGATTGGGATCCCGACCCGGATCTAGTTGTAATGGAGACCTCCGGCTTCCGGGCCCACCCGTCGTATCTGAAGCGCAAGTTCAGATACATCAACCTTGTCTTCGATGACACGGGCGAAGCGGCTGTCGGTGGCGATCTGCAGAGGCTGCCCTTCCGGGACGGCGCGGTGGACGTCGTAGTCTCGGCAGATGTCTTCGAGCACGTGCGGGACGACGAGGCCGGGTTTGCGGAGGTGCATCGGGTGCTAAAGGACGGGGGGTATTTTGTCCTCCAGGTGCCGGCGCTCGGTGAAGGCGAGAAGACCACAGTCTTGGTTGATGTCAGGGGGTCTGAGGACGTCTACCTCGCCCCACCCGAGTACCATGCCCCGCACGCGCTTGTGTACCGGTACTACGGCAATGACTTGGCTGAGCGACTACGGGCTCTCGGGTTCCAAGTGATGCTCTTGCAGGCGGAGGACCCCTCGCACCAGATTCCGAAACAGACGATCATCGTGGCGCAAAAAGGTGCCAGCTTGAATTTGGGCTACCGTCCCGGGCCCTGACATACCCCGTCCTCGCCTAGCCGCCTGGAGCGCTGCCCCCCTCCGGTAGCCACCGGTAGGCCAGCGCGCCGCCGCCCGGGGCCAGCGCCGCCAGGGCCCAGCCGGCGAAGAGATAGTACACCGCGTTCCCCAAGAGCCCCGAGGCCGATTCGCTGAAAGCCGCCGTGAAGGCCAGTCCCCCCATCGCTGCCGCCAGCGTCAGCAGCGCGGCGGCCGGCCAGCCGCGGTCCGCCGTGCGCAGCGCCGCCGTGGCCAAACTGACTATGAGAAGGGCGTGAAACGCCACCCAGAGCGCCAGGCCCGGCATCCCGAGCTGGGCAGCGACAGTGCCCACAGCGCTCTCGCCCCCTACCTCGGGCGCCTCGCTCCAGCCCCCGGCGGCTCCGAGGCCGGCGCCGAGGGGCTCATCCCACATCTTCTCCAGGCCGCTGCTCAGCCCGTTGACGTGGGTGCGGACGCCGACATCGATGGCGTTGGGATCCGGCGGAGGCGGCTCGTAGCCTGGAAACCCAGAGATGATGCCGGTGCTCAGGAAGTCCTGGAGCTGGGCCCGCCGGTTGGGGAACTGGCTGAAGGAGAGGGAAGAGACAGCCAGGGATGCCAAAAGCACAAGGCTCACGACGGCGAGCAGCAGGCGCGGCCGGGGCAGGGCCAGGCGCCCCCGCCAGATGACGCCGGCAGATACGATGGCGGCGGCTCCGATGAGGGCGCCCTCCATGCCGCCCCGGCTCACCGTGGCGGCCAGGGCGACGGCTACTACCAGGGCGGCCGCGTGCCACAGGGCGCCTCGCCTGCTCTCCACCAGGCCGGGAACGAAAAGGACCAAGAGAAGGACGAAGGCCAAGAAGGCGCCCAAAGTCGTCGGTTCAAGAAAGGTGGACACCAGCCTCCGTACTGGCACCCCCAGAGGAAAGGCGCTGAAGATGCCCTCCGGCACGCCCTCGAACGGGCGAATCCAGTCCGATGGCATAAGTCCGCTCTCCGCCAGCTTCCCGTAGAAGCCGAGGGCATCCACCTGGTCGCGCCAGAAGCCCGTGCCCAATAGGAAACGCTCCACCAGCCCGAAGAGGGCGACGCCCAGGCCTGCGTAGACCACCAGCCTCAGCGCCGCCAGCAGTTGGTCTCTCTGGGGTACCAGGAGCCGGCCGCCCATGTAGAGGAGGAGCGGGGCGGCAAGCCTGCGGGCATAGGTGAGCTTGGGCGAGATGTCTGAGGATGAGAGGAGGAAGCTGAGGGCGACGAGGGCGGCCAGGGCCACGGCCAACACATCCACCAGATAGAGGGGCGCGATATCCCGTTGGCCTTGCCTGAGGCGGCGCAGGAAGGTTAGCCCGGCAGCGGCCAGAAGGACGAAGTAGAAGCCCTCTTTGTACGTCACTAGGAGCCGCACCGTGTCGGCCTGCACGTGGGGCGCCAGGAGCGCGATGGTGAGCCGTTGGAGGGCAAACCAGAAGACCATGGCGCCGACGAAGACGGCGGGGTGCCGGAAGGTGGCGAGGGCGAAGAAGAAAAGGGCTACCAGGTCCCCTATGAGCACGGCCCAAAAGGCCGGGGTCGGCTTGTTTGCCAGGAGGGCGGCCAGAAGCACCGGCGTTACGAAGAGGAGCGATACGCCTGCCGCGGCGCCGGCGTTCCGCAGGCCGGGAGACGCAACCACCATGGCGGGCCAGCGGGTCAGGACCGGCGCCTCGGCAGCGCCGGCGTGGCCTGGCATGGATAGCGGGTCAGGTAGTGACACCGGCTACGTAATGGGCCGACTCTTTGTAGCGCTGGGCCACCTCCGCCGCCGGCCCATCCGCCATGATGCGGCCGTGATCGAGCCAGATGGCCCGATCGCAGAACTGGGTCACCAGCTCCACGCTGTGGGAGACAACGACGATGGTTACGCCCCTGGCCTTGAACTCATGCATCTTGGCCAGGGACTTCTCCTGAAAGAAGGCGTCTCCGACCGAAAGCACCTCGTCCACCAAGAGTATCTGCGGGTTGCTGTGCACGGCCACGCTGAAGCCGAGCCGCACGTACATCCCGGAAGAGTAGCGTTTCACCGGCGTATCGATGAACTCCCTCAGCTCCGCGAAGTCCACGATGCTGTCGAACTGCTCGTCGATCTCGCGGCTGGACATGCCCAGGATGGAGCCGTTGAGGTGGACGTTCTCGCGGCCCGTTAGGTCCGGGTGGAAGCCGGCCCCCAGCTCGATGAGAGGGGAGACGCGGCCGCGCACCCGCACCTCGCCGGCGGTAGGGGCCATGACGCCGGCCATGAGCTTGAGGGCGGTGCTCTTGCCGCTGCCGTTGCGTCCGATGATGCCCACGGTCTCGCCCCGGGAGATCTGGAAGGTCACGTCCCGGAGGGCGTAAAAGGGCTCGGTGAAGGCCTTGCCACGAAAGAGGGCGGGCACGAACTCCCGCAGCGAGCGGCCTTCCGCCAGCTGGAAGCGCTTGCTGACGTGCCAGAACTCGATCTCGTTGAGGCTAGATGCTGTCTGCAAAGGCCGGCTCCATCTTCTTGAAGAGATAGTAACCGATGAGGAAGGTGGCGAGGGAGATGCCTAGGCCCAAGAGCAGCTTCTCCATGCCAGGGCTCTGGCCGTGGAGGATGACGCGCCGGTAGGCGTTGACGAAGAGCGAGTTGGGGTTGAGGTCGTATAGAAAGCGATACTTTGACGGCACCATGTCGACGGGATAGAGGATGGGCGTCAGGTAGAACCACAGGGTGAGGGCGACGCCTACGAGGAACCGGACGTCGTGGAAGAAGAGGTTGAGGGCCGCCAGGGGATAGGACAGGCCCAAGGTGAAGATGAGGTGGACGAGGAAAAGGGCCGGCACCCAAACGGACGTCCAAGCGGGCGTCTCCCCGTAGAAGACCATCAGTCCTGCCAGTATGAGGAGGCCGATGGCCAGATCGACGAGCTTGGTGAACACGGCGGCAGTGGGCAGCACCTCTCGCGGGAAGTAGACCTTGGTCACCAGGCTAGCGGCTCCGACCACGCTATCGGTGGCAGAGGCTATGGCGGCCGAGAAGAACATCCAGGGCAGAAGGCCCACGAAGAGAAAGATGGGGAAGGGGACCCCCTCGCTGCCGCCTCGCAGGATGGTGGAGAAGACGAAGGTGAGGATCACCATCTGGCTCAAGGGGTTGACGAAGGCCCAGGCGTAGCCCAAGACGGACTGTTTGTACTGCCCCCGCAGGTGCCGGACCGTCATGTGCCACAGGAGGTCTCGCCGCCTCCAAAAGCCCACGAGGTAGGAGGCAAGGTCGAACACCCCAACCGTGTAGCGCAACGGGTGCGGTTTTGCGATGTGGGTGTGAGTCATAAGCGGAGAGTCAGGCCGTCGGCAGCTTGTGGCGGCAGCATGCGCCGCTGTTCGAACAAGATGTTAGCCGCTAGGTATAACGTGCGCAAGGGGCTCGCGGTTCCGCCGTGGGCGGGGGCGCCGCACTTCCTGCCCCTGGCATAATCGAGGCGGCAAGCTGCGCCTAAGGGCAGGGAGGGGCCTCCACCGGCGGGCCAGGGAGCAACGCGGCGATGACGCTCTCCGGCAAGGGGTCGACGTCCCCCCAAAGGTAGCCGCAGGCAAGAAACACGTCGGGCGAGACGACGTGGCGCCGGCTGGGGCCATCGACCGCGTAGACCTCCGGGCCGGAGCCTCGGACCAGGGTTCCGGAGGCGAGAGAAAGGGATGGGCATGGCGGCGCAGTGAGGGTGGGGCCGAGGGGGATCGACGCCAGCGTGCCTGGGCTGATGGCGTAGACGGCGTCCCACCCGTACCCGCACTGCGACATCACTTCCGGCGACTGGACGTGCCGCCGCTGGCCGTCTTGCATGACGTACACTTCGGGGCCGGCGCCTCGAAGCAGGTTGCCGGTAGCTGTGACGTCCAGGAGGGGCTGGCCCTCCGGCACCTGGGTCAACATCCAGTCGGGCACGGCGTCCACGCTACCCCACCGGAAGGACAGCGCCTCGAAGGTGGGGACGTTGGGGATGTGGCGCCGGATGCCGCCCATTATTACGAATACAGGAGCCCCGGCTCCCCGCAGGAGGCTGCCCTCTGGGGGAGCGAAACGGGGGCAAGGAGGCCCAGCCACGGGCTCGCCCTCAGGAAGGGAGGCCAGCGTGCCGTCAGAGAGGGCGGCGATGCCTTCCCAACCGTAGCCGCAGGCGAAAAGGGCCTCTGGGTCGGCAACGTGACGCCGGAGGCCGGAATCCATGACGTAGACCTCCGGACCAGCGCCCCTGACCAGCCTGCCCGTGGCCAACACGTCAGGCAGAGGGTTGCCAGCAGGGATGGCAGCCAGGCCAGCCTCCGGTATCTCCAGAACGCTGCCCCAGTCGAGCCCCAGGGCCTCGAAGGTCGCCACGTTGGGGATGTGACGGCGCACGCCCCCGGTGAGGCGGTAGACCTCCGGCCCAGAACCGCGCAGGAGGGTGCCTTCAGGGTAGTTGGTCACGGTCACCTGTATCGTCTGGGGCGCCCCGTCCGCATACAACGATTCGATGGTGACGGCGCCGCTGTAGGTGCCTGGCGGAAGCCCCGATGTGTCAGTGCTGATCGTAAGGCTCGACGAGATGGCGTTGAGGTCGCCGCCGAGGGCCACCCCTTGGTAGCGCGAGAGCCTGATCCAGGGTTGGGAGGCCAGCGCCCTCCAGGCCAGGACGCCCGTGCCGCCGTTGGATATGACCACCTCCCTCGATTCGTTTAGCGCAGGAGGAATGGCCACCAGCGAAACGTAGGTCTGGGAGACGTTCAGGTAGGGGAGGCCGATGACTTCCCCGCGGCTCACCGCGGCTGGGACGCTGGCTGGGCTATCGCTGGGGGATGGGCTGGCGCCGGACGGCGAGGGCGACGGTGGCCCGTCGCTGGGCGAGGGCGAAGGTACCAGGCCCGGCTGTGGTATGTCCATGGGGGCGCATTGGGCCTGGTAGGAGCAGGCGTTCCAGTTCTCCAGCTTCAATGGCTCGGCGTAGGCCGGGTTGGAGAGGTCTGGCAGGGGGATCTGTTCGGGCTCCCAAAGGGGCGTCCCGGCCTGCACCGGGGGGTGCGCGGCACAGCCGATGATGAGCTCCTGATAGGGGTAAAGGCTGCGGTCGTGCCCCAGGCCATCGTTCAAGGGGCCGCAGGAGAAAGGCGGCCGGTCCGGCGGATAATCCGGGTTAAGGGGGTGGTTTCTGAAGGCGAAGCCGTTGTAGCCCCAGAGGGCGAAGTACCAGTTTTCGGGTCGCAAGGGGTTGCGGTCCCCGGCGATGGGGCGGAACTCCGGGGCTAGGTTCCACTTGTCGGCCAGGATCTTGGCGCCACGGGCTATGTTGAAAGCATAGTGGCCCCCGATCATGGCCTGCTCCAGGTTGGGGATGCCGGTGATGTTCTGCATGCCAGAGGTTATCTGCATGATGCCGTAGCCGCAGTCGTGAGAGACGAGGGTTGGCCCGATCTGACCGTAGGGGGTGTTGACGTCAGCCTGAGCCCAGGCGCTCTCGATCCAGGCGATGGCCTTGAGGAGGACTGGGGGTATGTAGGGCGCCGAGGTCTGGCCGGACCCGGCTTCGCGCGGGCCGGTCTCCAAGGGGGGCAGGGCGAAGGCTGGCAGGTCCGGGAAGAGGGCGTTATAGGCGGCCAACTCCAGCGCTTGGGAGTAGGTCTTGCGGTAGTCGGCGGCCTCGTAGGCCAGGAAAGAGAAGGGCCCGGAGGGGCTGCCGGTGGCGGCGCAAGAGTGGGTGGCTTCGGTTTTACTGGCCGGGCCCAAGGTCGCTACAGCCAATAGGACGGCAACTAGGGCCACAGCGGGCCGCGCTGGCGCCTGTGCCCAGGACCACCGCCACATGACCATCACGATACTTATAACGCTTGGAATGAGTCCTCGATAATTACAGACGCATACCGGCGGCTGTTTGTAACAGCAGCCCGCTTCCTTGCCGGCGCTATGGTCCTGATGAGGGTGGCCTTCCCTGGAGCTAAGGGCGGCCTGGGGTTTATGGCTCTAGGCCCGCACCCGCGGGGTGTGCATGGCCCCGTTGGTGATGGGTTCATCGATGTATAAGTCGCCGTTGCGGATCTTGATGTTGAACCCGCAGGAAGGGTTTGTGCAAGCCCAGGCCTTGAAGTAGATCGCTGCGCCTTGGCTCCCGAAATCGGACAGCGGTACCAGGTCCCCCAGGTCGCACTTCTGGCACTTCGGGAAACTCGTCACCATCACCACGGTATCCCTCCCCCTTTGCAGTCTTTGGGGCAGTATAGCAGTCTTGCGTACGGACGACAAGCCAGCTAGGTTCCCCAGAACCCCTTCGGCCGGCGTCGCTGTCAGGCGGCGGGGGAGCCGGAGCGGGCGTCCCAGGCGTCGGCGGCCTTGAGCCCGGCGCGGAGGGCCTCGCCCATGGCGAAGCGCAGGGGCTCTGGCGGAAGCGGTATGACGCGGCGGTTGACAAAGAAGAGGTCTGTCAGCTCCGTCTCCTGCTCCAGGACGAGATCGCGCATGATCTGCCCCGCCAGGTTCATCATGGCCACGCCGTGTCCCACGCAGCCCAGGGAGTAGGCCACCCGCCGGTCGTCGCCCAGGTAGCCCATGGCTGGGAAGAAGTCCATGGGTACCGACACCGGTCCGCCCCAGCGGTACTCGATGCGCACGCCTTGGAGCTGGGGGAAGGTGCGCAGCATGTCCCGCTCCAGGCCACGGAAGATGGCTGCGTTGCGGTCACGGTCCAGCGGGCCGCCGAAGTAATAAAGGGCGTCCCTGCCCCCAAAGAGGAGGCGGTTATCCGCCGTAAGGCGGTAGTAGTGGATGAGGTTCCGGGCATCCTCGATCCCCTGGCGCCCGCTCCAGCCGATCTTGGACAACACTTCCGGACGGAGCGGTTCGGTGAGGATGATGTAGGTAAACACCGGGAACTGCTTGTTCTCCAACTGGGGAAAGCGGGCGGAGAAGGCGTTGGTGGCGAAGACAACCTTCCCGGCCCGGACGAGCCCTCTAGGGGTCTGTAGCCGTAGGGAGCGCTTGCCCTTGCGGAACTCCAGGACCGGCGTCCGCTCATACACCTGGGCGCCAGCGGACATGGCCACCCGCTTCATGCCGCGGACAAACTTGGCGGGGTTGATCAGGGCACAGTGCTCCTCCCAGCGGGCGCCGGCGTAGGTGGGGGAGTCGACCAGGGAACGGGTCTTTTCCGGCCCAAACCAGTCGAGCCCCTCGATCCCCAGCTCCTCAGCCAGGCGGATCTCCTTCTGGAGGCGCTTGGCCTGGCCGGCGTTGGTGGCGACTGTGAGGATCCCCGGCCGCTCGTAGTCGCAGTCGATCCCATGGGCGTCCACAAGCTGGCCGATGTGGTCAACTGCGCGGCGGCCAAACTGATACGCCTGCTTGGCCTTTTCCTTGCCGAAGCGCAGGGCGGTCACCTCCAGGGTCAGGCCCATCAGCGTCATGGCGAAGCCCGCGTTGCGCCCGCTGGCGCCGTAGCCCACCACGCGGTCTTCGAGGACGGCGACGTTGAGCGATGGGTTGGCTCGCTTGAGGTAGTAGGCTGTGGAGAGGCCGCAGAAGCCGCCGCCGACGATGGCGACGTCTACGTCGGTGTCTTCGTCCAGGGGCGGTTCTTCCTGGTAGGGACCCGCGGTAGCGAGCCAAAAGGACTTGGTTTCGTAGTCTTTGGGCATGGGGGACCTCCCTCCTGAGTTGGCCGCTGGCCAGCTTGACGGGCGCAGTGTAGCACAGGTCATGGGGGATGAGGAATGGGCCCGGCGGGCTCGCCGATTCGTAGGGGGAGCCGGCGCAGGCAGGTCTAGGCGGTGGCAGCGATGCCCCGGCGCAAGAGCCAGTACTCCAGGCTGTCCGCCAGGGCCAACCACGAGGCCTCGATGATGTCCGTGGAGGCGCCGACGGTAGTCCAGGTGTCCTCTCCGTCCATGGACTCGATGAGGACACGGACGGAGGCAGCGGTGCCAGCAGCAGAGTCGATGATTCGGACCTTGTAGTCGACGAGCTTGACGCGGCGGATGGCCGGATAGGACTGTTCGAGGGCCTTGCGTACGGCGTCGTCCAGGGCGTTGACGGGGCCGTTGCCTTCGGCAGCGGTGTGATACACCTGGTCTCCAACGCGCACCTTCACCACGGCCTCGGACATCATCTCCCGGCCTAGCTCGCCGGGGGTGTGATGGCGGCGTTCCACCACCATGAAGTCCACCAGCTCGAAGGGGGGCTTGTAGTCTGGCCGGCTGCGGCGGACCAACACCTCGAAGGAGGCCTCGGCGCCCTCGTACTGGTAGCCGCGGCTCTCCATGAGCTTGACCTGCTCCAGAAGCTGACGCACTTCGTCCTGGCTCAGGTCCAGGTCCATGCCTTGCTCCTTCATCTTGGCGATGATGTTGCGGCGGCCGGCGAGTTCAGAGACCAAGATGCGGGTGTCGTTGCCGACCAGGGCGGGGTCGATGTGCTGGTACGACCAGCCTTCCTTGACGACGGCGGCGACGTGCAAGCCGGCCTTGTGGGTGAAGGCCGCGGAGCCGACGTAGGGCTGGCGGGGGTTGGGGGGCAGGTTGGCCACCTCGCTGACGTAGTGAGCGACCTCGCTCAGCCGGGCGAGCTGCTCGCTACTGATGACGTCGATGCCCATCTTGAGCTTCAGGTTGGCGATGATGCTGAAGATGTTGGCGTTGCCGCACATGTCGCCATAGCCGTTGGCGGCGCCCTGCACATGGGTGGCGCCGGCTTCCACCGCGGCCAGACTGTTGGCCACCGCTACGTCGGCGCCGTTGTGGGCGTGGATGCCCACCGGACAGGGCACCTCGCTGACCACCCGCCGGACCACCTCGGCAACGCGGGAGGTGATGGTGCCGCCGTTGGTGTCGCACAGGACGACGCAGTCGGCCCCTGCCCCGGCGGCGGTCTTGAGGCACTGGAGGGCGTAGGCTGGGTCGGAGGCGAACCCGTCGAAGAAGTGTTCGGCGTCCAGAAAGACGGTGAGCCCCTTGCCCTTGAGGTAGCGGACGGAATCGGCGATCATGGCCAGGTTCTCCTCGAGGGTCGTCTCCAGGATGCGGGTGACGTGCCGGTCGTGGGCCTTGCCAACGATGGTGACTACGGGGGTCTTAGCGTTCACCAGCGCCTTGAGGTTGGGGTCGGAGTCGGCGCTGGAGCCTGCGCGCCGGGTGGAGCCGAAGGCCGCGAGCCGGGCGTTGCGCAGGGAGAGGCTGGAGGCCCGCTTGAAGAACTGGGCATCTTTGGGATTAGACCCTGGCCAGCCGCCCTCGATGTAGTGCACGCCGAGCTCATCTAGCTTGCGGGCGATCTTGAGCTTGTCCTCGACGGAGAGGGAGATGCCCTCCATCTGGGTGCCGTCCCGGAGGGTGGTGTCATATAGCTCGACACGTGGGGCCATAGCGAATCCAGTGTAACGGAAACCAGTGGTAGGGAGTAGGAGGCTGGGGACGCTCGGGCCGGGCGCCTGCGGCAGATGCCGCTAGGGGCTATAATTGCCTCACCCCGCACATGTACGGCGCATGACTAAGGAACCTGTTACCGCTGTCCTTCTTCTCTCCTGCCGCGACCAGAAGGGGCTGGTGGCGGCCGTCTCCGATTTTCTTTACCGGAACAACGGCAACATCATCCACGCCGATCAGCACACCGACCAGGAAGAGGGCGTCTTCTTGCAGCGCGTCGAATGGGAGCTGGCTGAGTTTGCCATCCCACGGGAGGGCATAGCCGATGCCTTCCGCCCCATCGCCGAGCGCTTCGGGATGACCTGGAGCCTGCGCTTCTCGGACTACGTGCCCCGGATGGCCATCTTCGTCTCCCGCTTGGCCCACTGCATGTATGACCTGTTGGCCCGCTGGCGGATGGGGGAGCTGCGGGCGGAGATTCCGTTGATCGTTGCCAATCACCCGGACTTACGGACGGTGGCGGAGGGGTTCGGCATACCCTACCGTCACTTCCCGGTGACGGCGGAATCGAAGGCGGCGCAAGAGGAGCGGATCCTGGCGCTTTTAGAAGAAGAGAGGGTCGACCTGGTGGTGCTGGCCCGCTACATGCAGATCCTGGGGCCAGAGTTCGTAAGGCGCTACCGCGACCGCATCATCAACATCCACCATTCGTTCTTGCCTGCCTTCGCGGGGGCCCGGCCCTACCATCAGGCCCACGAGCGTGGGGTGAAGGTGATCGGGGCCACGGCCCACTACGTGACGCCCGAGCTGGACCAGGGCCCCATCATCGAGCAGGACGTGGTGCGGGTGAGCCACCGGGACTCCGTAGCGGACCTGATCCGCAAGGGGCGGGACCTGGAGAAGGTGGTGCTGGCGCGGGCGGTGGACCTACACCTGCGCAACCGCGTCATCGTCTACGGCAACAAGACGGTGGTGTTTGACTAGGGG
>DAOUBD010000076.1:0-44026 GCA_034432935.1 Dehalococcoidia bacterium | reverse complement strand
GTCCCAGCGCCTTAGCGATGGCCAGGCCGATGCCGGAGCTGGCGCCGGTGACCACCGCTGCTTTACCGTCGAGTCTGCCCATCTCGGGTCCTCCTTCTGCTAACCCTTCTCCGCGGCCGCCCTCTTGAACATGGCCCCGGTCACCCGGCGCACCAGAAAGCGCGGCGACAGCTTGGCCGCCAGAGCCATGATCCCGTTGAGCTCGCCTGGGACGACAACGGCCTGACGCCTCGACGCGGCCCGCAGCGCTGCATCCACCACTCGCTCCCGGCTGACCCAGCCGGCCCGCAGGCGGTCCGCCCGGACGCCCGCCACCTCCTGGAACTCGGTGCGGACAGGGCCCGGACAGACGCAGGTCACCGTGACGCCGCGGCCCTTGACTTCCTCGTGCACGGCCTCCGAGAAGCTCAGGACGAAGGCCTTGGTGGCGCCGTAGGTGGCCATGTACGGCACCGGCTGGAAGGCCGCTGTGGAGGCCACGTTGATGATGACGCCCCGTCCCTGGGGCGTCATGGCTGCCACCGCGGCGTGGGTCAGCCGCACCAGCGCCGCTACGTTGACAGCGATCTCATCCATCTCCCGGGCCACCGGCAAGGCGGCGAACTCCCCGCTGGTGCCGAACCCGGCGTTATTCACCAGCAGGCCGATGTCACCGCGGGCGAGACGTTCCGCCACCCTCTCGACGCCCTCGGCCGCGGCCAGATCAACGGCCAGGACCTCGGCCTCTACGCCGCGCTCCCGCCCGAGGCTGGCGGCCAGCGCCTCCAGCCGTTCCCGCCGCCTGGCCACGAGGACTAGATCATACCCCTCGGCAGCCAGCCGCCGGGTAAACGCTTCACCGATGCCGGCCGACGCCCCGGTAACCAGGGCGCGCCCTCGCGCCTTTCTGCCAGGCTCCATACCCTGCCTCACCCATCGCCAAAGGCGGGCCACCCGAACCCAAGGCGATTCTGAAGCATAGCACCGCCGGCAGCGGCAGTCTACCGCAAGGCCGCCCGGCCGGCGTCACCCGAAGGTCCAGACTTGGAGCCGGTAGGCCGATATGCGAGGGCGGGCAGCCTCCAGGTCACCGAAACGCTCCCGGGCCAGGGGCTCTAGCTCATCGAGGCAGGCCGACAGCAGCTCCTCCGGTATCTCCCACGTCCAGGAATGGATGCGCTGCCTGGCTAAAGCCAGCATCGCAGCCGGCGTATACGTATGCTGCCGCTGGGCGATCGTCCCGGTGCGGCAGGTCCCTCCGGCGGCCTCCAGAGCAGCGTCGATCTCTTCGTTCTGAACCCTGCGGCTGCGGGCAAAGCCCCTCCGTCGTAGAAGCTGGTCCAGGCGCATCATGAACCACTCCTGATCCTCTGCCGCGTCCATCTCCTCTTCCGTGTGGTGCAGCAGCACGCCCCCTGGCCGAAGCGCGCGCAGGATCTCGGCCACAGCCGCCCGCCAGTCTGAGACGAGATGCAGAACGTGGCAGATGATGACCGCGCTGAAGCTCTCGGCGGCAAAGGGCAGGCGTGTGGCGTCTGCCAAAAGGAGGTCTGGGGGCGTATGTGCCGGCGTCAGTTGCCGCCGCAAGCGGGCCAGCATCCGCGGCGCGATGTCGACGCCGCAGACGCGTACGCCCCGCGCGGCCAGGGGGCGCGCGATGCGGCCGGTGCCCACCCCCACTTCCAGCACGCGGCCTGGGCCGACGGCCCTTATCTCGCGCGCCAAGGCGGCGATCAAAGGCACCTCCACCTCGGGCGGCAAGGCCCGCGTCTGGTCGTAAAAGTCCGCCGCGTGGTCGAAGCTGATGCTGGAGCGCGGCGCTCCCGAACCGGCGGGGTGGCCTTCGGTCATCGCCGCTCCCTCCGGAGTCGCGTAGGGGCGACCCGCCGGTCGCCCGCGCGTTCTTGGTCACCCCTACCTTGCGGGAGGATGAAGCTGATCGCGTGGTGGCGGTTGGGCATGATGACGAATTCGTCCCGCTCGATTTCGCCGGAGAAGCAGGCGCGAGCGTACCTGCGCACCGTCACGAAATACGCCCCTGGCGAGGCGTAGTCGTACGCAGGAAGACGGAGGGAGCGACAGCCGCGGCGTTCGGTCATTCCCACAGGCTTCGCTGGAGGGACTGCGGCGCCTCGATCCCCAGGTGGGCGTAGGCGTGGCGGGTGGCCACGCGTCCGCGCGGCGTCCTCTGGAGGAACCCCACCTGCATGAGGTACGGCTCGTAGACGTCCATGATGGTGTCCGCCTCCTCGGAGATGGAGGCGGCTATCGTCTCGATGCCGACGGGGCCGCCGTCGTACTTCTCGATGATGGTGCGCAGCACCTTGTGGTCCACCTCGTCCAGGCCCAGGTCGTCCACGTCCAGCCGCGCCAGGGCTTCCGCCGCCACCTCGGCGGTGATCCGCCCGTCGGCCCGCACCTGGGCGAAGTCCCGCACCCGCCGCAAGAGGCGGTTGGCCACCCTCGGCGTGCCCCGGGAGCGGCGAGCGATCTCGGCGGCGCCCTCCGGATCGATGGGCGTCTTCAGGATGGCCGCGTTGCGGAGAATGATGGCAGCGATGGCCTCCTGATCGTAGAAGTCCAGCCGGTAGACAGCCCCGAAGCGGTCCCTAAGGGGCGGGCTGAGCATCGCGTAGCGGGTGGTGGCCCCGACCAGCGTGAAGGGCGGCACCGAGAGGCGGACGCTGCGGGCGCCCGGGCCCCGGCCGAGGATGATGTCCAGGGCGAAGTCCTCCATAGCTGGGTAGAGCACCTCCTCCGCCGTCCGCGGCAGGCGATGGATCTCGTCGATGAAGAGGACATCGTTCTCCTGGAGATTGGTCAGGATGGAAGCCAAGTCCCCCGCCCGTTCGATGGCCGGCCCTGCGGTAACCCGCACCGATACCCCCATCTCGGAGGCGATGATGTGGGCCAGGGTTGTCTTTCCCAGCCCCGGCGGGCCGTAGAACAGCAGGTGGTCCAGAGGCTCGCCCCGCCCCTGGGCGGCGGCGATGGCGATAGCCAGGTTCTCCTTCAGCTTCTCCTGGCCGATGAATTCTGTTAGGCGCCGAGGGCGCAGGGTCGTATCGAGGGCCTCGTCGTCTTTCTGGAGCTTGCCTGAGGTGATGCGTTCGCTGGCCGTTGCGCTCCCCCTGCCCAGTGTCGAATGCCTGTGCTACTCGCCGCCCATTATACGCGTCGCCGGCCAGAACCGTCCACGAGCCAACGGCGCATTGGGCGAAGCGCCCATCCCCTTCCCGCAGCGCCGGCCTCGTAGTATCATCCTGCCACACCGCCAGCAGGAGGATGACATGCCGTCAGAGCTGAACTTTATGCCCGCCCATGAACTCGCATCCCTTATCCGCTCAAAGAAGTTGTCCCCTGTGGAGTTGATGGAGGCCTGCCTGGCCAGGATCGAGGAGACAAACCCGGTGCTGAACGCCTTCATCGCCATGCGCCCCGAAGAGGCCCTGGCGGAGGCCCGGGCCATGGCAGACCGCATAGCCCGGGGCGAAGACCCCGGCATCCTGGCCGGCCTGCCCTTTGGCGTCAAGGAGCTGGAGGACGCCCAAGGCTTCCCTTCCACTCACGCCTCTGTGCCCTACAAGGACAACTACCCCGAGCGCGATTCCGTACAGGTGGAGCGCCTCAAGAAGGCCGGAGCCATAGTGCTGGGCAAGACCAACTCGCCCGAGTTCGGCTACACCGCCTTCACCAAGAACCTGCTCTTCGGCGTCACCCGCAACCCCTGGAACCCGCAGCGCACGCCGGGCGGCTCCAGCGGCGGGTCCTCCGCCGCCGTGACTGCTGGCCAAGTGCCCTTCTGTACCGGCTCCGACGGCGGCGGCAGCATCCGCATACCGGCCTGCTGGACGGGCTGCTTCGGGATCAAGCCCTCCCACAACCGGATCCCTAAAGGACCTTCCAAGATGCTGGGTTGGAACGACACGTCGGTCTACGGACCCCTGACCCGCACCGTGCGCGACGCCGCCCTATACCTTGACGCTACTGTCGGCGCCCACGAATGCGACCCGGACTCCCTCCCGCATCCTGGGTACTCCTACGTTGACGTGCTGGAACGCTTGCCCAAGGGTCTCCGCATCGCCTGGAGTCCCGACCTGGGCTACGCGGCGGTGCAGCCCGACGTCTTGCGCGAGTGCCAGAACGCCGTTCGAGTCTTCGAGGCCATGGGCTATGCAGTGGATGAGGTGGGCAAGATCTTCGACGACACCGGCGCCGTCTGGGCCCGGGTCTCGGGCGCCGAGGTCTGGGCGGAGATCCACGACAAGGTAGACGGCCATCGCCACGAGTTCGGCCGCGCCTTCCTGCGCGGCGTCGAGATGACGAAGGACATCACGCCAGTGGAGTACGGCGAGGCCCAAAGGGTCCGCGCCCGGTTGGTCAACCAGCTCTGGGCCTTCTTCGAGAGGTACGATCTGCTCCTCACGCCGACCCTTCCTCTCGAGGCCATCGATGCCCGCGGCGGCTGGCCCACCCAGATTGCCGGCAAGGAACTGACCAACCCCCTGCACGTGGTGGCTTTCACTTACCCCTTCAACCTATCCGGCCACCCGGCTTGCAGCGTGCGGGCTGGCTTTACCGACAGTGGGCTGCCAGTGGGGCTCCAGATCGTCGCCCGGCGGCACCGGGAGGACCTGGTGCTCCAGGCGGCCTACGCCTACGAGCAGGCGCGCCCCTGGAACGACAAGTGGCCCGTCCAGGTGCCGGCTCTAGCGGGTTAGGATGAGCTTGCGCAGGCGCCCGTCCGGCAACACAGGTGGCGAGCCAGCATGCCCGTTGTCAGGGTAAACGGCATCGACGTCCGCTACGAGACCTTCGGCCCCAGCGGGGGCACGCCCCTCGTCCTCACCCACGGCTTCGCTGGCCCACTGGACGACTGGCTCCCGGAGCTCATCCCCCTTACGCAGAGGCGGCGGCTGGTCCTGTACGACGTTCGCGGTCACGGCCGCACGACGGCGCCGGCTGAGCCGGAGGTTTATTCCCTCCCTCTCTTCGCCTCAGACCTGGCGGGCCTCCTCGCCGCCCTGGGCATCCGGCGAGCCCACGTCGGCGGCATCTCCATGGGCGGCATGATCACCGCGCAGTTCGCCGTGGACTACCCGGACTTCTGCGCCTCCGTGATCCTCTCGGACACCACCTGCGGCAACGGCCTGGACCCGGGTCCAGCCGGCGAGTGGGAACGCAAGGTGCGCACAGGCATCGCCGCCGCCGGCTACATCGCGACTCGCTTCGGTCTGGAAGAGACCGTCCGGCTTCAGCACGAGTACGATCGCGCCAACAACCCGCACCTGGCCGAGAGCCCCTATCGCCCCGAAGACGACTTCCAGCGCATAAAGCTGATGACGGTGCAGGGGTTCGCCGGCGCCGCCGCCGCTATCGCCAACAGGCCAGACCTCACCTCCCGCATCCCTGCCATACGGGCGCCCACGCTGATCATGGTGGGCGAGTGGGACGACTTCTACCCCTGCGCCCTGCGCGATCATGCCCTCATCCCGGGCTCGCGCCTGGTGGTGCGCCAGCGCTGCGGCCATGGCTCCCGCTGGCGCCTGGAGACGTGGATATCGGAGATCGAAGCGTTCCTCGATGATGTGGAGGCTGGCCGCCCCGTGGCCGGCCAGCGCACCGTATAGTCCGCGGCTTCACACGGCGCCCAGCGTCAGCCGCTGTTCGTACACCGGCCGGCGGCCCGCGGCGTAGCGCAGCGATATGCCCATCACGCGCCGGCGCGCCCCCGTCAGGCCAGCCGCGGGATCCGTGATCTCGATGACGTCGTAGAGCTCCTGGCCGCAGTTGACCGGCACGGTAATCTCGCCGCCTTGGCCGCCCATCGCGGCCTGGCGCAGCACGGCATCGGCCCGCGCCGCGGCTTGGGCCGCCGTCGCTAGGTTCTTGTCCATCACCTGGCGCACCCGGTCATAGCTGGAGGCCACGCCGGCCCAGTCCAAAGCCTCGGCGAAGACCCCCTGGCCAAAGACCTGAACCCTGTTGGCGGGCGGCTGCCCCTCCGCGTAACGGCCCGCCAAGATAGCATGCCCGGCGCCATAGGCGTAGCTGGCAGGCTCCCCAGACCCTGGCTCCTTCAGGCAAGCGAACTCGCCCCGGAAGAAGATTACGTCCGGAATCATCGTCAACAACCGCCGCACGGCCGTCGAGCCCGTCTCCCCGGGATGGACGGTGAAGGCCGGGTAGAGGTCGAAAGCAGCCGGCCCGGCGCCCGCTCCAGTGAAGTCCAGGCCGGCCCGGGCCAAGAGAAACTGCAAGATCGAGAATACGTTGCTCGCGCCGGCTACCCAGGCGTACTGGGAGCGCGCCCGCCAGGCCTCCAGCAGGCCCCATCCGTCGTACCCCTCGACGGCCACGGAGCCCTCGCCCCCGCCCCAGCGCCGCTCGATACGCTCTATCCAGTAGGCGGGCCCGTCGGACACCTCGGGCCCGGCTGCGGTCACGTAGCCGGGGCTCAGCCGCGCCTCAGCGCCGGTACGCAGCACGGCCGGCAGATCGCCGGACAGCGCCGAGTCCCCGCCGAGCACCAACCGGAACCGCCCGCCAAAGGGGCTATCCTCCGCAACCGCCTCCACAAGCTGGGACGAAACGTCCTCCTCCGCCACTGCGAGCGTCGCCTGCCAGACACCGGACGGCGAACTGAGCCAGACGCCATCGGCCGATGAAGCCAGGGCCAGGCCGGAATCCGTCGCCGCATCGAAGGGCACAGGCTCTCGCCACAGGCCAGAACCGAAGTCCGCGCTGGCCGGCGAGTATGTATGGTACGGCCGGGTGTAGGGGGACACCCCTGCATACTCCTCCATGAAGGTCAGCCGGTATGTGTCGGGCCGCCCCAGGTAGGGCGCGCGGAAGCTCACTCCAGAGCCGGCGCTGGCCCGCATCACCTCCCGCAACGGCCCCCAGTTGCCGGCCGGGAGCCCGAAGCCATCCCCCAGCACCGTTGTCCATACGCAGGCGTCCCCGGAGGGCGCGGTGCCCGCTATGGCGATGTTCCAATCGCCACCGTAATGGCAGGCGAGGCCAGAGATGGAGGCCGCACTGTGTGCCCAGAGGGCAGGCGCGCCCCAGACCCCGCCGGTCCGCCTTGTCCAGTACACGGCGGCGCCCGAAGAGAAGACGGCCAGGGCATCGCCGTTGGCCTTGAGCGCGGCGGCTGCCCAGCCGATGGCGCCGGGGGACGTGGCCACTGGGCTTGGCGGCCCGAGGGTCGCCCCGCCGTCGCTGCTCTCCCGGGCCTTCAGACCGGCACCGTCCGGATCGGTGTACAGCAAGAGCGCCCGCATGCCGTCCGCCGAGAGGGCCAGGCCGGCGCTGGATGCCGCCGAAAGGTCCGTCCAGGCGGCGAAATCGCTGCCGGAACCCGGCGCGCCGGTACGCTGGAAGTACAGCCGGCCGCCGTAGAGCCGCGCCCGCAAGAGCGCCCCGTCCGAGGGCATAGCCGCCGCGTGTTGCCCCTCCGGTTCACTTCCGGCGTAGAGGCGCGAGAAAGCCAACCTCCGCACACCGCCAATGCGGTCTCGGACCACGGCCCGCAGGTACGGGACCCGGGATGGCACCCGCTGGGCAGCGAGGAGGGTAGGCGAAAGGCCACGCACGATGGGCGCATGCTAGAACATGCGTTCTCCACCTGCAAGAGGCCGTTGTCAGCCGCTACAGCCGCTCGAGGTAGTGCTGGATGGCCAGGGCCGCGCGCCGTCCGTCCGCCATGGCGGTCACCACCAGGTCCGCGCCCCGCACCGTATCCCCGCCAGCGAACACCCCGGGCCGCGTCGTCTGGTAGTCCTCGTCCACCCGCACCGTCTTCCAGTGGGTCGTGCGCAGGCCCGGCGTCGTCTTCTCCAAAAGGTCGTCCGGGTTGTAGCCGATGGCCAGCACCACGGTGTCCGCCGGATAGATGAACTCCGAGCCGGGCACCGGCTCCGGGCGCCGCCGGCCCGATTCGTCGGGCTCGCCCAGTTGCATCCGTTGGCACTCGGCGGCCACGACCTTGCCGTCCTCGCCGATAAAGCGGATGGGGGTCGTCAGGTACATGAACTCGACTCCCTCCTCCGCAGCGTGGCGGCGCTCCTCCTCGCGGCCCTTCTGCTCCGCCTCCGTGCGCCGGTACATGCAGGTGACCTTCCCAGCGCCCAGGCGGACAGCCGTCCGCACGCAGTCCATGGAGGTATCGCCCCCGCCCACCACCAAGACGTTGCGGCCGACCTTCAAGGGCGCCCGCATGTTCTCGGGCAGTTGCTCTGGCGCCAGGTTGCCCCTCACCAGGAACTCCGTGGCCTGATACACGTTCTCCAGCTCCTCCCCTGGGATGCGCATGCGGCCGCCGACCGGCGCGCCCGTGCCGAGGAAGATGGCATGGAAGCCCTGCTGGAAGAGGCCATCGATGGTGACATCTCTGCCGACAACCGTATTGCACACGAATTTCACGCCGAGGCGTTCCAGCCAGCTCAACTTATCTTGGAGGACCTCCTTGCGCATCTTGAAGTTGGGGATGCCGTACAGGAGCACGCCCCCCGGGACTGGCCACGACTCGAAGACGGTGCAGGAGTGCCCCCGTTTCGCTAACTCCTCCGCCACCGCCAGGCCAGCAGGGCCAGAGCCGATGATCGCCACTCGCTTCCCAGTCGGCGCTGGCAGCTTGGGCAAAGGCACCCCTCCGTGCTGCCGCTGGTAGTCCGCCACAAAGGCCTCCAGCTTGCCGATGGACACCGGCGGCTGTTTGCCGAAGGGAGCCGGCCGGATGGCAAAGCCCACGACGCAGGCGCCTTCGCACAACACCTCCTGCGGGCAGAGACGCCCGCACATCTCCGGCAAGTTGCTGGTCTCCCGGAACTTGTTGGCGGCGCCTTCAACATCTCCCTTCTCCAAAAGCATCAAGGCCCCCGGTATGTCGTTGCCCACTGGGCACGCCTCTTGGCAGGGCGCGGAAGGGCAGTGAAGGCAGCGCGACGCCTCCACGATGGCAGCCTCCAGCGTATAGCCGAGGTAGGACTCCTCCCAGTTCTTGACCCGCTCGCGGGGGTCCTGTTTGGGCACTGGCTGTACCGGTATCTCTAACCGCCGGTGGTTTTCGCAGGGCATATCAGGCGACCTTCGCAATCTCCAATTTGTGACCATTAGTGTATCAGATAGCAGGGGCCGTTCAAGACGCCCCGGCCTAACGGCTCATGCTTTGAGACCCTCAGCATGAGGAGTGTAGGGGCACAACATCCCTTCCCGCTCGCCCTGAGGTTCTCGAAGCATGGGCCCCTTTGCGCGCCGGGCTGCTGACGGCCGCGCCCCCTTTGCCGTACCCTAGGGCCGTGGACCTTCTCCTGCGCGATAAAGTTGCCATCATCGCCGGGGCCTCCCGCGGCATAGGTAGGGCCACAGCCCTGGCCCTGGCGGCCGAGGGCAGTTGCCTCGTCATGGCCGCCCGGGGCGAGGACGCTTTGCGGCAGGCTGCCGCCGAGGCGGAACGGGCTGGCGCCGCTGTCCTCCCCGTCGCCTGCGATGTCGCCTCCGCGCCGGACGCCGCGGCCCTTGTGGACGCCGCCGTACGGCGCTTCGGACGCATCGACGCCCTCGTCACCAGTGTCCACTTCTCGGCGCCGGGTGATGAAGATGAGACGTGGCGCCAGCACTTCGAGAGCCTCTTCCTGCCCGCGGCACGCCTGACCCGGCTGGTGACGCCCCACATGAGGGCAGCCGGCGGCGGCAGCATCGTCCACCTGGCGTCCATCTGGGGCCGCGAGGCCGGCGGCCAACCCGGCTACAACGCGATGAAGGCGGCCCTCATCAGCTACGCCAAGACGGCGGCCCGCCAGTTGGCCCCCGACGGCATCCGCGTGAACACGGTGGCGCCCGGTTCGATCAGCCATCCCGGCGGCACCTGGTGGCGGCGCCAGCAGGAGGACCCCGAAGGCATGGCCCGTTTCGTCCAGGAGAACATCCCGATGGGGCGCTTTGGCACCGCCGAGGAGGTAGCCAACGTCATCGTGTTCCTGCTTTCGCCCCGCGCCTCGTGGGTCACCGGCGCCTGCCTGCCAGTCGACGGGGGCCAGGGACGGGCCTTCTAGCCGGCGGCGAGAGCTATCCTAGAAGCGCTCCGGCGAACCGTCTATCGCTCTTGTACGGGCCCACAACTGCCAGATAGAACCGCGCGGGATCCAAGATCTCCCTGGCCAAGCGCCGCAGGTCATCGATTGTCACAGCCTCCATCTCCGACACCGCTTCCTCCACACTGCGCACCGTCCCCAGCAGCAGCTCCTGCCCCCCGGTCCAGCCGCTGACGTTGCGGGTGTCCTCCATACGCAGGAGCAGCCTGCCCTTGGAGAGCTCCCGCGCCTTCTCCAGCTCCTCCTCGGATGGACCGTGCGCATGGAGCCGGGCGACCTCGGCCATGATAACGCGGAGCGCCTCCACGGCCTTCTGCGGGTCCACGCCCGTGTAGATGTTAAAGGCGCCAGTGTCCAGGAACTGGGAAACGTACGTGTGGACATCATAGACCAGCCCCCGCTTCTCCCTCAGCTCCATGAAGAGCCGGGAGGACATGCCCTCCCCCAAGATCACCGAAAGGAAGGACAGGGCATAGCGGTCTGGATGGCTGAGGGGCAGCGCGGGAGCGGCCAGGCTGAGGTGGGCCTGCTCCGTCTGCTTGTGGCGCACGGCCCATCGCTGGCTGCCCAGGGAGGCCACGGGCTGCCAGGACGCTGGCTGCCCGGCCGGCCAGTCTCCCAGAGCAGCCTCCACCGGCGCCAGCACCTCTTCGTGGCTCACGGCGCCAGCGATGGAGATCACCAGGTTGTTGGGCACGTACTGCTGGCGCAGATAGCCCAGCATCCTTTCCCGGGTGATGGCGGCCACGGACTGCGGCGTCCCTCCCACGTCCCGGCCCAAGGGGTTGTCCGGCCACAGGATGGAGTCCAGCAAGAGGTCGGCCAGCTGGGCAGGGGAGTCTTCCACCATGGCCAGCTCCTCCAGCACCACCCGCCGCTCCTTCTCCAGCTCCGCCGCGTCCATCAAGGGGTTCCGCACCAGGTCCGACAGCAGGTCCAGCGCGAGCCCCGCATGCGGCCGGGCTACCTTGATGTAGTACACCGTGTACTCCCGGTCGGTCCCGCCGTTCAGGATGCCCCCCACGCTATCGATGGCCTCCGCAATCTCCCTGGCGGTCGGACGCTTGGCGGTGCCCTTGAAGAGCATGTGCTCGACGAAATGGGAGATCCCGGCCTCCTCCAGGCGTTCGTAGCGAGACCCGGCGCCAACGTAGAAGGAGATGGAGACCGAGTGCGTGTGGGGCAAGGGCGTAGTCAGCAGCCGCAGCCCATTGCCTAAGACCGTGCGCTCGTGAGGACGGGTCGGGGCTTCTACGCCAGGCTTCTCGATCATCATTGGGGGAGGCAGGTTGTCTCAAGTAATGACAAGGCCCCGATGGTTCGGGGCCTCTCTCCGCTTCTGGCCTCTGATGTCAGTGTAGGGGCGAGGGCGGGCTGGGGTCAACGCCCTCCTGTCGCCACCAGCGCCGGCGGCGGCAACGCCCGGCGGCAGACCCGCCGCACCGGATGAGCCCGCCGCGGCTCACGGCTCCCGGAGGTCTTCATCCGCCGCCAACACTCAGCGCCGGATGACCGTCGGCCGACCCTGCCCAACACGAGGCCAAATCTGCCGTACTGCTGGAATGGATCCCAGGCCATCATAGTGAATAAAGAATAGCCCCTCCTGAGACGCCCGGGGGTTTAGGCCCAGTTGCAGGTAAGATGAGATATGGTTAAAAGTGCGCGCCAGGAAGCCACTCGGGCTCGGGCCCCTTAGAGCACCACCAGGACCGAGCGCCCCCTCACCGTGTAGAATACGGCTTGACCGCCTGAAAGCACCTACCGATAGGGAGAAGCCATGGACTACGAACTCACGGAAGCCCACCGGCTCATCCGCGACACGGCCCGGCGCATAGCCCGCGAAAAGGTGGCGCCCCGGGCCGCGGAGCTGGACGAGTCCGGCCAGTACCCCCACGATATCTTCGCCGTGTTCGCCCAGGCCGGGCTCCTCGGCCTCACCGTCCCCGAGCGCTACGGCGGCTCCGGCGCCGGCTTCCTGGCCCTCGCCCTCGCCGTCGAGGAGACCGCCCGCTACTGTAACGCCTCCGCCCTTATCCTGCTCCTCTCTGCCCTCTCTACCCAACCCATCAACATTGGCGGCTCCGAGGAACAGAAGCAGGCCTGGCTCCCCCGCTCCGCGGCCGGTGAGATAAAAGGCGCCTTCTGCTTGACGGAGCCCAACACCGGCTCCGACGCGGCAAGCCTGGAGTCCAGGGCTGTGCGCGACGGCGATGATTACGTCATCAACGGCGAGAAGGTGTACATCTCCGGCGGCTCCGTGGCCGACTTTGTCTGCTTCTTCGCCCGCACCGGCGGCCCTGGACCCGGCGGCATCTCCGGCTTCATCGTCCCTACCGATAGGCCAGGGTTCTCCGTGCCGCGCTGCGACAGGAAGATGGGCGTTGTGGGCGTCCCCACCGCCAACATCGTCCTCCAGGACTGCCGCGTGCCCGCTGCCAACCGCATCGGCGAGGAGAACGCAGCCTTCCGCACGGTCATGCTGACGCTGAACACCCTCCGGCCGGTGGTGGGCGCCCGCGGTCTCGGCCTGGCCGAAGGCGCCATCGCCTACGCCCTGGACTTCGCCCGCCAGCGCAAGACCTTCGGCCGGCCTCTGGTAGACCACCAGGCCATCCAGTTCATGCTGGCGGATGCCGCCATCCAGATAGAGGCAGCCCGGCAACTGGTCTACCATGGCGCCTGGCTGGTGGACCAAGGCAAGTACGGCCGTGAGCACGCCCACTATCTCTCCATCGCCAAGGCCTTCGCCACCGAGATGGCCAACCGAGTGGCCTCCGACGCCCTCCAGATCCTGGGCGCGCAGGGCTACATGAAGGACCACCCCCTGGAGCGTCACTACCGCGACGCCCGCCAGCTCATGATCGTCGAGGGCACGTCCCAGATCCAGCGCCTGGTCATCGCCCGGGCCATGATCAACGGCGACCTCAACTACTGGTAAGCCAAATCGCCATATTTAACCCGCCCGTAACCTGCATCTAACCGGGCTGTAATCTGCGTATCGGAGAATAGGACTGGAGGCCGCAGAACCGCCCTCCAGGGATCGACCCCCATCCCTCCCTTTGGTCTTAGGGCGGGGGCCAGGCCGCGGGCCCCCGCCCCGGGATCATCAGGTGAAGAATAGGCCCAGAAATAGTCAAGGAGCGCAACGCCGCGAGACCTAGAACGTCTGTAATGCCGGCGAAGGACAGACGAAGAGAAAAGAACGCCCATATCTTGAGAGGAGACGACAGGTGAAGAAGCGACTGATCTTAGCCACCGCCCTGCCCGGCCTCGCCGCCGGCTACCTGCTGCTGGCCGGGTACATACTGAACAAGGTCAGGCCCATCCCCATCACGGCCTTCCCCGAACCCAGCCGCCTCGACTCGCTCCCCAGCGTGCCCCCTATGTACCGCCGTCAAGCCGACGCCGCCGCCGAGCCCCCCGTCAGCCCTGTCCCTGCCTAGCTGGCCTCTGCTGCCTGCGCCGCCTCCAGCTCCGGTCCCCACCGCCTCCAGAACGTAACGTACGCTGCCATCGCGGCCGCCAGCGCGGCCGATACCAGCAGCGTGGCCCGCACGCCGGCCAGGTCGGCCACTACGCCGATGGCCAGAAGCGGCGGCAACGACAAGAAGTCCCCCAGGGCGCCCTGCACTGCGAAGACACGGCCTTGGGCCTCCGGGGGCGCCTGCTCGTTCATCACCACCCTGGTGGCCACGCTGACCAGGCTAAAGGCGAAACCCAGGGGTATTGCCAAGAGCATCGTCACCGTGATGACGGAGGAGACGCCTACCTCCTCCTCCACGAAGCTGATGCCCAGGTCCAGATGGGCCTGGATGAAATCCCGGACGTAGACCACCAGGCCTAGCCCCATGAGGCCCGCCAGGAAGAGGGCGAAACCGAAGGCCGCCACCCTCCAGGCGCTGGCCAGGCGCACCAGCGGCGGCACCAACGCCAGCCCCAGCGCCGCGCCGATGGCCGCCGGGGCCGCCACGAAGACGGCGTCCTCCGTGGCGATGCCCAGCACCTCCCGCGTGTATTTCGGCAACAGCACCACCAGCACCTTGGTCAAAGCCGTGGCGGTGGTTAGGTAGATGATGGCCAAAAGAGCGTGGCGGTTGGTCCGCAGGATGCGGAACCCCTCTCTCATCGCCTCCATGACACCCATCGCCGGCCGCCGCACGTCCTCCTCGTGGGTGAATCCGCTGGCCATCCAGCCGACGACGTAGGTGGCGCCCAAGAAGAGAGCGGCCGATACGACAAACACCACCTCGCTGCTGGTAAGCTTGATGAGGAAGGGAGCCAGCACCACCATGCCCGCCACCTGCCCGAGCATCACGGCCAGCATCATCAGGGAGTTGGCAGCCGCGAGCTGCTCCGTCCGCACTACCGCCGGCACCGTGGCCGACTCCGCCGGGGCCAGGAACTGCACCACGGCGGATGAGGCCATGGCCAGCAGGTAGATGTAAAACAGGTCGTCTCTGTAGTAGACCAAGGCCGCCGCTATGCCCGCCCGCAGCAGGTATCCCATGGTTAGGGTGAAGCGCTTGGGCAGCACGTCGGCCACAGCCCCGGCCGGGATCCCGAGTATGATAGAGGGCAGGGTGAGGGCCACGATCAGGAAGGTGCTCTTTAGGCTAGAGTCCGTGTCCTCCACCACCAGGATCAGGAGCGCGTACAGCAGGGCGTTGTGTGCCGTCTGGCCCAGGACCCTGGCCTCCAAGAGACGCCGGAACCGCGGGTTCGAGAGGAGCCCCACATCGCGCGGCTGGACCGCCATAGCCCCATGCTATGGCCGGCCCGGCGCGCCGGCAATCCCCAGAACCCACGCCCGGGCCGCCGCGTTATTACAGTGGTAGTCGGTGGCGCCCATGTTCCTCACCTTACGAGCTGCTCACAGCGCCCTCCTGCGCCTCACCGGCGGCGGCCGCAGGCAGCGCCGGCTCATGGGCCTCGCCCTGTCCGCCCTCGGGCCCGCCCTAGTGATCTCGGCAGCCGCCTGTGGCACTTCCAGCCCCCATAGCCCTTCAGCCACGGAGCCGCCCAAGACCCCCGAAGAGACAGCCGAGCGTTTCCTCAGCCTCTGGAAGGAGGAGCGCTACGCTGACATGTACGACCTCCTCTCCACCGAAGCGATGGCTGGCATCGACCGCGAGAAGTTCATCGCCAGGTATGAGGCCATCCGCGACGAGGCCACCATTACCGGCATCGACTACCAGCTCGAGCCCAGGGCCACCGGCGGCCCGGCCGACGTCCCCTACACCGTCACCATCCACACCTCCTTCTTCGGCGACATCGTGCAGAAGAACGAACTCCCCCTCGTCCGGGAAGAGGTGCCCGTGCTGGCCCCTACCGGCGGCTCCGCCGGCACCCGCAGCGAGTGGCGGGTCCAGTGGAAACCATCCCTCATCTTCGCCGAGCTGGATGACCGGTCCCTGGTACACTTCTTCACCCGCGTCCCTCGCCGGGGCACCATATACGACCGCAAGGGCAGGCCCCTGGCCCTAGACGCGCCCCTCACGGTCATCGGCATCGTGCCCGACCAGGTCACCGATAAGGAGGCCGTCATCACCGCCCTCAGCCAGGCCCTCAACATGCCAGCCGAGGAGGTGCGCGCAAAGGTAGAGAGCGGCCTGCCCTCCTACTACTTCATACCCGTGAAGACCCTCCCCTACGGAACGCCGCCAGAAGAGGTCCAGAAGTTCCACGATATGGTGGGCTTGGGCGTCGTCGTCCGCGAGCAGACGTACCGCGTCTACCCCTACGGCCAGGCGGCGGCCCACGTCCTCGGTTACATGGCGGAGGTGACCGAGGAGCAGCTGAAGGAGCTCTCGGCCAAGGGGTTCCAGCCCGGCGACAAGATCGGCGCCTTTGGCCTCGAAGGCGCCAAGGACGCCCTCCTCGCCGGGGAACGCGGCGCCCTGTTGGCCACCATCACCCCTGAGGGCTCCATCGCCCGCACCATCGCCGAAAAGCCCGCCATTCCGGGCAAGGACATCTACCTCACCATCGACATCGATGTCCAGCTGAAGGCCGAGGCCGAGTTGGGCGAGCGGGTGGGCTCCATCGTCGTCATGGACCCCCAGGACAACTCTGTGCTGGCCCTAGCCTCCTATCCGCGTTTCGATCCCAACAGCTTCATCCGGGGGCTCACCGCCGCCGAGTTCAATGCCCTGACCTCGGACCCCAGGCAGCCCTTCCTGCACCGGCCCCTCTTGGCCGAGTACCCCCCGGGGTCCACCTTCAAGGTGGTGACAGCCGCTGCCGGACTGGAGAAGGGCGGCTTCACCCCCGATTCCACCTTCCACTGCGTTCCAGTCTGGACCCGGCTGGGCGAGGACTTCGCCCAGAAGAACTGGCAGAGCGTCGATCGCGGCTACCTCACCGTCTCCGAAGGCCTCATGGCTTCCTGCAACCCCGTGTTTTTCGACATCGCCGTGCAGCTCGACCAGACAGACCCCAACATCCTCCCGGAGTTCGCCCGGGCCTTCGGCTACGGTTCACCCACAGGCATCGGGCTGGAGGAGGCCGCGGGCACCGTGCCAGACCCCAAGTGGAAGGAAGAGAAGATGGGGGATGCCTGGTACACGGGTGATGCCACCAACATGGCCATCGGCCAAGGTTTCGTCAAGGCGACGCCCCTCCAGATCGCCAACGCCTACGCCGCCATCGCCGGGCCGGGCGTCCTGCGCAAACCCCTCCTCATCAAGAAGATCGCCGAACCCGGCGGCGCCGCCGTCCAGGAGTTCCAGACGGAGGAGCTGCGCCCCCTGCCGCTCTCCCCCGGGACTCTGGACGCCATCCGCTACGGCCTCTACCTCGTCACCCAGAGCCCCGGGGGCACCTCCTACCAGACCTGGGTGGGCTCCAGCGTCGATGCCGCCGGCAAGTCGGGCACCGCTGAAGACCTCTCCTTCGGCGCCGACCACGTCTTCTTCGTGGCCTACGCCAACCGCTCTAACCCATCCATCCTCGCCCTTGCCGCCCTGGAGACGGGGGAGTCCGGCTCGAGAGAGGCTGGGCCCATGGTCCGCCACATCCTGGAGGCCTACCTGGCCGCCCCCTGACGGACCCGGGCCGGGATCCCGCTTCTGTTAGAATACCATCGAGATGCGCAGGAAGGACTTCGAACGCGTCATCCTCCGGGCGCTGGAAGAGCTGCCGCGGGAATTTCGCGACGCCCTGGAGAACGTCGACATCCAGGTCCGCTGGAGGCCTACCCTCGGCGAGCTCCGGCGCGGCGGAGTCCGCCCAGGCGGAGACCTCTTTGGCCTCTACGTTGGCATACCCCGCACCAAACGCTCCCACTACACCATGGTGGCGCCGGACACCATCTATATCTATCAGCGGGCCCACGAGCGCCACTGCCGCACAGAGGAAGAGATGGTGGAGCAGGCGCGCAAGACTCTTTTGCACGAGATCGGCCACTACCTGGGGATCGACGAGGGGCGCCTGCGGGAGCTGGGCGTCGCCTGAAGGAGGTGCCGGACGATGAGCAGCGCAGAACCCCCCTCTGGAGGCAGGGATCTGGCCACGGTGGGCAAGCCCATCGGAGAAAACGCCTTTCTCAAGTTCGTGCAGCGCCCACGCATCATGCTCCTCCTTCTCGCCGCCTGGGAGGCCATCGGCTTTCTCACCCAGCTCGCCACCAACACAGGGCTGTTCATCGAGGACCACAAGGACGGTGATATCGACCTCGATGGCGTCCTGGCCGGCCGGGCCTTCGCCTGGGAGTCAGTCCCCCTGGCCGTCCTCTACCTCTACTGCGCCCGGGATCCCCAGCGCTACCAGCGCGTCTTCTGGCTGGCCCTCATCGAGCAGATAGCCGCTGTCGCCGCCTATCTCTACCATTGGCTCGCTGCCGGCACCTTCACCTTCGAGAGCATCTTCGTTCCCCTCCTAGGGTCCGGCGCCATGGGCACCCTCGTCTTCCTGCACCTCTTCCGGCCCCGGGGAGAGGAGACAGCGGCGCCCGCGGCCCCGGCGCCGCAGGAGTAGCCCCCGAAACTCCCGGCGAGCGGACGCACCCCAAACCCACGCTCATGCTGAGGCCCTCGAAGCATGCTGAGGCCCGCGAAGCATGAGCCGCCCCGGCGGGACCCCCGCTCGCCCTTCGAGTGCCTCAGGTCGAGCGGCAAGGGATGTGGGCACGCACAACCCGCTCATGCTGAGGCTCTCGAAGCGTGAGCCAAACACTCCGCTCGCCCTTCCACGGCGCTCGCTCAGGATGAGCGGGACGGCGGTTCTACCCCTCTCGGCGCGCCTGTTCCATGCGGCGCCATCCCCGCAGGGCCCGCTCCACCGTCATCGCCAGGATCGCCGCCGGCCGTTCCAGCGCCTCCTCGAGGGTCGCAGCGGAGCCGGCTAGCGGCTCCACCCCGTATACCCAGGGCAGGATAGCCTCCCATCCGGGCCCCAGGGCGCCCGGCACTACCAGCACCGCGACGCCCGCCGACGCGGCCAACCGGGCCACACCGGCCACCGTCTTGCCATAAACGGTCTGCCCGTCCAGCCTGCCCTCGCCAGTGACCACAACGTCGGCCCCCCGCATCCGCTCCGCCAGGCGCACAGCCTCTGCCACCACCTCGAACCCCGGCCGTACCCGCGCGCCCAGGAAGGCGATGAGGCCGGCGCCAAGCCCGCCCGCCGCGCCAGCGCCGGGCGTGTCCAGAATCCGCACTCCCAAATCGCGCTCGACCACCTCGGCGTAATGGCGGAGGGCCGCGTCCAACTCCTGCGCCGCCTCCGCCGAAGCGCCCTTCTGCGGCCCGTAGACCAACGACGCGCCCTCCGGACCGCAGAGGGGGTTGGTCACATCCGTAGCGGCAGTTGCGTCAAGGGATGCCAGCCGCGAGTCCATGCCCGAGGTATCGATGCGATGAAGACGGGCCAGGGCAGCCCCGCCGAGCGGCAGCTCGCGGCCCTCCGCGTCCAGGAACCTGGCGCCCAGGGCTGCTGCCATGCCGGCGCCACCGTCGTTCGTCGCGCTGCCCCCGAGGCCCACGATTATGCGCCGCGCGCCGCCGCCCAGCGCCGCTAGGATCAGCTCCCCTACCCCGTACGTGCTGGTGAGGCGAGGGTCTCGTTCCTCCGGCGCCAGAAGAGCAAGGCCCGCCGCCTGCGCCATCTCGATCACCGCCGTCCCGTCCGGCAGCATCCCCCATCGAGCCTCCGTCAGTCGCCCCAAGGGGCCGTGAACCCGCGACGCCAGCAGGTGTCCGCCGCCGGCAGCCACCATCGCCTCGACCAGCCCAGGCCCGCCGTCCGAGAGCGGGACGACGTCCACTTCCGCGCCGGGAAAGCTGCGCCGGGCCCCCTCTGCCATGGCCTCGGCAGCAGCCTTGGCCGTAAGGGTGCCCTTGTATTCCTGGGGGGCCACCAAGATGCGCATCGCCTCAGACTATATTCCTCGCACAACGTGACATCCACCCTTTGACAATAGAACAAGCGTGCTAGTACCGTTAGAACGTCGGTTCTAATCCTTGCTGGTAGGAGAACGAGCGATGGCCAGTACGACCATGTCAGCCACCCAACTGCGGCTACCCCTCTTCCGCCAAGCCCGATGCCCCGATTGCGGAGGGCCCTTGGTGCACGGAGAGGGGTGCGTATCTTGCCCCGTCTGCGGCTACTCCCGCTGCGGAACCTGACACGCGTTGTTCCGCCGGGCCAGAGAGGGCTATGATGACCCTGTATGGGGAGCCAAGCAGCACCGACCGTCGCCATCGTCACTCTCGGCTGCAAGTTGAACCAGGCCGACTCCGAGGCCATCGCCCGCCAGCTGGCGGGCGATGGCGTGCGGGTCGCGACCGGCGCGGTGCCCGGGGCAGACGCTTATATCGTCAACTCCTGCTCCGTCACCCACGTGGCAGACCGCAAGGCCCGCCACCTTGTGCGCTATGCGCGGCGCCTTTCGCCGAGAGCCACCGTCGTCTTGACGGGCTGCTACGCAGCTAGCGCGCCTGAGGGCCTGGCCGACGCCATCGTCCCCAACGCAGCAAAACCCTTCCTGGCGGAACGCCTCCTGGCCCGCCTCCGGGAGCGAGGAGACCCCGCCGGCGGCTGCGGCGCACCCGCACCCCAGACGCGCACTCGCGCCTTCGTCAAGATCCAGGAGGGCTGCAACGAGCTGTGCGCCTTCTGCATCGTCCCCTACACCCGCGGCCGCGAACGCAGCGTGCCGGTGGAGGACGTCCTCCGGGAAGTGCGATCCCGCCAAGCGGAGGGCGTGAAGGAGGTGGTCCTTACCGGCACGCAGCTCGGCAACTACGGCCGCGACCTGGGCTGGCGCGAGACCGGCCCTCGCCGCCTTCTGGAGGCCCTCCTGGACGGCACTTCCCTGCCCCGGATCCGTCTTTCTTCCCTGCAACCGCAGGATATCACGCCAGCACTCCTACGCCTCTGGCGCGACAGGCGTCTCTGTCCCCACTTCCACATACCCCTCCAGAGCGGGTCCGACGCCGTCCTTCAGGCCATGCGCCGGCGCTACACCGCCAGCCGCTACCTGCGGGCCGTCGAGATGATTCGGGAGCACGTTCCCGGCGTGGCCATCACTACCGACGTCATCGCCGGCTTCCCCGGCGAATCCGAGGCCGACTTCGAAGCCACGCTGCGCGTCATCGAGGAGGCCGCTTTCGCCGCCATTCACCCCTTCCCATACTCGCGGCGGCCGGGCACCGCCGCTGCCCTCATGAAGAACCACCTGCCCCCACAATTGCGCCGGCAGCGGCTCGAACGCCTGCTCGCCGCGGCCAGCGCCGCCTCGGCCGCCTTCCGCAGCCAATTCCTCGGGCATACCCTGGAGGTCTTGTGGGAACAAGAGGACCCCGCCAGTCCCAGGCGATGGACAGGATTGACTGGCAACTACATCCGCGTATACACTTTAGCCGATGCAGACCTCGCCAACCGCCTGCTGCCCGCGCGCCTGACCAGGCTGGAAGACGCAGAGGTTCGCGCCGAGATCCAGATGGCCCTGGAACCCGCAACGTGAACGAAACCAACCGCACCGCCATCGTCCTCTTCGCCGCCCTCATAGTTATCGTGATGGCCGTCATCATCTTCCTTACCTGGGCGGCTGACGATAAGGTGGTAGACCGGTTGGGGGACATGGTGGAGTACATGGACGCCCACCGCGACAACGCCGGGCGCCTCATCGTCACCCTGGCCGCCCTCATCGTGGCCGTGCTGGCCCTGCTGGTCATCATCCTGGAGCTGGCGCCCGAAGAGGAAGAGAAGGAGCTGCGGGTGGAGCAGGCCGGCGCCACCACCATCGTCCCGGCCCAGGCCCTCCGCCTTCGCCTTCAGGAGGCCCTGTTGGCGCTGCCCGCCGTCAGCGCCGCCCGGGCCCGCGTCACCACCCGGGACAAGGGCATCGCCGCCATCCTCGATCTAACCGTGGCCCCCGGCACCAACGTGGGCGCCATCACCCAAGACGCCATCCGCACCGTGGTGGACGCCGTCCAGGCCGACTTGGGGCTGCCCGTCTCGGGCGTGCCCGTCGTCAGGGTGACCTTCGGGCCGCCCAAGGCGGAACCCATCGCCTCCTCCACCGCCCAGGGGCCCCAAGAGACGGCGCCGCCGGCGCCGGCAGAGGCCGCACCCGGCGCCGGCGACCCGGGAGAGGCCAAAGGGCCTGCGTCCCCCGCGATGGAGGAACCGCCAGCCCAAAGTACCGACAACCCACAGCCCTGAGGGCGTAAGCCATGCCTGACACCCCGCCCGAGGACCTGGCCCTCGTCGTGGAAAGCATCCTCTTCGTGGCCGGCCGCCCCGTCCAGATCCCCTTCCTCGCCCGCGTCACAGGCGCCCCAGCCGAGGAGGTCCTGCGCGCTGTCGAACGCATCGCTCAGGCCTGCCACGGCCGTGGCATCCGCATCCAGCGCACCGGCAACACCGCCCAGATGGTCACCGCGCCTGAGGCTGCGCCCTACGTCCAGGCCTTCCTGGGAATAGACGAGAACGAACGCCTGACCCCCGCCGTTCTGGCCACCCTCACCGTCATCGCCTACAAGCAGCCCATAACTCGCGCCGACATCGAGAAGATCTTGGGCAAGAGCTGCGAATGGGGCATCGCCGCCCTCAAAGCCCGCAACCTCATCACTGAGGTGGGCCGGGCTCCCGGCCCCGGCCGGCCCTACCTGTACGGCACCACCCTGCGCTTCCTGGAGCACTTCGGCTTGGAGAAACCCGAAGACCTCCCGCCCCTGCCGGAGATGGAGGGCATCAGCCAGGAGCGGCCAAGCGCCGCGCCGGCGGACAGCGGCGCCCAGGCATGACAGCCATGGCCCTGACCACCGGCCTCTGCGTCGTCACCCTGCGCCTGCCGGAGAACCACTCCCTCAAGGGCAAGCGCCAGGTCCTCAAGTCCCTCATGGCCCGCCTCCACAACCGGTTCAACGTCTCCGCGGCCGAGGTCGACGACCATGACTCCTGGCAGATCGCCTCCATCGGCATCGCCTGCGCAGGTAACGACGAGCGTTACGTGAGCCGGGTGCTCGCCAGCGTCATCCATTTCATCCGCAGCGAACGTCTCGACGCTGAGATCGTCGAATACCGCACGGAGATAGTGCACGGCCCCTAGGGCCCGCGGCGGCGCAGCAGGCCGCGCCCCTTAGCGGCTGACCTTCAGGGTCACCAGGTCTCCGGGGCCCACCGCCGTACCCGGAGCCGGCTCCTGGTCGATGACCTGGCCGGCCGGGATATCGCCCTCCCGCACGTAGACCACGATGTAGGAAGCGCCGGACTCCTCGACGGTGGCGATGGCGTCTTCGAGGCTCTGGCCGGCGAGGTCGGGCAGGGCGACGGCCGGGCCAGGGTTTCCCGGCGCCGTCTGGCCGCTGGGCGGGACGATAAGGCCGCCGCTCTGGCTCTGGGCGGCCGGCTGGTTGACAAAGGATGGGCTGCCCCCCTCGCGTCCCACACTGTAGAGGGCGATGACTATCAGCACCAGCAAGGCCACTACCCCTACGCCGATCAGCCCGTTGGCGTTCCAGACCCGCGGCTCCCGCACCTGGGGCAGCGGGTCTAGCTTGGGCTCATCGACGTGGCCGACTGGAAAGAAGGGCAAGAGTTGATTGGGGTCGAGCCCGAGGTAGCCGGCATAGGAGCGCAGGAACCCCCGGGCATAGACGGGCGCCGGCAAGACGCTAAAGTTCTCCAGCTCCAGGGCCTCGAGGTACTTGCGGGGAATACGAGTCACGCGCTCCGCGTCCTCGAAGGTGATACCCTTCGCGGTGCGGGCACGCCGGAGGGTTTCCCCGAGGGGCGACGGGGACATCTCTACCTCCTGTATCTGCACGAGTGAAGTATACGAAAGGTTATGCAGTCCGCGTCAACCCCCTGCCAGGGCCGGCGGTGACGAATGGGGCCGCGCCGGCTGCCCCTGCTACAATGGGAACGAATGTGGCCCGTTACTTGAGCTTCCTCCGCGCCCTGGTCCTCCGCTCGCTGCACGAATTTCAGGAGGACAACAGCCTCCAGACGGCGGCCGCCATCGCCTACTACGCCCTCTTCTCCCTCTTCCCGCTCCTCATCTTCCTGGCCGGAGTCACCGGCCTCTTCCTCAACGAAAGCGCGCAGAACGACATCGTGGACGCCGTGCTCCGCGCGGTCCCTCTGGACCAGCAGGAGGGCCGCCGCACCGTGCAGAACGCCGTCCACAGCATCGCCCGGCCGGGCAGCCTGGCCCTGGGCGTCGCCGGTCTCCTGGGCATGGCTTGGGCGGCGACAGCCATGTTCGCCGTCCTCCGTCAGGCCCTCACCCGCGCCTATGGCCTCCCCCGCCAGCGGCCCTACTTCCAGCAAAAGCTGGTGGACCTGGCGCTGGTCATCGCCTTGGGAGCCTTCTTCGCCGTCTCCGTCGGCGCGACGGCCTTCCTGCGCATCGTCCGCGCCCGCAGCGAGGAGATGGCCGCCCTGGGCGACATCGCCAGGGCCGTGGGCCTGTTGTGGGACATCTCCTCCTACCTCTTGCCCCTGGGGCTGTCCTTTGTGGCCTTCAGCGTCCTTTACTCCCTGGTGCCGCCTGCCCACAAGAGCTTGCCGGATGTCTGGCCAGGGGCAGCCTTCGCGGCCGCAGCCTTCGAGGCAGCGAAGCTGGCCTTCAGCATCTACCTGGAGCACTTCTCCCGCTACGATCTGATCTTTGGCTCCCTGGGAGCTGCCGCATCCTTCCTCTTCTGGGTGTACCTGAGCGCGGCCATCACCCTCTTCGGAGCGGAGATGGTCTCGGTCTACCCTCGCGTCAGGCGCGGCGACCTCCCGCCGCCGGCGCCTGGCCCGCCCCTGCACGTGGCGGCCTGGCGCTTTCTGCGAGGCCTCTTCGTAAGCGATAGGCCGCCCTAGCCGGCCCGCTTTACCCCCAAGATCACTGCTGTGCCGTCCAGCTTCTGTTCCTCGGCGTAGGCGCCATCCGGCGGCGCCCCCTCCACCAGCTCCGTGGCCAGGGTCTCGGCCCGCACGTAGCCGCCGTGGCGGGCCAGCACCTGCCCTAGGCGCTCCCAGCCTCCGTAGTAGATGGTGATGCGGTCAGCGATGTCGAACCCGGCGGCCTTGCGCATGTTCTGTATGCGGTGCACCAGCTCCCGGACCAGGCCCTCGTCGGCCAGCTCGGGCGTTATGTTGGTGTCCAGGGAGACGGCATACCCGGCTTCATCGCTGGCCACGGCTGGGCCGGCCAGCGCTGCGCCGGGCGCCACCACCTCCAGCGCCTTTACGTTAAGCTCCTCCAGTATCTGGGCCTCCAGCCGCCTCAGGCCCAGGGCCTCGTTCTGGTACCGGGGCCTGACGCTCACCTGCGGCAGGGGCTGCCGCACCTTGATGCCGGCCTTGCTGCGAGCTGCGCGCCCTAGGCTCACCACCCGCATCACCAGCCGCGTCTCGTCCATCAGGCGCTGATCGATGAGGGCGGCATCGGCCTCTGGCCACGAGCACAGGTGCACCGATTCCGGCGCTTCGGCATCGACGGAGCGGACCAGGTTCTGGTACATCGCCTCGGCGACAAAAGGGGTGAAGGGGGCCAAGAGCTTGCACACCGTGACGAGGCAGGTGTACAGCGTGTGGTAGGCCGCCAGCTTATCGGCGTCCAGGTCGCCCCTCCAGAAGCGGCGGCGGCTGCGGCGGACGTACCAGTTGGAGAGGTCGTCCACAAAGTCCTGTATGGCCCTGCCCGCCGTCGTCGGGTCGTACTCCTCCAGCCGCTCCGTCACTCGCTCCACAAGGGCTTGTAGCTCCGAAAGCACCCAGCGGTCCAGCTCGCTTCGCTCCCCTGGGCGGTGGACCAACGGGTTGAATCCGTCCAGGTTGGCATAGGTCACGAAGAAGCTGTAGGTGTTCCACAGGGTGAGGAGGAAACGCCGGAGAGACTCAGCTACCAGCTGCGTGCTGAAACGCCGCGCCTCCCCCGGCCGGGTCGCGGTATAGAGGTACCAGCGCAGGGCGTCCGCCCCGCTAGTCTCGATAACCGCCTCTGGCTCCACTGCGTTCCCCAGGCTCTTGCTCATCTTGCGGCCCTTATCGTCCTGTACGTGGCCCACGCAGATGACGTTGCGGTAGCAGATGTTCTCCGGCACCGCTCCTGGAACGCAGTGGTTCAGGAGGACGGCCTCTGCGTGGAGGGTGTAGAACCAACCTCGGGTCTGGTCCACCGCCTCGCAGATGAAGTCGGCCGGGAAGCTTCGGGCGAAGGTCTCCTGGTTCTCGAAAGGGTAGTGCCACTGGGCGTAAGGCATGGCGCCGGAGTCGAACCAGCAGTCCATCACCTCCGGCAGTCGTCGCATCGATCCCCCGCATTCGCACCGCAGCTCGATCCGGTCTACGTAGGGCCTGTGCAGGTCCTCCAGCGCATCGACTGCCGCGGGCTCAGCAGCCAGCTCCCGCAGCTCCCGCCGTGACCCAACGCAGGCGCGTCCGCCGCAGGACTCGCATTGCCAGATGGGCAAGGGGGTGCCCCAATAGCGCTCCCGGGAGAGGGCCCAGTCGACGTTGTTACGCAGCCAGTCGCCGAAGCGCCCGTACTTGATGTGCTCCGGATACCAGTTGATCTTTTCGTTGCCCCCCAGGAGGCTGTCCTTCACCGCCGTCGTTCGGATGTACCAGGTCGGCTTGGCGTAGTAGAGGAGGGGTGTGTCGCAGCGCCAGCAGAACGGGTAAGTGTGGCGGATGGTCTCATGGCGGAGCAGGAGCCCGCGGGCGGCGAGATCGGCGATGACCCCGGCGTCGGCTTCCTTCACGAACTGCCCGGGCCAGGGCGATCCCTCGGGCATGCGGCCCCTTGCGTCCACGGGCTGGAGAAAGAGGAGCCCTAACTTCTTGCCGATGTCGAAGTCTTCGCCACCGAAGGCCGGAGCGATGTGTACGACGCCGGTGCCGTCCTCCATCGAGACGAAATCCCCGGCGATGACGGTATACGCTGTCTCCACGGCCTCCGGGCTGTCGACGGCCGCCAGCCTGCCGTCCTGGGCGGTGTCGAAGCGCATCGCCTGCACGCCCCAATCCAGAGGGTTGTACAACGGTTCGTAGCGCAGGCCGACCAGCTCCCGTCCCTCCAGCGAGCCAACGACCTCGTAGCCGTCGCCCTGCAAGGCGGCCTCCCGCAGGGCGGCAGCCAGCACCAACCGCTCGCCGCCGGCCTGTACCACGCTGTACTCAGCGTAAGGCTGCACCGCCAACGCCGTGTTCCCGGGAAGGGTCCAGGGCGTCGTTGTCCAGGCCAGGACGTAGACCGGGCCGTCCCCCTTCAGCGCCTCAGGAAGGGCCGAGCCGTCCGCCTTCAGCCGGAACTTGATGTAGACGCTGGGGTCCGGGGTGTCCTCCCGGTAGCCCAACGCTACCTCGCCGTCCGAGAGGGATGTGCCGCAGCGGGGACAGTGGGGCGTCGACCGGTAGTCCAGGTAGAGCAAGCCGTGGTCCCACAACTGCTTGACGATCCACCAGACGCTCTCGATGTAGCCGTTGTCATACGTGATGTAGGCGTTCTCCAGGTCCAGCCAGAAGCCGATGCGTTCGGTGAGGGCCTCCCACTCCTTCACGTAGCGGAAGACGCTCTCCCGGCACTTGCGGTTGAACGCCTCGATGCCGAACTCTTCTATCTCCGTCTTGCTCTTAAGCCCCAGCTCCCGTTCCACCTCCAGCTCTACGGGAAGCCCGTGGGTATCCCAACCGGCCTTGCGTTCCACCCGGTAGCCCCGCATCGTCTTGTAGCGGGGGAAGAGGTCCTTGAAGGCCCTGGTCAGGACGTGGTGGACGCCTGGGCGAGCGTTGGCCGTGGGAGGCCCCTCGTAGAAGGTGTAGGACCGCTCCAGCGGCCTGCCTTCGACGCTCTTCCGGAAGACATCGTGCTCCTTCCAGAAGCGGAGGATCTCCTCCTCCATCTTGGGGAAGCTCTGACGGCTATCTACTGGATTGAACATGCCTCTCCTCTTCCGTCCATCGGGTGATCTCAGCCCGTAGCCTACGAAAAAGGCCCGCCCCGCAGGGACGAGCCTCTGGCACTCGCGGTACCACCCTGGTTCCCCCGCCAGCAAGCGGGGGCCCTCGCTGCGGGGCACGTCCCTCCGGGGAAGGATTATGCCCCTGCCTCTGCTAACGGTGGCTTCCGGCCGAGTCTACTCGCCGCCAAGGACGCCGTGGCGCCTGGTGCCGGCTTTCGGTCGGCGGCTCGGGAGGGATCTTCCGCCGGGGGCTCCGCGTCCCCTCACACCCTTCGGCCGCGCCCTGGCGGGCTGCGCTCAGGGCAGGCCAGGCAGGACTCGCTGTGCGGGCTGGCCCGGCGTACTCGTCTCCGTCGTCGCCTTTGGGCGCTTCTTCCTGTTTGAGGCCCAGTGTAACGGCGGCCCCGCAGGCTGTCAAACCGGCAGCCCGCCGATGGCGGCCCAGGGACCTGGCTCGCCAGACCGGGCTCAGGCCCGCGGCGCCGCCTGCCCTACCGGCGGCCGCCGGCGCCCCTGCAAGCACTCGCGGCAGAACACCGGCCTCCCCGCGGCGGGAAGGAAGGGCACCTCCGTCATCTGGCCGCAAGAGGAGCATGTTACCGGATGCATCTGCCGGGCCCCCTTGCCGCCGAAGCTGGCGGAAGGGCCGTAGTGCACGTACCACGTATTGGGAGACTCCCGCCGCAGCCTTCGGCACGATGGGCAGCGCCCCGGCTCGTGGGCAAGGCCCCGGCTGGCGTAAAATGCCTGTTCCCCCGCAGAAAAAACGAACGTCGAGCCGCATTGGCGGCAGACCAGAAGCTTATCCGCGTATGGCACGGGCGGACCCCCTCTTTACCGGCAATTGGCTGGCGCTTGGGCGCAAGAAGCGGACACATTATAGGCGGCGCCGGCAAGGTTGGCAACAGGCCGTTGCCCCCTGCGCCAACCCGCCCTACACTGGCCCCGCCACCTCAGAGCCACAGGGAAGGAGATGCAGCCATGGCGTACGAGACTATACGGGTCGAGCAGGAGGGCCCCCTCATGACGGTGCGGCTCTGCCGCCCTGACCGCCGCAACGCTATCAACCGCCAGATGCACGCCGAGATCCAGGACCTTTGCCGCAGGCTAGCGGACGATGTCGAGACCCGGGTAGTGATCCTAGCCGGCGAGGGCAAAGGGTTCTCATCGGGCGCCGACACCAGCGAGTGGCGCCTGCCCGGCTCTGCCAATGACCTGGAAGTCCGCCACATCTCGGGCGTCGGCAGCCGGACCTCGGCCGCCATCGAAAACCTGGACCAGATAACCATCGCCGCGGTGCATGGCTTTGCCATCGGCGGCGCCGTCGTCCTGACCCTGTGCTGCGACCTACGGGTGGCGGGCGAATCCACCTGGTTCTCCATACCAGAGGTGGAGCTTGGGCTACCTCTGGGCTGGAACGCCCTTCCCCGCCTGGCTCGCGAAATCGGCCATGCCCGCGCCCTGGAACTGACGGTCACCTGCGAACGGTTCAGCGCCCGCCAGGCTTACGATTATGGGCTCGTGACCCACCTCTGCGCGGACGGCCAGGAGGAGAAGACGGCCCGGGAGCTCGCTGCCAAGGTGATCAGCAAGCCACCCTTGCCCGTGGCCCTCACCAAGGCGACCATCCGCGCCCTGAAGCGGGGCACCGAAATGGGCGACGCTGTGTACAGCGACCAAGACCTCCTGCTTTACAGCCGCCTCATGGCCCAGCGCCGGGAGCGGCTGGAAAAGGAAGGCCGGGCCTAGCCCAGGCTTTCGCAGCCCTCTCGCGGCGGGACCGGCAGCCCCGCCACATAGCGCAGCACCTCCAGGGCGTCCACGGCATCCAAGGCCCCATCGCAGTTGGCGTCCGCTTGCGCTAAGCAGGCCGCCCCGGGTTCCAGGCCGGCCGCCCAACGGAGGATAGCCAGGGCGTCCACGGCGTCAACCTGGCGGTCGCAGTTGGCGTCCCCATGCACCGGCGCTAACGTGGGCGTCGGCGTCGGCGTTGCCGTCGGGGTGGGCGTTGGGGTCGCCGTTGGCGTGGGCGTCGGCGTGGCCGTCGGCGAGGGCGCCGGCGTAGATGCCGGCGTAGGAGTAGCGCCAAAGCCGGCGACCCACCCCAGATCCAGCGTCCAGTACCACCCCCACGGGCCGAGGGCGCGGGCCACGCCAGCCACGTTGTAGCGGGTGTCCAGCATGTTAGCGTTGTGTCCGGGGGAGCCCTTCCAGCCATCGAACACCCACTGGGCAGAGCCGGAACCCCGCGCGATGTTCTCGCCCAGGTAAACGAAGGAGTCGTTGCCGAAGGCGAGGATGCGCTCTATGAACGTCCGGCCCAAGGAGTCGCAGTGACCGCCGATACCGAACTGGGCACAGTAAGTAGAATCTGGCCAGTAGCCCTTGGAGGCCATGTCCTCGCTCATCCAGGTGGCTGCATCGGTGAGCTGGGCGTTCACGGCCAGAGGCCCGGCGCCGTTCTGGGCGCGGTAGGCGTTCAGCAGCTCCATGAACGACTGCTCCTCGCTATCCAGAGCCGGCGCGGCCAGTCCTCCGGCCTGCATCCCCGGCCAGGCCGCCGGCGCCAGGGCTGCCACCGATAAGACGGCGGCCAGGAGCCACGCCACAGAACGCCGCGTGCCCAGCTTCCCGCCTATCTTGCGCCCGGTCTCCGCGTCCATACTTGAGGCAGTTTCCCCCGGGCCAGCCGCACCCGTCAAGGCGGCTGCCCCGTACCGGACACGCTGTAACGATGAGCCCTCGCCTTCGTCTTTGCTTTGCGAGGCGAGGCGCCTCTTCCTACCGGGGAAAGATGGCTGAGACTACCAAGACCCACGACAGGGGCCCTGCACCATTGGGGGTACCCTACCCTTCAAAGGTTACCTTGCCCTCCACCCGGTCCGTCATCATTCGGCGTCAGAGGCTGGTCGACGCCCTCAGCGCCGCGCTGGAGCGGCGGGTGGTGCTGGTGACCGCCCCTGCCGGGTACGGCAAGACCACCCTCCTCCTGGACTTCGCCCGTTCTTCTCCCCTCCCCGTCTGCTGGTACACCCTGGACGAACGCGACCGCGATCTCGAAACGTTCCTCCGCTACTTTCTGGCGGCTGGCCAGCGCCAGTTCACAGGGTTCGGAGCTGATCTCGCCCGTGCCCTGATGGAGGGCGAGCATCTTTCGCCAGAGACGGCCACCGATCTAATGGCGGCGGCGATGGAGGGCGCAGGACAGCCCCTCGTCTTCGTCCTGGACAACCTCCACATGCTGGAGGATGCCCCTCCTTCCCTGGTCAAGGCCATCGAGGGCTGGATCTACCGGCTTCCGGCTTCCTCTTCTGTCATCCTCTCGGGGCGCGTCCAACCCCGCCTCGGCATCTTCCCCGTCATGTCCGTGAAGCAGGAGATAGCGTCCATCGACGCCCAGGAGCTCGCCTTCACCTGCGAAGAAGTGGCCCACCTCTTCCGGGAGGTCCTGGGCAAGGAGATCTCCCTGGACGACGCACAGCACCTCTCAGACATTACCGACGGCTGGGCCGCTGCCCTGATCCTCCTCGCCGACCGGGTCCGCGCGGCCCAAACCCACGTATCCCTGGAGCAGCTCAGGCCGACCGATACCCTCTATCAGTACATCGCCCTCGAGGTGTTCGAACCGCTGCCGGAGGAGCTGCGGCGCTTCCTCACCGAGAGTGCCGTCCTCCGCCAGATGGACGTGGCCAGCCTGAACAGTCTGCTGGCCATTACCGACGCCGAGGAGAAGCTGGACTTCCTGGAAGGCCGCAACCTCTTCGTCTACCGGGAAGAGGCGGGCTCCATCTACCGCTATCACAAACTCTTCCGCGCCTTCCTCATCAGCCATCTGCGCAACCGTGATCCCCAGCGTTTTGTCGACCTGAACCTTCAGGCTGCCGCCATCCGGGAGAAGAGCGAGAACTGGAGCGAGGCCGTATACCACCATATTCAGGCCGGCGCCTGGGACCAGGTGGTGCGGGTCACGGACCGCGTAGGGTGGCGCCTGTTCGAGGAGGGGCGCTGGGACACCCTGGCCGACTGGCTCGAGGCGATCCCGGCCGGCGAACTGGCCCGCCAGCCCAAGCTCCTCCTATGGAAGGCCCGCATCCTCTACTATCTGAACCAGGCGGACAGGGCCCTCGCCCTCTTGGCCCAGGCCACCGCCTCCTTCGAGGCCAATAACGATTGGCTCCCCCTGGCCGAGGCGCTGATCACTCGCGGCATGTGCCTCCGCATCAAAGGCGACTATGCCGAGTCCAGGGACGCCCTGGCTAAGGCCCGCGCCATCCTTCTAGAAAAGGACGGGCCCACCTCCGTCCTCACCGAGGCCCGGAAGGAGCTGGGCATCACCTCCAGCCTCGCGGGCAAGCTGACGGAGGCCATCCAAGAGCTCACCGCCGTCCTGGATATCTACGAGGCCCAGGGCGACATGTACAACATCGCCTATACCTCGGACCAGCTTGCTGCCACCCTTGTCGTTGCCGGCCGTATCAGCGAAGCGGCGACCTATCTCGAGCGCGCCCGCCAGCGCTGGACCAAGCTGGGCAACCACCAACGTCTCGCCGCCACCATCCTCAGCCTGGCCAACGCCTACTACTTGCAGGGCGACTACGCCAAGGCCGAAGAGCTGGTACGGCAGGGGCTGGAGCGGGCCAAGGCCGTCGAGGGCCGCCGCCCAGAGGTCTACCTCCTCCACACCCTCGCCGACATCAAGCGAGACCAGGGCGACTTCGCCGCCGCCCTGGAGATCTACAACTCGGCCCTGGACCAGGCCTGGTCACTGGACGACGCCTACGTCCTGATCATCATCATGGACTCCATCGCCAACACCTACCGGTCGATGGGCGATCTGGTAAACGGCGAGTCCTGGGCCAGGCGGGCCATGGCCGAGGCCGAAAAGCACGGCGGAGACATGGACATCGGCATCTGCCTCATGACCTCGGCCCTCCTCCGCCGCCACGAAGGGGAGCTGAAAGAAGCAGTGGCCCTCCTGGAGAAGGCCGCCGGCCACCTCAAGGAGGCTGGCGCCGGCCGCGAACTGGCGACCGCCTACTTCCACCTGGCCTCCACCCTCTTCTCCCTCAAGCGCAAGCGGCCGGCCCTGGACTATCTCGAGCTCGCCGCCAAGGTGGCGTCAGAGCTGGGCTACGACCACTTCCTCATATCCGAGGCGTCCAAGAACCCGCTGCTCATCCAGTATGCCGCCGCCAACAAGGCTGCCGACGGCTACTACGCCCGCATTCTCAAGGCGATGAAGGCCACTTCTGTCGCCGCCGCCTCGGCCGGCAGCGAGGCGCCGGCCGGCGAGGCCGCCACCACCGTGCGCGCCTACGGCTTCGGGCACCCTCGCGTCGAGGCCGGCGGCCACGAGGTTACCGACCTGGAGTGGCGCAGCAACAAGAGCAAGGAGATGTTCTTCTTCTTCCTCTGCAACCGGCGCCCCCTGCGCAAGGAGGAGATCGTCGCCGCCCTCTGGCCTGATCTCCCGGAGGAGAAGACCACCAGCGCCTTCCACTCCAACCTTCACCGTCTGCGCAAAGCCATCTACCCAGAATGCGTCGCCAAGGACTCTGGCCGCTACGTCCTGGACCCCAGGGGCCACTTCAGCTTCGACGTGGAGGAGTTCCAGGAGGCCCTCCAGCAGGCCGCCACCCTCCCCAAGGGCAGCCCAGAAGCCATTGCCATCATGGAAAAAGCCCTCTCCATCTACACGGGCCCCTTCGCGCCAGACTTCTACTCCGAATGGGCCGAAAGCCTCCGATGGCAGTTGGAGGAGCAGTACACCAGCCTCCTCGCCTCCCTGGCCGCCGTCTACAGCGAGGCCGGCAACTTCAAACGCAGCGCCGACCTCTGCCAACGCATCATCGAGCTCGACGAGTATAACGAGGCCGCCTGGTACCGCCTCATGAACAACTATATCCGTTCCGGCCAGATGGAGGCCGCCCGCTACTGCTACAACCGCTACGCCCAGATCCTCTCCCGCGACGGCGACCCCGAGGACGTCCCGGACTTCGATAGCCTTTGCCGCGACATCACCAGCGGACGCCAACGGCCCTAGCCCGGGGCCGCTACTTCACCACGCGCCGTTGCCTGAGGGCCGCGATCTCTTCGTCCCCGTAGCCCGCCTCTCGCAAAAGCTCATCCGTGTGCTGCCCCAGCTCCGGAGCGGGCCTTTGGGAACGGCCCGGCGTGCGCGATAGCTTCGCCAGCACCCCCGTCTGCTCGATGGCCCCCCAAACGGGATGCTCGTGCCGGACCGCGTAGGAGTTCTCCCTGACCTGGGGGTGCTGAAGCACCTCCTGAAGGGGTACGATCGGCGCGCAGGGCACCCCCCTCGCAGACAACCGGCGCACCGCGGAACTCATGTCCGTGGCCAGCATCTCTTTAGCGATGACGCTGGCCACGCCACCCCGGGGCGCCGTCCTGGCCGCCGCCGGCCAGGCGTTGGGATAGGCCAGCTCCGGCCGGCCGATGGCCTTGGCCAACGCCCGCCAGTGGGCCTCCTGCGTGCAGGCCACGAAAACCCAGCCGTCCTGGCAGCGGTAGCACCGGTATGCCGCCGATGGGCCCGGAAAGTCCTTGCCGCCGATGATCTCGTGGCCGAAACTCCCGCCTTCCGCGGGGAAGATGAACTCCCCAGACTGGATGGCCATGGTGGCGCCCGTCAGCGTCAGCACCACCCTCTGGCCCCGGCCAGTGCGCGCCCGCGCCAAGAGGGCAGCCGTTACGGCGTAGGCTCCCAGGTGCGCCGCCGCGTAGTCCGTAATGGCCACCGACAAGAACACCGGGTCGTCGTCGCCGCCTTGGGCCGCCATCGCCCCTGACCGCGCCTGGAGCAACGGGTCGAAGGCCGGACGCTCAGCATACGGCCCGGATTCGCCCCAGCCCGCCAGGGTGCAGTAGATGAGCCGCGGGTTCAAAGCCGCAAGCCTCTCGTAATCGATGACCAGGCGTGCCGTAACGCCCGTTCGGAAGTTCTCGACTAGCACATCGGAGCTTCGGACCAGCCGGTACAGCACCTCCCGCCCTTCTTCCGACCGCAAGTCGAGAGCCAGGCCCCGTTTGCCCCGATTCCAGCCCAAGAATCCCAGACCAAAGGTACGGAAGGCGTCCCCCTCCAGCGATTCCACCTTGATCACATCCGCGCCGTAGTCGGCCAAGATCATCGGGCAGAGAGAGCCGGCGATGTACGAGGTCAGGTCCAGAACCCGCACACCCTCCAGCGGGGGCTTCCCGGAAGGACGCCCCCGGCCGGCGCGGCGCGGCGGCCAGGCTTCCAGGGCCCCCTCCGTGTGCTCCCCCAGCCTGGGCGCCGGTCCCCGCACGCCCCCCGGAGTCCCGCAAAAGGTGATGGGGGGCCCGGCCATCAGCACCCGCCCCAGCTCCGGGTCCTCCAGCTCCAGGCGGAGGCCGTTGTGCACCACCTGGGGGTCGTCCAGGTACTGGCGCCGGCTCAGCACGGGCGCGCAGGGGACGTCGTGCCCCTGAAGGTACTCCAGCCAGTATTGGCGCGGCCTCGATGCGATGATGGGGGCGATGATCTGGTACAGGGCGTCCTGGTTCGCCCGGTCCAGGATGCCCCAAGGCGCGTTGGAGAAACGATCGTCGGCCGCCAGCTCCGGTCTCTCCAGTGCGATGCAGAGCTTGTTGAAAAAGACGTTGTTCCCGCAGGCTATGAACAGCCAGCCATCCTCGGCCCTGTACAGCCTGTAGACCGGTATCGCCCCCTGGGGCCGCCGGCTCAGGCCGGTCATAGCCAGCGGACTCAGCGCCTGGGGTGCCCGCACCAGCGATCCCGTTTGCACCGCTAAGGCCCCGGCCAGCCACGATACGGTGACCTGTTGGCCCAGGCCATCCCGCTCCCGCGCCAGGAGCGCCGCCGAAACGGCGGAGGCCGCCAGCAGCGCAGCCCCGTACGAGGCCAGAGGCAGTGTGACGAACACCGGGTCCCCGCTCTCGGAGGCCTGCCCCCCTTGGACTCCACCCAGGGCCCCCGCCACTGCATCGTCGGGCGGCAGCCCAGCAAAGGGGCCCGCCTCGCCGTACGGCGGAAGCCAGACGTACACCAGCGATGGGTTGGCGGCCAGAAGCCCTGCCGGGTCCAGGCCCAGGGCCTCTGCCTCCCCAGGGCGGAAGCAGCAGGTCAACACGTCCGCGCCCGACGCCAGCCTCCTGACAAGATCCCGGCCCGCCTCAGACCTCAGGTCTGCCATAGCCGAGCGCTTGCCCCTGTCCCACACCCTCGATTGAGGACACGCAGCTTTCGCTGACGCAGGGGCGTTGCCGCCTGGCGGCTCGACCCGGAGAACGTCAGCCCCCTGGTCAGCCAACAACTGGCCCAGGTATTGAACGGCGATGCCGCCGGCCAACTCCAACACCCTGATCCCGGTCAGGGGCCCGTGCGGTAGGCTTCCTGGGGCGGAGCCCTGGCTCCGGCGCCCTCCTCCGCTGCGCTGCGTCATCCCATCAGCATACCCCCGTCGATGGTGATGGCCTGGCCGTGGATGTAGCTGCCCTGCGGGCTGCACAGGTAGGCCACCAGCTCGCCCACCTCCTCTGGCTGGCATGGCCGGCCCAACGGGATCATGCGCAGGATGTTCTCCCTGACGGCATCGTGGCGCATGACGTCGTCCATCCGGTAGGTGTCCACCAGACCGGGGCACACGGCATTGACGTTGATCCGGTAGGGGGCCATCTCGGCCGCCAAGACCTGAGTAAAGGCGATGATGCCCGCCTTAGTGGTGGCGTAGGCGCCGTTGTTGGCCATCCCGCGCCGGCCAAGCACGGAGGACATGTTTACGATGCTGCCACCCTGGTTCTGTTCTATCATCACCCGGCCCACGGCCCGGGTCACCAAGAAGGTGCCCGTGAGGTTTACCTCCAGCACCCGCCGCCATTCGCTCTCTTCCAGATCGACGAGGCGGACCCGGTCTCGGCCCCGGCCGGCCGCGGCGTTGTTGACCAGAATATCGATGCGGCCCATCTCCCGCACCGTCTCATCGGCCAGCCGCTGCGCCTCACTGGCTTTGCGCAAATCCGCGGCCACGGCCAGCGCCCTGCGGCCGAGGGACCGTACCTCCTCGGCCACTGACTCCACGTCGCGCCAACCCATCGCCTTCTCTTCATCGGGCAGCGACTCGGCCGGCCGGCCGGAGCCCGTCACCACCACATCGGCGCCGTGGCGGGCCAGGGCCAAAGCGATGTGCCGGCCGATGCCGCGGTAACGCCCTGCGCCCGTCACTATCCCGACCTTTCCCTCTAAGGATGGCATCGTCACCTCCTGGACCCGTCGCCGCTCGGCTCAGCGCCCGTAGTATAGCCACCCGCGCCCGGCCAGGCCAGAGCCGCGCCAGGCCGCGCTTTGACCTGCCTGCGCCGGTACCCGTACCATAATGCCCGCCATGCCTGAAGAACCGCAGGAGGGGCTCGCCAGCCTTCGCGTCTTGGACCTCTCGTCCGGCATCGCTGGCGCCTATTGCAGCAAGCTCTTCGCCGGCTACGGCGCCGACGTCATCGTCATCGAGCCGCCTAGCGGCAGCCCCCTCCGCCGCCATGGCCCCTTTGCCGGCGGCGAGCCGCACCCGGATACCGGGGCCGTCTGGCTCTACCTGGCGGCAAACAAGCGCAGCGTGACCCTGGACATCGCCTCCGCCACGGGCCGAAGGATCTTCCGCCGGATGGTCGAAGAGGCGAACGTCATTGTCGAGGACATGCCGCCGGGCCGGATGGCGAGCCTCGGCCTGGGGTTCTCGGACCTCCGCGACATCAAGCGGCGCATCATCCTCGTCTCCATCACCCCGTACGGACAGTCTGGGCCGCGGGCCGCCTGGCAGGGGGTGAACCTAACTGCCCTCGCCGCCAGCGGGCAGATGGCCCTGACCGGCGACCCAGACCGCGAGCCCCTGGCCAGCGGGGGGAGCCAGGCCGACTACCAGGCCGGCCTGAACGCCTTCGCCGCTGCGGCCATCGCCGCCCAGAACGCCGATGCCCTGGAGGTGCCCCAACACATCGATATCTCCATCCAGGAGTGCGCCGCCTCGGTCCTGGAACTCTACCTACCCTGGTGGTCATACCTGAAACGCGACATCTCGGGCCGGAAGGGCAACGTCCTGTCTGCAATGGTGGGCGTTTTCCCGGCCCGCGACGGCTACATCGGCCTGCACGTCATGCCCCGAAACTGGCCAGGGTTGGCGCGGGCCATGGACCGCCCCGGCCTGATCGAGGACCCCCGCTTCCGGGACAACTATTCGCGGCTCCAGCACAACGATGAGCTGGAAGCCATCGTCTACGCCTGGGCCGGCTCCCAGAGCGCCAAAGAGCTGTATCGCCAGGCGGGCGCCGCCAGGGTGCCCATCGCCTTCGTCCATAGCATCGCCGACCTGCTGGAGTCGGAGCAGCTCCGGCACCGCGCCTACTTCCAAGAAATAGACCACCCTGCAGCCGGCCGGCTCACCTACCCCGGCCCTCCCTTTCGCATGTCTGATACCCAGTGGAACGCTGGCCGGGCGCCTCTTCTGGGCGAACACAACGACGAGATCTACTGCGGCGAGATGGGCCTGACGCGGCAAGAGCTCTGCATTCTACGCGCCGGAGGAGTGATATGACGCCTTCTGGCAGGCCAAACGGGATCCAACGGGGGGCAAGCGCCTGATGTTTCGTCTCCCGTTGCAGGGCATCCGCGTGCTAGACCTGACCATGTCTTGGGCAGGGCCCTTCGCCACCCGTCTGTTGGGCGACATGGGAGCCGAGGTGATCAAGATCGAGGCCGTCAAGAGCTGGGACCTGTTGCGCAGCTTCACCGGCCAGCCTCCAGACGTGGACCGGGTGTGGGATCGGTCCCCCTACTTCAACCACAACAACCGGAACAAGTACGGCTGCGTCCTGGACCTCTCTCACCCGAAGGGGCGCGAACTCTTCCTGCGCCTGGTGCCTACGGCCGACGCCGTCATCGAGAACTTCAGCCCCGGGGTCATGGAGCGCCTCGGCCTGGGGTACGACGTTCTCTCCGCGGCCAACCCGGGGCTCATACTGGTGTGCATGCCGGCCCTCGGCAGCACCGGCCCGGAGAAGGACTTTATCGCCTACGGCACAAACGTGGAACAGCTCGCGGGGCTGTGCCACCTTACGGGCTACGAGGACGGGCCTCCCCACAAGACCGGCATCAGCTATGGCGACCCCATGGCCGGCATCGCCGCCGCCGGGGCGTTGGCCCTCGCCCTCTGGCAACGGCGCCGCACCGGCCGCGGCCAGCGCATCGAGGTCGCTCAGAGGGAGAACCTCATCAACGTCATCGGGGAGTTCATCGTGGCCTATGCCATCACCGGCCAGGAACCCCGGCGCCGGGGCAACCGCCATTCGTCCATGGCTCCCCACGGCTGCTACCCTTGCGCTGGAAACGACCAGTGGCTGGCCATCGCCTGCCAGGACGACGCCCAGTTCGCCGCCCTCTGCTCCGTCATCGGCCAGCCCGGCCTGACCGCCGACCAGCGTTTCGCCGACGCCGCCAGCCGCTACCGCCATCAGCACGTGCTGGACGGCATCATCGCCGCCTGGACCCGCCAGCAGGACAAGCACTCCGCGGCCGCAGCCCTCCAGGCCGCCGGCGTCCCCGCAGCGCCGGTGCAGACGGTGCCGGAGGTCTTTGAGGACGAACACCTCCGCGCCCGCGGTTTCTTCGAGCTCGTCTCCCACCCCGTAGCGGGGTGCTGGGAGATGGAGGCCCCCCACTGGCGCATGAGCGAGACGCCAGCCCACATCCGCCTGCCCCCGCCCTCCTTCGGCGAGCACAACCACTGGGTCTTCCGCCACCTCTTGGGGCTCTCGGAAGAGGAGGCCGAGGCGCTCCGTGCCGAAGGCGTCACGGGCGATGCGCCTGACTGGTCAGTCCACCAGTAGCCGGGGCGCAACACCCCTTCCCGCTCGCCCTGAGCCCCGTCGAAGGGTCGCCCTGAGGCACTCGAAGGGCGAGCGGAGCGCGCGGGCAGTAGCGCGGCCTCGGGAAAGAAAGCATGGGCGGCGGAACCCCGCCTGTCCCCGGCAGCGGCCGTCTGATACAATTCCATTTCACCAGACCCGTTCCATCCGAGGTTGCACGCCTGTGACTGCCTTGACCGTAAGCCGGGAAGGACCCATCGCCCACCTCGTCCTGGCGGACTCCGCCGGAGGGAACGCCATAGACGGCGCCCTACTGCACGCCCTGGCCAGCGCCTGCGAGGAGCTTCGCTTCCAGGACAGCGTGCAGGCGGTTGTCTTGCGAGCCGAGGGCCCGGTCTTCTGCCAGGGCTGGGACTGGGAGGCCCTCCTTGGCCCGGCCGAGGGCGCAGGCGAGGCCACTGCGGCCCTCGAAGCCCTTGGACGCTACGGCCTCCCCGGCGATGTCTTCGGCTGCCTGGCGGCGCTGCCCCAGCCCGTCGTCTGCGCCGTCACGGGCGACGCCATCGGCGCCGGCTTCGAGGTCGCCCTGGCTTGCGACCTGCGGGTGGCCGCCCAGGGCGCCCGCTTCGCCTTCCCGGAGGCTGAGTTCGGGCTGCTGCCATTGGCCGGTGGCGCCCAGCGCCTCGCCCGCCTCGCCGGCCGCGCCAGGGCGCTGGAGGCCCTGCTCTCGGGCCGTCCGTTGGAGGCCGGGGAGCTAGCAGAATGGGGGGTCGTCAACGCGGTTGTCCCCCGCGAGGAGGTGCTGGCACGGGCAACGTCCCTCGCCCAGCGGATCGCTGAGCGCGGGCCCTTGGCCGTGCGCTACGCCAAGGAGGCCGTATCTCGCGGGCCAGAGATGCCCCTGGAGCAGGCCCTCCGCTTCGAGACGGACCTCACCATCATCCTCCAGACGACCCAGGACCGTGCCGAGGGCGTGCGGGCCTTCCTGGAGAAGCGGTTGCCCAGGTTCCAAGGCAGGTGAGGAGCACCCGCATGGGCAAACACCCCTCGCAAACCGAACAGGAGGTGAAACCTGCATGCAGATTGTCCTGGAGACAGACGAGGCCTGGTCCCTGATGACCACCATCACCGGCTACATCATCGACCACAGCGGCATCTCCCAGGACGGCAAACAGAAGGTGCGCCGCTGGCGCACGGACCGGGCGGAAGGCACCGCCGAGATGGCCGATCTTGCGGTCGCCATGAACCGCGCCCTCGGCACCTATATCGACAAGAAGATGGAACGCCAGATCAAGCGGCGCGGCCGTTACATCACCACCAAGGATCTGGTGCGATAACGCCATGAAGCTCGAACTGGACAGCGAAGAGGCCCGGGAGCTCCTGGGCGTCATATGCGATAGCCTGGCGGAGGGCGCTGGCCTCTCGCCCCAAGACCGGGCCATCCTGCGCCAATGGCAGGCCACCACCATGCGCCCGGGCGCCGAGGGCATGCGGGAGCTGACCGCCAAGATCAACGCCGAGATCGCCCGCACCCTCCAGACCAGAGCCCGCAGCGCCGTAGTCCGCCACGACTGGCAGTGAGCCGCACCAGGTAGAGGCCCACGTGAAGGATGCCCTCATCACCTACGAGAAGTCCGGCGACGGAATTGTGGCCTGGGTGACACTCAACCGGCCCCAGGTGCTCAACGCCATCAACATGGAGATGCGGGACCTTCTCTGGGAGGCGCTCCACGCCGCTGAAAGGGACCCCGATGTCCGCGCCATCGTCTTCAGGGGCGCCGGCGACAAGGCCTTCTCCGCAGGTGCCGACATCTCGGAGTTTGGCACCGCCCCCTCCTTCACCGAGGCCCGGCGCGCCCGGCGCGAGCGCGACCTTTGGGGTTTCATGCTAGGCATGAGCAAGCTGTTGGTAGCCGCCATCCACGGCTACGCGCTGGGGGCAGGCATCGAGCTGCCGATGTGCTGCGACCTGCGTCTCGCGTCCGAAGATGCCCGGCTGGGTTTGCCCGAGGTCAGCCTGGGCTACATCCCATCAGCCGGCGGCACCCAGACCCTCCCACGCCATTTCCCCCGTGCCCTGGCCGCCCAGATGATCCTCACGGGGGACCCCATCGATGCCCAGACGGCGCTGCGCTACGGCCTCGTCCACCGCGTCGTGCCCCGCGCCAGCCTCTACGCCGAAGCCGAAGGGCTCGCCCGCGGCATCGCCGCCCGTCCTGCCGCCTTCGTGGCGCTGGCCAAGCGGGCCCTCCGCGAGGGGATCGACATGCCGTTGGCCCACGCCCTGGCATTGGATGCGGCCCTGGGGCGCCAACTTCTGGCCGCCAGATCTGGCAACCTTGCTCCTCTCACCCGGCAGGCAAAAGGGGCGTAGCCGTGCAAGGGGCATCTATGCCGGATTCGGCTGGAGCCTCCGCCCGCCATGGGTGGCGCCGCCTCGCCCTGGCAGTACTCCTCCTTGGCGCCATCTCAGCCGTGCTTGCGGTTACCATCGCCCTCCTAACCTCGGGCGGCTCTCAAGAGAAGGCCGGGGAGGCCCTCTTCGACGCCGGCCCGGCCTCCGGGTTCGAGGTGAACCAGCCTGTTCGTTTCCCGGACTTCTGGCTCGTCCGCCAAGGGGAAGCCGAATTCCTGGCCCTCTCCCAGCGCGACCCCGAGTCCGGATGCACCGTCCCTTGGCGCCCGGAGTTCGAGTACCGGGGCTGGAAGGGTTGGTTCCGCGACCCCTGTCACGGCGCCACCTACGACCTGGCCGGCCGCTGCTTTACGGGGCCTTGCCCACGGGGCCTGGACCGCTTTCCCGTCATCGTTAGGGACGGACGGGTCTTCGTCGATACCAGCCGCAGGATCCCGGGGCCGGCCCTGGGGCCCGAATACCAGCCGTGAGCCCGGGCCTGCGCTGGGAGATACTGGCGCGCTAGACCGGCTTTCAGATACCTTATATCCCGCGCGGGCGGCGTCCCCTAGACGGCGCCTTCGCTCGCCAACCGAATCCACCCAGGAGAGGGAACCTATGAACACTGCAGAATTCCTGATGATCGCCTCGTCCGTCGTCCCGGACCGCGTAGCCATGGCCTGTGAGGGCAAGACCCGCACCTTCGCCGAGCTCCAGGAGCGGGTGAACCGCCTGGCCAACGCCCTCCAGGCCCTGGGGGTTGGCAAGGGAGACCGCGTCTCAGTCATGGCCCTCAACTCCATGCAGTACGTCGAGATCTACTACGCCTGCGCCAAACTGGGGGCCGTCTTCGTGCCCCTGAACTACCGCGCCAAGAAAGAAGAACTCTCCTATATGTGCAACAACTCTGGCACCTCGGTCCTCTTCGTCGGCCAGCGCTACCTAGACCTGGCCTCCGCCATCAAGCCCGAGCTTGCCACCGTCAAGCACCTGGTGTGCATCGACGCCCGCGCCGAGGGCATGGCCCATTACGAAGACCTGATCACGGCCCACGACCCCGAAGAGATCTTCACCGATGTTGCCGACCAGGATCCCACCATAGTCATATACACCAGCGGCACGACGGCCCTTCCCAAGGGCGTCGTCCTCACCTACCTCGGCATGTCCGTATACGTGACGAATACCGTGGAGCCCGCCGACCCCACGGCCGAGAACGTCGATTGCCTACTGGTCTCGGTGCCCTTCTATCACGTGGCCGGCGCCACCACCATGCTCTCTTCCGTGTGGGGAGGCCGCAAAATGGTCATCCTCCCGCAATTCGACCCAGGAGCCTGGCTTCAGGCCGTTCAGGAGCACAGGGTGACCCACAGCTTCGTCGTACCCACCATGGTCAAACGCATCATCGAGCACCCGGACTTCGACAAGACTGACCTGAGCTCGCTGAAGCTCTTGGCCTACGGCGCGGCCCCCATGCCCTACGAGGTCCTGGTGAACGCCATCGATAAGTTCAAGAAATGGCCCAACGTTGGCCTCATGAACGCCTACGGCCAGACGGAGAGCACATCCTCCCTCACCTTCCTGGGTCCCGAAGACCACATCATACCCGAAGGCCCGCCGGAGGAGCGCGAGAAGCGCCTGCGCCGCCTCCGCTCCGTCGGCCGGCCCATGGAAGACGTGGTCGTGGCCATCATGGACCCCCAAGGCAACATCCTGGGCCCCGGCCAGGAGGGCGAGATCGTGGCCCAAGGCGCCCGCGTCATGGCCGGCTACCTCGGCCGCGAGGAGGAGACCGGCGAGGCCATGCGCGGGGGCTGGCTCCACACCGGCGACGTCGGCTGGATGGATGAAGACGGCTACCTCTACATCACCGGCCGCACCAAGGACCTCATCATCCGCGGCGGAGAGAACATCGCTCCCGGGGAGATCGAGAACGTGCTCCAGCAACACCCCGCCGTCGAGGACGCCGCCGTCATCGGCGTGCCCGACGTCGAGTGGGGCGAAGAGGTGAAGGCCGTCGTCGTTCTCAAACAGGGGCGCCAGGCCACGCCCGAAGAGCTCACCACCTTCGTCAAGCAACGCCTGGCCAGCTTCAAGGCGCCGAAGTACTACACGTTCGTCGATGAGCTGCCCCGCAACTACTTGGGCAAGGTGCTGAAGACGGAGCTGCGCAAGCTATACGGCCAGCCAGGCTAGGCCGCCCACGTTTCGAGCGTGTAGCGGCGCAACATCCCTTCCCGCTCATCCTGAGCCCCGTCGAAGGATGAGCGGAGTATGCGTCCCGCCCATGCTTCGAG
>DAOUBD010000075.1:0-33666 GCA_034432935.1 Dehalococcoidia bacterium | reverse complement strand
CGTGGCCCCTATAGCCGACGCTGCCGTCTTCGGTGGCGAAGAGGACCTCGACCTCCGCCGGAAGGAGGCGAGCAGGGAACAACTTCTGCGCCGTCCGGGCTCCGTGGAGCAGCGTGACGGATCTGCCGCTGGCTACCGCCTCCTCCGCCAGCGCTATGAGGGCTGCTACCCCGATGCCGCCGCCTACCAGCAACAGGTTCTGGCTGTGGGCTGCCACCCTGTAACCATGTCCCAGCGGCCCGAACAGCCGCAGCGTCTCCCCTGGCCTTCGGGCGGACAGCCATCTGGTCCCCTTGCCCCGCAGATCAAAGAGGATGGCGAACTGGCGGCCGCCGTCCACAGTTCGGAACCGGTGGAAGCTCATGGGCCGAGGCAGCAAAGGGTCGAAGCCATCTCCGCAGCGGATCATAAGAAAGCGGCCGGGCGCCGCGCCCCTGGCCACTGGCGGGCACGACAACCACATAAGGAAGGTGTTCTGGTAAAGCTCCTGGTTGGAGACTACGATGGCGCGTTCCAACCTCATGGCCGCACCCTGGGGTGGCCGGCCAGATACTCCCGCAGCGGCTGCACGGTGAAGTGCGGCGTGCCGCTGACGAGGGCGTCGATGGCGGCCGCCGCTGTGTCAATAGAGGTCAGGCACGGAATGCGCTTCTCTGCCGCCGCGCGGCGGATGTGGAAACCGTCCCGCAGGGTAGCCGTGACACGGCCCTCGGGAGTGTTGATCACTGCGTCGACCAGTCCCTCGCGAATGACGTCCACTACGTTGGGGTGCCCCTCGTCCAGCCGCTTCGGCACCAGCTCCACCGGTATGCCCATGGCCTGCACCATGGCCGCGGTGCCCTCCGTGGCGTAGATCCGGTACCCAGCCTGAGCCAGGCTGCGCACCAGGCGCGTCGCCTCCGCCTTGGAGCGATCCGCCAGGCTCAGGAGGACGGAACCTTTGCGCGGCAGGGCCATATCGGCTGCCACGAGGGCCTTGGCCAATGCGGCCGGGAATGTGTAGTCCACCCCCATCACTTCGCCCGTGGACTTCATCTCCGGGCCGAGGTAGGTGTCCACTCCGGCCAGTTTCGACATGGAGAAGACCGGCGCCTTCACAGCCACCAGCCGCTGCCTTGGCCAAAGGCCTCCCCGGTAGCCGAGCTCCTTGAGGGTTCTGCCCAGCATCACCTGAACCGCCAGCTGCACTAACGGGACCCCGGTAACCTTGGAGATGAACGGCACGGTCCGGCTGGCCCGAGGGTTCACCTCCAGCACGTAGACGCTGGAAGGTCCGGGCAGCCCGCCCGCTGAGGGCGGGGAGCGCATGATGACGTACTGGATGTTCATCAGGCCGCGAACGCCCAGAGCGGTCCCCAGGCGCAGCGTGTAGTCCACGATGGCGTCTACCTCGTCCTTCGTCAGGCCCACAGCCGGATAGACCGCCATGGAATCGCCGGAGTGTACGCCGGCCCTCTCGATGTGCTGCATGATGCCCGGGATCAGCGTCTCCTCGCCGTCACATACGGCATCCACCTCGGCCTCGATGCCCTCCAGGTACTTATCGATTAGGATCGGCTTGCCAGCGGCGATGGCCGCTGCCTCGCCCACGTAGCGGATGAGGTCCGTGGCGTTCTGTACGATCTCCATGGCCCGGCCGCCCAGGACGTAGCTGGGACGCACCAGGACAGGGTAGCCGATGAGGTCCGCGGTCCTCAGCGCCTCCTCCACTGTAGTGACCGCGGCCCCCGGCGGCTGCGGAATCCCCAGACGTTGCAGCAGCGCCTCGAAGCGGGAACGGTCCTCGGCGATGTCGATGGCTTCGGCGCTGGAGCCCAAGATCGGGTGGCCAACCCTGGCCAGCGGCCAAGCCAGGTTGATGGCCGTCTGGCCCCCGAACTGCACGATGACGGGCGCTGTGTAGCCGTCACCGTTCTCGTTCTCTAGGAGATCGCGCACAGCTTCCTCGTCCAGGGGCTCGAAGTAGAGCCGGCTGCTCGTATCGAAATCGGTTGAGACGGTCTCGGGGTTGGAGTTGGCCATGATGGCGGCCACGCCAGCCTCTTGTAGCGCCCACGCGGCGTGCACCGCCGAGTAGTCGAACTCGATCCCCTGGCCGATGCGGATGGGGCCGCTGCCGATAACCACTGCCTTGGTCTGAGGGATAGTAGGCGCCTCCGTCTCTTGGTCGTACGTGCTGTAGAAGTAGGGCGTCTCGGCCTCGAACTCGGCGGCGCATGTGTCCACGGTCTTGTACACCGGCACGATGCCCCACTCTTGGCGGAGCTGGCGTACCTGTTCGGGCAAGCGGTCGGCCAGAGTGCCGATCACCGCGTCCGAGAACCCCATCCGTTTCGCCTGACGTAGCAGCTCCGGCGTCAGGGGCTCGCGCAGCAGCCTTTCCTCCATCCGGACGACGTCCTGGAGCTTGCACAAGAACCAGGGGTCGATGCCGGAGAGGGCGGCCAGCTCGCCAGGTTCCGCGCCGCGCCGGAGGGCCGCCAGCACCGCCCACAGCCGTTCGTCTGTGGGGATGCGTACGTACTCCCTAGGGTCGGTGTCGCGCCAGGCAGGGTCTTCCCAGAGGATGGATCTACCGCCGAACTCCAGGGACCGCACGGCCTTAAGGAGGGCCCCTTCGAAGGTGCGGTCTATGGCCATGACCTCGCCCGTGGCCTTCATCTGCGTGCCCGTTGTGCGCTCGCCCAGCGGGAACTTGTCGAAGGGCCAGCGCGGTATCTTGACTACTACGTAGTCCAGCGCTGGTTCGAAGGCGGCCGTCGTCTTGCCGGTGACCCGGTTGGGGATCTGGTCCAGCGTCTTGCCCACCGCGATCTTGGCGGCCACCCGGGCGATGGGGTAGCCGGTGGCCTTGGAGGCCAGCGCAGAGCTGCGGGAGACGCGGGGGTTGACCTCGATGACGTAATAGGGAGGCCGGCCATCGGGCCGTAGCGCCCAGTCAGCGATCTCCCGCCGCGGCGCCAAGGCGAACTGGATGTTACAGCCACCCTCGATGCCCAGCGCCCGGATGATATTAAGGGAGGCCGAGCGCAGCATCTGGTACTCCTTGTCGCTCAGTGTTTGACTGGGCGCCACCACAATGCTGTCGCCGGTATGCACCCCCATGGGGTCGATGTTCTCCATGTTGCACACGGTGATGCAGTTGTCGGCGCTGTCCCGCATCACCTCGTACTCGATCTCCTTCCAGCCCAGCAGGCACCGCTCCAACAGCACCTGATGGATGGGAGACGCCGCCAGCCCGCCTCGCACGATGCGCTCAAGATCGTCGGCGGTATGGGCGATGCCGCCGCCGGTGCCCCCAAGCGTGTAGGCGGGCCGCACCACCAGGGGCAGCCCGATCTCTCGCGCCACAGCCCGCGCCTCTTCGAGGCTGGTCACAACGGAGCTCTCCGGCACGGGCTCCCCGATCTGCTTCAGCAGTTTCTTGAAGAGGTCCCGGTCTTCGGCCTTGCGGATGGTCTCGATGGGGGTGCCCAAGGACCGGACCCCGTACTGCTCCAGTACACCCGCGTCGGCCAGCGCCACGGCCAGGTTCAGGCCCGTCTGTCCGCCCAGGGTAGGCAGCAGGCCATCGGGCCGCTCCCGTTCGATGATCCGTGCTACGACCTCCACGGTCAGCGGCTCGATGTAGACGGTGTCGGCGATCCCCTCGTCAGTCATGATGGTGGCCGGGTTGGAGTTCACCAGGATGGTGTGGACGCCCTCCTCGCGGAGGGACCGGCAGGCCTGCGATCCAGAGTAGTCGAACTCCGCCGCCTGCCCGATGACGATGGGCCCCGACCCGATAATCAGGACCCGGGATGGCCTCTCCCTCACAGCGGGAGCTCGTACTCCATGCCCCGCCCAACTACTTGGACGAGACCCCCGATATCGCTGAAAAAGGACAAGGCCGGCTCGTTGCCTTGGGGCAGCAGGCCCCGCAGCCTTTCGTATCCGGCGGAGCGGGCGAACTCCGTGGCCATCAAGGCTAACTCACGCCCTATGCCCTGACGCCGCGCCTCTGGAAGGATCCAGACCCCCATGACGGCAACGGAGGGATCCTTCTCGTCGGGCATGAGGAGGGCGAATCCGCGCACGGCCCTATCGCTTTCGCACAGGAACACCGCCTGCCTTTCGCCGATTAGAAGGGACCGGAAGCCGTCCTGCGAAGGCCGCTGCCTGAACCCGCTGCCCTCGCCCATCTCCCCCCATATTTGGAGAGCGACGGCGAGGACCGCATCGAGGTCGCCTGGAATGGCGCGGCGGAAGGTTGGCCCGGCGTTCATCGGACCCCTCGCACCGGCCACTCGCCGGTATTCAGCGTCGTACCCATCACGTCACCTCATCACGTCGGCGCTAACTGTACATCAAACGAGGTCCTGCCGCGGCGCCAGCAGGTTACCCCGGCTGGGCTGGAAGGTCGCCACCATCTCCAAAAAACGGTCGAAGACGTACACGTTGTCCATCGGCCCCGGCGAGGCCTCGGAATGGTACTGGATAGAGACGACGGGCTCCGAGCGGTGCCGCAGCCCCTCGCACGTCCCATCGTTCAGGTGCACCTGCCAGACCTCCACGTCCGCCGCCAGGCCGTCGGGGTCCACCGCATATCCGTGGTTCTGGGCGGTGATGTGCACGCGTCCCGTCGCCAAGTCCTTGACGGGATGGTTGGCGCCCCGGTGGCCAAACTTCAGCTTGAAGGTCTTAGCGCCAAAGGCGCGCCCCAGAACCTGGTGCCCCAGGCAGATCCCCAGCACCGGCACCCGTCCGATAAGGGCCTTTATGGCCGTCACCTGGTAGTCCAAGAAGGCCGGGTCCCCGGGCCCGGGGGAGAAGACGACACCGTCCGGTTTTAGGGAGTTGAGGTCGCTGGCGGCGGTATCAGAGGGGACCACCGTGACTTTGCAGCCTCGCCCCGCCAGGAGCCGCAGGATGTTGTACTTCACGCCGCTGTCCACGACGACGATGTGGTGCCGCGGGCTGCCTTCAGCCACGGCGCTGCCTGGCGCTGGCCACTGGTATGGCCGGCCCGTGCTGACCTGCCGAACGTAGTCCACGTCGCCGTAGCGGGGCGACGAGCGCAGGCGGGCCAGCGCCTCCTCTGGCGTTTCATCGACCGCGATGGCCCCCATCATCACGCCGGCCCGGCGCAGCCGCCGCGTCAGCGCCCGCGTATCGACACCGGCGATGCCAGGCACGCCCTCAGAGGCCAAGTACTCGTGCAGCGTCATCTCGCTGGACCAATGGGACGGCCGCTCGCACACCTCATGTACCACCAGGCCCCGCACCTGGATCTGCCGGGACTCCACGTCTTCGCCGTTGATGCCGTAGTTCCCGGCCAGCGGGTAGGTGAGCACGAGGATCTGCCCGGCGAAGGAGGGGTCGGTCAGCATCTCCTGATACCCCGTCATAGCGGTAGAAAAGACCACCTCGCCATGGGAGGGCGCTGCTGCGCCGAAGGAGCGCCCCGCAAACACGGTGCCGTCTTCTAGGACGAGAAGGGCGCTATCGGTCATCGAAGACCAGCCTCCCCTGGTACGCAGTACAGGGCTGCCTGGTGGGGCGCCGCTCACGGTTCGAGAGCCTCACCATGAGCGGGTTGGCCCCTTGGCCCGGAACTGGCGCGGCGCCTCCTCCCGCTCGTCCTGAGGCCCTCGAAGGGCGAGCGCGAGTGGCTGAGACGAAGACGGCGCTATCGGCCATCGAAGACCAGCCTCCCCTCGTACAGGGTCGCTACCACGCGGCCCCGAAGCCTTCTGCCCGCCAGGGGCGTGTTCTTCCCCTTGCTGGCGAAGCCCGCAGGGTCCACAGCCCACTCCGCTTCGGGGTCGATGAGCACGACATCACCGGGCGCTCCCGGCGACAGCGTTCCCAACCCCTCGATGCGGGCGTCCAGGCCGAACGACCGCACCGGGCCAACCGTCAACGCCTCTACGAGCCGCCCCAAGGGCAGCCGTCCGGCGTGGACCAGCGTCATGCACAGCGCAAAGGCCGTCTCCAACCCGCTGATGCCGAAGGCCGCAGCGTCGAACTCGCACAGCTTATCCTGTACCGCGTGAGGCGCGTGATCTGTCGCGATGCAGCCGATCGTTCCGTCCAGAAGCCCGGCTAGGCAGGCTGCCGTATCGGCCTCAGTGCGCAGGGGAGGGTTCACCTTGGCGTCTGTGTCGTAGGCCAGACCCCCCGGCGCCTCGGCGGGGCCCCGCATGACGGCTTCGTGGGTCAACACTAGATGGTGGGGCGTCACTTCGCCCGTGGCCGGCACCCCGCTCGCCCTGGCGCTGCGGATGAGATCGACGCTGCCCGCGGTGCTAACGTGAGCGATGTGCACCTGGGAACCGGTGAGCCCTGCCAAGGCGATGTCCCGCGCCACCATCGATTCCTCCCCTGCGGCTGGCATTCCCCGCAGGCCCAGACGCGTCGCCACCCAACCCTCGTGAATGACGCCACCCTCGGTCAGAGAAAGATCCTGACAGTGGTTGACCACCGGGAGACCCAGCATTCCGGCGTACTCCAAAGCCCGGCGCATCAGGTGAGCATCGGCCACGGGCGCGCCGTCATCGCTGAAGGCCACGGCGCCCGCTTCCGCCAGCTCGGCCAGATCCGCGAGCTCTCTTCCGGCCCGGCCCCTGGTTACGCATCCGATGGGCAGAACCCGTATGGCCCCCTTAGCGCGGGCAGTGCGCACCACGAAATCGATGGCCGCCGCCGTGTCTGCGGGCGGTTCCGTGTTAGGCATGGCGCAGACTGTGGTGAACCCGCCGCGGGCCGCAGCGGCAGTTCCGGTGGCGATGGTCTCCTTGTGCTCGAAGCCCGGCTCCCGAAGGTGGCAGTGCAGGTCAACAAAGCCGGGGCAAACAACCAGCCCCCGTGCGTCTATCGCCTGGCCGGCGCCCTCACCAGCGCCGGGCCCCGCCGCGGCGATGCGCCCCCCGGCGATAAGGACGTCGCCGACGGCGTCGATCCCGTTGGCAGGGTCCAAAATCCTCCCCCCGCGTATGGCTAACCCTTTCATGGTTTCCCTCTTACCATCAGGTACAGCACGGCCATCCTGACGGCGACCCCATTGGTCACCTGCTCTTCGATGACGGACTGCAAGCTGTGAGCCACGGGCGCCGAAATCTCGATGCCCTCGTTCACGGGCCCTGGGTGCATGACGAGGACGTTCGGCTTGGCAAGGGCCAGGCGTCGCTCGTTCACCTGGTATAGCCAGGCGTACTCGCGCAGGGAGGGCAATAGTCCTGCCGCCATGCGCTCCTTTTGCAGCCGGAGGGCCATGACTACGTCGGCGCCCTCGATGGCCCTATCGAGGTCGGTCTCCACCCGCACGGAGGGCAGGCCGCGGGGACCCTCCGGATCGGTGTCGCCCGGCCGGAGACCGTAGGGCAAAAGGGTCGGCGGCCCGCAGATGACCACGTCAGCCCCAGCCTTGGTCAGAGCCCACATGTTGGAGCGGGCGACCCGGCTGTGGGCGATGTCCCCGACGATGACCACTCGCTTGCCGCTTACGCTGCCCAAATGGCGGCGCATCGTGTACATGTCTAGCAGCGCCTGTGTGGGATGGGCATGCCAGCCGTCGCCGGCGTTGATCACGCAGGCCCGGACGTGGCGGGCCGCAAGATACGGCGCGCCCGATGCCCTGTGTCGCATCACGAGCACATCCGCTCCCAGCGCCTCCAACGTGCGCACGGTGTCCACCAAGGATTCGCCCTTTTCGATGCTGGAGCCCGAGGCGGCGATATTGATGACGTCAGCTCCCAGCGCCTTGCCCGCCAGCTCGAAGGAAGCCCGGGTGCGCGTGCTGGGCTCGTAGAAGAGGGTCACGACGGTCCTGCCCCGTAGGGCCGGCACCCGCGGCACCTCCCGGCTCAGGACCTCCCTCATAGCGTCGGCGGTCTCCATCACCATCTCCAGCTCGGCAGCCTCCAGCTCATCGGTGTCCAAGAGGTGCTTCCGGGTCCACCGCAGGTGGTGCTCCAGGGCGGCCTGGGGCGCCCGTTCCTCCATCATCCCTCTCCCTCATCCTCCACTATGCGGACCTCGTCCCGGCCGTCCACCTCTTCTAGTAGCACCTCTACCTCCTCCCGCATCGATGTGGGGATGTTCTTCCCCACGTAGTCCGGCCGTATGGGCAATTCCCGGTGGCCTCTGTCCACCAACACCGCCAGCTGGATGGAGGCCGGCCTGCCGAAGTCGGTCAGGGCGTCCAATGCCGCCCGGATGCTGCGACCCGTGAAGAGCACGTCGTCCACCAGCACCACGCGCTTGCCGTCTATCCCGGTGGGCATCTCGGTGGGTCTGATGCGTGGCCGTAACTCGAGGGAAGGGATGTCGTCCCGATAGAGACCGATGTCCAGCGCGCCGACGGGCACCTCGGCTCCCTCGAACTCTCGCATGGCCTCGGCCAGACGGCGCGCCAGGGGCACACCCCGGGTACGCATGCCCACCAGCACGACGTCCTCGAGGCCCCGGTTGCGCTCCACGATCTCGTGGGCGATGCGCCGGACGGCCCGCCGCATATCGTCTGCCGTGAGTACCGTGCGCGCCTTCATGGGAGGATCCATATCTGGGAACAAGAAGCCCTCCCGCCGACGTGGCGAGAGGGCCTGCGTGTGCCTCGGTATGCTGGGCCGCTGTGGGCTGTGGTAGCGCGCGTAGTATCTCTCCTTGGCGGCCTCACGGGACCGCCTTAAAGGGCCATGCAGGGGCTCGCCCTGCCGAACGTTATGCTATCACTTCCGGGCAAGGCCATGCAACCGGCCGACAGATGCTATCATAAACACACAGCGCGCTTTGTAAATTAAGGAGGCGGGCCCTATGTCTGATTTCGTGAAGGTCGCTACCACTCGGGATATCCCGCCAGGGGAGATGGCCATCGTTGATCTGGAAGGGCAGGAGATAGTTGTGGCCAACCTGGGTCAAGGCGAGTTCGTCGCCTTCCAGAACGAGTGCCCCCACCGCGGGGGTCCCCTCGGCGAAGGGCTCTTGGACGGAACAGCAGTGGAATGTCCCTTCCACGCCGGCCGGTTCGATGTGCGCACTGGAGAGGTCCTGAGCCCGCCGCCCTCGGCTCCCATCCAGACCTATCGCGTTCTCGTAGACGGCGAGGATGTGAAGGTGGCGCGCCCCTAGCTCGCGCCCCTCAGTCTACTGTCAGGCCCCGGAGCGCCTCGGCCCTGCGCGCCGCCGCGCCTCGCGCCGCCGTGATCCGGCCGCTGGCCGATGAGTAGCCCAGGGCGACGAGGAACGCCGCTGCCGCCACTAGGACGATATTGGCGCCCGACGACACGTCCACGAAGTAGCTCATGTATATCCCGGCCAGGCCGCAGAGGGCCCCGGTGGCGATAGATAGGGCCATCAGCCGGTTGAAGTTGTCCGTTAGGAGCCGCGCTGTGATAGGCGGGATGACGAGAGCGGCCGCTATGAGAGTGACCCCCAGCACCTGGATGGACACTACGATGGTACCCGCCAAGACCAGCGAAAAGATGGTGTCAACCCAGTCCGTGCTCACCCCGAAGAAGGGCGCCACCTCCGGGTCGAAGGTCGTGAACAGCAGGCGCCGGTACATCATCAAGATGACGCCCACAGCCAGGAGCGTCACCAGCGCTATGGCGATGAGGTCGTTCTGGCTTACTCCGAGGATGTTCCCGAACAGCGCGGCTTCGAAGCTCCGCGTGAACGTCCGGTAGCGCGAGATCAGCGCCACTCCCAGGGCGAAGCTTGCCGTCGTAATGATTCCAATGGCGGCGTCCGCGGCGATGAACTTCCGCCGCCTCGTCGTCAGATTGATGAGTATGGCCGACAGGAAGCCCCAAAGGCTGGCGCCCAGGTAGAAGTTGAACGACATGACGTAACTGACTACGGCGCCGCCAAAGACGGAGTGGGATAGCCCGTGGCCTATGTAGCTCATCCGCCGCAGGACGACATACACGCCGATAAGCCCGCAGAGGGCGCCTACGATGGTCGCGGCTATCATACCGCGGACGAAGAACTCGTACTGTAGGGGCTCAAACACGCTCTTCCACCACCGGACTTATCGATTGGGTCGCCTCCTGGCGACGGCGGTTCCTCTTGCCCACGAAGTGAGGGCTCTCGGCAACCAAGGTCATCCCCTGGTATCTGATGACGGTCATGTCGGCCCCGTACGTCCGCCGCAGCACCTCTGGGTTGAACACCTCATGCGGGGGCCCCTCGGCTATCACCCTGCCGTTGACGCAGACCACCCAGGGCAGGTGCGCAGCCACTGCGTTGATCTCGTGGGTCGTCAACAGGATGGTGACCCCCTCGTGGTTCAGTTCGTCCAGCAGGTGCAGGATATCGTCCCGCGTCTTGATGTCGACGCCCGAAGTGGGCTCGTCGAGCAGAAGGAGTTTCGGGTTGCTGAACAGCGCCCGGCCCAGGAAGACCCGCTGTTGTTGCCCCCCGGAGAGCGCCCGGATGTGCCGCTTCGCCAGGTCAGCGATGCCGAGCCGCTCCATCACCGCGTAGGCCTCTTCGACGTCCCGCCTCCTGTTCCAAGGCAGCCAACCCTCAGAGGCCCGTCCCATCAGGACTACCTGCTCGACGGTCACGGGGAAGTTCCAGTCGATGGTCTCCAGTTGCGGCACGTAGCCCGCGCGGGACCGCCGTTCACGCAGTGGCACGCCGTCCACCAATATCTCGCCGCTGTACACATCGGCTGCGCCCAGGATAGCGCGGAGTAGGGTGGTCTTGCCGGCACCGCTGGGGCCAACGATACCCACGAAGTCGCCAGCCGTCACCGAGAGGTTGACGTCTACCAGCGCTGGATGCCCCAGATAGCCGCATGTGACCTGGCGGAACTCCACCGCCGGGCGCGGCTCCTCGATCTCATGGGGAAAAGGGTGCAGCATGTGGCGCCCCTACTGCGGGTACCTGGCGGGGCTCGGCCCGTCGGTGAAGACCAGGCTCGGGTCCACCAGCTTCATGGGCGCATCATCTCCCCCCAGCGCCGGGATCATGATGCGCATGTTCTCTACCATCAGCCCAATGTAGGAGTGCAAAGGATCGCCCGGTTTCCCCGGCAGATCGTCGTCCCGCAAGTCGTCGACATAAGTGGCCCCCGTTTCCCGCGCGATCTGCTCCAGGACCGGGCTGGGAAAGACCTCTGACCCGAAGATGGCCGGCACCCCCTCGGCCTTCACCTGGTCGATGAGGGCCGCCACGTCCTTGGCCGACGGCTCTGCGAAGTCCGATGGCTGGATGGCGCCCACCACGGTAAAGTCGTAGCGATCGGCCCAGTACGCCCACGAATCGTGGTAGGTGAGCAGCTTCCGGTTCTTCGGAGGCACAGTCTGGGCAGCTGCCAACATTTGGCGGTCCAGCACCTCCAGGCGCCTTTTCAGCTCGTTGAAGTTGGCGTCATAGTAGTCCCGGTGTTCCCGGTCCAGCTCGACAAGCTTGTCGTGTATAAGCTGGGCGTACTCCATAGCGATGGCCGCGTTGGGCCAGGTGTGAGGGTTGGGTTTGCCCTCTGACTTCGGGAAACTGAAGTCGAACTTATACTCCTCGGGTGTGATCGCCGTATCTCCCAACAGAAGGATCACGGCATCCTTCTTCTTGTTGGCCTTCGCCAGCTCCAAGGACGGTTCCTCCAACTGGAGGCCGTTCATCACGATGAGGTCCGCGCTGGAGATAGCCTTTACGTCAGATACGGGGGGCTCATAGGTGTGGGAGTTGGTGCCCTCCGGGATCAGACCCTGGAGCTCGATAACCGTGCCCCCGATGTTCTCCACTAGGCTGGTGATGGGTGCCACCGTGGAGACGACCTTCAGCTTGGCGGCAGAAGAACCGCCGCCGTCGCCGCCGCCGCATGCGGACGCAGTGGCGGCGGCCAGTGCCAAGGTAATCACGACCCCCAAGACAGATCGCAAGCGCAATTCGGAACTCCTTTTCTAGCCCGGCTGGCGGCAGTGCCGGCAGGTGCCTGAGATGGCGAAATGGGTGAGGTCGGCCTGGAAGCCTAGGTCATCCAGGAGGGCCGTCGCCAGACCGTCCAGATACCCGTAGTCCAGAGAAGAAACGCTCCCGCAAGACCGGCAAACCAGGTGGTGGTGCCGCTCGCCGCCGGCCCATTCGAACTCGGTATCTCCTTGCCCGGCGCTCAGCTCGTTCACCAGCCCGAGCTCCCGTGCTGAAGCCAGCGTACGGTATACCGTGGAGGCGTCTAGATACGGGTAGGACTCCCTCACCGTTTCCAGGATCTGGCTGGCTGTGACGTGGCGCGAGGCATGCCGAACCGTCGACAGGATCAACATGCGCTGGGGAGTGACCTTCTGGCCGGCCCCGCGCAGGGTCACCGCCATCTCCGTCTCACAACTCACAATCTGGTCTCCTGCCTTTCACCTTGGATGCATATGCAATTAGATGCACGTGCATTATCCAGGAGTTGATCCTGGCTGTCAACACCAAGACGTGCGGGAGGAGCCCTCTGTTACAGCGGCGCCGCTACCAAGAGCCGCCGGCCAGGGGAGGAATTACCGTGATGGTATCCCCCTCATGCAGCGCGTCGTCCATGCGGGCCGCCGTCTGCCCCACGATAACGACGGTGGCCATCTCGTGGGGGATCCCGAGTTGCGTGATGAGGTCCCTCACGAGCGCTCCATCAGGGACCACATAGTCGAAGGCCGGACGCCCGGCAGGCGAGTATTCTTCGAGATACGCCTGGAGTTCCACCTTGACCCTCAAACCAGCCCCCTGTATTTAGAAATAATGCGCTTTCCTAATGCGTCACCATAGCCCTCTCTCGGTTTACCTGTCAATGGCGGTGGTGGCTTTCGATCCAGGGAATGCTATACTCATAGCGTCCTTCTGAGGCGAGGCTCGCCATGCCCCACGTTTCCGTGAACGGAGTAGACCTCCACTATCGCGAGGCCGGTGAAGGTTTCCCGGTCCTTCTGATACACGGCTTCACCGGCAACTCCCGCAACTGGGCCCTCACGGTGCCCGCCCTCTCGGCATCCTTCCGGACCATCTCGCCCGACCTTCGCGGCCACGGCCTCTCGTCCAAACCCACGCGCCCTGAGGACTACACCCTGGAGGTCCTGGCCGCCGATGTCCTGGCTCTGATCCGGCACCTGGGCATCTCCCAGTGTTACCTCGCGGGGCACTCCATGGGCGGCATGGTGGCCCAACACCTCGTCCTCTCCCAGCCCCAGCTCTTCCGTGCTCTGGTCCTCGTGGACACTGCCGCCAACCCGTTGCCAGGAATGATGACCCCTGAGCGGCAGAGGCTCATAGACATCGCGCGGCAGGGCGATATGGAGGCCGTCTTCGAGGAGCAGCTCCGCCTCAATCTCCTGCCGCCGGAGATCGTCTCCCGACCGGAGATCCTCCAGATTCGGCGCGAACAGTTCCGTTTGGTGGCCCCCGAGGCCTATATCTACCTATCGCAGGCCATGGCGGAGCGGCGCCCGTTGCTTGAGGAGCTGGCCGGCATCCAGATCCCGACTCTTATAATCTGCGGTGAGAAAGATGAACCCTTCGTCTCACCGTCCCAGGCGATGCACCAGCGGATCGCCGGGAGTGAACTTGCCGTCATCGCAGGCTCCGGTCACACGCCACAGATCGAGCGGCCCAAGGAGTTCAACGATATCCTGGTCCGCTTCCTGGCCAGGGTTCATGCCGCCCTCACCGTAAAGGGAAGCTCATGACCCAACCCTACGACATAGGGGCTGTGCGGGCGAAGTGGGTGGGATTCGAGACGGCGCCCGCTCGCGGCCGCTACCCCGTCGAACATGATCCCATCCGCCGCCACTGCCACATGATCGACGACAATAACCCCCTCTTCCTGGACCCGGAATACGCCAAGAGCACCTCCCACGGTTCTGTTCTCTGTCCTCCTTCGGGTTGGCTTGCTCTTTACTTCGCCAGTCTCGGACCCTGGCCGGCCGTCTTCGAGCCGCTTATCCCCATAGTGCCCACGCCCGGAAAGCGCATCATCAACATGAGCCAGGAGGTGGAGTGGTTGGCCCGTATCAAGGTCGGCGACCACCTGTCCGTCCGCCGCCGCATCGCCGATGTCTTCCAGAAGCCCATCTCAATGGACCCTGAGGCCGTCTGGATAGTGGCCGAACTGACCATCTCCAACCAAAGGGACGAAACGGTGTGCATCATACGTAACACCCTGGTGGCCCACCGTTCCCCCGAGGAAGTAGCGGCAGCTCATCAGCCCGAGGGATGAACCGGCCGCAGCCTTTCTGGGACGATGTTGAGGTGGGGCAGGAGCTGCCAGGCTTCAACTTGGAGATCACCAAACGGCGGGTCTTCCTCCAGATCAGCGGCTCCCAGGACTGGTACCCCTTGCACTTCGACCCAGCTTTCGCCGCCAAGGCAGGGCATGGCGATATCTTCATGAACACCGGCTTCATGCAGGCCGCCCTCGTGCGCGTCATCACCGATTGGATGGGGGATGACGGCTTCCTAAAGCGGCTGTACTTCGAAATGCGCCGCCAGCAACGCCCCGGAGACACCATGGTCTGCAAAGGGCGGGTCACGGCCAAGTACATCCAGGACGGCCAGGGCTGCGTCGACCTGGAAGTCTGGGCCGAGAACGATCGCGAGGGCGTTACGACCCCAGGCCGAGCGACGGTCATCCTGCCGAGGCGCCAGTCCTAAGCTGACTAGCCCTGTCCGAGCACTTGGCTCATGCTTCGAGGGCCTCGACATGAGATGCATCTACACCCCTTCCCGCTCAGCCTGAGGTCTCTCGAAGGCTGAGCCGGGTATACGGCTCATGCTTCGAGGGCCCCAGCATGAGCGGGGGTTTTTCGGCCGCTGGCGGGACCGCCACTGGCCGCCGCCTAAGGACGGCAGGCCTGGTTGACGCCGTAGTAGCCCTTCTGGTAAAAGGGTGCCAACCGTTCACCAAGCCGAAGGAGGAGACCGATGGGACACCAGGATATGCTGAAGAAGGTGCCGATCTTCTCCGAATTGGCGCCCCGCGACCTCGATCGCCTGGCGAGCATCGTCGTGCCTAGGCAAGTGAAGGCTGGCGAAGTCATCATTAGCGAGGGCGACCAGGCAGCGGGTGTCTTCATCATCACCTCCGGTAAGGTCGAGGTCGTCCGGGGCCAAGGCGCAAATCAGCAGGTGCTGGCCACCCTCGGGCCGGCCGATTTCTTCGGGGAGATGGCTCTCTTCGAGGGCTTCCCTCGCAACGCCACCGTCCGGGCCCTCGAGGATACCGAGTGCCTCGCTTTGACGCGCTGGGACTTCCTGGCGGAGCTGAAGAACCACCCGGAGATCGCGGTGGCCATGCTCCAAGTGCTGGTCCGCCGCCTGAGGGCCGTGGAGGCTCGCCTTACAGAGTAGGGCGCCTAGTCAAGAATCGCCCCCTGGGACAGCAGCCGCGCCCGCAACTCCCCCACATCCACCTCCTTTACGCTTTTCCCAGAGGCCGCCGCCATGGAGGCAGCAACGCCGGCCGCCTGGCCGGTGGCCATACAGGCCGGTATCTCCTTGGTGGCGTGGTGCACCCGGTGGTCCACCGATATGCACCGGCCCGCCACCAGTACATTCCTGGCCTTGCGGGGCAGCAGGCTCCGGTAAGGGATGTTGTACACGCAATCGTATTTCGTCCAATGGCCGGTCCGCGCGATCGTATCGGGAAAGGACCGGTTCAAGTCCTCCCGCGACATAACGTACTCGCCCACGAGGCGTCGCGACTCGGTGATTCCCAGTTGCTCTGCCACCAAGGAGACATACGCGTCTTCGAAGCCCGGCACGCTCTTCTTCAGCCGTGCCGCCTCCTCGGCGACCATGCGTCTGCACTCGGCCAGCGCCTCTGAGACCTCCCACGGCATAGTGGCATCGATACGTCCTGTGGCCCGCGCCTCGCCGCCCCACGGGACCAGCACCCGGCCCTTGCCGATAGTGTGGAAGAAGAGGCCGCCGCCGACCTCTAAAGCCTTTTCGGGATCCCTGACGTTGCTCATCAAGAACCATAGCCACGGGTGCACGCGCTCCAACTCGTAGCTCTCACCGGCCGCCGCCATCACGTCTCCGTCACCCGTCGCGTCCACCACCACCTTGGCTCGCACTGCCTGCCTGCCCCCCTTGTTCTGGATGATCACCGCCGTCAGCTCCCCGTCTTCGACCAACGGCTCGCACACCCAGGTGTGGTACAGCACTCTGACACCCGCCTCTCGCACCATCTCGTCGGCCGCGAAGACGAACTCGTGGGGCTCGAAGGCAACGGAGTAGCGCACGCGGTGGGGTCCGCTGCCCCAAACCAGGCCCCAGCGCCGGTAGTGCTCCACCAGGCGCGGGTCCGGATCATTCCACTCTTGGGACGGCGGGAAATATGCGGCCTTGCGCCTGTCCAGCCGGTCCACCATCTCCTGGCACAGGCCTCCCACGACCTGGCGCCCGGCGCCATCGTCCAGGGTCAACAGCAGGATGATGAGGCCGCCCGTCGCCAGCCCTCCCAGGTAGGCTGAACGCTCCAGCAGCAGGACTTCGGCGCCACAGCGGGCTGCGGCCACCGCCGCTGCCAAGCCCGCTGCGCCACCACCGGCGACCAGCACGTCGGTGTGGGCCGTCACCGGCACCCTGCCAGAAGGCAAACGGACGTGCTCTGGGCGCCCGGGAGGCATGGGGACCTACGGCCGCAAGGCTACGCCCCTGATGTGGGGCCTTGCGATGCCCATGGGAGGGATGGCAGGCACGGGCTTGCTTAGCTCCATCTCCTGGATCACGAAGCCAGCCTCGCGGATGGCGCGAGCCGTATCGCGGTTGGGGTGGCAGCCGGCGCCAGCCCAGCGCCAGATAGGTGTGGCCAGGTCTTGCCAGAAGGCGCCGAAGGGGTGCTCGTAGCGGACGTGCTCGTAGAAGCGGAGCTGGCCGCCGGGGCGTAGGACGCGGCGGACCTCCGCCAAAGCCTTCGCCGGGTCCTTCACGGAGCACAGGACGAGAGTGCCCACAACGGTATCGAAGGTCTCATCGCCGAAGGGCAGCACCTCGGCCGGCGCCTGGCGCAGGTCGATGGGGACCCGCGCCTGCTGAACTTTCTCCCTCGCCCGGCGGGCCATGAACGGGTCGGGCTCCACGGCCACTACGCTGACGGCCGCCTCGGTGTAATACGGGAAGTTGGCCCCGGTGCCGGCCCCGATCTCCAGGACCCGGCCTTGCGCCCCACCGGCGATGTCGCGCCGCACCTCTCTCATGAAGGACTTCTCCGCGCCAGCCATCATGCGGTCGTAGATGGCGGCGAACCAGCGATGGCCTGTCTCGCTCTTTGCGCTCATGAGTCTGCCGAGGCGTCTGGCCTCAGCGGCCGCGCCACTGGCCCTTCCCTTCGCGAGTCCTGCGCGCCGCCTGGGCGTGGATCGTTCCTCCCTCGGCGATCTCATCCAGGTCGTCGATGCTGGCGAAGGAGTACGGGAGAAACGCCTCCGGGTCCACCTCACATAGCGTGTGACCACTGGTATACATGTGGCCCTCAGTGTACACGGCTTCCACCACCTGCCGCACCGGTATGTCCGCTACAGGATCGTGAGCTGAATCCCGGAAGACGAGCTCGCCCCGCCCCAGCCTGGCCACCTGCACCGTGACGTCGCCGACCACGCGGACCAACCTGGGCGGACTATCGAAGCCGTGACCGTCGGGGCGCGGCGTGAACTTGAAGTGAAACGTCGAGGTTTGCGTGCGCCCCGGCCTTCCCTCGCGAGTCACCCTGCCGCGCAAGCTCAAGAAGCGCACCCCGCGGCGCTCCGCCGAACCCCACACGTGATCACCCTGCGTTTCGAAGATAATAGCGGCCACCTTCTTCGGCTCGCCATACAGTTCGCGGCCGAACACCACCGCTTCGGGTGTCGACATCGGCATCGTCAGGCAGTAGTTCCCCACGATGTCCCCGTAGCGGGCCCGCAGGTAGACGGCGGCCCCGCGGAATGGCCCCACACAGTTGGATGCAGCCACCTCGCCGACCCAGGCTGTGCCTAACGGCTCGGGCGTCGGCTCCAGGGGTGGAGGCAGGAGCGCCTGCACTGCGTCTGGGTCCGTCTCGAATAGGACGGATAGCCCCCGCATACCCATGAAGTGGCACTGCGCGTAGACTTTCTGGATGCGCTGTATCTCCTCGGGGGTCTTGACGAATCTCACCCGCCGGCTCCTCTCGGCTCGCGCAAGCTGGCTCCATGATACGGGATGGGGGCCCGCTGTCAAAGGGGTGAGGGCAGAGGCAACGCTGGGGCTCCTCGCTTCCCGCCGCTGGAGGTGCTCTGCGATAATCAAGAGACACGTCCAGGGCCGGACAGCAGTTATTGATCACCTGTGGAAGCCGCCGAAAGCATAGCCGTCACCCCTACCATCATCGAGGAGTCCCATCTGGCCCGCTCCGTTGTCAGGCTGGCCTGGCCTGTCATCGTCCAGCAGGTGAGCTTCTCCATGGTCCAGCTGGTGGACACGGCTTTGGTGGGCCATCTGGGGGAAGACGCGCTGGCTGGGGTCCGCCTGGCTGGCCAGATCTTCTGGTTCGCCCAGACCGGAATGGTAGCCGTCGCTGTGGGCTCCACCGCCATTATCGCCCGCAACGTCGGCGCCGGCCGGCCCGAACTAGCCTCTCGGACCCTGGGCAACGCCATCGCTATGGCCGTGGCGTGGGGCGTTCTCATGGGCCTGGGTATGTGGATTCTAGGATCCTGGGGGCTCGGCATGATGGGCGCGGAGACGGAGGCCAAGCGCCAGGGCGCCATTTATCTGCGGGCCGCGGCAGTTGGCATGCCCCTGTGGTCCCTCGTGTACGCCGGCTTCGCTTCTCTGCAAGGGGCCGGTGATACTCGGACTCCCATGATCATCGGCGTCATCGTGAACGTGGTGAACATATTCGTCGCCTACGCTCTGATCAACGGGCCGGGCCCCTTCCCTCGCCTGAACGTCACTGGCTCGGGTCTCGGTTTCACGTCATCTGCCACGGCGGGCGCGCTGCTGGTTGTCGCTGTTCTCATGTCAGGCAGACGCATCGTGCACTGGTACCCGTGGCAGGCGGCCCGGTTTCACGGAGGCGATGCCCGGCGCGTACTGAACGTGGGCGTGCCCTCAGGGCTAGAGAACGTGCAGTTCAACATCGCTTTCATGCTCTACACGCGCATCATCGCCAGTCTCGGGACCACAGCCGTAGCGGCCCACGGGGTGACACTGGGTATACAGAGCCTGACCTTCAACGTAGGTTTCGCCCTCAGCGTCGCCACCTCGGCCATCGTAGGCCAGGCTCTGGGGGCGGGACGGCCGGATGTCGCCGAACGCGCTACCTATCTTGCCGTGCGCTACTCCCTGGCCTTCATGTCTGGCGTCGCCCTCCTGATGATGTTCTTCGGCGCGCAAATCACCGGTCTCTTCGTCGGTGGCGAGGATGCCGATAAGGTCATCGACATTGGGCGTAAGCTGCTCTTCATCTTCGCCTTTGCCATGCCCGGCCTGGCCATCAGCCTCCCTTTTAGCGGCGCCCTGCGCGGCGCCGGAGACACGCGGTCAGTACTCTACATAATGGCCGGCGCCACCTGGATCGTACGTTTGCTGCCCGCCTACCTGCTGGCCATCCCGCTGGGGTTTGGGGTCCCTGGCGCCTGGGCGGCCGCCGTGATGGACATCAGCACGCGCGCCTTCCTGATGTTCCTGCGCTTCCGCCGCGGGAAATGGAAGGCGATAAGCGTTTAAGTGGGGCGTGCTACAATGCAGCGCTGGAGGCCCCTTTGGCGCTCGTGATCATCTACACCCTCCGCGATTGCCCCACCTGCGACAAGGCGCGGGCCGCCTTGCGCCAGCGCGGCATCGAGTTCGAGGAACGGCCAGTGGACGAGCGAGAAGAGTGGTGGCAAGAGGCCGCCAAGTATAGCGCAACTGTGCCTGTCATCATCTGGGGCGAAGATGATGTGGAGATCGGTTGGGCTGGCGAGCAAGGACGGGAGATCGCCTGACCGGGGCGCGGACCTCTGCCGCCAGGGCGAGCCCTGCGCGGGCGGCTAATCGCCCTCTCCCCGCAGCTTTTCGTCTATCGTCGCCAGCACCTTTCGTTCGTGCCGCCGGATCGCCGAGCGGACAGCGGCCACCCGCGTGCCCAACTGCCACTGGAGCGGGCTCCACGGCGGCGGCCGGCGGGTCACATCGATACCCCAGCGCAGAGCCACCGCCGCCCACGTGAGGCCGGCTCCGAAGCTGGCCAGGACAATCTTGCTCCCTACCTGAACCCGGCCGGCGCTGATGGCCTCGCATAGGGCGATGGGTATCGATGCGGCGCTCGTGTTTCCGTATTGGCGGACGTTGGTGAACACCTTCTCCTGGGGCACCCCTAACCTGCGAGCGGTGGACTCGATGATCCGCATATTGGCCTGATGCGGGATAAACAGGTCCACCTCGTGGGGCGCCATCCCCGAGGCTGTCATCACCCTTTGCGCGGCCTTGGCCATGGCTTGGGTAGCCGCCCTGAACACCTGCGGACCGTTCATGCGCAGATAGTGGTCGCCACCCGCGGGCGAGTGCCCGTTGAGCCGGTGCCGTGAGCCCCCGCCAAGGATCGTCAGCAGACTAGCGCCGGAGCCATCGCACCCCGTTGTGGAAGCCAAGATGCCGGGCTCCTTGCTGGCCCGGAGCAGCACCGCGCCCGCGCCGTCGCCGAAGAGAATGCAGGTGCTTCTGTCCTTCCAGTCCAAGTGGATCGACAGCTCGTCTGCCCCGATCACCAGTACCTGCCGGGCACGTTTGGACTCGATGAGTCCAGCCGCAGTGATCAGGGCGTAGACGAACCCGCTGCAAGCGGCGTTGAGGTCGATCGCCCCGGCGTTTTCTAGCCCCAGCCGGTCTTGCACCAGCGAAGCGGTGGATGGCATGACGTGGTCTGGCGTGCACGTCGCCACGATGATCATGTCCACCTCGCTGGGCCGGGCGGCGGCCGTCTGGAGAGCCTGCTGCCCCGCCTTCACCGCCATGTCTGACGTGGCCTCGTCGGGTCCAGCCAGCCGCCTCGTCTCTATCCCCGTGCGCGTCGCTATCCACTCGTGGGAAGTGTCCAGCCCCATCTCCACGAAGCGATCGTTGCTCATCACTCGGGATGGGACGTACATGCCCCAACCTGCGATCTGCGCGTAACGCATCAGTGGCACCTCTGGCCGTCAGGGCGTGCGTTTGAGCTAAGGGTTTGGGCGAGGGATGCCCTCCCTCCGGTCATCACCGTTCTCACACTCCGCCTTTCGCTTGCAACGCCTCAGCGGCTAACCCCCAGATCTCTTCCGGCGAGAAGAACGTGGTCCGGTAGTTCACCCAGCGGCCCGCGGCCTCATCGTACTCGCCATCGTATGCCGCCTGCACCTTATCGTAGACTTCCTTCACGATGCGGCTCGTGTTGGAGAAGCGCACGTCGAGGCCGCGCCGTTCCGCCTCACTGTTTAGGATGGCCACTATCCCTTCCGAACCCGAAAGGCCCCCGATGAGGTTCCGTTCCGCGTAGGAGCGTCCGACGAGGGCCGGATCGTAAGCCAGATAGATCAGGCCGCCGGGGGCATCCTCCTGACGAACGACGCCTGCCTGGTGGATCCCCGCCTGGGTGCTGAAGACGTCCCCTATGATCGGCGCTGTCTGGGGAAGCGGCGTGAGCAGCTCTTCCACCAACTTTCTCATCTCTGGCAGCACCGCCAGGTTGAACCCGGGGTCTCCGTACAGGCGGATGTAGCCTGCCAGCGCCTGCTCCAGCGACGTGTTGCCGGTGCGCTCGCCGAGCCCCCCGAACGCCACGTTGACCTTGCGGCACCCGTACTGCCAGGCAGCCAGGGAGTTCGCTGTGGCCAGCCCGAAGTCATTATGCCCGTGGAACTCCAGCTCAGCGCCCGTCTCCTGAAAGAGGGTCGAGATCAGCTTCGGGATCCCCTGGGGCATAGCGGCGTAGGGGTCTGGCATGCCCCAGCCTATCGTGTCACAGATGCGGAACCTGGCCCTGCCCTCCGTCTCCTTGAGGACCCGCCGCATGAACGGGATTACCCAGCCCCGGATATCGGCCCGGGTCGTGTCCTCCAGATGGACGCGCGGCGTGATGCCGTACTCGCAGGCGGTGAGGATAGGCTTTAGGTACTTTTCGATGGCCTCGGACTTGCTGCGATAGCCCAGCTTGTCAAAGATATGGTGGTCCGAGGACGAGGCCAGCATGCCGGTCTCCTGCACCCGCCCCTGGCTGGCCTCGAAAAGCTCCTTCACGTCCTTCGGATTGGCCCGGATCCAGGTAGTGATCTTCGGATGCTCGTACCCGCGCTCCAACAGCTTGTCCAGAACCCAGAGGTCACGTCGCTGATAGATGAACGTCTCGATGGCGTAGATACGGCCGGTGCCGTTATCGAGCTGGTGGAGCAGGTCGACATAACGCAGGCGGGCCTCGTTGGGAAAGAGGGCGAAACGCGAGTCCTGGGCCCCGTCCCGCAGGGTGGTGTCGGTGATGAGGCGGGGCTCCGGGATCCCGGGCGGGATTGGGGCCGGCTGCGGCTCGAGAGGCACCGGCGGCATACGGCCTCGATAGTTGTAGTAGACGCGCTCCTCGTTGACCCGCTCCGTGTTCTCCATCTCGCTCCTCTGCGCCTCGCGCCGGGACCGTCCCTATTGTAGTCCCGTTGGCCGGCTGGGCCAACGCCGCTCGTGGCGAAGTTTCCATCGAATTCGGCCTGTTTCTGGTATATGCTCTGGGGCGTGAGGCGTTTGATCCGTCCCCAGGTCATCCCTCAGGTGGTGGCCAGCGCAGTTCTCATCGGCGTCCTCCTGTGGCGAACCGATGTCGAAAAGGCGTTGGACGTGGCAGCCGGGGCCGAGTACCCGTACTTGGCCATAGCCTTGCCCTTGTACCTGCTGGCAAATCTGCTGGGAGCCTTCCGCTGGCAGGTACAGCTTCACGCTGCGGGCCGGCCTCGCATCTTCAGCCTGTTCGGAGTCTTCCTCGCCGCAGGCATGGTCAACCGGATTCTGCCCTGGCGCCTCGGCGATGTTCTGCGAGTCCAGGCAGCGGCCAGGCTCTACGGGCTTCCGCGGGCAAGCGTGGCTGCCATGATCTTCGTCACGGAGACTCTATTGGACGGATTTGCCTTCGTTTTCCTCTTCCTGGTGATGCTCGCCTTCCTGGGGGTGCCTCAGCTACCCGTCACCCTGGCCTGGACGCTGACCGTGACGGTTGTCGCGGGCGGCCTCATCGCTATAGCAGCGTCGCGCTTGGAGCTCAGCGAGGGCTGGCAGGACCGGAGCTGGCTCCGGCTGGCGCCGCGCGCCCTGCGCCAGAGGGCGGCCGGTCTGGTGCCCCGCTTCCTGGATGGGCTGTCCGTACTCCGCGATGCCTCCCGGACCGGTTACGCTCTGGGCGCCACCTTCGCAGCCTGGCTTGTACAGGCCGGCATATACTTTGCCTTCGGCCTCACCTTTGGCCTGGACTTCTCTCTGGCCCAAGCGGTGGTCATCACCATCGCCGCCACGCTGGTGATCTCCGTGCCGCTGGTGCCCTTCAACGTAGGCACCTTCGAGGTCGCTGTGGTGGGAGTCCTCACCCTCATGGGCTACGGCAGGCCAGAGGCCGTCGCCTACGCCCTGGGCGCCCACCTCATGACCTTGGCGCTGGCGGTGGTGGCCGGCCTGCCGGCCATGGTTCGCATGGGAGTGGGGCTCCACGACCTCTTGTACATGGGCGCGGCCAACGGACAGCAGCCCTCGCCAGGAGCGCAGGGGCCTGCGCCGGAGGGGGTGCCGGCCCACGCGGAGGAGCCTCGCTGACGGGCGTCGCCAGGGACTCCTACTCCTCCAGCGTGCTCGTATCTCCTTCGGGTAAACCCAACTCCCGGGCTTTGAGCAGCCGCCGCATGATCTTGCCGCTGCGGGTCTTGGGCAACGAGGGCAGGAATTCGATCTCCCTGGGCGCCACCGCCGGCCCCAGCCGCTCGCGCGAGTAGTGGATGAGCTCACGGCGAAGCTTGTCACTCGGCTCGTGCCCGTCTTTCAGGGCCACGAAGGCCTTGACGACTTCCATGGCCACGGGATCCGGCTTGCCGATGACCCCGGCTTCGGCCACCGCCGGGTGCTCGATCAGCACGCTTTCTACCTCGAAGGGCCCCACCAGGTGGCCCGCCGTGTTGATGACGTCGTCGGCCCGTCCTACGAACCAGAAGAAACCATCGGCGTCCATCCGTGCCCTGTCGCCTGTGATGTACCAGCCGTTGCGGAAACGAGACTCGTACATCTCGCGATTCTTCCAGTAGGTGCGGAACATGGAGGGCCAACCGGGTCGGATGGCGAGGTTACCTTCTTGGCCAGGGGGCAAGGTATTCCCGTCATCATCGATTATCGCCGGTTCGATGCCAGGGAAAGGGCGCCCCATGCTTCCTGGGCGGATCTCCTGCACAGGATAGTTGGCGATCAGGATGCAGCCGGTCTCGGTCTGCCACCAGTTATCGTGGAAGGGCAGCCCCAGCACCTTTTGGCCCCAGAGGACGGCCTCCGGGTTCAGGGGCTCGCCGACGGAGCACATGTAGCGGAGGCTGGAGAGATCATGCTTCCTGGCCACTTCCTCCCCCGCCTTCATCAGCATGCGTATGGCCGTCGGCGCCGTGTACCAGACGGTCACCCGGTGCCTCTCGATGAGGGAATACCAGGCGCTGGCCCCGAAGCCGCCTTCGTACACCAGGCTGGTGGCGCCGTTGCTCCACGGGCCGAACATCCCGTAGGAGGTGCCCGTCACCCAGCCGGGGTCCGCTGTGCACCAGTAGATGTCCTCATCGTGGATATCCAGCACGTATTTGGCCGTTGCGTAATGTCCCAGGATGGCCATATGGACATGGGCGGCGCCCTTAGGCTTCCCGGTGGTTCCAGACGTGTAATGCATGACGGCGAAGTCCTCGGGATCTGTGGGCATCGTGTCGAACCGGTCCGGCTGGTTGGCGATAACCTCGTCCCACAGGACGACGCCCTTTTCTGGCTCCGGCTTGTGTCGGCGCGTCACGAGGACGACATGTTGAAGCTGCGGCAGGTCTCGGCGCACCTCCCGGATGCGTGCCCAGAGCTCGGGGCTGGTCACCAGTATCTTGGCCTCGCTGTTTTCCAGACGGTCCTTGACGGCCTCAGGGCCGAAGGCCGAAAAGAGGGGCCCGATAACGGCGCCCACCTTCAGGGTACCGAACACCGTGAAGTAACACTCCGGGATGCGCTCCAGGAACACGAACACCCGGTCCCCCTTCTCCACACCGAGGCTACGCAAGCCATTGGCGGCCCGGTTGGAGGCGCGGGTCATCTCTTCGAACGTATACGTCTCGGTCTCGCCGTTCTTTCCCTCCCAGAGCATGGCGATCTTGTTACGCCGGGCAGTCTTCAGGTGGCGGTCCAAGCACTCGTAGGCGATGTTCAGCTTGCCGCCAGGCAGGCCGTCCAACTCTCGGCGTACGGCATCCCAGGAGAAGCTACGGCGCATCGCCTCGTAGTCCAACAGGTTCGGGCGCAACGGCATCTCGCTGGCCCGTGGTTTGGGTATGGGGTCGTACTCCATATCTGTTCTCCTCTGGATCTGATCTCAGCCGGGCGCCGCGCCGGGCGTTCGCCGCCGTCTAGAGGGAGCCCTATTGATGGTCAAATTTAGCGCAGCCCTATCGGCCCGTCAACGATGGTCCGTTGGTCACATTGCTTAGCTAGGGGCTGCGAATCTATGATGGTCTTGGCGCACGTATAGGGTGTAAGGACGATGGGCTTTCTAGAGATCGGCGGCGTCAGCGTTTTCGTCGCCTTCGCGGCAGGTCTGCTCTCCTGTCTTTCCCCCTGTGTGTTGCCCCTCATACCAGCCTACCTCGGTTATCTGACTGGCGCCGCGGTGGAAGGGGCGGCCCCCGGGGTGCAGAGCGCCTCTTCCGCTGGTGGTGCGGTTGCCATGGCCGTCCCGAGGCGGCCTGCCGGTGCCCTGCCCTTCTTCCATGCTGTCAGCTTCGTGCTGGGTTTTACGACGGTTTTCGTCCTTTTCGGTATGTCTCTCGGTTTCGTAGGCTATGCCCTACGCGACAACCAAGACGTTATCCTGAAGGTCGCCGGCGGCCTCCTCATCGTTATGGGGCTGCACCTCTCGGGCGTCATCACTATCCCCTGGCTGGAGCAAGAGCGAAGGTTGGACGTGGGCGCCGGCCAGAGGGCGGGCTATGCGAGGTCCTTCGTTGTCGGCTCAGCCTTCTCGGCTGGCTGGAGTCCCTGCATCGGCCCCACTCTGGGCGCGATCTTCGCCCTGGCCGTCTCCAGCGGCACCGCCCTTCAGGCTGGGCTGCTCCTCCTGGCCTACTCCGCCGGGCTGTCGATACCTTTCCTGGCCCTGGGTCTCGCCTACAATACCATCAGCCCGCTGTACAACAGGCTCAAGCGGTTCTCCGGCCTCGTGAGTTACATCAGCGGGGCCATGCTGATCGTCGTCGGCATCCTGATCTTCACCAATAGCCTCATCAACCTGAACAGCGCCTTCAACTTTGGTTTCCTCCCCGATACTTCAACTTAGGCCGGAGAGCGATGCCTGCCCCTGGTTCCCGCAGCCTTAGAGAACGCCTTCTGGCCCTGGCGGGTCTGGCAATCATCGTTGGGGCCGTAGTGGCCGCCCTTCTGGCAGCCGGCCTCCTCGGCAACGGAGGGGGCGGCAAAGGGATCCAAAACGTCGTTATCATGGACCCGCCGCGGTCCGCAGGCCAGGCCAGCCTGGAGGTAGGGCCGCAGCAGGGGAAACTGGCTCCCGACTTCGCCATCTCGGACTTCGACGGCCGCCGCTACCGGCTGAGCGACTTCCGCGGAAAGGCCGTCTACGTGAACCTGTGGGCCACTTGGTGCGGCCCCTGCCGGGCCGAACTCCCGGACATGGCCGAGCTGCTCGACCGCCACAGAGGCGAGCTCGCCATCATCGCCGTCAACCGCCGCGAGCCCCTCGACCGGGCGAAATCCTTCTTCGCGAGCCTGCCCCGCAACGACGGCGGCTCCGGGGTTAGCTTTACCGTGAACGGCATGGACCCAGATGACACCTTGTTCGGCGCCTTGCGCGGCCTGGGCATGCCAGTCAGCGTATTCATCGACCCCCAAGGCGTCGTGACGCGCGTCTATAACGGCGGGATCCGCCTGGAGACCATGGAAGAGGCCGTGGCGGAGGCCCTCGCCGCTGGCTCCTAGGCGGGGTCTCGGCGTTCCTGATTTCGCTGCGGTGCCGTATACTGGTGGCGGGAAACTTAGCGGGCCCTAAGCAGGACAAGGGAGGAAGCCATGAGAGACGTTGCCGTCATTGGCGCCGGGATGACCCACTTCGGGAAGTTCCTGGAGCGAAGCCTCAAGGACTTGGCCGCCGAGGCCGTAAAGGGGGCCCTGGACTCAGCGGGCATCGATAAGTCCAAGCTCCAGGTGGCCGTCGTAGGCAATGCCACCGCCGGGCTCATCACCGGTCAGGAGATGATCCGCGGGCAGGTCGTGCTGCGCGAGATCGGCATCGGCGGCATCCCTGTCATCAACACAGAAAACGCCTGCGCCAGCTCCTCCACGGCCTTCCACGTGGCCTGGCTCTACGTCGCCTCCGGCATGTACGATATCGCCCTGGCGCTGGGAATGGAGAAGCTCTACCACGAAGACAAGCGCCGGTCGTTCCAGGCCATCGGCGCCGCCGTCGACGTCGAGTGGGTGCAGGGCATGATGGCCCAGATGAAGGCCGCCCGCGGCGACGGCGGCGGCCAGACCCCAGCCCCCGCCGAAGGCGCCGGCGAGAAGCGTTCCATGTTTATGGATTTCTATGCCGCTTTCGCCCGACAGCACATGGCCAAGTACGGCACCACCAAGGAGCAGTTCGCCAGGGTCGCCGTGAAGAACCACTACCACGGCTCTTTGAATCCCCACGCTCAGTACCGTGAGGTTTACACGCTCGAGGACGTCCTCGCCTCACCCACCGTGGCGGAGCCCCTGACGCGCCTCATGTGCTCCCCCATCGGCGATGGCGCCGCAGCCGCCATCCTCTGCTCCGCCGACATGGCTCGCCAGTTCACCACGAAGCCCGTCTTCGTCCGGGCTTCCGTCCTGGCTTCCGGCGCCGACCGCGCCCCCAACGAACCCAACATCACGGAGCGCACCGCGCGGCGCGCCTACGAGATGGCGGGCATCGGCCCGGAGGACCTGGACGTCTGCGAGGTCCATGACGCTACTGCTCCCGCCGAGCTGATGATCTACGAAGACCTCGGCCTTTGCGCCCCTGGCGAGGGCGGCAGACTCATCGACACGAAGGCCACGTATCTGGACGGCCCCATCCCTGTGAACACCAGCGGCGGCCTCATCTCCAAGGGCCACCCCATAGGGGCTACCGGAGTGGCCCAGATCTACGAGATATTCACCCAGCTTCGGGGCGAGGCCAGCGGCCGCCAGGTGCGCGATCCCAAGGTGGGCCTTACCGAGAACGGGGGCGGGATGGTGCGCGGCGATGCGGCCGCCCTGTCCATCCACATCCTGTCTGTCTAAACCAAGTCGGAGAAGGAGGGGCGGCGCTGCCGCCCCTTCGCTTTCGCTGTGGAGTTCGAGACCATCATCCTGGAGCGCCCGGCGCCGCACGTCGCCGTCATCCGTCTCAGCCGCCCCGAAAAGCACAACGCCATAAACGCCCGCATGTCGGGGGAGCTCATCCGTTGCCTGGATGCCCTTGAGGCAGATGATGATGTGCGGGTCCTGGTGCTGACCGGCGCTGGAGAAAAGGCCTTCTGCGCCGGCGCTGACATGGCGGAAGCGGTAGCCGCTTCCCCCGGGGGACGGGATGCCGCTGCCCAAGCGGCCTATCGTTTGGCCCGCGTCCGCAAGCCCCTCATCGCTGCGGTCAACGGCTACGCCTACGGTGGCGGGGCGGTGTTCGCTGCCGCCTGCGACATCCGCGTATGCTCGCAAAACGCCAGCTTTCGCTTCCCTGGCGCCAGCTACGGTCTCGTTGTGGGCGCCAGCCTGCTCCCCCGCATCGTCGGGGCTCCCATTGCCAAGGAGCTTCTCTTTACGGCCCGCACCGTCGATGCTTCTGAGGCGCTTCGCATCGGGCTGGCCAACAGGGTCGTCCCGCTGCCTGACCTGGAAGCGACCGTCATGGAGATGGCTCGGGCCATTGCCGAGAATTCACCGGCGGCCGTCCTCGGTTCGAAGGAGGTCGTCGATCTCGCCACCGACAACCGGAACGCCGGCAGGCGCGAGGCAGAGCTCAATGCAGGTCTGCGCCAGACGGACGAACACCGGCAGCGCTTTCGCGACGCTGCGCAGAGGGTCACCGGCCAGGGGTCATAGCCGGACCGATTTTAGGCCAGGAGGCGGGCCACGCGGCCAGCGTCGGCCAGGCCATCGAGGTCCTCCACCATCGCAATCACGGACTCTGCCCGATCCGAGGGGCAGGCCCTGATGGCGCACTGGCGGAACTTCGCCACCCGCTCCTCCCTGGTCAAGGGCCTGCGCGGGTCGCCCCGCGGGATTTCGACCCGCGCCCGGTGCTCCGCTCCCGCTATGGTGATGACCCGCACCTCAGCGGAACCGCCGATGGGGAACTGGGCGGGGGGCCCGCCCTCCTCGACGCGCACCAGGTCCATGAGCCGCCGCGCCTCCGGGCGGCGCACCGCCGCATCGCTGAAGCTATCCAGCGTCACGGCACCGTCCAGGAGCGCCGCCGCGAGGCAGTAGCCGAGGCTGAACTTCCCCTCGAGCCCCGTCTGGGGCTGGCGCCGGACCAAGGGCAGCAAGGTTCCTGGGCTGACGACGACATGCAGCTCCCGAACGTCGCCGGGCGTCAAAGGGTAGCTCTGCCGGATCTCGAGGGCGGCATCGACGGCCCTGTGGGTTGCGTAACAGCACGGATAGAGCTTCACCCCGATCCCGGCCGTCGTGATGTCCCACTCCTCACCCAGATGCTCCATCAAGGCGGCGACATCCGGCGCTTGCCCGCCGGACATAACTCGGACGAAGCCACGGGGACCTTCCAGGGGGGTTCGATCCGCGGTGAGCCCCGCCGCTGCCAGGGATGCCGCTACCAGGCCGCTGCGGGCTGCCCAGCCCGCGTGCAGCGGCTTGGTCATGCTGCCGAAGTTCTGCTGGATTCCCGACGCCAGCGACGCGGCGATGCCTAATGCGGCCTGGGTCCGGTCTGCATCCAAGTGCAAAAGGCGGGCGCAGGCGGCCGCTGCGCCAATCGTGCCGAAGGTAGACGTGGCGTGCCAACCCAGGGCATAGTGCTCCTCCCCGATGGCGCGTCCGAGCCGCGCCTGCACCTCGAACCCTAACACATAGGCGTCGATGACCTCAGTGCCTGGGCTCCCTAGCTTCTCTGCCAGCGCTAGCACGGCCGGAACCAGTGGCGCGCTGGGGTGGCCCCGCATGCTGATGCTGACATCGTCGTAATCGAGGGCGTGGGCCGAGACTCCATTCACCATCGCCGCCTCGGTAGCCGGTGCGCGAAAGCCCCAACCGGCCACTGTCGTCTCCGGTGAGCCGCCAGCATCGCGGACCCATCTCGCCACGAGGCCCGAGACCTCCTCCCGGCTGCCGGCCAGCATCACCCCCAGCGTGTCCAGTATGGCCCACTTCGCCTCGGCGCGGGCGGCCGCTGGGATCCGGCCGGGCACCGTGCCCGCCACGAATTCTGCTAGTCGCGCACTGATCTCCACAGGCAGAATCCTACCCCACGGCTAGGTTGCTCGCACCCCATGTGAATAGTAAAGTGCCCTTGCAGGCCCCAGCCCGTGAAGGAGAGCACAATGACGGACAGCGTTCTCGGCGTCAAGATCGGTGACCGCGCCGAATTCGAGAAAACGGTTACAGAGGAGGATGTGCGGCTCTTCGCCCAGGTGACAGGCGACACGAATCCCCTCCACACAGACCCGGCCTATGCGGCCAAGACCCGGTTCGGCGAGTGCATCGCCCACGGCATGCTGAGCGCCGGTTTTATATCCGCCGCCCTCGGCACCAAGCTGGCGCCCCACTGCTGCGCCGTCTACCTAAGCCAGACGCTGCGCTTCCTCCGGCCTGTCAAGATCGGCGACACGATAAGAGCGATCGCCGAGGTAAAGGGCATCGAGCCGGAAAAGCGCATCTTCACTATCGAGACGGACTGCTACAACCAGAACGGCGAGGCCGTAGTCAAAGGCGAAGCCGTGATCCTGCTGGACCCGATGCCCCATTGATCTGCCCGATTGGTTTTCCCATTTACTTGTACGGAAAGGATGCCGGACAACTGACCGGCGCCAGGAGTGAGGCTCATGATGGCGAAGACCCCCGGCGGTAACTTCTTCGAGGACTTCCAGGTGGGCCATGTCTTCCACCATGCCGTCCCCAGGACCATCACGGAGGGCGACCTGGCCCTCTACATAGCCCTGACGGGTGACCGGCGTCCCCTCCACTGCGCACGTGAGTTCGCCCAGTCCCTCGGTTTCCAGCGGGAGGTTGTGCACGACCTTTTGCTCTTCCACATCGTTTTCGGCCGGGCCGTCCCCGATATCTCCCTCAACTCGCCGGCCAACCTTGGTTACGCCGACGTCCGGTTTCTCCAGACGGTCTACCCCGGCGATACCCTGCGGGCGGAGACAGAGGTCATCGGCAAACGGGAGACCTCCCGCGGCGACGTGGGTATCGTCTGGGTGCATACCAAGGGCTTCAACCAGCGGGATGAGGTGGTCCTCCAGTTCTATCGGTGGGCCATGGTCAACAAACGCGACCCGAACGTGAGCTCGGGCGCCAACGACGCACCCGAGCTGCCGCCTCAGGTGGCCGTGGAGAACCTGCGTGTCCCGCCGGAACTCGATCTATCGCGGTTCGATGCCGTGGCTACCGGGGGCCAGGCGTTTTGGGAGGACTACGAGCCTGGTGAGCGCATCATCCACCCCCAGGGTTTCACCATCGAGGATGCCGAGCACCAGTCTGCAACGCGGCTCTACCAGAACAACGCCCGGGTGCACTTCAACGAGATGCTTCAAAAGAAGAGCCGCCTGGGCCGGCGCATAATATACGGCGGCCACATCATCTCCCTGGCCCACTCCATCGCCTACGATGGCCTGGAGAACGCCATCCGCATCCTTGCCTTTAACGCTGGCTCCCACGCCAACCCCACGGTGGCCGGCGACACCCTGTTTGCCTGGAGCGAAGTGCTAGAACGCATCGACCTCGGCCGCCCGGACTGCGGCGCCCTGCGCCTGCGCCTCGTGGGTGTAAAGAACCTCGACCCCAACGAGGGGGAGATTCCCCTGAGGGTGCGCGACCCTGATTCCGGGCGCGAAAGCTACCACCCCAATGTCGTGCTGGACCTGGACTACACCGTGTTGATGCCTCGCCGGCGGTGACGAGGCGGCGGGTTCAGCGGGAGATCACGGTGCCGTCGTACAGCTTCACCACGCGCACGCCACCCGGCGGCGCCGCCTGCACACAGAGCTCGCAGAGGACGCACTCGTCCAAGTTCTCTTCCACGATAGTGGCCCTGCCATCTCCATCGACGGCGAAGATGTTCACGGGGCAGACCTCTGCAAGCTTCTTGGCCAAGTCCCGGTCGCTGGCCGCCTCCGGGCTCAGCTGCACATCAATGAACATCGCCATAGCTACAACTTCCCGATCTCGGCTAGCCGCTTCTTGACCAGCTCGGGGATCTCCGCGATCTCCTCCGCTACGGAAATTCCGGCTTCCTCCAGCCGCCGGATCTTCTCCGCGGCCGTGTCGGCCTTCCCCTCCACGATGGTCCCTGCGTGGCCGAAGCGCATTCCGGGCATCTTGTCCATGAAGCGCCCCGCCATGAAGGCGATGATGGGCAGCCGTGTCCCATTGGTCTTCACGTATTCCGCGAGCTGAGCGTCCATGGGCCCGCCCGGCTCAGAGTAGATGACTATGGCATGCGTCTCTGGGTCTGCCTCGAAGAGCGGCATGAGCTCCGCATAGGTGGAACCGATGAGGGGATCGCCGCCGATGCTGATGGCCGTACTTTGGCCCAGGCCGGCGGCCGTCAGCGAGTTGGAGATCTCCGTGGTCATGCCGCCGCTGCGCGACATGACCCCGATGTGGCCCGGGCGGTATGCCTGGCGAGTGTTGGCTGCGGGCCCGCCGATGCCCCCCATCTTGGACTTGCCAGGGGAGATGATGCCCAGACAGTTGGGGCCGATGACTCGCGTCCCGCGCCAGCGGGCCAGCTCTAGAACCTGAGAGATCTCAGCGCGAGGCACCCGCTCTGTGACGATCACCATCAGCTTGATGCCGTTCTCTATCGCCTCGAAGGCTGCATCGCGCACAAACGCTGGCGGCACCGTGAGCACCGTGCCATCGACATGCTGCCGGGCCGTTATCTCGCGCACGGTATCGTAGACCGGGACACCGTACACATCGCGCCCGCCGCGGCCTGGCGTCACGCCGCCCACTATCTTGGACCCGTAGTCCAAGCACTCCCGGGTCATGTTCACCGCCTCGCGGCCGGTGATGCCCTGGATGATGAAGGTGGTGTTCTCGTCGATCAGGACGGACATACAGGCTTAGCTCCACCCCAGCGCGGTGTTTAGCTCCACCCCAGCTTGAAAGCTGGGGCATGGGTCGTGGCTCCATGCCGCGCCATTCATGGCGCAGTGGCGATTGATGAAGGTGCTGTCTTCAGCTATCAGGATGGACATACAGGTTTAGCTCCACCCCAGCGCGGTGTTTAGCTCCACCCCAGCTTGAAAGCTGGGGCATGGGTCGTGGCTCCAT
>DAOUBD010000074.1:0-24170 GCA_034432935.1 Dehalococcoidia bacterium | reverse complement strand
CTAAACAGGCGTTCCCGGCCGGAGGTCCTGTCATGGGTGAACGCGGTCTTCCAGCGCCTCATGGCTGACGATGAGCCATCTGTCCAGCCCCCGTACAGCGGGATCCAGGCGGAGCGGGCCGCCCGCCTTGCCGGCCCTGGCGTGGCATGGTTCGGCGGCGCCCTGGACGCCCACGCTCCAGAGGTGCGCCAGCGGGAGTCAGAGGAAGTGGCTGCTCGCTGCCTGGATATTCTGGAAGAAGGCTGGGAGGTCGAAGATAAGGGTGGCGCCGTCCGTCCGGCCAGCTTCCGGGACGTCGCCATACTCATACCCACCCGGGGCATCCTCCACGCGCTGGAGCGGGCGCTGGAGGCCGCCGGGGTGCCCTATCGCATTGAGGGCGGAAGTCTCGTCTACCGGACCCAAGAGGTCCGGGACCTGATGAACTGCCTGGCCGCCATAGATGACCCAGCCGATGAGGTGGCCATCGTAGGGGCGCTGCGCAGCATAGCCTTCGCCTGCTCCGACCGGGAACTTGTCCTCCACAAGCTGGCAGGTGGAAGCTTCAACTACACCCGCCCGTTGGACAGGGGGGAGCCGCGGGTGCTGGAGGCCCTGCGGACGCTGGCGCGCTACCATGGCCAGCGCCACGGTCTATCCCTGGCGGCGCTGGTGGAGCGTTTCGCGGCTGAACGCCAGTTCGCCGATGCCGGCATCGCGGTTCGGGGGGACCGTAACGCCTTCCGCCGTCTGCGCTTCGTCGTCGAGCAGGCCAGGGCCTTCGAGGCTGATGAGCCGCAGTCCGTCCGGGCGTTCGTCGACTGGATGGAACGCCGCTCACAGGCAGAAGCCAGGGATCTGGAAAGCGCCAGCCTGGACGACGACGAAGATGCTGTACGCATCCTGACCATCCACGGCGCCAAAGGCCTCGAGTTCCCCGTCGTCATCCTCGCCGGGCTTGGATCTGGCCCGAGCCCGTCTTCTCCCATCGTCCTGATGGACCGGGACTCGGGCAGAGTCGGCGTCAGCATGGGGAGGGATGACCGAAACAACCGGTTCACCTTTGGGCCGTACGATGAACTGAAGGCAGCCGAGAAGCGTCATTTGACGGCGGAGGATATCCGCCTCCTGTACGTTGCAGCCACCCGGGCGCGGGACCACTTGCTGGTCTCTCTGTACCATTCCGTGAGGGGGAATGGGTCTCAGGCGAAGCACTTGTTAGAGGCCGGCGCCACCGATGAGGCGCCGGAACACGTGCCCAGAAAGCCAGCGCCTGCCGCCCGGAGGCCAGCGTTCGCTGGCGTAACCGTCGATCTTGCAGGGGCGCCTGCCCCAGGCGATTTCGGTGCCCAGCGTCAGACGTTGATAGAGGCCTCGCGCCGCCGCCGCTACACCAGCGCCACGGCTTTGAAGCAGGTGAGGTCTGAGGAATGGAAGGAACAGAACCCCGACGAGACTGAGCCGTGGGCCCGTGGCCGCGCCGGCACCCAGTTGGGCCGGGCCGTGCACGCCGCCATCCAGAGTCTGCCCCTTGACGCTACGCCAGCACAGATCGAGGCCGCCGCCAAGGCCCAGGCGGTGGCGGAGGCGATACCCCACCGGCATCGCGAGGTGGCACAGCTCGTACATCGGGCGCTGGGCTCTCAGGCGGCCGAGCGGGCCCGGAACGCCCTACGGGCCCTCCGTGAGGTGCCCTTCGCCTTCGAACGCAATGGGGTGACCGTGGAGGGGTTCGTGGACATGCTCATCGAAGCGGCAGATGGCCTGGAGATCGTCGACTGGAAGACGGATGCCGTTTCGCCGGAAGAGCTTCCACAGCGCCTGGAGTCGTACAAGGTCCAGGCTGCCCTCTATGTCCGAGGGGTTCAGGAGGCGTGCGGACAACTCCCGCGGCGGGTGACCTACGTCTTCGTGAGTGCCGGCGCGGAGGTCTCCCCCGGGGACCCTGATGAGCTCCTGGCCCGTGCCGAGGAGGAGCTAGCCCGCGCTAGCTGATGGCCATCAGCCTTTGGCTTCGTGCCCTTTCAACCGTTCCAACCAGTCCTTGATGCGCTTCTCGTAGCCCAGCTCCCCGGGTGTGTAGTATCGCCTGCCGGCTAGGCGTTCCGGTAGGTGCTCCTGGCCCGAATGGTGCTGCGCGAAGGAATGGTCGTACTGGTATCCGCGGCCGTATCCCATCTCCCGCATCAAACCGGTGACGGGGTTCCGGAGGCGCAGGGGGACAGGCTCATTGATGGTTTCCTGGGCGTCCTTCAGGGCCCGTAGGTAGGCGCTGCCGACGGAGTTGGACTTCGGCGCTGTTGCCAGGTAGATGGTGGCCTCGGCGAGGGGGTAGAAGCCCTCCGGCATGCCCACGAAATGCACCGCCTGTTGGGCAGCCACCGCCACCTGCAAGGCCTGCGGGTCAGCCAGGCCCACATCTTCTGCCGCAAGGATCACCAGCCTCCTGGCGATGAACAGCGGGTCCTCGCCTCCCTCCAGCATCCGCGCTAGCCAGTACAGCGCCGCATCCGGGTCTGACCCGCGCAGGGACTTGATGAAGGCCGAGGCGATGTCGTAGTGCCAGTCGCCGGCCTTGTCGTACATGGCGGCCCGGTGTTGAAGAGCCTCCTCGATCCGTTGCAGCGAGACGCGCCGCACCCCATCATCGTCAGGCGGCGTGGTCTGCACGGCCAGTTCGAGGGCGTTCAGGGCGATGCGGGCGTCCCCTCCCACGGCGTTGGCTAGGGCGGCCAGAACGTCGTCGGGGACCTCGGCGTTGGCATCGCCCAGGCCGCGTTCGCGATCGGTTAGGGCGGACCGCAGTATGGTGCCGACCTGCTCGGGCGTCAGGGGCTCCAGTTTGAAGACCCGTGACCGGGAGAGGAGGGGGGAGATGACCTCGAAGGAGGGGTTCTCGGTCGTGGCCCCGACAAGGGTGATGGTCCCGTCCTCGACGTAGGGGAGTATGATGTCCTGCTGGGCCTTGTTGAACCGGTGGATCTCATCGATGAAAAGGATCGTGCGCTGGCCGTGGAGCCCCAGCCGCTCCTTCGCCTCGGCTGCCACTCGTCTCAGGTCAGCAACTCCCGAGGCGACGGCGGACACGGGCTCGAAGTGGGAGCGTGTCATGCTGGCGATGATGCGGGCCAGAGTGGTTTTCCCTGACCCTGGAGGGCCCCAAAAGATCATGGACGGCACGTGGTCCTCTTCGATGGCGCGGCGCAAGGCCCGGCCTGGCCCGACGATATGCTCCTGGCCGACGAACTCCTCGAGGCTGCGGGGGCGCATCCGGGCGGCGAGAGGCGCGTTTCGTTCTGCCCGTTCCTTAGCGGCCTCGGCGAACATGTTGAGGGGGCTGGCGCGGCCTTTGCGAGGGGTCATGCCGTCTAGATTATCGCATATCTGTTCGAACAGGCCCACAAGTGCGCAATGCGCGGTGTGCTTTGCGGGAGGCCCGGGGTGCCTGACCTGAAGGATCTTCGTAAGGTAGGAGAAGGCCGCGAGGCTGAGATGTTCCAATGGGAACCCGGCGTCGTCCTCCGGCTGCTGCGGGACCCCGGAGGGCAGGCGCGGGTGCGGTGGGAAGAGGCCGCCATGGCGGCGGCCCGGGCCTGCGGGGTCCCTGTGCCGGCCTGCTACGGGACGGTGACCGTCAATGGCCGGCCTGGTCTCCTGATGGAGGCCATCAGCGGGCCGGACCTCCTCACCCTCTTGTCGCAGCGGCCCTGGCAACTCCTGCAGGTGGCCCGCACATGCGGCGAGGTCCACGCCAAGCTGCACGCGGTGGAGGCTCCCCCCGCCTTGCCTTCCCTCAAGGCCGTTCTTAGACGCCGCATCGGCAGCGCCGATGCCCTTCCCCCGACCCTGGCTCGATTCGCCATCGATATCTTGGACAGGCTCCCGGAAGGGGATGCCCTCTGCCACGGCGATTTTCATCCCGCCAACGTGCTCTTGGGCAGGGTCGGGCCCATGATTATCGACTGGACCAACGTCGCGAGGGGAGAGCCGGCTGCGGACGTGGCCCGGACCCTGCTCCTCCTGAGGTTGGGCGAGCTGCCGCCGGGCCAGCCACAACCCCTGCGCCTGATGGCCGCGGCGGGACGCAGAATGCTGGGCGCCCTCTACTTACGCTCTTACCGCCGCCTGCGGGCGCTGCGCACGGCCGAGATGGAATCCTGGATGGTGCCGGTGACGGCGGCCCGGCTCGGTGAGGGGATTCCCCAAGAAACGCCAAGGCTCCTTTCGATCCTGGAGAGGCGCGGCCGCTGGGAGAGGAGATGAAGCCGATCCGTGCCCGGCGCTAGGCGGTCCGCTCCCTGGTTGCTCCCCAGCGGTCCCAGTACGTCACTTTCTCGACGGGTATCCGCTGCCCCTGCCCGAACTTCCCCCGTGGCCAGCCCAAAGGGATGAGGCACATGGTCTCGACGCCCTCGGGGATGCCCAGGAGATCCTTCACTTCTTGCTCGTGAGCCCGGTGGAGCGTCGTTAGGGCAGTGCCTAGGCCGAGGGCCCTGGCGGCCAGCATGAGGTTTTGGACGGCCGGATAGATCGATGCCCCCGGCGGGGAGACTGGCGCAACGCCGGCCATGTTGACGGTGGCGATGATGAGCACCGGGACCTCGGCCAGGTGGTTCGCCAAGTAATCGGCCGAGGCGAAGGTCTTCGCCGTGGCAGGGCTCGCCATGGCGGCCTCCCTCAGCGGGCCGTAGGATTTCTTCCAACTGTCCAGGTACCATTCGGCGATCTGCCGCTTCGTCTCTGGGTCCCTGATAACGATGAAGTTCCACGGCTGGCGGTTTCCGCCGCTGGGGGCCCGGATGGCGGCATCAAGGACCTTCCAGACGAGGTCGTCGGGCACGGGGTCCGGCTTGAGCCGGCGCATAGCTCGAGTCGTGTAGATGGCCTCGAAAACGTCCAACTCGCTACCTCCTGTCGTCGTGGTCTGGCCCGCAGCTTAGGCTAGCAGCCCTACCGGGTAGCCGCCACGGTTGGGCTGACCTCACGCAAAAAGGAGATCAGCACGCGGTTGAAGGACTCGGGATCCTCCAGCGGCGGCAGATGCCAGCAGCCGGCCATTACGTGCAGCCTGGCCCGCGGGATGTTGGCCGCCAAGATCTCGGCTATAAGCCGGAAGTCTAAGATGTCGTGCTCGCCCACCACGACCAACGCCGGCGCCCCGATCTCCGGCAGCCGGGACGCCAGCTCAGGACGGTAACCGGCCGGTATTGCCCCCTCTTTGTAATCCGGCGCCTGGTAAGCCAGCACTATCTGCCTAATAGCGGCAAAACGTTTTGGGAAGCGGCGTATGCCATCGAAGAAGGGATGTGGCAACCAGAGGCGCTCGAAAGCGGCCCTGGGACCCTCGGAACGAACAGCGGCGACGAGGCTCTCGATGTCCCTCGTGAACTCCTCGCTGTACGTGTAGCCAGGGAGAGCTGAGTCCACAAGGGTTAGCGAAGAGACGCGCTGGGGGCTCTCGGCCGCCAACTGGAGCGCGATCCCTCCGCCCATGGAGATCCCCACCAGATGGGCCTGCCGGTGGCCGAGGTGGTCGAGGAGGTCTCCTAGGTCCGCGGCGTACTCTTCCCATGTGTATCCCGCCGCTGGCGCCTGCGATCGCCCGTGGCCCCGCACGTCGTAGCGCAGCACCCGAAAGCCCGCCGCCACCAGGGGCCGCACCTGGTAGCGCCACATGGCGAGGCCGGCCGAATGCCCGTGGATCAAGACCACGGCCGGCCCTGAGCCCTCTTGCCGGTAGTACGTAGTGATACCGTTGGTCTGGGCGTAAGGGGCCACTGGTCTAGCGTTCCAGGAAGAGTTCAGTAACGTCTGGGGGCTCGCGGGGTGGTGGCCTGGAACCCGGGGGCGCGTAGCCAAGGAGCACTACGAAGGCCGGTTCCCATTCCGCGGGCAGCTCCAGCGCTTCGCGCACCGCGTCTTGGCAGAAGAGCGGGGCCCCTTTCAGGTAACCGGCGAGGCCGCCCTCCGTGGCCGCCAGCAGGAGGTTCTGGAGCGCGGCTCCCAGGCTCTGAACAAACATGTCGCGCTCGGCGTTCTGGCGCCTGCCTTCAGGCCAGACCTTCGCCTCCCGAAGGCTCAGGCAGGCCACCAGGAGAACGGGCGCCTCCGCAATCTGCTGGCGCGACCGCTCTATCAGCCGCCGGGCCTCCTCGGGCGGCGCCCCGTCTCGCCTCAGGTCATCCAGCCAGGCGGCTGCCATAGCCGCCGCCAGCCGCTCGCGCGCATCGGCGGTGGCCACGTTCACGAACCGCCACGGGCGCGAATGGTGGGGCGCCGGCGCCAGGCAGGCCAGCGCTACGAGGCGGCGAACCATCGCGACGTCTACGCGTCGGGGCCCGAACCTCCGCACTGAACGGCGAGAGCGGATCGCTCGCGATACAGGGCTATCTTCTGTAGTCATGTCGCCAGCCGGGCGGCCAGCCCGGAGTCTGCCAGCCAGCGGTGAGTGGCCTTGCCCGCAGGTTGAGAGCAGAAAGCCAGGAGGTCGCTGGGCTCGTCGATATCGTTCGCCAGCGATTCGATGCGTAGCACCCGCATCTCGATGCCCTTGGCTGCCGCTTCCCGCCGGTGGAGCACGAAAGAGTCCGGACCGAAACGGAATGGGATGAGGCCAGGAGGACGCATGGCCAGGGCGCTAGTCCCCTTGCGCGCCGCCGGGCAGATCACCACCCCCCGTTCCGTCGGCAGGGCTTCCAGGATCGCTTCGACGTCGGCCGGTCGTAGCGATGGCACGTCCGCCAGGACCACCAGCAACGTCTCCAGCCCTTGCTCTTGCATCATGGCCGCGGCGTACTGGAGCGCTTGGTTTATCCCCCTGACGGAAGGCGGCTCCGGGATGAAGGCAACCCCAAGCTCTTGCGCCTTGGCCAAGACTTCAGCGTCGGGGCTGACGACGGTCACGAGGTCTAGTTGCGGGACGCTGCGGAGGGCATCTACTACGTCTTCCAGCATGGCCAGGGCCAGCGCCCGGCGCTCCTCTTCGGATAGGATGCCTGCCAGCCGTCCCTTGGCGCGGTCTAGAGACTTGGCTGGGACCAGCGCTGCTTTCATCGCTCTCCCAGCGCCTTCAGGACCGTCCGGGCGAGGTCAGCCTTCTTCTCCATAGAGCTCATTATGGTGTCCGTCACCATGACGTCCAAGCCAAGGTCCCGGATGGCGGGCGCGAGGGCCGCATCTTGCTCATCGATCACCATGAGGTCCAGGAAGTCCTGGTAGAGACGGGCTACCCCCAGGGCCGACGGCTCCAGGCCCAGGTCCCGCATCATCCGGTCAGCGGGCCCCTTGAGGGTCTTGCCGGCTACGATGGGGCTCACGGCCGCCACCCGCGCGGCGGTGGAACCCAAAGCCTCCCGCACGCCGGGCACCGCTAGGATTGGCCCGATGCTGACCAGCGGGTTGGACGGAGTGAGCAGCACGGCGCTGGCGCTGGAAATCGCCTCCAGAACCCCGGGGGCCGGAAGGGCGGCCTCTGCCCCCTGAAAAACGATGGCGCGGGTGCGCTCCTGGGTGCGCCTCTTGACGAAGAACTCCTGAAAGTCCAGCAGGCCGGCGTCGGTCTGCACCTTCGTACGTAGCGGTTCGTCGGTCACTGGGATGATGCGGGCGGGTACCAAAAAGGCGGCCGCTATCTCCGCGGTGGCTTGGGAGAGGGAACGCCCCCGCCGCAGGAGGTCGGTGCGGGCGATGCAGGTGGCAAAGTCAGCGTCGCCTAGCCGGAACCAGGTGTCGTAACCGAACCTACTCAGGGAGTCCAACACTCGGAAGGTATCGCCCCGCAGCCCAAAGCCGCGCTCCTCGTCGGCGAGGGCCGCGAGGTGGTAGATGACGATGTCGATGTCCGGCGACACGTGTAAGCCAAAGAACTCGGCATCGTCCCCCACGTTGGAGATGATGGTGATGTCGGACGGGTCGTGGGCGGCCGCCAGCCCCTGCAAGAAGCGGGCAGCTCCGGCGCCTCCCGCCAAGACCGTGATCATGAGGGGATGGCCGCTCCTTCGGCCCACAGTGTTCCAAAGCGCACCCTATTCTTCATGCTCGGTCGTCCTCCAGCGCAACCTGCGGGCGTACCGCGAGGCGGAAGAACAAGTATCCGGCCGTGCCGGCCAGGACCGATGCCGCGAAGACGCCCATTTTAGCATCCCTGACCAGCACTGGGTCGTCGAAGGCGAGGCCGGTGATGAAGAGGGATACCGTGAAGCCGATGCCCGCCAAGAGCCCGATGCCGACCAGGTGGGCTGTGGTCATTCCTGTGGGCAGATGTCCCAGCCTGAGGCGCGTCGCTAACAGGGTGGCCCCAGTGATGCCGGAGACCTTGCCCACTAGCAAGCCGAGGATCACCCCCAAGGTAACGGGACTCCCGGCTGCGTCTTCGAGGGCCCTGCCCGAAACATCGATGCCAGCGTTGGCCAGAGCAAACAGCGGGACGATGAAGAAGCTGCTCCACGGGTGCAGAAGGCGTTCCAGGCGTTCCAGGGGCGCTTCGGCGCCGGCCGTCACCGTCTCGATGTCGCCCAAGAGGGCCTCGGCCTCCTCCTCGCTCCTGGCCGCAGCGGCCTGGCGTATCTCTCTAGCCAGCTCCCTGGCCGCTATGCGGAACTGCCAACGTGGGATCACCGGCTGGGAGGGCGTCAGCAGGCCCAAGGCAACGCCGGCGATGGTGGCGTGGATCCCGGACTCCAGAACGGCGATCCATAGCGCCGTGCCAGCGATAATGTAGAAGCCTATCCCGGTCACGCGCATCCATTGGAGCAAGGCGATGGCCGCGACGATGGCGGCTGCCACAGCCAGGGAGTCCCACTCTATGCTTCCACTGTAGAAGAGGGCGATGACCAGGATGGCGCCGATATCGTCCACTACGGCGAGCGCCAAGAGGAATACCCGGACCTGGGAAGGCACCCGCGGGCCGAGGAGGGCCAAGGCTCCGAGGGAGAAAGCGATGTCGGTGGCCATGGGTATCCCCCATCCCCTTGCCCCCGCCCCGCCCGCGTTCAGGGCTGCAAATAGAAGGGCGGGCATCGCCATGCCGCCCAGGGCCGCGGCCACGGGCATAGCGGCGCGGCGCGGCCCGGCCAGGGTGCCGTGGAGTGTCTCCCGCTTGATCTCCAGACCCACGACAAAGAAAAAGAGGGCCATCAGCCCGTCGTTCACCCAGTGCCTCAGATCCTGGGAGACGCGGAAGATACCACCGTCTACGGTGATGACGGTCTCCCAGAGGTCGCGGTAGGGCTCGTCCCACGGGGAGTTGGCCCAGGCTAGGGCGACCAGCGTGGCCGCTAGGAGCACCGCACCGCCGGATGACTCCGTGCGGATGAACTCCTGCACCGGCATCAGGACGCGGCGCGTGAAATGGTCTTGGAGCAGCCTCACGGCCGTCAGGTTACCAGTGTCGCAGCTTCGGTGTCATGGTGCGGGGTCAGGGGCGTCCTGAGTTGCGAGCTAGCTCGCGATCTCCACAACGGTGACTCCGTCGCCGCCGGCCCGTGGCTGGGCTGGAGCATGGGCGCGGACCAGGGCGTGCCGTGAGAGCATCTCCCGTACCGCCCGGCGCAACGCCCCAGTGCCCTTGCCATGAATGACCCGCAACTCCCGGATGCCAGCGCGGGCCGCGTCGTCAAGGCGCTGGTCTACCAGGAGCAGCGCCTCGTCCACCGTGAGGCCCCGCAGGTCCAGCTCCGGAGTGAATGCGCTGGCCAGGGTGCCGCCATCGGGCATCTGGCCGCGGACGGGCTCCGCCTCGAGGGGCGCGGGCTCGACCCGTTCGATCTGCCGCAAGTTGATCCGGGCCCGCAAGGCGCCCAACCTCACCTCTAGCTCGCCCGAGTCGTCGGGCGCCGTCAGCGCCTCTCCAGGCGTCGGTACGTCGAGCAGATACACCCGATCGCCAGGTGCGATGGCCGGCAGCGGCCCACGGCGGCGCCGGCGGCGCTTCCGGCTGATCTGCTTCGCGGCTTCCTCGACCGCTGCGATCTCTTCCTCTGCTGCCCGGACAGCGGCTGCCCTCTCAAAGACTGTCATCCGCTCCGCCCGCTCCAGCTCTTGCAGGGCCTGCCGCAAGCGGAGGCGCGCCTTCTGTAGTTCCGCTTCCATCTCCTCCTGCGTCCGCCGGATCAGACGCTCCCGGTTCGCTTCCAGCGATTGCAGCTCCTGAGTGACCCGCTGGCGCGCCCGTTCGGCCTCGCGCGCCGCCGCTTGCTGGGCGGCGCTGGCGGTCTCCGCCGCCTCCCGTTCGCGGTGCAGATGGCTGATGAGGGACTCTACGGCCAACCGGTCAGCCCCGATGCCTGCGCGCGCCTCCCGCAAGATCTCGGGCGGCATGCCCAGGCGCTGGGCTATGGCCAGAGCGTTGGACTGCCCCGGAAGCCCGATGTGCAGCCGATAGGTAGGGGCCAGGGTGTTGGGGTCGAACTCCACCGAGGCGTTGGTGATGCCCGGGGTGACGTGGGCGAAGGCCTTGAGCTCGCCGTGGTGTGTCGTGGCCAAGCAGAGGCACCCCGTGCGCAGCAGGTGAGAGAGGATCGCCTTGGCTAGGGCGGCGCCTTCCGCAGGATCCGTACCCGCGGCCAGCTCGTCCAGGAGCACTAGCGACCGGCGCGTGGCCGAGCCCAGGATGCCGATGATGTTGCTGATGTGAGAGCTAAAGGTGGATAGCGACTGCTCAATCGATTGTTCGTCTCCTATGTCGGCGAAAACGGCATCGAAGACCGGCATCTGCGAATCGCCGTCCGCTGGCACCGGCAGGCCGGCCTGGGCCATGAGGGCCAGGAGCCCGACGGTCTTCAAGGCGACGGTCTTGCCTCCCGTGTTGGGTCCCGTGATCAGGAGCGTGGTGACGGGCTCCGTTGGCCGGCCCCGGCGGGGCCCGGAACCCCCCATCCAGACCGTTATCGGCACCACGCCGTCGCCGAGGAGGGGGTGACGGGCGTTGCGCAGGAGAAGGGCGCCGGTGTCCTCGCGCAGCCACGGTTGCTCCTGCCCATCGTGGGGTAGCTCTTGCGCCTTCAGCTCCTCCCCAAGGCGGGCCTTGGCCAACGCCAGGTCGACCTGACCGATGGCCTCCAACGCCGCGCCGATATCTTCCGCCCGCCGGCCCACCTTCTCCGATAAGGCCCGCAGGATGCGAGCGACCTCTCGCTCCTCCTCGGCCACGAGCTCCCGCCAGCGGTTGCCCATCTCCACCGTCTCCAGAGGCTCCAGAAAGACTGTCGCTCCCGAAGCCGAGACCCCGTGGACGATACCCGGCAGTTGGGACCGCAGTTCCGCCTTCACGGGGATGACGTACCGCCCGTCCCTTACCGTCACGATCGGTTCCTGCACGGTGCCCCGGTTGCTGTTCACGATGAGGTTCAGCCGCGCCGTCAGCCGGTCATGGGCGAGGCGGGATTCCCTGCGGAGCTGGGCCAAAACTGGGGAGGCGTTGTCCACAACCTCGCCCCGCTGATTGATGGCACGCCCTATCTCCGCGGTCAGGTCGCGAAAGTCGGCGATGCCGTCGGCGATCTGGGCCAGCAAAGGGACAAAGGCCCGCAAGCGGCCGATGGTTTCACTCGCTGCGCGGGCCACGGCCAGGGACGCCTGGACGTCCAGCAGCTCGCCCGGCTCCAGGACATGGCCAAGGCTGGCCTGCTTTACCAACCCCGCGATGTCCCGCACCCCGCCCAGGCCAAAGCCTGGCTTCATCTCCCGCAGGCGTCGCGCCTCCGCTGTCAGCCGCTGGCGGCGCACCACTTCCCGATAGCCGGAAGACGGCGTGAGGGCAGTGGCCATGGCTCGCCCGGCCGCCGTCTGAGTGTGGGCGGTCAGCCGCTTGATAATCTTGTCGTACTCCAGTGTGGTGAGAGTCTTCTGCGAGATCGTCATCCCACGATAAGTGTAGCCTATACGCCGGCGGCCCTACGGGAAGGCGTCAGCGCACCGGGAAGGGGCGCGCCTCCGGCACGGGCTCCTCCTGTGCTAAGGCGTCGGCCATCTCTCCACCGCCCAGGATGTCGATGAGCGCTACCATGTAGCCGACACCGAAAGGCGCTTCGTAAGAGAGGATTCGGGGGCGTACCCGCAGGCCGTCCAGCGTCCCCATAAGAAAACAGAGGGAAGACACGGCGTCCTCGCCCGCATCCTCCCGGAAGGAGTCCTCGAGGTCCATGATGGCCTGTGGCTCCCATCCCTCGACGGCATCCCGGACCAGCCGGTCGAAGGTGGGGCCCGCAGGGTGGAAGCCGTAAGGGCCATCGTGGGAGAGGCGGTGCGAAAGGTCTGCGCTGGCGATGACGGCCACGCGCCGGCTCGGGACGTCGGCCGCCCGCCGCACCGCCTTGCCAAACTCGAAATGCTGTGCTGGAGAGAGGAGGCAGACGTTCATGGGGACCAGGCGGGCTTCCGACAGGGCCGGCTTCAGATAGTACAGCGGCACAGTGGCTGACCAGTCCAGCCCGCCGTCCCACCGGTCTGAGAGATCGACGGCCAGACCGGCGCGCTCCGCCTCGGCCCGGATGGCCTGGGCCAGCTCCGGATCGCTCCGGAAGCGCAGGCGGACGTTCGCGGCACCCCAGCGAGAGAAGTCGCCCTCCGCCACGGGATTGGCCAGCACGAAGAAGGCGCCTGGGTTCATTGGCCCGTGGGTGGCCATAAGGAGCACCGTATCAGGGCGATGTAGGGCTACCTCCCTCGCCGCTTCTTCCAAGGCCTGGATCGTCCGCCGGCTCTCCCGCTCCCGCCCCAGTCCCACCTCATGCACGATGATGGGCGGGTGAGGCGCGATGCAGGCCACCTTGAAGGCAGTCATGCCGCCTCCTCCTTGGGGGAGATTATACTTCCTTGGCGGGCGCTCCGCGTCCCTCGTCATCGCCACCTGGGTGGAGCCCAGGTATACTGGCTGGAGCCAAAGGCTATCGCTCACCGGCTGCTAGTCTGGAGGGAAGGAACATGGCACGCTTCAAGTCGCATCTGCCGGCGCGCTTCTTTCGGGAGGAGGGTGGCCACGGCGGCGCTGCCCTCAGTATCGTCCTGGCGGCGGCAGGCACGGTTGTCCTCGGCATCGGGCTCACGGGGAGCAGCGACGCCGTCCGGGTCATCGGCGCTGTGCTTATGGGCCTGGCCATCGCGATGATCGCTTTGGCCGCTCACGAGTGGGTGAAACGCCTGTCGGCCCGTCTCGACCGGATCAACCCCAGCGACCCGGACGCCAGGCCAGGGGCTCGCGTGCGGCTGGAGTTTTAGCCCCAGGCTGGACGGGCGCCCTTCTAGTCGGCCAACAGGGCCGCGCGCAGGGCCTTGGTCAATGCCGCGTCCTGTCGCGGGTCGACCGTGCGCGGGTCGAGGAGCAGCATACCTGAATCGATCCGCGCCACCACCGGCGGATCGCCTTGCCGGAGGCGTTGCGCTACCTCGCTGAGGTACTTGCCGTCACCGGGGATGGCCAGAAGCTTGGTTGGCAGACCTTCCTCTGGCAGGCTGCCGCCTCCCACCATCGAACGGCCGTCCACTAGCCGGGCAGGGGGACCAATCGTCCGCGCCCAGCGCCGCGCCCGCCGCTGGATTGCCGCCAACGGCATGCTGATCATGCGCCAGACGGGCACCTTGTCCAGGGCTTCGCCCTTGACATAATGCCTCAATGTGGCGGCCAGACCCGCAATGCTGGTCTTGTCCATGCGCAGCGCACGGGCGAGGGGGTGGCTGCGGAGGGCCTCTATGAGGTCCCTGCGCCCGACAATGATGCCGGCCTGAGGGCCGCCCAAGAGCTTGTCTCCAGAGAAGAGGGCAAGGTCTGCCCCCGCTGCGATGCTTTCCTGCACCAGGGGCTCGGGGGCGAGGCCGTAGGCTGTCGTGTCCATGAGGCAGCCCGAGCCGAGGTCATCGATGAGGAGCAGCCCGCGCTCATGGGCCAGCCGGGCCAGGTCTACCACCGATGGTGACTCGGTGAAGCCGGTGATACGGAAGTTGCTGGCGTGCACCCGCATGATGGCAGCCGTCGCCGGCGTGATAGCGGCTTCGTAGTCTCCGAGGTACGTTCGGTTGGTGGTGCCGACCTCCACCAGGATGGCGCCGGACTCCCGCATGACGTCTGGGATGCGGAAGCCGCCGCCGATCTCCACCGCCTGCCCGCGCGAGATGATCACCTCCCGCCCGCGGGCCAGGGCAGTCAGCACCAGGTACACCGCCGCAGCGTTGTTGTTCACGGCCAGGCCGGCTTCGGCTCCCGTCACCTGCCGCAGCAACGGCTCCAGATGGGCGTGCCGGGAGCCCCGCTGCCCGCTCTGTAGGTCGAACTCCAGGTCGCAGTAACCGATGGAGGCGGCTGCCATGGCCTGCAGCGCCTCTTCCGAGAGCGGCGCTCTCCCCAGGTTGGTGTGGATGATGACCCCCGTGGCGTTGATGACCGGGCGAGGCGCGGGAGCCAAAAGCGCCCTCGCGTGAACCTCGATGTCCCGGAGCATCGCCTCCGGGTGCGGAGCCCAGCCGCCAGCCGCGATTGCCGCCCGGGCGGCTTCTAGCTCCCGGCGCACGAACGTTGCGACGGCCCTTTCCCCTAGCTCCTCCGCCAACGCCCGCAAGGCCTCGTGGGACAGGAGGCGATCGACGCTGGGTAGCGCGCGGTAGGGGTTGTCTGCGCTCATGGGTCAGCCCAAACGATTTTAGCACCGCCGGCTGGTAGAATGGGCCTGAGCAGGAGAGGAGTTGGAGCCATGGCAGAACGGCCCGCGCGGCCCATAGGAGTGTTCGACGAGGCGTTTCTCACTGGGATCGAGGGCGTCACCGAAGTGTTGCTCATCCGCCACGCCCAGCAGGAGTACGATCCGGAGTGGACTGTGGGGGAACTGGTAGACCCCCCGCTCTCCGGCCAGGGCCAGCAGCAGGCGCGCCTCCTGGGCGAGGCCCTCTCCACCCTGCGCATCGCAGCCATCTTCTCCAGCCCCCTGCGGCGTGCCCTGGACACCGCGATGGCCGTGCAGCAGCATCATCGGCACTTGGAGCTGGAGGTCGTGCGCGACCTGCGAGAGGTAGAAGTGTTCCGAGATGTCCCGCCCGATAAGACCGCCCGCGAGTTCTTGGGCCGGGACCTGCTGGAGGCCGCCCGCCAGCGTATGCTTAACGAACGGAACTGGGACGTATACCCGTACACGGAGCCTAGCTACGAGTTCCGGAAACGGGTGATCAACGCCGTGGAGGCAGCCATCGCCCGGAGCGCGGGCGAACGTATCGCTATCGTCTGCCACGGCGGGGTGATTAACGCCTACGTCGGTCACATCATCGGGTCCCGCTTCGACATGTTCTTCCGCCCGGCCCACGCCTCCGTCAGTATCGTCGCGGCCGGCGGCGGCCGCAGGGTGGTCCGCCTCCTGAACGATACCCACCACCTCACCACCGCGGAAGGCGACTTCGCTAGCTACTGAGGCGCCCATCGCCGTAAGGTATTTGACCGTTACGCCAACGCGGCATACCATGACGCCTGAAGCCATGGCGCAGATCCCCAACCTCCGCATACCCGGCCCAACGCCAGTGCCCCAGGACATCCTGGAGGCAGTGGCGAAGCCTATGGTCAACCACCGTGGGCGCGAGTTCGCCGCCCTCATACAGCGGGTTGCCGGCCGGCTCAAGGAGTTCTTCCTGACGAAGAACGACGTCCTCATTCTCAGCGCCTCGGGCACCGGAGGCATGGAATCGGCCATCGTCAACACGTTGTCCCCCGGCGATAAAGTCCTGGCGGTGAGCATCGGCGCCTTCGGCGAGCGGTTTGCGGCTATCGCCGAGACCTACGGGGCCCAGGTCACCATGCTCCCCTACGAATGGGGGCAGGCAGCGCGGCCAGACGACGTACGGCGCGCCCTCCAGGACGACCCCAAGATCAAGGCGGTGCTGGTCACCCACAACGAGACCTCCACCGGCGTCACCAACCCCCTGGAAGAGATCGCCGGGGTCGTACGAGAGTTCGATAAGCTCCTCCTGGTAGACGCCGTCAGCAGCCTCGGTGCCATACCCTTGGACATGGACGGCTGGGGCCTCGACGTCGTAGTCACCGGATCCCAGAAGGGCTGGATGGTGCCGCCAGGCCTGGCCTTCGTAGCCTTGAGCGACCGCGGCTGGCAGGCCTACGAGAGCGCCAAGATGCCGCGCTTCTATTTCGACCTGGGCAAGCACCGGGATTCCCTAAGCAAGGGCCAGACCCCGTGGACGCCTACTATCTCCGTCTTCTTCGGCCTTGACATCGCTCTGGAGAGAATGAGCGTGGAGGGCCTGGAGCGTATCTTCGCCAGGCACGCCCGTCTGGCCCGGATGGTGCGAGAGGGTGTCAAGCAGATGGGCCTGAAGCTCCTGTGCGAAGACGAGACCTACGCCTCCGACACCGTTACAGCGGTAAGGTGCCCTGACGGCATCGAGGTCACCGCTTTGCGCAACCTGATGGAAGATGAGTTCGGGATCGTCCTGGCGGGCGGCCAAGGCAAGCTAAGCGGCAAGATATTTCGCATCGGTCACCTGGGCCTGGTCGAGGCAGACGACATACGGCACGCGCTGGAGGGGCTCGAGCAAGCCCTCAGCAGACTCGGTTACAAGCCCTCGGGCGTTCGTTAGCGCCCCGCGGATGAGCCCTCGTATCCTGGTCAGCGATCCCATCGCCGATGATGGCGTCGAGATCCTGCGCCGCCACGGCGCCGAGGTCGATATCCGCACTGGTCTCCCTCCTGCTGAGCTCAAGGCCATCGTCGGTGAATATGATGCCCTCATCGTGCGCAGCGAGACTAAGGTGACCCGGGAGATAATCGCCGCGGCGTCAAAGCTCCAGGTCATCGGCAGGGCAGGGGTGGGGGTCGACAACATCGATATCGACGCGGCGACGGAGAAGGGCATCGTAGTGGTCAATGCCCCCACCGGCAACATCACCTCTGCTGCGGAGCACGCCATCGCCCTCATGCTGGCCCTGGCCCGCCACATACCAGAGGCCGACGCCAGCTTGCGCTCCGGCAAGTGGGAGCGCAAGCGGTTCATGGGCCTGGAGATACGCGGCAAGACCCTGGGCATCATCGGTCTAGGCCAGGTCGGCTCGGAGGTGGCGCGCCGGGCGAAGGGGCTGGAGATGCGGGTCATCGCCTTCGATCCCTTCGTCCCGGAGGAGAGGGCCCGGGTGCTGGGTGTCGAGCTGGTTTCCAAGGACACGCTTCTCCGGGAGTCTGACTTCGTCACCATTCACACCACTCTCACCGAAGGTACCCGCAAGCTCCTGGGAGAGGCTGAGCTCCGGGCCATGAAGCCCACCGCCCGTCTCATCAACACCGCGCGCGGCGGCATCGTGGACGAGGCGGCCCTGGAGAAAGCGCTTCGGGAGGGCTGGATTGCGGGGGCCGCCCTCGACGTCTTCGAGAAAGAGCCCGTAACCCAACACCCTCTATTCCAGATGGGAAAGGTGGTGCTCACCCCCCACTTGGGCGCTTCGACAGCAGAGGCCCAGGAGCGGGTCGCCATCGATGTGGCCGAACAGGTGATGGCTGTCCTGAACGGCCAGCCCGCCCGCTACGCCGTCAACGCGCCCCTCATCCCACCGGAGACTTACAGCTACCTGGCGCCCTATGTGCCAGTCGCCTTCAAGGTTGCCTCCCTTGCCGTGCAGCTACACGAGGGCCAGATGGGTGAGATCGAGATCAGCTATTGGGGCGAGATAGCCCAGCACGACCTCACGCCCCTCAAAGCCGCCATCGTGGGCGGACTGCTGGCCCCCATCAGCGAAGAGCATGTCAACGTTGTGAACGTGGATATCGTCACCCACCGGCGCGGCCTCCAGGTCACGGAGCTGCGCAGGCCCTCCCATGAGATCTATGCCAACCTCGTGACCGTGCGCCTGCTGGGCAGAGAGGGCGAGACGAGGGTCTCAGGCACCGTCGCCCACGATGGCCCTCACGTCGTCTCCATCGATGACTATTGGGTGGACATACCCCCGGGCGAGGGCTACCTCCTTCTCTGTGAAAACAGGGACCGCCCCGGCATGGTGGGAGCTGTCGGCACGCTACTGGGCCAGTTCGACGTCAACATTAGCTTCATGAACGTCGGCCGCCACGAGAAGCGGGGCATCGCCCTCATGGTCTTGACCTTGGACGAGCCCCTGACGCCGGAGCAACTGGAGCGGGTGCGCCAGATCCCGGATATCCTCGGGGTAAGGCTAGCCCGTCTGTAGGCCAGAGCCGCGGGCCCTGGCCGCAGCCGCCTCCATCTGCCGGAACATCTCCTCCGCCTCCGTGACCGTCAGGCGAGCGTCCAGCAAGGGGAGGTACACCTCCTCCTCTTTCAGGAAGTGCAGGGCCACAAGGGCGTAAAGCCCGTAGAGGACGCGGCGCAGCGCCTTGGCCCGCCCCGTGGTCAGCGCGCCGATGCCCACTTCGGCCCGGAGCGAGGCCAGCTCTTGCGTGAGCCTCCGCACCTCGGCGTGGTCTAGGCTCATGGTGGCTGTGGCCTCAGGCGCGCCCATGGCCCGCTGCACAGCGGGGTAGAGGCCCCTCTCCTCTGCTTCGGCATGGGGAAGCAGATGCCGTTCCAGGAAGCCAAGGCAGGCATCGATGCCCTTTAGAAGTTCGCTGGGCGGGGCCTCCCCCACCATGTCGGCCGTCGCTCGCAACTCCTGGACGCGGGGCAAGAGCTCCTTGTGTTCCTCGCGCAGGGGGCGGGTAAGTGGCGGTGCCATAGGGCTCCTCCTTCCCTTTGCGCTTTCGCTGCCATTATAAGGCCCGGCGGAAGCCCTGTGTGCCAGCCGCTACTCCTCCAGAGGGTTGAAGACCAGGCCGGTGGGCACCTTGGGGTAGAAGAAGGTGGACTTCTGCGGCATCCGTTCCCCGGAGTCCGCAAGGTCCAAGATTCGATCCACAGGCACGGGCCGCATGATGAGGGCGTAGCGGGCGTGCCCCCCGCGTACCGCCGCCGCGGCCTCCTGGGCGTCCTCGGTGAACCAAAGACGGGAGTAATCGGACATCTCGGCTGGCGATAGGCCCAGGGCATGGCGGAGGACGGCGTGGTTGGCGATGCTGTAGTCCAGGGCGCGCCACTGAGGCGAACACTCCGGCGGCAGGACGGCGTCTAGCCCGGGCCCCGGCTGTGCCGCTAGGAGGTAGAAGCCACCGTCGTCCGCCGCCGCCAGACCCAACGCTGGCCCGGGGCACGAGGTGAGCCGCGGGAGTAGGTCCGAAAGCGAAGGCCGCCGTTCGATCTGGAACAAGGGGCGAAGTCTCTCCATTGCCTCCGAAAGGGGCGCTCCGGAGGCCGTCACGCGGTGGATGGGGAGCACCAGGAGGCCTGGGTCGCTGGCGCATGACAGGGCTGCCAGGGCGAAGTTCTCCGGCTCCTCGCCCGTCCATCCGGTGGCTCCCGCCTGAGCCTCGTCCCGAAAGGCCAGGGCTGTCTCATAACGGTGGTGTCCATCGGCCACGTACAGCGTCTCGGAGCCGAAAGCCTCCCGCACCGGCTCTAGGGTGGGACCGTCGCTTATGACCCACAGGCTGTGCTCCTGTCCGTCCGTGGTGGCGAAGCGGGCGTCGGCCTCGCGGGAGGCCGCTTGGTCTAGCAGGCGCCCTATCTCCTTGCGCCGGTCCCTATAGATAAGGAAGACAGGGCTAGCGTTCAGGCGGGTTGCCCGCAATAGCTTCAGGCGGTCCTCTTTCGGGGCGCCGAAGGTGTGCTCGTGAGGAAGAATCCCGCGGCCCCAGGGTTCCAATCGCAGGCGCGCGAAGAGGAGCCGGCGGGCGTAGTGCCGGGCCCCATAGGAAAAACGTTGCTCGTACAGGTAAAAGCACGGGGCGCTGTCCCGCACCAAGATGCCCTCGGCGCGCCACTGGCGGAGCGCAGCAGCGGCTGCCCTATAGCGTTCATCCCCATCGCCGAGCGCCAGCTCGATACGCACCGCGTTGTAGGGTGAAAGCTGGTGCAGAACCTGCTGCTGTTCTGGAGAGATCGTGTCGAAGGGCGGGCAGAGGAGCTCCGGCAGGCGCAGGGTTGGGGCGTACCTGAGGGCGCGAAAAGGAAGAACGTCTGCCACGTGCCGAATCATAGCACCGCGCGTTTGCGACTGACCAGGCCGCTGCCTAGAATGGCGAGCAGACCCCATGCCGTACTATTGCGTCTTTTGCGAGATCGTGGCTCACAGGGAACCCGCGGAGATCTTGTACGAGGACGACGAGGTGATGGTGTTTCGCAACCGCTTGAAGTGGGTGCCTGTCATGCTCCTCGCCGTGCCCAAGAAGCACATGACCCAAGCGGAGCTCTGGCGGGACATGGGCAGAGTGGGCGAGGTGGCAGTCCGCATGGGACAGGAGCATTGTCCCAATGGCTTCCGCCTCTTGTCGAACTTCGGTTACGAGGCGATGCAGAGCCAGGAGCATGCCCACGTGCATGTCCTGGGCGGCACCTTCCTGGGGGAGTACGTGTAGGCAGCGCTTCGCTGGCATGCCTAAGACGGGGGCGAGGCCAAGACCCCGGCCCGGGAGAGGGCCTCCCGCTGGACATCGAATAGCTGCCGGATGCCCTGCTCCGCCATGTCCAGCAGCTCGATCATGGCTTCGCGGGTGAATGGGTGGCTCTCGCCCGTCCCTTGGACCTCCACTAGCTCGCCCTCTTCCGTCATCACCACGTTGAAGTCGACCGCCGCCCGGTAGTCCTCCTCGTAGTTGAGATCCAGCAGGGGCGTCCCGTCTACAATGCCAGCGCTGATGGCGGCGACTGCGCAGCGCAGCGGCGCTGCCTCCAGCTTGTTGGCCTCCCGCAGCTTCGCCACGGCCAGCGCCAGCGCCACGTAAGCCCCCGTGATGGCGGCCGTCCGGGTGCCACCGTCCGCTTTGATGACATCGCAGTCCACCGTGAAGGTCCTCTCGCCAATGAGGTCCAGGCGGGTCACCGAACGCAGTGAGCGGCCGATGAGCCGCTGTATCTCCGCGGTGCGGCCCGAACGGCTGGTCTGTTCCCTGGGGGTGCGGGTAAGGGTGGAACGAGGCAGCATTCCGTACTCCGCCGTGATCCACCCCGAACCCGTGCCCTGGACGAAACGCGGCACCCTGTCTTCCACCGACACTGCGCAGAGGACGCTGGTGCCCCCCATCTCGATTAGCGCCGAACCTTCGGCGTGAGGGAGGTAGCCAGGGATGATAGTGACGGGCCGTAGGTCCTGGGGCCGGCGGCCATCAGCGCGGATCATCGTATGAGAGTATAGCATCCCGTTGAGGCATCTCTAGCGCCCTTGCACACGTCCTTCGGCATCCTCTGAGGGCGTACCCAGAGCCTTCGCCCGTCCGTCGATACCGTAACGTCGCCGTTCAGATCCGTTCGTAGCAGCAGCGACTCGGCCAAGCGCTGGAGCACCTCCGGGGCCGGGTGCCCGAAGGGGTTGTCTGCCCCCACCGAGACGATGCCCACCTCTGGCTGGACGCGCCGCAGAAATGCCGCCGATGTCGATGTCTTGGACCCATGGTGTCCAACCTTCAGCACGTCGGCGCGCAGGTCCGTTCCGGCCTCGAGCAGCCGCCGCTCCTCCTCCTCGCCCATGTCCGCTGTGAGCAGGAAGGAGGCACTTCCATAGTCCAGCCTGATAACCACGGAGTCCTCGTTGATGCTCTCGGAAGCCGGCCAAGGTCCAGGGGCCAGCACTGTCAGCAGGCCTCCGCCGGCCAGGCGGATGTGCTGACCGCGCCGCGCTTCGATACGCGGCACCCGAGACTTGTCGAGTGCCGCCTGCCAGGCCCTGAAGAGCTCGGAGTCCATAGAGGCGCTGGGGGCCATCACCGCCCCTACCGCATACCTATCCATCACTGCCAGCAGGCCGCCCAGATGGTCCGCCTGGGGGTGAGTGAGGACAACGAAGTCGATGCGGCGGTCGTAAAAAGGCAGGCGCCTTCCCAGGGCGGCCTCGATGGCGCCGGCGCTGGGCCCGCCGTCCACCAGTATCCGGTGCCCTCCGGTGTCCTCGATGAGGATAGCCTCTCCCTCTCCCACGTCCATGACCGTGACGGAGAGGTGCTTATCCGTCGGCGTAAGGGCCAGCAGCCACACCAGCGCCCCGGCCATGAGAAGCGCGCTGCCGAGCGCCAAAGTGAAAGCATACCGGGGCCTGGACGTCTTCCTTCTCTCTTTTCCAGACACCGGCACGCGCTCGGGCAGGCGCTGGAGCAGCGCCGCGCCCAGGAATGCCGCCCCGTACCAAAGCACTGCGCCGGGCGTGCCCCAGGGGCCCGGGCTGATGGACAGGGCTGGGATGCCGCCAAACCATCTGATGGCGGCTACGGTGTAGGCGGCGGGGATCCAGGCCAACCAGCCCAAAGGCCGGACATCGAAGGGGGCGGCCAAGCCCGCCAAGGCGGCCAGAGCCGAAGTCACAAACACCGAGATGAAGGCTGGCACTACCAACACGTTGGCCAGCGGCGCCGTGATCGAGATGCGGTGGAAGGTCATCGCCATGATCGGCGCCGTGAAGACAACGGCTGCAACGGTCACCGTGAGGGCATTGGCCAAGGCCCAGAAGGCCATGTTGTGTCTCTGGCCGGAGAGGGAAGGAACGGCGTACAGGATGAGCCTGTTCAGCGCGGGCGCTAGGACGATCAGGCCCAGCGTCGCTGCAAGGCTGAGCTGGAACGAGACGTCGTGGGCCAGTTGCGGGTTCCAGGCCGTCATGATGGCTGCCGCCAGGGCCAAGGCGATGGCGGCGGTGTTCTGCCGCCCGGTTGCTATAGAGATGGCGTATATCGCTCCCATGACCCCCGCTCGCAGTACTGAGGCCTGGGCACCCACCAGGGCGCAGTACAGGCCGATGGCCGCGAGGGAGGCCCAGGCGGCGGGCCGCCGGCCTATGAGCCAGGCCAGGGCGGCGATCACCAGTCCTGCCAGCAGCGAGACGTTCTGGCCCGAGACCGCCACGAGGTGCGAGGTGCCTGTGCTGTCCATGGCGTCCAGGAGGTTTTGTGGCAGCCTGGACCTCGAGCCGAGGACTGCCCCGGCCGCCAAGGACGCTTCCGGCTCTGGCATCAACCTGGCCAGGGAGTCCGTCAACCTTTCCCGCAAGCCGAACAGAGCCGCCTGCGCAAAGTTCCCTTCCCCAGTGCGGACCAGTCTTATTTGGGGGAAGGAGACTAGCGAGCCAACGCCGCGATACAGCAGGTACTGCCGGAAATCGAAGTCCTCGAAGCGCGGGGGCGTTTCCAACTCGCCCCGCAGCTCCAACAGATCGCCGTACTTGTATTGGGGGAACAGGGGCGCATACATCAGCACGCCACCCGAGTCTTGACGCCAGCGCCCTCGCTCGAACGTCTGGCGCACCTTCAGGCGGTAGGTACGGAACGTCTCACGGTCCTGCGGGGGGCCGTCCACGACGGCCCGGAATTGGATTGCCGGGCCATCGTTGAACCGGACGATGGGCGGCGGGCTGGGGCGCGTCGCCTCGTAGCGCTGGGCGGCCCCGAATATTAGCAGGGTACCGGCCAAACCCAGGGCGATGGTTGCCAGGCGCGGGCGCAAGGCGAAGGCGGCGGCGCTAAGGAGCCCAGCGGCGGCCAGAGAGGCGGCCGGGCTGGCGCCCGTGTAGGCGGCGGCGGCGATGCCGAGGAGCCAGGCCAGGGCCAGAAAAGCCAGCGCCATACCCCATCACGGGCCGGTGGTGATGAGGTCAGCGATGTCCTTCAGCACCGATTCCGGCACCAGCTTGCGGGTGACCAGGTCATCCACCGAGGTGAAGGGCCCCTCCTCGTTACGGGAGCGCACGATGTTGGCCGCCCTAGTCTGGCCGATTCCCGGAAGCGTCTCCAGTTCGGCGGCTGACGCGGTGTTGATGTTGATGCGGGGGTTTTGGGTTGCGCCGGCCACGGCTACGCTGCCCAGGAGAGGGACGACGATCTGGTCCTCGTCTTGGACGCGGCGCGCCAGGTTGATGGCGTTCAGGTCTGCCTCCCCGGTGGCGCCGCCCGCGGCTTGCACCGCATCGATCCAGCGGGAACCCTCGGGCAAGGCGTACACCCCGGGGTTGCGGACGGCCCCCGTCACGTACACCCGGATGTCGCCCGGCACGCCGGTCTGCCCGGTGACCACCTGGAGCGGCGCCGGGCGGTCCACCCGCTGGCTGATGAGGTAGGCCATGCCGCTGAGCAGCGGAACCGCCAGCAACGCCACGATGAGCCAGCGGTAACGTTCGAGCTGTTCGGCCAAGGCTCCTTTTCTCCAAAGCGGAGGGTGTTTGGACTATA
>DAOUBD010000073.1:0-2180 GCA_034432935.1 Dehalococcoidia bacterium | reverse complement strand
AAGCCGTTGTTCAGGCGAATGATCTCGCGCACGATGGCGATGAGGTCTTCGGGCTCCAGCACGCGCGCCAGGGTGGCGCCTGGGCGGCCGAGGCGCTTGTTGACCTTGTAGCGGCCCACCTTGCCCAGGTCGTAGCGGCGCGGGTTGAAGAAGAGGGAGACGATGAGCTGCCGGGCGTTCTCTATGGTAGGGGGGTCGCCAGGGCGCAGCCTCCGGTAGAACTCTACCAGGGCTTGCTCCTTGTTCTCGCAGGCAGGATCCCGGGCAAGGGTGGACTCGATGTAGCGGTGCTCGGGCGAGGTGTCGACATCCTCGAACATGGCCAGGATGCGCTCGCTAGTGCCCAGGTGGTGGAGCATCTGAGCGCGCAGCTTCTCCGCCTCTTTCTCGGTCTTGGCCCTATCGATCTTCTCCTGAAGTTCCCGGAGGATAGCGGAGCTGGGGTGCTCCGGCAGCAGGCTGGGCTCGTCGATAGCGCGCAGGAGGGTGGTGATGGGGATCTTGCGCTTGCGGTCGACCTTTACGGCGATGACGTCCTTGTTGGATGTCTCGAATTCCAGCCAGGCGCCCCGGTTGGGGATGAGCTTGGCGAAACAGAGGTCGCGGCCCGTGGCAGGGTCGCGCTCCAGCGTTAGGTATACGCCAGGAGAGCGGACGAGCTGGGAGACGACGACTCGTTCGGCGCCGTTGATGATGAAGGTGCCCTTCTCTGTCATCAGGGGGAAGTCCCCCATGAAGATCTCCTGCTCCTTGATCTCGCCGGTCTCCTTGACCAAAAGCTGCACGTTGACCCGCAGCGGAGCAGAGTAGGTGGCATCCCGCACCCGGCACTCCTCCTGGCTGTACTTCGGCTCACCGAAGCTGTAGTCGGTGAAGCGCATCTCCAGGCGGTTGCCCGTGAAGTCTTGAATGGGAGATATCTCGTCGAAGAGCTCCCGGAGGCCCTCCCGCTTGAAGACCTCGTAGGACTCCACCTGTATCTGCACCAGGTGCGGGAGGTCTATAACGGTGGGGATCCGGGAATAGTCCTTGGTGACGTGGGGGACACGGAACTTCTCACGAACGACGTCTCGGGGCACAACCATGCAATACCTCTCCTTGGGAGGCTAGAAGATCAACCTCTTGCCAACGAAAAAACTACCGCCAGAAGGCAAAGACAGTTAGGCAGGGGAACGAAGGGTTGGGGGACTTAGCAGCCATCCGACCGTATACCTTAACACGGCGCCCCCGAAATGTCAACACAATCGAGAGGCAAAATCCCGCACTGGCCTTCTACCTAGCGCCGGGCCTGGCCACCGGAAGAGGCGCGCCCCCGCGCATGACGGCAGCGACGCCCAGGGCGATGAGACCGAACCCTGCCAAGGTGTTGAGCCCGACATCTTCCCCCAAGACCAGCCAACCCAGGACGAGCCCAGTGACCGGTATGATGTACGTGACCAGGGATGCCCGCACGCTGCCCGCAACGTCGATGAGCCAGAGGTAGACAACGTAGGCCACGCCTGTGCCCCCCAGGCCAAGGGCGAGGAGGGAGAGACCCGCCTCGAGGCTCACGGACCCACTAGGGGCGCCGTCGACCAGCAGGGTCAGGGGCAAGGCCATGGCGGATGCCAGCCCCAGCTGGAGCAAGGAGAGGTTGAGAGGATCTTGTTCCCGTAGAAGGACCCGGGCGTAGACAGAGCCGATCCCATAGCAGAGGGCAGCGCCCACGACAGCCAGTTCGGAGAGGACATCCGCATCGGTTATATCCAGGGCATCCTTGCCGGTGAGGGCGGCGACGCCGGCGAAGCCCAGAAGGAGGCCAAAAATGCGGGCCGGCGTCAGGCGTTCGCCGGGCAAGAAGAAGGCAGCGAGGACAGCGGTAAAGATAGGCATGGTGGAGTTCAGGACGGACGCGGCGCCGCTATCGATCCGTTCTTCGCCCGTCGCTATCAGGAAAAAGGGAAGGATGTTGTTGACGGCCGCCACTACGGACACGCGGGCCACCAGGCCAGGCGCCCAGCCGAGGGGCTTGCGGCGGTAGGCCACCGCCGCGCCCACCGCCAGGGCGCCCAGGCTCAGCCGGCCAGCCACCAGTTGGAGGGCCGACGCCTCGTCGACAATGACCTTGATGAACAAGAAGGACGCGCCCCAAACAACGCCCAGGGCCAGGAGCGCGGCCGGCGCCAGGGCCTCTCGGCCGC
>DAOUBD010000072.1:0-4219 GCA_034432935.1 Dehalococcoidia bacterium | reverse complement strand
TTACAGTTAGCGCTGGCTGCCCGCATTTTCACGTGGGGATGGGCTGTCTGCGGGCCTGGCAGGATAACAGTAACCAGCCAAGGTGAGGTCAGTTCCATCTGCGACCCTTCGCCCGCGCCGTGGATAGTTATTGTGAACGGCGTGCTCCCGTTCGCGGGAGGGGCGGTTGCGACAGCGAGCCTGTTGTTGGGCCGTCGCCATGACCGCCTAGGGAGGGCTGGGGTAGTTGCGGGAGGTATTTTGGGCCTTGCTCTGGGATACTACCTCGTTATCCTGCCACTGCTGATGATGGGTCTGGGCTTTTTGGCCATTTCTCCCCGACTGAAAGCATCGCAGCGAGCCGGGGGCATCGGTGAACCGGGTGACGGGGGCTAGCCGGGGTGCCTGCGTCACTTGCCTCGTAGAGACAGGGCCGGCAATCTTATGGTGAATACGCTCCCTTTCCCCACCTCGCTGTTCGCTCCTACGGTTCCGCCGTGGGCGCTCACAATGGCCTTAACGATGGCCAACCCCAGCCCGGCTCCTTGCGATGCCCCGGGGCGAGGACTAGGGGCTCGATAGAAGCGCTGGAAAACGTTGGGCAGATGCTCCGGCGCGATGCCCTCTCCCGTGTCCCACACCCTCACGGCGACCCACCCGTCCCTAAGGCGCGCGTCTACGCCGATAGAATCACCAGGCTGGGTGTGCTGGAGTGCGTTGTGAAGAAGGTTAAGAAGCGCGCCCGCCAGGTAGTCCCTGTCAGCCACGATGGCGCAGTCCGGGATATCCCCAAGGACCCAGCGCCGTTCTCCTAAGCTGTGCGCCTTGGTCATGCTCTCATGAACCAAGGCCCGCAAGGGGATCGACTCTCGCCGCAGGAAGTCCGGCCGAGAAGACCGTGCCAGCGTGAACAGGTCGCCAACCAGTCGGTTCATCCGGTCCAGCTCTTGGATGGCGGCGTCCAGGCTCTCCTCCGCGTCTGGGCCGCAGCGATCCGTCGTCGAGTGCAGTAGGTCCAGATGACCGCGGGCCACGGTAATCGGGGTTCGCAGCTCATGGGAAAGGTCCGTGAGTAGCTGCCGCTGCTCCCTGAAGGCTTGATCCAGCCGCCCGATCATGCGATCGAAGGCGGCCGCTAGGTCCCCAACCTCGTCCCCTGCCCCGCTGACGCCTATGCGCCGCGACAGGTCCCTATCGGTGATAGACTCGGCCGTCCGGGTGATCCGCCGTACTGGGGCAAGAGCGACGCGCGCTATGAGATAGGCCCCGACGCCGGCGATGACCAGCCCGCCCAGGGCCGCCAGAGCGGTATTCCGGACGTGTTCATCAATTATCGCCTCGACCGGGCCAGTGGGCTCGGCCACATATATCGTGCCTGCGCCCTCACCCTTCACCGTCACAGGGGCCAAAGCCACCCTGTACGGCTCGCCGTCTGGCAACGGTAGGGTTCGAAGACTGACGACGCCCGTCTCCGACTGGGGAAGCTCCGCCTCCAACGGGTCTCCCCCACCAGGGATGTGGAGAGTCATCGTTTCGCCGTCGGCCGAACGGAACAGGAAGATCCTGGACGGCCGTTCATACTGGTGCAGGCGTAGGTACTCGTCCGCGAAGTCGACGAGTTCGTCTTCACTTTGGAGGGTAGCAGCAGCCGTGACGAACTCTTTAACCTCCTCACTGAGCGAACGGTCGAACTGGCTGCGCAACTCGCCGTTCCAGACCCGGTCGACGAGCAGGCTGCTGACAACGATGACGGCACCCACCAGCGCCATTATCAGCAGGGCGAGGCGCCAGCGGATCGGAATCTGGGCGCGGTCAAGCGCCCTAGTCAGTCTCAAGGCGGTACCCGTACCCCCTGACGGTCTCGATGCGAGGTCGCCCGGCCTCAAGCCCAAGCTTTCGCCGCAGGTAGCCTACGTAGACGTCCACCACGTTGCTCTCAGCGCCATAGTCATACCCCCACACGTGGTCCAGGATCTGTGACCTTTCCAGCACCTGCCTGGGGTGGCGCATGAACAGCTCCAGGAGGCGAAACTCGGTGGCGGTCAGGGCGATCCGCCGGCCCCGGCGCACGGCCTCGTGGGTCTTTAAATCCAGCGTCAGGTCGCCCACCTCGATAGCAAACGAGCTGGGGGCGGAGCGCTGCCGCAGGTGCGCCCTTATGCGGGCGGTCAACTCAGCGAAGGAGAACGGCTTTGTCAGGTAGTCGTTGGCACCCTCGTCCAGGCAACTGACCTTGCAATCGATGTCATCCTTAACGGTGAGCATGATGACGGGAAGGTCAGGTCTCTTGGCGCGCACCTCCCGGAGCACGGCTACGCCGTCCTTTCCGGGCATCATGATGTCCAGGAGCATCAGGTCAGCCTGGCCCTCTAGGGCCAGCCGCAGTCCCTCGTCGCCATCCAGGGCGACTAGAGGGCTGTATCCCGCCGCCCGCAGTCCCTTGGCAATAAGGTTGGCCACCCGGGGCTGATCTTCGACTATCAGGACCTGCATCCCGATCATCTCCCAGCGTGACCCACCCAGAAGCGACGACATTATAGCGCAATTCAATCGCCCTTATGTGAGAAAGTTCTCACGATGGTCTCACGCTCGTCTCATGGCGGCCTGCCATGCTGACGGCGGGAAGGAGAAGGAAGGAGGCAAATCATGCGAAAGTGGATCAATGCCATCGCGCTGGGCCTGTCCCTGCTCGGCCTCACGGCAGGGGTAGCCCTTGCTACGATAAGTCTGGTGGAGACCAGCACGAAGGCCAAGGGGGCCACAACCATCACTTGGGACTCCAGCTTCCAAGACCTCAACTACACGCTTGGTGACACCATAACCATGACGGTCAACTGGACGGTGGACGCGGGCCTTGCCAGCTACGACAGCTTCACCCTGAAGCGTTTCACGCCCACGTCGCAAAAGGATCCGGCCGACGGCCAGCTTCTCAGCGTCAGCCAGAGCGGCAACTCTGTCACGGTCCAGTTTAAGTTCACCGATCTCCACCTGGACAGGGTGCGCAACGTGGAGGTCGGCAACGCCCATTTTAAGCTGTACCTCTGGATTGACCAGGACGGGGACGGCGTGGTCGAGACCCTGGCAGGCTACGGAGTGAACGTTCACGTGGAGGACCCGCAATAGCGGCGGCACCCTTAACGTCGGCCCGAAGGGAGAGGGGATCGCGGTGGAGTGCGGCGTCGCCCACACCCCAATCGGCCGGGGCCGGCCTAGTGGTGCGGTGTGAGGCCGACCCCGGCGCGTCGCGGAGTGACCTGCGCCAACTGATGGACCTATAATCGGCCTGGGGGAGATCGACGTGCGTTGGCTGAAGCCGGCCGTCCAAGGTGCGGCATCCCTGTCCGTACCAGCCCTTCTAGGCCTTACCGCGTTTATTGTGGTTTTCGCCCTGGTCGGGAGGAGCCTCCCCTTTACCGGCGGCTTCACCTCCTCGGACGAGCCGCTGTCGTTCGACCGGCTGGTAACAAGGGCTTCCGAACGGAGCGATTCAGCTGAGGAGATCCCCGCACCCACACCGACACCACAGCCGAAGCCGGAAGCCTGGGCGGACACGGCGGCGCCCTCTAGCTCGGCGATTGCGAGCGCAGGGCCAGCAGCCGCCCCAGACCTCGTAGGGAACGCCGCCGCGTCTACTTCCCTTCAGGCGGCGGAGACCAGCACCGAGACCAAGGGTGCCACAACCGTAACCTGGGAGTCCAGTTTCGCCGACCTCGACTACACCCTCGGTGATACGTTGACCATGACCGTGAACTGGGAGGTGGAGAGCGGCGCTGCCAGCTACGACAGCTTCGTCCTCAAGGGCGACACCCCCACATCCGAGAGGGATCCGGCGGCGGTCACCAACGGCGTTGTAACGTACCCCGGTGCCAATGGTCCAACCTCAGTCGACGTCTCGTTCGCTTTCACAGAGCTGCATCTGGATGCGGAGCGAAAGGTGGAGATCGGCAACGGTTACTTCAAGCTATACCTCAGGGTGGATACCGACGGCGACGGCAGAACCGAGACGCTAGCGGGCTATGGCGTGAACATTCACGTCGAACATCCCCTGTAGGACGGGGCCCAGCGGCGAAACCGCCCCGCCACCCAACAGAATCATTGTGGTGAAGATTGCGAAGTCATTTCGGCCACGGGGGCCGACCTAGCTACCCTAAGACTGTCATAGCGATGTCCGCTCGGTACCGTAGGTACGGTTCGATGTGGATTCGTTCGTATCTCACCACTGGACGAACATCGGCATCAC
>DAOUBD010000071.1:0-7536 GCA_034432935.1 Dehalococcoidia bacterium | reverse complement strand
TCCAGGACATGGAGATGGACCCTGGTGCCACGGGCGGCCCCTTCACGCTTCCTGTTACGCACAGACAAACCTTCTTCCCCGGTACAGCCTGAATTTCTCGCCGCTCCCGGCTGAGACTTCGGCGAGATCAATGACGTTGGAGCCTTGACAGCCTTTCTATCCCTCGGGTATGAAATAGGCACCATATTTTTCACTCACCAGCAGGAGCCTCCCTCCCGAGAGCGTCAGTGGATGCGAGGATATCGTCGTTAACTGTCCGTGCCACCCTGGGAGGCCTAATTCACGACTTGGGCAAGCCGTGGACGCAGGCTTCCGGACGCGGACCGCGGGACTCGCAGTTCGACTGCCAGACCGAACGCGAGCACACTTCCTTCGACGGCTGCCCCTCCTGCAAGAAGCGATATCGGAGCGCTCATGCGCCGCTGGGCGCAAAGCTTTTATCCTTGGGTCTGCCGGAACCGGCATACCTGCAGGAGCTTGCTTTGACCCACCATGCTGTCGGTCAAGAGGCTGCCTCCCGGGGAGAACTCCTAGAGTTTGTGAAACTTGGCGACCAGTTGGCCGCGGGCGAGCGCGACGATGATGAGGCTGCTGGCGGCGGCCAGCAGCGTCCCGCGTTCTTGAATCCCTACGGCGACAACGGTTGCTGGCATCGACCGCGGCCACTGACCTCGCGGGGACTTCTGGAATCAGGAAGCGACTCGTCGGTGCTTCCTCACGACTATCGGCAGTTGATTCAGAGCATGCAGGAAGCGCTCCCGATGGCAGCCCAGTACGCCGGCAACGATGAGTTAGCGCTGGTCGACGGCATCCTAGGCGTGATTGACCTATGCGCCAGCATGGCCCCTTCTGCGTTCTGGGAGAGCGTGGCCGATATCTCTCTAGCCTCCCACCTGCAACTCGCAGGCGCGTTTGCCGGAGCGCTGGCGGCGGCCAACATTTTTCCGTCGGAATTCAACTTGGACGCTGCCTCTCCAGAGGTTGCCACTCTGATCACGGGGGACATCAGCGGGATTCAGGCGTTCATTCATAGGACGGCCAGCAAGCGGGCAGCCCGATCCCTGCGGGCGCGCTCGTTCTACCTGACCCTGCTCTCGACGCTGGTGGCGCGCCACATCGCGGAGGAGCTCGGCGTTACAGGAGCGAACGTGCTGTGGGCATCCGGCGGCAACTTTCAGATCCTCGGTCCCGTTGGGTCCGCCGACCGGCTGCCCGACATAGCCGATAGTGTCGACGATGCCCTAATCCACGTCCACGGGGTAGCGCTCTCCGTTTCCTTGGCCTCGGTACCCGTTGTGCCGGCGGATACCCAGCGCTTCTCGGTGCTGTTGCGGGATTCGCGCCTGAGGTTGGGTGCGGTGAAGGCACGCCGTTATGAGCGATCTGCCGCTGCCCTTAGTTTGTTTCAACCGCGGGCAGACGGCGGGCCGATCCGGCCCTGTCGCAGTTGCGGGGGCGACGCTAGCCACGGGCGCGAAGATGAAGACGGTCGCATCTGCCCGTTCTGCGATTCCCTGGAGGCGTTGGGGCGGGAGCTCCCGGAGGCAAGATACGTGACCGTGGAGCGAGCCCAACAGACCACGGGTTCGGGGTGGCAGGCCATCTTCCAACGGCTGGGCCTCAAGGTTGAGGTCCGGCAAAATCCCCCGCCCGCGCCCTTTCGGGGAGCCATTTACGCGCTGGACACGGCCAGCCTATCGCGATTGCCATGTGCTCGTCTTCTTCCCTGCGGTCGTAGGGTACCCCTGAAGAGAGACGGCGGCCTTATGGAGTTTCGCGAGATTGCTGAGTGCGCCAAGGGGAAGCCCCTCCTCGCCTTCCTCAAACTAGACGTGGACGACCTAGGTGATCTGCTCCGAACGCACTTTCAGCGCAACGGAAGGGAATTAACTTCGCCCTCACGCTTAGGCACCTTCAGCAAGTTCCTGTCGCTGTTCTTCGAGGGCCGCTTGAACGACCTCGCCGCGGATGAGTTTCCGCAAGTATACATGGTGTTCGCCGGCGGAGACGACGCGGTGGCCATCGGCCCCTGGGATCAGGTTTTGGCCTTCGCTATGAAGGCGCGCCAAGAGTTCCGAATATGGACGGCAGAGAATTCCGCCTTTCACTTTTCTGCCGGTATCGCCTTCGGTGACTCGTCCCGGCCTGTGATGCGGGGGCTGGAGGAGGCAGAGCGGATGCTTGATCGCGCCAAGGAGCAGCCCGGCAAGGATCGGGTAACGCTCTTCGGTTATGCGATAAAGTGGCAGGACCTCGAAGAGGTCGTGCGGTGGCAGAAGGAATTGGTAGACCTCATCCTCGGCACAGAGGAGGGCCGGGTCGCCCGCTCGCTCCTCCGCCGACTGAAGGCCCTCGAGAAGCTGGTCACGGGGCGGCCTGATGGAGAGGTCAAGTACTGCCCCGAGCTTTGGCGGGCCTACTATCACTTGAAGCGCTTCGCTGAACGCCATAGGTTAGCGAAAGGACTCACCGAGGAGATATACGAGAAGGCGCTCCAGCAAGGAGGAGCGCTGAAGCTAGCGATGGCGGCCCGGCTGGCGGAGTTCGCAAGCTGGCATCCGGGAGAAGGGAGGGACTAGAACCATGAGCCGCTTTCAGCAGAAGCCGAGCTCGCCCCGAGATAGCAGTCCGCCCCCAATTACGGGGGAGGAAGCAAGGCGTATCGTCGAGGGCGATGCCAAACTCTTGGTGAGTAAGGCGCAGGAGGTGTCACAGCAGCTGCAGATGGATGAAGCGTCTCGCACCCAGGTCCGCAGGCTTTTCGGAGAAGTGAAGCGAATCGAGATGATGTGGCCGATGGTTGGAGAGGAGGCCTCGCGCCGGCTCATTCTCCTCAAGCCACGGCTGGCATATCAGGTTGCCCGGAAGCGTGAGCTGCGACGCCTCCAGCAGGCCCTCGAACCCCTCATCGACCAGGTTGGCAGCGACAAGAATCGCTTCCAGCGGTTCTTGGAATTCTTCGAGGCCATCGTCGCCTACTCGCGTTAGGAGGAGTTGCCGTGGAACAGGAACCATCCGTCAAGCGACTTATTGGAATCCTCGATGTGCGTTGTGAGATCGAGTGCCTTACGGGGCTTCGCATAGGAGCGGCCGAGACTTCCATCTCCATTGGAGGGATGGACAACCCCGTGATCCGAGACCCGCTGACAAACCGGCCCTACATCCCTGGCTCGTCCCTCAAGGGCAAGATGCGTTCACTGTTGGAGAGGCGGCTGGGGAAGTCCCAGAACTGGCCCATCTCCCAAATCCGCATACATGTGTGCATGGCCCCGGCCGAATACGATACCTGTCCCATCTGCAAGGTTTTCGGCAGGCCTGCTCCATCCCAGGAGCGGTGGTTCTGCCTCACCCGCTTGCGGGTTTCCGACGTCTTCTTGACCGATGAGTCAGAGGAAAGGCTCAGAGCTACTCCCACAGATCTGCCCTATACGGAGGTCAAGACCGAAGCAGCCATCGACCGAGTTACCTCGGCGGCCACTCCACGTTCTATGGAGCGCGTGCCAGCCGGAGCCGTGTTCGGTCCCGCCCGTTTTTCCCTCCTGCGCTACGAGGGTGACGCTGCTAATCTCCTGGATACCCTTGTGGAAGGCTTCGAACTCTTGGAGGCCGACTATTTGGGCGGTTCAGGCAGCAGAGGCAGCGGACGCATCGCTTTTCGTGGAATCAGCCTGGATCACCTCCGCCTTCCCGAAGACGGCCACACGGAGCTGCGCCCCTACAATGAGCCTTTTCGCGATGTCCGCGCTCTCCGCGAAAAGCTGTCAGCCGTCAAAGTCTGGCTGGAGGGCGCGTAGCCGGAGATGTACGATCACACGGCCCTCTTTCTGCTGAAGCCGTTGGGCCCTCTGCGCTTCGGACGGCATCCCGATGATCTCGGTCCCGTGTCATACCTCCCGTCGTCCGATACGCTTTTTGGCGCCCTGGCCTCAGCTGTCGGGCTGGCCCGGGGGCAAGCCAAGGCCGCCGAGTGGGTCGCCGCCTTCGCCAACGGCAGCCCGCCTATCCTCCTGTCCTCCGCTCTCCCATACGACGAGGAGACCGGGACCGCTTTCGTTCCCAGGCCGCAACGGCGAAGGGAGGCGGAGGACGAAGGCCCGGCTGACCGTAAGCTGCTGAAGCGTGCCGAGTTCGTAGATGTTCGGTTGCTGCCGTGGTTCGCTGGCCGGGGCAGCATGAGCGTGGCAACCTGGGGCATGTGCTTGGTTTTGTCCGACTCAGCCGTTCAGCGCAAAACAGGAGCGCCTTGGCTTGTCGAGACCGTCCCCGGCGTGGCGGTTGACCGGCTCTCCTCGGCATCTCAAGTCTACTCGGTATCGGTGATACGGTATTTCTGCTCCCTGGCCGTGTGCGTGGCGGCGCAGAGTGGCCGCGATCTAGAGGATGTAGAGGGGCTGTTCGACCTCCTCTGTCACATAGGGATCGGGGGCAGGCGCTCCAGGGGAGCGGGCTGGTTCACGGTCGAACGCCGCCCATGCGATTTGCCTCTTACGCCCCGGCCATCGGGCCTGAGCCTATCGCTCATTTGGCCACGGCCCGACGAGCTGGATGCTGGCGCCCTGTCGCCGCCGGCGGGGCTCGGCTATCGGATCGTGGAGCGGGGTGGGTGGATCAGCTCACCGCCCTGGGCCAGCGAGCGCTGCCGCACGGTCGCCATGTTGGGCGAAGGATCTTACGTCTCTCCCCGGCTGGAACCGCCTGTCGGCGGCATGCCTGACGTTACGCCAACGGGTGCTGATGGAAGGCACCCGGTGTACCGCTACGGTTATGGCCTGTTTCTGGACGAGGAGGGGTTCTCTTGAAGTTCCTGCGTTTCGAGGTAACGCTGGAGGTTCTCACTTCCCTCCACATCGGCACGGGAGAGGAGATGGAGCCGGGCGCCGACTTCGTCGTCGACGAAAGGGCGCGCCCGCGTGTGGCCCACGTCATCGATGTGGATCGCGCGTTGCTGGCGCTGACCCCGCAGGAGGTGGCCGCCATCCGCAACGGCCGCGTGGCAGAGGCCCTCGGCGAGCGCCGGCGGCGTGAATTCACGGCCCGCACGGTGCCTGTACACGGCGCAGAAAGGGTGACCCGCGTGCGCCTCCTGCAGCGCCTCCCGGAGGGCTCACCCTACATACCGGGCACCACGGTCAAGGGCGCCATCCGCACAGCCTTGCTCATCGCCCTTGTCGCTGCAGACCCGCGCCTTCTGGATGCTGTCCCGGGCGACCAACGGGACGCCCGAAGAGCGGCGCGAGGGCTGGAGGAGAACGCCTTCGCCGTGCGGCTAGGCGAGCAGAGGGCCACCTTCGAGAATCGCGACCTCAACCGGGCCATCCGGGTCTCGGATTTCCTGCCGGTGGGTGCGACGCCCACGGCCTTCGTGAGCATGAGCGCATACAGGTTGGGCGGCGCCGCCGGCCGCGGTGGGCGCATCCCCATTTGGTGCGAGGCTGTCGAGCCGGGCGCCCGCTTCCGTGGCACCATCTCCATCGAGCAGGATTCGCCCCTCTGGGACGCCATCGCTCCCGACCGGCGAGCGCTCTTGCAGGCGCTCTTCCGGACTTGGGACGCCGCTGCCCGCCGGCTGGTCGATGCCGAGGCGGCGGTCTGGGCGCGGGACAGCCAGCCCGTTGCGCGGTTTCTCCAGTCCCTTCGGCAGCGGCCCGGGCATCTCGCCGTGCTCGGGTGGGGCAGCGGCTGGCGATCGAAGACCGTAGGTCTTCTCCTGGACCAGGGAAAGCTGCTTGAGATAGCCCAGCGCTACGGCCTACGGCGCTGGCAGGGGCGAGACTTCCCCCGCCGCTTCCCTGTAACCCGAAAGCTGGCCGCTATGCCCGGCGGCGGGCTTGTGCCGGCCGGATGGGTGGCAGTGACCGCCCAGCAGCAGGGCTAGAAGCGATGTCTGATCCGGAGCTGGCCCGGCTGGAGATTCCCGTCCGCTGGGATTCGGCACCCCCCTCGGAGCACCCTGGCCGCGCCCTGAACGCCTGGTTCTACGGAGAGCTGGCCCGGCGCGACGAGGCCCTGGCCGATGCCCTGCACTCCATCCAAAGGTTCAAGCCTTTCACCGTTGCCCTGGCCGGGCAGACGGAGGGGCTGGCCCTGGTGATCACCGGTTGCCGGGAAGTAGCCCCGCGCGTCCTTGCCATCGCCCAGGGTTGTGATCGGCTGCTGCTGGATGGCCGCTGGCTGGCGGCCTGCGGCGAACCCCGAGTCCAATCCGAAACCTTCGCTGGGCTGGCGACGCGCTGGCTCCTGGGCGACGGTAAGACGATTCCGGCGCGGCTGGAGTTTCTTTCGCCCACCACTTTCCACTCGCGGGGGCGGACCCTGCCCCTGCCCGTGCCCGATCTGGTCTTCGGCGGATTGCTGGAACGCTGGCAGGCCTGGTCCGGGATCGATCTGGGAGAGGGGGCAGCCGTCACCATAGCGGAACACGCAGCCCTGCGCCGCCACCGGCTTTGGACGCAGATGGTGCAGATGGAGGGACGCCACACGGCCTGCCTCGGCTATGCCGAGTTTACGCTGATCAAGCCTGAGCCAGCCTACGCCGGACTCCTGGCCCTACTAGCGGCCTTCGCCGAGTACGCGGGCGTGGGCCAGAAGACGGCGATGGGCCTGGGGTGCGTCCGCTTCTCTCGGGCGGGCTCCGGCCAGGCAGGGGCCGCGACCTAGAGGTCTTTCCCCCTCGGTCTCGCTATCCGAAGGCTTCTTGCCCTAGAACGGTCGGGGGGGGCGGCCCGTGCCCCTCGCTCCTTGTGGGTTCGCCACGCAGAGACTGGCGGACCAACGGCCTCGGTCGCGGCAGCCAGACGAAATAGGGGTCAGCCGGCGCTCGCCCCTGCGTGTTTTGGCCGGTCGTTCTGCCTAGGTTTCAGTCCCCCTCAGGGGATTTCGTGTCTGCAACTGCATCGAGCGCTCGCATCTCGCCCAGGTGTACGTCAAAAACAAACCCCGGGAGGACAGATGTGAAGAGCACAAACGCCGCGCTAACCGGATGGTATAACTTTAATGTTTACCTCTCATAAAGGGGGGTACGGCCGCGGGCGGTGTAGGATACCGGCCCGGGCCGTGCCCCCCATTTCTCGTTCGTTACACGGGGCGGGGCGCGTCAGGCTATGGTTCACATCCACCGCGAGCTGGCAGCATTCCAGCATCTAGCGTGCAGTACAGCCGGTATGCGGACCAGCACCCTGTTGTTCATGATAGCTATAGCCATATATGCACCAGGCCCTATTCTTTTCTTACACTTGAGACACACCATCGCGGGAAGGCTAGGTTTATCTGGAAAGAAAGCTGTACGGCACATGAAACCCTCCGGTGAAACTATCTTAGGTGCGGCCTTCCCCACCCCATCGACTTCCCGATAAGATCAGCAAGGTGTCCCTCACGGTAAAGGTAGGCCGCACGCGTACCCCACCGTCGGCAAGGAAAATTGCAGTTGCGGAGCCATTGGGACAGACGCGCTGTACGAGTTTCAGTCCCCCTCAGGGGATTTCGTGTCTGCAACTGCATCGAGCGCTCGCATCTCGCCCAGGTGTACGTCAAAAACAA
>DAOUBD010000070.1:0-6719 GCA_034432935.1 Dehalococcoidia bacterium | reverse complement strand
CACGCGGAGGGTGGCGATGCCGGCGGCCATCGCCAGGGGGTTCCCGGAGAGGGTGCCGGCCTGGTAGACCGGGCCGAGGGGCGCCACCATCTCCATGACCTCTCGCCGGCCCCCGTAGGCCCCCACGGGCAGCCCGCCGCCGATGATCTTGCCCAAGCACGTAATATCAGGCCGGACGCCCAAGAGGTCCTGCGCGCCGCCATAGCAGAGCCGGAAGCCGGTGATGACTTCATCGAAGACTAGCAACGCCCCATACTGCTCCGTAAGCTCTCGCAGCCCCTGAAGAAACCCGGGCGCCGGGGGCACGACCCCCATGTTCCCCGCCACAGGCTCCACGATGACGGCGGCGATGTCGTCGCCCCGCTCCTCGAACAGCCGCCGCACGGCTTGCAGGCTGTTGTACGGGGCCACCAGGGTCTCCGACGCGTAGGAGGCCGGGACTCCCGGGCTGTCGGGCAGGCTGAGAGTGGCCTGTCCGGAGCCGGCCTGCACCAGCAGACCATCGGCGTGGCCGTGGTAGCCGCCCTCAAACTTCACCACCTTGCTTCGGCCTGTATAGGCACGGGCCAAGCGAAGGGCGGACATGGTGGCCTCGGTCCCGGAGTTGACGAAGCGAACCATCTGCACCGAGGGCACCGCCGCGCAGATCATCTCCGCCAGCTCGATCTCCAGCTCGCTGGTGGCGCCGTAGGCCGTCCCCCGCCGCGCAGCGGCCGCCACGGCGTCCGCCACCTCTGGCGGCGCGTGGCCCAGGATTAGGGGACCATAGGCGCAGACGTAGTCGAGGTATTCGTTGCCGTCCACGTCGTACAGCCTGGCCCCGCGTCCGTAGGCGATGACGGGTGGGTCGCCCCCTACTGCCCGGTAGGCCCGGACAGGGCTGGACACGCCGCCCGGCATCACCGCCTGGGCCCGGGCGAACAGTTGCTGCGAACGGCGGCGGCCGGCGCCAGACTTCATTCCGGGATCCGGCGCCTCGCGGGTTGCGCCTTGGCGGCCGGCGCCAACCGTCCGGCCAGCTCTGTCAAGGACCGGACACGAAGGTCCGGCTTGGGCACCCCCCTGGGCCTGCGCACGCCGAGGCGATTGACCCAAGCCGATTTCAGCCCGGCCCGGACCGCGCCCAGCACGTCTGGGATGGGCCCGTCGCCCACGTACAGGACCCGCTCCGGCGGCGCGCCCAGGCGGTCCGTCAGGTGCAGGAAGATGGCCGGGTCCGGCTTGATAGCCCGCGCCCGCTCCGAGGTAACGATATCGTCGAAGTGGAGCCCGTTGCGCTCGAGACAGGCCATCAGGAAATCGTCATCGGCGTTGGAGAGGAGGGCCAGCCGGTAGCGAGGCCTCAGGGCATTCAGCACATCGGGCACGTCGGGGAAGGCCGACGCTCCCGCCAGCCGTGACTTGAGGTGGGCCGCAGCGGCCAAAGGGTCGCCCGAAAGGCCCAGCTGGCGGAAGACGATGCCGAACTGCATCGCCCACACCTCATCGTAGCGCCGGTAGACGGGCCGCCGGTGGTTCTCGGCACGCACCTGGTAGGAGGCCCGGACGAAGGCACGCCAGACCTGGCCGGCGTCCGCCGCCAACCCCTGGTCGCCGCAGATCTCGGCCATAGTGGCCACGAAATGCGGCTCCGTGAAATCGATTAGCGTACCGTAGGCGTCGAAAGCCACCACATCCACGTTCAGGGATCCCGCCTTGGACGCCTCGCGCCCGGTCAGGGCAGGACCAGCCGCAACTGCTCCTCTCACAGCCAGCGGGCCGCCTCCTTGGCGTGGTAGGTGATGATGATATCGGCGCCGGCGCGCCGGATGGCCGTCAGCACCTCCAGCACGGCCAGGCGCTCCTCCAGGTAGCCAGACGCCGCGGCCGCCTTCAGCATGGCGTACTCACCGCTGACGTTGTAGGCCGCAATGGGCAGGCGGAAGGCCTCTCTGGCCCGGGCTATTATGTCGAGATTGGACAGGGCCGGCTTGACCATGACGATGTCCGCCCCCTCTTCGATGTCCGCCTCTATCTCCCGTAGCGCCTCGCGCCAATTGGCGGGGTCCATCTGGTACGACCGGCGGTCGCCGAATTGGGGCGCGGAGTCCGCAGCCACCCGGAAGGGGCCGTAGAAAGCGGAGGCCTGCTTGGCGGCGTAAGACATGACGGGCACCCCGCTCAAGCCGGCGTCGTCCAGGGCAGCGCGGATGGAGGCCACCCGGCCGTCCATCATGTCGCTCGGTGCCACGATATCGGCGCCCGCCTGCGCCTGGGATACAGCCGTTTGCGCCAGCAGCGAAAGCGTCGCGTCGTTGTCCACCTCGCCATCGGCCACCACGCCGCAGTGGCCGTGGGAAGTGTACTCGCACAGGCAAACGTCAGTGATAACTACCAGGCGCGGCTCCGCCTGCTTTAGGGTCCGCACCGCCCTCTGCACGATGCCGTCAGCATCGTACGCCTCGGAGCCCCGGTCGTCCTTGGTAGCCGGCAGGCCAAACAGGATGACGGCGGGTATGCCCAGGGAGCGCAGCTCCTCCGCCTCCCCTGGCAGTTGATCCACCGAGAGTTGGAATTGCCCCGGCATGGCGCTGATCTCCCGGCGGACGTTCTGGCCGTGCGTTACGAAGAGCGGGTAGACGAAATCGCCCGGCGATAGCGCCGTCTCTCGCACTAGGGCGCGTACCTCCTCCGACCGCCTGAGACGCCGGAATCGGCGGAAGGACAATGGCGAGGCGCGCACCGTCGTCATCTCTGCCCCCCTAGCTCCTTGCGAAGGGCCGACACCAGACCCTCTATGGTATGCTCTCTGGCCACGACGTCTACCCTCAGTCCTTCGGCCCGGGCCGTCTCCGCCGTCACCGGGCCGATGCAGGCTATGACAGGCTTCCTCAACAATTCTACGTCACCACCCAACAGTGCGACGAGGTTGCGCACGGTGGAGGAAGAGGTGAAGGTCACGATGTCGACCCGGCCCTCGCGGAGGGAGGCCAGGGCTTCGGACGGCGCCTCTCGCGGGGTGACAGCCCGATAGAGGATCACCTCATCAACGGTCACCCCTGCGCGCCTTAGCCCTTCGATCAGCTCCGGCCTGGCTCCCTCAGCCCTGGGTACGAGGACCCGCTCCCCTGGCCGGACCGACGCCAGCAGCCCTTCGAGGATGCCCTCCGCGATGAACTCCTGCGGCACCAGATCGGGCGCGATGCCGTTTTGGCGCAGCGCTTCCGCCGTGGCGGGGCCGATGGCCGCCACCTTTGCGGCGGCGAAGGCCCGCGCATCCAGGTCTCGCTCGCGCATGAGGCGAAACCACAGCTCAACACCGTTGGCGCTGGTGAAAACCACCCAGGCATATCCCCCTGACCGTAGCTCCAGCAGCGCCGCCTCTGTCTGCGGACCGACGGCCGCGGGCTCGATCTCGATGGCGGGCAGCTCGATGGGCACTGCCCCCTCTTCGCTCAGTAGACGCGCCAGGGCGCTGGCTTGGCGCCGCGTGCGGGTGATGAGGACCCGCTTGCCGAAGAGCGGCCTCTCTTCGAACCAAGAGAGCGTCTCCCTGAGCCTCACCACCTCGCCCACAACGGTGATCGCCGGAGGCGCGAGGCCTGCCTCCTCGACCCGCTGTACGATATCGGCCAGCGTTCCGGTCACCGTTCGCTGCTCAGGCGTCGTGCCCCAGCGGATCACCGCCGCCGGAGTCGACGCCGCCCGGCCGTTGGCCACCAGGTTCTCGACGATCTGGGGGAGCGTCCGCAGCCCCATGAGGAAAACCAGGGTGTCAGCTCCCTGGGCTATTCTGTCCCAGCGGATGCCGGACTCCTCCTTGGCGGGATCCTCGTGGCCGGTGATTACGGCGAAGGACGTGGCCAGGCCCCGGTGAGTGACGGGGATGCCCGCGTAAGCCGGGACGGCCACTGCGGACGTCACCCCTGGCACGATTTCGAAAGGGATGCCAGCGTTGCGCAGCGCCTCCGCCTCCTCGCCGCCGCGGCCGAAGACGAAGGGATCGCCACCCTTGAGGCGGACGACGCGCTTGCCCTCCTGGGCCTTCGCCACCAGCAGCCGGTTGATATCGGCCTGGCCAGTGCAGGAGCCGCCACCTTCCTTGCCAACGAAGATGAGCTCGGCACCAGGCCGGGCGTGCTCCAGCAGGGCAGGGGATGCCAGGCGGTCGTAGACAACGACGTCGGCCTCTTGTAGCCGCTTCACGGCTGCCAGCGTTATAAGGCCGGGGTCACCGGGCCCGGCTCCTACCAATGACACCTTGCCAGCGCCTTCCCGATCCTCAGCCATGCCTTACTCCCCGCCTTCCAAGAGGGCTGCGGCACCCTTCGAGAGGAGCTCCTCCGCGAGATGGACGCCTAGAGCCTCGGCCTCTGCCTCCGGGCCCTCGGCCTCGCCCCGCACCGTCTCTCCCGACGGCCTGCCGGCCAGGGCCCGTAGCCACAGCCGGCCATCGCGCGCCTCAGCCAAGGCAGCCACGGCGGCGTGGCAGCCCCCGCCCAGCCGGCGCTCCAGAGCCCGCTCCGCTGTAACGGCAGCGCGGGTGGCCGCGTCGTCCAGGGCTGCCACCACGTCGCGCGCCTCTTGGTCGTTCGTTCGCACTTGCACGGCCAGCGCGCCCTGGCCTACCGCTGGCAGGAACAGATCCGGACTAAAGACCTCCGTCGCCCTACCAAGACAGCCCAGGCGCAAGAGCCCGGCCGCCGCCAACACTACGGCATCGTACTGTCCTTCGTCCACCTTGCGCAGGCGGGTATCGACGTTGCCGCGGATCCCCTCTGTGCGCAGGTCGGGGCGTAGGGCGGCGATCTGGCAGGCCCGCCTCGGGCTGCCCGTGCCCACGACGGCGCCGGAGGGGAGCTCGACCAACGGAAACCCGCCCCGGGATACGAGAGCGTCCCGCGGGTCCTCCCTGGGGGGGATGGCGGCGATGACCAGCCCCGGCGTCTCCTCCACCGGCAGGTCCTTCAGGCTATGCACCGCCACGTCGATCTCGCCGGCCAAGAGCGCCTGCTCCAGCTCCGCCACAAAGACGCCGCGCCCGCCCATCTGGGTCAGAGCCGCTTCCGAGCGGTCACCACTGGTGCGAATAATCCGGGTCTCGACGGCGAGCCACGGGTGCGCCGCATTGAGCGCCTTCACCACCAGGCCCGTCTGGGTCAGGGCCAACTGGCTTCCGCGGGTGCCTACTACGATGTTGCGCCGGCCCACGGCAGCCACCGGCCCCTAGCTCTTGCGATTCCGGCTGGCCCGCTCCGGATGAACGTCGAAAAGGTCTTGAAGGGCATCCATGTACAGGGCCTTGTCGGCCCCGTCCTTCAGCCGCGCGATAGGCCGGTCCAGCATCTTCTTGACGATGGCATTGGTCATGGCCTCGATCCGGCGGCGGGCCTCCGCATCCAGGCCCGGCATCCGTCTCAGGGCCTTCTCCACCTCCTGGCGCCGGATGTTCTCCGCGCGCTCGCGTAGGGCGGCTATCACAGGGACTACGTCTAGCGACGACCACCAACGGGCGAAGTTCTGCACCTCCGCCTCGACGATGGCCTCCACGCGCTTTACCTCCGCCTGGCGGCCCTCCATGCCCTTCGCCGCCACCGCCTCCAGGTCGTCGATGTCGTACAGATGTACGCCCTCGATGGCCGCTACGGTAGGGTCAACGTCCCTGGGCACCGCTATATCGATGAACAGGAGGGAGCGGCCTCCCCTTTGGGACATGACCTTCCTCACCTGCACCGGCGTGATGATGAACCCCTCGGCGCTGGTGCCGCTTATGACGATATCGGCCTCCGCCAAGGCCCGGGGCACGTCCGTCAAGGGCACCGCCGCGGCGTCCGAGCCCAGCTCCTCCACTAGCGCCAACGCCCGGTCTGGCGTCCGGTTGGCTACGATGATCTTGGAGCGAGCGTAATGGGCCAGGCTCTTGGCGGCCAGCTTGCCGGTCTCCCCCGCGCTGATGACCAGGATAGTCTTGCCGGCCAGGTCGCCCAGGCTTTCGCGGGCCAGGGCTACGGCGGCAGAGCTTACGGAGACGGCCTGCCGGCTGATGCCTGTCTCAGCTCTCGCCCTGCGCCCGACGCTAATGGCCGAGTGGAAGGTCTGGGAGAGCACGCCATCGAGGGTGCGGGCTTGGGTCGCCGCCGACATGGCATCGCGCACCTGACCCAGGATCTGGTGCTCCCCCAGCACCATGGACTCGATACCGGCGGCCACCCGGAACAGGTGGCGCACCGCCTCCAGGTGCCGCAAAACGTAGAAACAAGAGGCTGGCACGTCCGCTTCTTTCAGCCCGTTCAGCAGATCGATGAGAGGCGCCCCGTCTGCCTCGCGGCCTCGCACAGCGGCGTAGAGCTCCGTGCGGTTGCAGGTGGAGAGGATAACGACGCCGTCCGCGTAGCGGGAGGCAGCGGCAAGTGCGAAGGGGAGCTCGTCTGCCCCGAAGGCCAGCTTCTCCCGGACCTCGACAGGGGCCGTTAGGTAGCTTACGCCTACACAGAGGACGCTGGGGAGGTCTGCCTTCATGTCTCCCTCGACGGGGCGAGGAGGCGTTTGACCAAGAGCTCTTTCGCCTCGTCGCGCCTCCCCTCACCCAGGAGGCCCTTGACGCCGGCGTCCAGGGCGGCATTCCAGAGGTCGTTGGGACCCCTGCCGCAGCGGGGGCAATCACCCACCGTGATGCCGTTGTCGCGGAACTCCCTGCGCACCTCCGAGGCCAGGGCTAGCAGCTCGGCATCCTCCTCGCT
>DAOUBD010000069.1:0-50691 GCA_034432935.1 Dehalococcoidia bacterium | reverse complement strand
CGATGATTCGCCGGAGGCGCTCAGGCGAGATGCCGCCATCTTGCGGGTGCTGGCTTTCACCTCTATTCCGGCTGCGGTGCTGCTGCACTCTGTGACGGCCTGGATCATGGGGCTGACCAAGGCGACCCCCGGTTGGCACACGGCGCTTCTGGCGCCGGTCTTCGTCGGTTCGGCTTTGGCTTCGGGGCTGGCCCTGGTCACTATGGTCTCGTTCGCGGCGCAGCGGCTGTTTCGCGCTCAGGTGGGAGACGAGACGATAGCGGCCCTAGGCCGCCTCATCCTACTGGCCATACCTCTCCTGGGCTACTTCCTCTTCTCGGAGTTCTTGACGGTGGTCTACGCCCGGGAGGTCTCGCCCCACGCCTTCTTCCAAGAGCTGATAGAGGGGGACTACGCCATATTCTTCTGGTTCGACCTGTTGCTGGGGCTGGTGGCTCCATTGGTGATCCTGGCGTACGTCCTGTTGGTGCCTCGGCCCGCGGTGGCGCCGGTCAGAGCGCCTCGCCCGGTGCTGGCGGGGGTGGCGACGGCGGGCCTCGCCGCAATCGCCCTGGTGGCGGCGGCCCTTTCCTTCTCTGTGGATCGTTCTCCGGAGCAGTCGGTCTCTCTTGGCGGTATGGACCTGTCGGGGACAACCCTGGCGGTTCTTCTGAGCGCCCTTGCGGCCGTCTTCTTCGTGTCGCTGGCGCCCAGGCTTTCGCCGGCGGCGGGGATCGCCCTGGCCTCAGCCCTAGTGGTGGCAGGGGTCCTGGCCGAGCGAGTGAACATTGTGCTGGCGCCCCAGTTCACCAGATTCAGTCAGCACCCCGACGAGCTGTTCGTTTTTCCGTATACCATCGCCAGCTATCACCCAACTTGGGACGAGCTGGCCATCATCGTAGGGGTGTACGCGCTAGGGGTCTTGGGCTTTCTGGTGTTTGCGAAGGTCTTCCCGCTTACGGATCTGCCTGAGTCCAGTCCGGCCCCAGCGGGTGAGCGGCCTGGGCTGTGCGAGGAGCCCGGGCTTATGGAGCGAGATTAGGCGGTTGGGATCCGCTCCCAAAAGGGGGTGAAAAGTTATGCGGCGCGATCGCGTTTGCCGCCTGGGGAACTGGTTCCTGTGGGGGAGCCTCGGCGTGCTGCTCGGCATCATCGCTGTGACGCTAACGCTGCCTTTGGTGGCCACCAACAGCGAAGATGCGGGGCAAGCGATGCTGACGGTAGTGAAGGTGGGATTCGCCATCGTTGCCGGGGCCTTCCTGATGGGCATTGCCTGCCACCTGAGCGAAGGTCTGGTGGCGCGGCTGGGAGACCGCCGTTAGCATGGACGGTCTGCGGGCCGGCGTATACGGCGCTCTGGCGCTGGCCCTGCGGCGGCCGGACCCGGCCAGCTTGGAGACCTTGGCAGGGCCTGCTAGTGATATCTTGTTGCGAGACCTGCCGGGCCGGCTGCCTGTGCCCTTGCGCTCTTGGCCGGACGAATTTCGTCGGCTGGGAGACGACGTACGCCAACGGGGGACAGAGGCCGTAGCGCGAGCGTTGCTCCTGGAGTACGGCCGCCTCTTCCTGGGCCCGGGGCCGTTGCTGTGCCCGCCCTATGGCTCCCTTTATATCGACGGCGTGCTGATGGGCCCGTCGACGCTGGACGTGTTGCGGCTCTACCGCGAGCAGGGTCTGATCGTGCCACAATCCTGGCGGGAGCCTGCAGACCACGTTGCGGTGGAGCTAAGCTTCATGGCGCATTTGAGCGCGTCGACCCAGGAGGCCATCGGACAGCGAAAGCTGACCGAGGCCCAGCGGATGTTGAAGAGCCAGGAGATGTTTCTGGACAGACATCTGGGTAGGTGGGCGCACGTCATGGCGAATAGGTTGGCAGGGGCCGCGCGGTGCCACCTGTACCGGTTCGTGGCGGTATTCCTGCCATCGTGGTTGGCGTTGGACGCGGAGGTGGTACGGGCGCGGGTGCGGACAGCGCGGCACAAGGCGGTCGCGACATGCGGGTAGGGGTTCTCATCGAAGCGAAAGGCCTGGAAGGTCGGCTGGATCTGGACGTGCTCTGCGTCTCAGTTGGCGAGGGCGCCAGCGTTACGAAAAAGCTGTCTTGCGCTGCTATGGTGCACAAGATAAACGTGGGCAGACTAAATGGGCTCGTTGTCGTTAGCGCGGACGAAGAGGCGGGATGGGAGCGAGGGCGGGAGGCGTTGCGGCTGACAGGGGAGGATCCCTCTGCCCTGCGGGTGCTGACGCCCGTGGACCTTTTGAGCGGCCAAGGTAGCCGGGAGGAAGCGACGCAACGGGCGGGCAGTTTGCTGAGAGCGGCAGCGGCCATGGTGCGGCAGTATCCATGGCTGCTCCCCGCGAACATCAGGATGCGTGTTGGAGGCCTGCGCGGCCGTTTCAGCCGGCGAGCGCTGTTGACGGCACCAAGGCTTCGGCCAGAAGTCATACCGGCTGTCAGTGGGGGCCGGTGCCGGGCGGGCCAGGGATGCGATCTGTGCCTGAGGAGCTGCCCCTTCGAGGCGATGACACTGAGAGACGGCGTTGCGTTCGTAGATAAGGACCGGTGCCAGGACTGTGGCCTCTGCGTGACCAGTTGTCCCACCGGCGCCGTGATCCATCCGTATTACCAGCGGTCAGTGATGGAGGCTGGCCTCGCGGCCCTTCTGGAGGGTGGTACCAGTGGGGCGTTCGTGGCGCTAACCTGCCGGGGCGCAATGCGAACGCTGCGGGAAACTGTCAGCCGCGGTTTCGCGTATCCATCTTCTGTACTGCCAATTGAGGTGCCTTCCGCTGGCTTTGCGGACCTGTATTTGATGCTGCGGGCCCTCGATTTCGGCGCCTCGGGCGTGTTGCTGGTCCACTGCGGCGGCGCCTGCGGAGCCGCCTGCCGGCCGGCGGCCTTCCAAGAGCGTGTGCTGGCGGTCCAGACCCTCCTGGAGACCCTAGATTTCGGCGGCGAAAGGGTGGCGGTGCTGGCCGCCACCTCTCCGAGGCGCTTGGCGGCGGACTTGGCGGCTAGCGTCCGAATGGGGATGGGTGCGGCGCTTGGTGGCCGCGCATGCAGCGGAAGGGTTAATGGGCACCGCCCCGGGGAGAACGCGCGGCTAGCCGTGTCTTTTTGGGAAAGGTTGGGTAGGCCCAACACCCCCCCGATTGAGCACGACGGCCTGCCCTTTGGGCAGGCGCGGTTAGACTCCGGGGCTTGCTCCCTCTGCGGCCTCTGCGCCGATTCGTGCCCCACCGGTGCCCTACGCTACCGTGACGATTCTGGGGCTGCGATCCTGAACTTCGATGCCGCAGATTGCACTGGCTGCCGGATTTGTTCGAGGATTTGCCCAGAGAACGCCCTCAAGATCGATCGCACAATAGATTTCAGTGCCCTCGGTGCGGGGCGCCGACCGTTGAAATCGGCGGGCCTCCAGGTCTGCTCGCGCTGCGGGCAGGCCCATGCGACGGAGGCCCTGGTGGCGCGGCTAGTCTCAGCCCTCGGTGACCGTGCGGTGGACTTCCGGTACTGTCCTGACTGCCGGATGTTGGCAGCGATGGGCAGGGTCTAACGCTAGCGGACAGCCGGGCGGGTCTTGGCCGGCGTTGGGGCGTCCTTTAGCAACTCCGCCGGCAGATCGACGACCTTCGCTCTGAGGTACTCCCCCAGGCTCTTGGCCTGAGGGTCCGAGCGTGTCGATGAGGCCACGCCTTCGCCTAGGAGGCCAACGACGACGAAGTTGAGGGCCCTGAGGTTGGGCAGCTCGTAGCGTCGCACCTCCAGGTCTCGGGCCTCGGCGATGAGCTCCTTGAAGCGCGCCACCGTCAGGTACTGGGCCAGCCAGACATACGCCTCGTCGCTACGGGCCCAGACGCCCACGTTCGCGTTTCCCCCCTTGTCGCCAGAGCGGGCCCCGAAGACGGTGCCCAGAGGGACGCGGACGGTTCGGCCACTGGGCGCCGGCACTGACGGCAGCGCTGGCGGGGGTACGGGCGCAAGGGTCGCCAGCGCGGCGGGAGGCCGCGCTACGGGGATGCGCGAGCCGTCATCGGCCACCACTGCTTCCTCGATGACGTCGGCTGGAACCAGGGCCGGCCAATAGACGCCGAAGGCGCTCTCCGATGTGGGGCCGGTGGTCATATGGAAGCCCGGGTAGTTGGCCAAGGCCATCTCTACGACGGCGCCTGAGAAGGCGCGCCCGACTTTGCCCGGGTCCTTGTCCTTGACGGTGACGCGGAGGAAGGCGCTGGCCTCCTCATTCGAGGCCGGATCTTCGCGGTCCGTGCGTACGAGCTGCACGGAGACCTCATCGAACCGCTCCTTGCCGCCAAGGGCGTAGAAGAGGGCCTCTTCGGCGACCCGCGCCTTCTCTTCGATGTCCAGACCGGTGAGGACGAAGGTCATCGTGTTGCGGAAGCCGCCGAGATAGTTGATGCAGACCTTGGTGGCGGGAGGAGCTGGTTCACCCTTGACGCCGGTGACGAGCACACGGTCGGCGCCTTCTTGCTCGAGACGGATGGTATCGAAGCGAGCGATGACGTCTGGGTTCATATAACGCGGGCCATCGATCTCGTAAAGCAGTTGGGCCGTGACGGTGCCGACGGAGACGAGACCGCCGGTGCCGGGGTGCTTGGTGATGACGAAGGACCCGTCATCACGCATCTCGGCTATGGGAAATCCCGGGCGGCGGAGATCAGGCACCTCCTGGAAGAACGAATAGTTGCCCCCGGTGGCCTGAGCTCCGCACTCTAGGATATGCCCGGCGACGACGGCGGAGGCGAGGCGGTCCCAGTCGTCCCGGGCCCACCCGAAGTGCCAGGCCGCGGGACCCACGACGAGGGAGGCATCGGTGACGCGAGGGCAGATGACGACATCAGCGCCCGTGTTCAGGGCTTCGACGATGCCCCAGGCGCCCAGGTAGGCGTTGGCGGCGATGGGTTGGATGCCCGATCCAGCCAGCGGCCGGCCTGTGTCCATATGGGCCAGCTCCTCGCCACGGGCGAGGAGCTCCGGGATCTTGGCCAGGATGTCGTCCCCTTCGATGTAGGCGATACGGGCCTGCAGGCCAAGGCGGTCTGTAAGCTGGCGCATGCGGGCGGCGAGGCCCGCTGGGTTCAAGCCGCCGGCATTCGTGACGATCTTGATGCCCCTTTCCAGGCACGTGCCCAACACCTGTTCCATCTGCTCCAGAAAGGTCAGGGCGTAGCCGGCGTTGGGGTCCTTCTGTTTCATCTTCCAGAGAATGAGAAGGGTCAGCTCAGCCAGGTAGTCGCCGGTAAGGAAGTCGATGGGCCCGCCCTCGACCATCTCGCGCGCGGCGGACAGCCGGTCGCCATAGAAGCCGGAGCAGTTGGCGATGCGGAGGACGCTATTGGCGACGGTCATTGCGAGGCCTCTGCCCACCTTGGGGGGCGCTTCTCCGCGAAGGCGGCCATGCCCTCGCGCGCTTCATCGGAGGCGAAGAACTCGGCAGACCAGCGCGCCGTCGTTTCGAGGGCGGCTTCCAGGCCCATGCCGGGGACCTCCCGGACAAGACGTTTGCACCCGGCGAGAGCCCCCGGAGCGCCTTTCAGAATGCTGGCGACGTACCGGCGGACAGTGTCATCGAGGCTGTCGGCGGGCGCTGTCGCGTTCAAGAGCCCGATTCTTACGGCCTCCTGGGCGTCAAAAATGTCCCCCGTGAGGAAGAGCTCCATGGCCTTCGTTATGCCGATCTTAGGGATGACCACGACCGAAATCATGGCCGGAATGAGGCCCAGACGCACCTCGCTGAAGGCGAAGGAGGCGCTATCGGCAGCGACGGCTATGTCGCTGGCTGCTATGAGGCCGATGCCGCCGGCGCGGGCCGGGCCGCCGACGCGGGCCACGACGGGTTTGGGCGATTGCCAGATACGCTTGAGGATGCTGGCCAGGCCGCCAGGGCCAGCTCCCTGGCCAGCGGTCCCTGGCTCTCGCTGCTCTTTGAGGTCGGCTCCCGAACAGAAGACGGGGCCGGTGTGGGTAAGAAGGATGACGCGGGCCGCAGGATCGGCGATGGCGGCCTCCAGACTGGCTTCGAGCCCCGCCAGGAGAACGGAGGAGAGGGCGTTCCGGTTGCTAGGGGAGTCGAGGGTGACGGTGGCTAGGCCACCCGCTATTTCGAGATGCACAAGCTCCGCAGTCATGGCTGGTTCTCGCGGGCGAACTCGCCAGGACGGCGGCCAGGGCCGGGCGGGCCAGCGAAGGCCTGGGCGATGAGCATCCATTCGCGGGCCGCGTCGCCATGCACCTCGAGGCCGGTATCAGCCAGGTGGCGGCGGCGGGTGACCACGCGGCAGAAGTCGGTGGCCGTACCGCGCACGATGTCCGTGGCGCCGGGGTCGCCGAAGACCCAGGTCTGGCCAGAGGGCGACTTGAGCTCCACACGGACCGGGGTATCGGGCGGGCGCAGCCCGTTAGCCATGTAGCTGTAGTTCCGCGTCCGGAATCCAAGGAAGGCGACATGGCGGAGCCTGTCTGTGTCTGGCCGGTGAGCGCCAGTCACATCGACGATGTCGAGGCCGTGGGACCAGGTCTCCATGAGCCTGGCGGTCAAGAAGGAGGCAGGGCTCATATCTGGGCCGAACCAGGCGATGCGTCCTTCCGGCCGCAGCGTCCGGGCGGCGGTGATGAGGCCGCGGCTGGCGGTGCGCCACCAGGAGGCGACCTGAGCCGGGCTGAGGGATCGCCCCTTCGGCAAGTACCGGGCCTCCAGATCTGCCGGGCCCGTCAAGGTGCGGAGATCGCCGGCGAAGGCGGCCGGGTCGGCGATGGCCAGGGTGGCGGCTTCGTCGAAGTAGGCCAGGTGGGAAACCTGGTCCCGCACGGCCCAGCCTGGGGCATGAGTAGCAGTATCCCAGGCCTCGGCGGATAGGGAATCGAGTACGGCTTGGAGGGCGGCCTGTTCAGCTTCGAGATCGCTGATCAGCTCCTCGAGAGTCGTGTTCACGGTTCGCCCTCCGTGGGTTCAACTATAACTAGAACCTGCCCCGCCTCGACCTGGGCTCCGGGAGTTACCCTCACTTCGCGCACTACACCATCCTGGGTGCAGGAGATGAGGTGCTCCATCTTCATGGCCTCCAGTATCACCAGGACCTGGCCGGCGGTGACGCGCTGGCCCGGCTGGGCGTGCACGGAAAGGACCTTGCCCGGCATGGGAGCCGTGTGCCCGCCGAGAACTACCTCGCGGGCGCGTTCCGGGAAGCGGGGGACTTCGCTGAGCTCCACCTCGCCAGCCGCGGTCTGCACCCAGAGGCGGGAACCGTCGCTGCTAACCGTGAAGGTCTGGCGAAGGCCGTCGATCTCGAGATCGATGCGGTCGTGATGCCAGTCCGAGACCGCAGCCGCTCCCGACTGGTCTTCCACCTGGTAGGAGAAAGAGCCGCTGCGGTCACGGAGGTAACGGACGGTGATCTCCCGTTCCCTGTGCCGGTAGCGGACCTCCTGCATGGCCGACGGGTTGTTGCGCCAGCCCGAGGGAATGGTAGCGAGGACGCGGGCCTGGGCTCTCCGGGCCTGCTGGGCTAAGAGGGCTGCGGCCAAGGCGGCCCGCGCCAGTTCGCTGTCTGGGATGTCGCGCCGCCTGGCTGGGGAGTAGCGCTCGATGAAGTCGGTGGTGGTGTCGCCGGCGAGGAACGCTTCGTGGCGGAGGGTGGCCACCAGGAGATCGCGGTTGGTCGTGACGCCGTGCACGCGCAGACGCTCTAGGGCGCTGGCCAGCCGCAGCGCCGCCTCTTCGCGCGTGGGGGCGTGAGCGATGAGCTTGGCCAGAAGCGGGTCGAACTCCATCGGCACCAGGGTGCCGGATTCGATGCCGGACTCCACGCGAACGGAAAACGCTGGGTCGGGCGCCCAAGCCACGATACGCCCCGCGGAGGGGAGAAACTCTTGGGCCGGATCCTCGGCGTAGAGACGGACCTCCACGGCGTGCCCGTTGATGCGGATGTCCTCTTGCCTGAAGGCGATGGCATCGCCCTCGGCGATCCTTATCTGCTCTCGCACCAGGTCGAGGCCCGTGATCTCCTCCGTGACCGGGTGTTCGACTTGGAGGCGCGTGTTCATCTCTAGAAAATGGAACTGCCCTTCTTCATCGAGGAGGAACTCAACGGTGCCCGCGTTGTCGTAACCGATGGCTTTGGCGGCGGCGACGGCGGCCTCTCCCAAGCGCTGGCGCAGCGTCTCGCTCACAGCGGGCGAGGGAGCTTCCTCGATGATCTTCTGATGGCGACGCTGGATAGAGCACTCGCGCTCGAAGCAGTGGACCACGTTGCCATAATGGTCGCCGAGGATCTGGACTTCGATGTGTCGAGCCCTTGGCAGATAGCGTTCCAAGAAGACGGTGCCGTCGGCGAAGGCAGCGGCGGCTTCGCGCCTGGCCCCGGCGACAGCGTCATCCAGGGCGTTATCCCCGGCAACGATACGCATGCCTTTGCCGCCTCCCCCGGCAGCGGCCTTGACCAGAAGGGGGTAACCTAGGGATCGGGCCTGCTGGCGGGCCGAAGATGCCCTGCCATCCGGCACCTGGACGGCCCTGAGAGTTGGGATGCCTGCCTGCTGCATGATCTTCTTGGCGGCGAGCTTATCGCCCATGGCAGCGATGGCTTCGGGCCGGGGACCGACCCAGGTGAGCCCGGCATCCAGCACGGCCCGGGCGAAGCCTGGGTTCTCGGCAAGGAAGCCGTAGCCGGGGTGTACGGCGTCGGCGCCGGTGCGCCGGGCGGCATCTAGCAGCTTGGCTATATCGAGGTAGGTTTCAGCGCTGGTCGACCCTTCCAGAGCCACGGCCTCATCGGCCTCCCGAACGAAGGGCGCCCGGGCGTCGGGGCGGGCGTACACGCAGACCACCGAGATGCCCATCTGGCGGGCGGTGCGGGTGATGCGGCGGGCGATCTCGCCGCGATTAGCGATGAGGAGCTTCTTGATGCGAGGCATCGCTATCACATGCGGAAGACGCCGTAGCCCCGGGTACCCTTTACTTCGGCGCTGTGGCAGGCCGACAGGGCGATGCCCAGCACAGTGCGAGTGTCCCTCGGGTCGATGATCCCGTCATCGGCCACGCGGCCAGTGGCGTATAAGGCTAGGGACTCTTTCTCCGCCCGCTCTTCCACGGCGGCCGTGATGCGAGCGTCCTCCTCTTCGTCGAAGGGACGGCCTGTGGCGGCCGCCGAGGCACGGCGGACGATGGACATAACGCCAGCGAGCTGTTTTGGCCCCATGACGGCGATCTTGGCCGTGGGCCAGGTGAAGATGAAACGGGTATCGTAGGCCCGGCCGCTCATGCCATAGTTTCCGGCGCCGTAGCTGGCGCCGATTATAACGGTGATGTGGGGCACCTGAGAGTTGGAGACGGCGTTGATCATCTGCGAGCCGTACTTGACGATGCCTCCCTGCTCGTAGACCTTGCCGACGATGTAGCCCGTGATGTTCTGAAGAAAGATTATGGGCACGTCGATCTGGTTGCAGAGCTGGATGAACTGGGCGGCCTTCTGGGAAGAGTCAGAAAAGAGGACGCCGTTGTTGCCGATGATGCCCACGGGAAAGCCGTGAATGGATGCCCAGCATGTGACCAGGGTGCTTCCATAGAGGGGCTTGAACTCCTCAAAGCGGGAGCCGTCCACTATCCGCACGATGACCTCACGTATGTCCATGGGGGTGCGCAGGTCGACGGGCAGGAGGCCGAGGAGCTCCTCTGGGTCGTAGAGGGGGTCATCGGCGGGCATGGTGGGCCCGGGGCCTAGCTTGCGCCAGTTTAGGTGAGCGATGACGTCGCGGGCCATGCGTATGGCTTCCAGCTCGTCTTCCGCCAGGTAGTCGGCCAGGCCTGACTTGGTGGCGTGCATCTCGGCGCCCCCCAGCTCTTCGTCATCGGAGTCTTCGCCAGTGGCCATCTTGACCAGGGGAGGGCCGCCGAGGAAGACCTTGGAGCGGCCCCGAATGAAGATGTTGTAATCCGACATGCCAGGTTGGTAGGCGCCGCCCGCCGTGGAGCTGCCGAAGACGATGGAAACGGTCGGGATGCGGGCCGCCGAGAGGGCGGTGATGTCGTGGAAGAGGCGGCCGCTTTCGGCGAAGTGGGTGAGCTGGCGGCGCATCTCGGCCTCCGCCGAATCTTCGCTTCGGCGGAGGTCTGCGCCGGCGGATTCGACGAACTGAATGTAGGGGAGGCGGTTCAGGCGCGATATCTCCAGCGCCCGGTCTATCTTCTTGTTGGAGATGGGGGTTATGGCCCCACCCAGGACGGTGGGGTCGTTGGCGGCGACGATGCACTCGACGCCGGATACGACGCCGATACCAGTGACGAAGCCGCCCCCGACGGCGTAGTCGGTGCCCCATCCAGCCAGGGGGCTGAGTTCGAGGAATGGCGAATCCCTGTCCAGGAGGAGCTCGATCCTCTCACGGACGAGAAGTTTCCCTCGCTGGCGGTGCCGGGCCACGCTCCGCTCGCCACCGCCAGCGCGAGCGAGGGCAAGCTGGGCTTCGACCTCTCGGAGGAGGGCGAGCATGGCCTCGCGGTTGGCTTGGAAGCGCTCCGATTTGGTGTCGATGCGTGTCTGCCAGGGTTGCAACTGAGGATTCACCTCGCCGGGCCGCCGTGACCCGTATTGTAGTGGTGGCGGCGCGCGGACGCAATTTTGGCGACGAGGGGACGGCGATGCTACGTCTGTGGCAGCGGTGCACGATGTCGGATAGAATTGCGACGATGACAGGGTCTTGAGACAGGAGACGCAACGATGGTGGAGGCAATAGCAGAAGAGGCGATGATCCGCGACGCGGTGCGGCAGATCGCCAGGAAGTATGGACGGGACTACTGGCTCGCCAAGGCAAAATCGGGGGCTTTCGCCGAAGAACTATGGCAAGAGCTGGCAAGGGGCGGGTTCCTGGGCATGATGATCCCGGAGCAGTACGGTGGGGGTGGTCTGGGCCTGCGGCAGATGGCAGTCCTGATAGAAGAGATGGGGCATCAGGGAATCCCGCTGCTCTTGGTGGTGGTAGGAAACGTAATGGACGCGGGGCTCATCGCCCGTTACGGCAGCCAGGAGATGAAGGACCGGTACTTGCCGCCTTTGGCCCGGGGCGAGACGCGGTTCTGCTTCGCCTTGACGGAACCCACCGCCGGCTCGAATAGCTTTCGCATAACCACCATCGCGCGGGCGGATGGCGATTCCTACGTCCTGAACGGGCAAAAGATGTTCATTACCGGCGTCGACGCCTCGGACTACATACTGGTGGTGGCGCGGACTACCCCTTTTGAAGAGGTAGCTGACAAGCGGGAGGGGCTCTCGCTCTTGATCGTGGACCGGCGCGCGCCGGGCGTCACGCTCCAGCCGCTGGAGATGGGAGTGCTGCATCCTGAGACCCAGTTCGCTGTGTACTTCGACGATGTGCGGGTGCCACGGGGGGACCTGGTGGGCGAGGAGGGGAAGGGGAGCCGCTACCTGTTCGACGCCCTGAACCCGGAGCGGGTGAGCGCGGCTGCCGTCGCGGTAGGGATGGGACGCCTGGCGTTGGATAAGGCGGTGGCCTATGCCCAGCAGCGGGTGGTCTTCGATAGGCCCATCGGAGCGCACCAGGGGCTGGCGCATCCGCTGGCCGAGGCCAAGACGCGCCTAGAGCTGGCGGCACTGATGACCCGGTACGCCGCAGAGATCTTCGACGCCGGGGACAAGGTTACCGCGGCGGCTTACGCCAACATGGCGAAGTTTGCGGCGGCGGAGGCAGCGACGGAGGCGTGTGATCTGGCCATCGAGGTGCACGGGGGCAGCGGTTTCAGCAACGACGTCGATCTGATCACGATGTGGCCGTTCATCCGCATGCTCCGCACCGTGCCCGTGTCCCGGGAGATGATCCTTAACTACATCGGGGAGCACGTGCTGGGTTTGCCCCGGTCATACTAGCGAAGGCCCCCCTGTGAGGGCGCTTTGACGGACTGAAGGGGGCGAGCTCCAGGCACGGAGCCCGCCCTCTGGAACCATGGCCGGGCGCGATAGGCGTAGGCGTTGGCGCGCAGGAAGTTGTAGGCGCCTTCGGTGCGGAGCCAGTTCTCCATGGCTGGCAGGTCTGGGTAGAAGCGGATGGCGTCTTTCCAGATGGCGCGCCCACAGAGGAAACCACTGGCGCCAGCCTCTGCGGCCAGCTCGACCTGAATGAGGAACTCCTCGATGCCCACCCCGGCGCTGAGGATTACCCAGGGAAGCCGCGCCGCTTCGTTGAGGCGGGCGCAGGCCTCCCGAACGTCGCTGAGGGCATATACTGCTGGCCTTGTTTGGCCATCGAAGGCCCCGCCGCTGAACTCGCGGGTGCGCTTGAGGTCGGCTGGGAACTCGAGTTTGAGGACGTCCACACCGTAAGCGGGGTCGCTGAACTCGCGAGCGCTGCGAATGACGAGGCCTGGCTTCTGGCGGGCGAAGTCCTCAGTGTCGGTCCCCGAACCGCTGAGATCGTAGCTGACTAGCTCCAAGAGAAATGGGAGGTTGGCGGCCCGGCACTCCTCGCCGACCCGCCGCACGAGCTGTTGCTGGTAACGGCGTACCTCGGATGAGCTGTCGGGGTGGTAGTACAGCAGGAGCTTGACGGCGTCCGCGGCGGCGAGCTGGGCCTTCTGCACAGACCAGCCGTCGATGAGTTTGGTCCTGCGCTCGAGGCCGGAAGGCCCACACTTTTCATAACCCGATTCCTCGTAGGCCAGCAGCAGGCCGACGCCCTGGGGTATGCTCTGGAAGGAGTGGGGGTAGCCGTATATCGGATCGGTAAGGACAGCGGTGGCGTAGGGGGCCAGGACGCGGGTGATAAGCTCTTTGACCCGCGCCAGTTCGTTGCCGGAGACCTCCTGGGGTTGGCGGTTAGAGGCCTTGGCTATGGCGGCCGCCAGCGAACCCCGCTGGTCGACGGCCATGATCTTGAACCGGCCGCCCTCATCGGCGAGGGACCGCAGCCGGCTCCACTTTCCTTGCAGGTTCGTGTCCATGATCTACTCCCTTGGCTCTGTGGCCATCGCAGGCGCGGCGGCGGGATACCTGGCCGCCCGGGCTGACCACAGGCCAGAATCTACTCGCGAAGTCTTGGGGCGTCGTCCTAGCGGCGGCGGCCAGACCGGCCAGAGTTTGCGGGTCCCTGAGGTCGCGGGGCTCCAGGCGGATCATGTATTCCCGCGCGACGTGGTAGTGCTCTGACGTCACGTCTACAAGGCGGGTCCTGGTGCGACCGGTGGCTGGGTCCCGCATCTCATCGAAGGGGATGATGCGGAGGCGCCCGTCCGCTAGGCAGACCATGCCCCCCGCACGTAAGGCGCCCTCTGGCGAAGGCGCGGTGAGGAAGCGGACGGCGCCGTAGCCGAGGGTGCGGGTGTAGTCAACGTCGAAGGGTATGGGGCGGGCGCAGCGCAACTCGTAGCCCAGCGTGACATCGGAGAAGGGGATCTGCTCGTCCCTGCCGGCAAAGCGCTCCTGCATCTGACGCCTCAGGACGGCGGCCAGCGGGATATCGCCCAGCCGGAGGTTGCCGTAGGCGTCGTGGCCCACCTGGCCGCCCGTCAGGCTGGCGATCTCCTCCGGGTCGAGCTTCTCGCCGATCCCCTCAGCCACGATGGCGAGCCCGAAGTCGCGGCCCATGACGCGCCGCTTGAGGATGGCGCCTTCGAGAACATCGCAGACGCCGCTGAGGCTGATGCGGGGCTGCGGGTACTCCTCCGGGATGATGGTCAACGTGGCGCCTGCCGCCTTGCCGATGCCGAGGGCGAGGTGCCCGGCCTTCCGGCCCATGACGACCACGATGAACCAGCGGCTGGTGGCGCGGCAATCCTCCATTAGGTTCAGCACCAGCTCCGTACCGACGTGGCGGGCGGTCTCGTAGCCGAAGGTAGGCATGCCGCCAGGCAACGGCAGGTCGTTGTCGATGGTCTTGGGGACATGGGCCACGCGGATGGCGCCCTCGGCCGCGCGGGCGATCTCGAGGGCGGCGAAGGCCGTATCGTCCCCGCCGATGGTCACAAGATAAGAAACGCCGAGCTGCCTTAGGGCCCGGACCGTGTTCGCCATCTTTTCCGGCGAGGTCGTGGGATTCGTGCGAGAGGTGCGCAGGATGGAGCCCCCTTGGAAGTGGATCAGGGAGACGTCAGGGATCGTCAGGCGCCGGACGGCATCGGCGCATCCCTCAGCCAGGTGACGGTAGCCGTCGTAGATGCCAAGAACCTCGAGGCCGCTGTTTACGGCCTCGATGGTGGCAGCGCTGATGGCGCTGTTGATGCCGGGGGCTGGGCCCCCGCCGACTAGGATGCCGAGACGTCCGCTCTTGGGTGGCATGTGTGCTAAAAGGATGGTTCTGGGCCCCGCCGCCTGTCGAGCTCCCTCTTGGTGAGGACGCTCGCAGAGGGCGATTCGTTGCTCCCCGGGGGCCCTGCCCGGGGAGCCAAGGCCGTCAAATGTTCGTTTAATGTTGGTGGGATACCTTCTTGGTAGAGCCTTGAGTTAGGCGGGCCCAGGAGGTGAAGAGATGCTAGACAGCCGGCCAGTGCGGATAACCCTCGCGGCGGTGATCTTGACCGCCATCGCCATCGGCGCCATATTCGTTGCCATGACCAGCGCCAACTCTGGTTCTGGCACCGTCTCAGCCGCCGATATCGCCAGGGGTGCGACGGTCCAGGCCACGGCGGACCAGGACCAGCAGGGCGAGCCGTGGCTGGGGGTGATGCTGGCGCGCACGCCGGACGGCGTGACGATCGCCCAGGTGATCGCCGATTCGCCCGCGGATAAGGCGGGCCTGAAGCGCGGCGATGTGATCAAGGCCATCGATGGCTCTGACGTGGGCCAAGTGAAGGACGTGCGGGACGCTCTGGATGGCAAGAGCGTCGGCGACGCTGTCACCCTCACCATCGTGCGCGATGGCAGCCAGCAGGACGTGACGGTGACGCTGGAGGCGAGACCCGAGCCGCTTCCCAAGGCGATCCCGTTCTTCCCTGAGTTGGAGGGCATCGCCCCGGGCGACATGTTCAGCCACATGTTGGGTGGCGAGTTCAGCTTTACGGACAAGGACGGCAACACGGTGAAGGCCACCGTGGAGGCAGGCACCGTCGCCAGCGTCGACGCCAGCGGCGGTAAGCTGACAGTTAACCTCAACGCCGGCGGTTCCAAGACCTATGACGTGCAGGACGAGGACGTGTTCCCCGGAAAGAAGCTGTCGGACCTCGCCGAGGGCGACAAGGTCGTCGTGCTGACGGTCAACGGGGATGTCAGGGCGGTTTTTCGCGGCGGCCTGTTCCCCTTCATGCCGGGCTTGGGGCCTGGCCATGGCTTCGGGCATGGCCATGGCCACGGTTTCGGGCACGGCGGCTTCGACGGCGGGTTCGGCCCGGGGGCGGGATGGTTCTCGGCGCCCGAGACGGCCCCTAAAGTGGCCCCCAACGGTAGCGGCATGTAGCCTCTGACGGAGCCCAGGTCCCGGGTTTCGGGGGGAGCCCTTGCAAGGAGGGCTCCCCCTTCCTCTTGCGCCCAGTATCGCCTGCATGCCGTGTGTGGATTATCATCGAGCAGGGGCGGCAGCGCCCGCTCCCGGAGGGAGGTAAGGCCATGGCTCGAATCCGGCCGGTCGACTACGAGACAGCGGCGGGCGAGGTGCGCGCGGCATTCGACCAGGTCATCCGGGACCACGGGCGGATCACAAACATGAAGCGCACGCTACTGCGCTCCATGCCAGCGTTCCGGGCGCTGATGGAGTGGTATCCGCTGCACGATACCGTTGCGCCTTTTCTGGGGGAGCGCCTGACCAACATCTTCGCTTACGCCATCTCCTCGGATACGGACTGCCTTATCTGCTCCACCTTCTTCCGGCGGCTGCTCATCGAGTCGGGGGAAGACCCGGATGGCTTCTCTCTGGACGAGCGCGAGTCGACGGTAGTGGAGTTTGGGCGCTGTCTGGCGAGGCCGCCAGCGAGGGTCCCCCAGGCTTTGTTTGAGCGCCTCCGTCAGTTCTTCACGGAGGAGCAGATCGTGGCCCTGACAGCGTTCGGGGCCATGATGCTGGCCACCAACGTCGTGAACAACGCCCTGGATATCGAGCTGGACGATTATCTGGAGCCGTACCGGAAGCCGGCGTCGAGCGCCGGGCGGGAGACGCGATGAGCGGGCACGGCCTGGAAGGCAGGGTGGCGTTCATCACGGGGGCTGCCCACGGCCAAGGACGCGCAACCGCCCTGGCCCTGGCCCGGGAGGGTGTGCGCATTGCGGCTTTCGATGTGGCCAGACCGCTGGCCTATCCCGGGTACGCCCTGGGGTCCAGGGATGAGATGGAATCCCTGGCTGCGGCCTGCCGCGACCTGGGCGTGGACTGCGCCACGTACGAGGGGGATGTGCGGAACGATGCGGCCATCCGCTCCGCCGTGGACGACGTTATCACGCGGTTTGGGCGCATCGACATCCTATTCAACAACGCCGGGATCTGCGCGTACGGGCTGGCTCACGAGCTGAGCGAGGACCAGTGGGACGCCATGCTGGACATAAACCTGAAAGGCGCGTGGCTCGTGGCGCGGCGGGTGATCCCCGTGATGATCCGGCAGAAGAGCGGGGTCATCATCAACAACTCCTCCGTCGCTGGGTTGCGGGGCATGGCGCGGCTCAGCCATTATGCGGCGTCGAAGTGGGGGCTGGTTGGCCTCACGAAGTCGTGGGCCATCGAGTTGGCGCCTCACGGCATCAGGGTGGTCTCCATCCACCCGACGGGCGTGAACACCCCGATGAACGAAGGACTGGCGGCGCTGGAGGGGGCCACGCCTGAGGAGATCGCCCAGCGCTCGGCGGGCAACCTCCTGCCAGTGCCGTGGATCGAGCCCGAGGACGTGGCCCAAGCGGTGGTGTTCCTGGCCTCGGATCGGGCCCGTTACATTACGGGGGCGCAGTTCGCCATAGACGCCGGCTTGCTCACCCGGTAGCCGGGACTACTGGGGCCATTCGGTAAGGGTGGCTTTGAGGGAGGTCTCCTTCCCGTCCCGGACCACGGTGAGCTGGACCGTGTCGCCAGGCTTCTTCTGGCTGTCGAGGTATGTCGCCAGTTCGTCGACGGTCTTGACGGGGTTGCCGTCAGCGGCGGTGATGACATCGCCGCCCTTGGGGAGGGCGCCGCCGGCGTCCGCAGAAGCGGAGCGCAGCGCGCCCTTGAGGCCCGCCTCCTGGGCGGGGCTGCCCGGTTCGACGATGGTGACGTAGACGCCCGACTGGACGGTTAGGCCGAGGTCACTGGCGAGGGCCTTGGTGATATCTTGGCCCGCGATGCCCAGCCACGGGTGGCTGACGGTCTTGCCGGCCAGCATGTCCGGCAGGAACCGCTTGGCTGTGTCGATGGGTACGGCGTAGGCGATGCCGATGTTGAAGTCCTGGCCAGTCGGGTTCTCCAGAGCGGTGTTGATGCCGATGACCCTGCCTTGGCAGTCCAGCAGCGGTCCGCCAGAGTTGCCGGGGTTTACTGGGGCATCGGTCTGGATCATGTTGCGGATGGGGCGAGTGCCCTGGCCGGAGGCGAAGATCCGCCCCTTGGCGCTGACGATGCCTTGGGTCATGGTGCCGGCCAGGGAGAAGGGGTTGCCGATGGCCAGGACGGGGTCGCCGATGCGCACCGAGGCTGAGTCGCCCAGGGTCGCCACGGTGACGGTGATGCCGGACGTATCGGCCCGGATGACCGCCAGGTCGTTGCCCGGGTCGTCTCCCACCACCTCGGCGCTGGCCGTGGAACCGTCGGCGAACTTGACTTCGAGGTTGGTGGCTCCGGCGACAACGTGGTAGTTGGTCAAGATGGTGCCATCTTCGCCGATGATGACACCGCTGCCAGCGCTCTGGCTAGGCGGCGCGAAGGGGTTGCGACCCTGATCTGTGGCCGTGATCTCGACGACGGCTGGCCTGACGCGCTCGTAAACATCGGCGGCAGGCAGGCAGCCGGTGGCGAGGGCGGTGTTGCCGGAGCCTTGAGCCGGGGGCGTGGAAGTGGCTGCCGCTGCGGGGGCCGGCGTGGCTGTGGAAGAGGCGTTGCCGCCGCCGCCCGGCCATGCCAGGACGGCAACGATCGTCAGGAGCGCAGCGAGGGTCGTGGCCGCCGCGAGGGCGCTGGCCAACAGCCTTAGTTTCATCATAGTCTCCTTTCGGGATCGCGTCTGGGACCCCCAGACGCTGCTGCGTGGGGACGGAGCCCTGTGCTTCTACCCTTTATCTTGGCACTGAGGGATTAAGGGTCTATTGGAAGCGGATTAGCGGGTTCCAATTTCCAATAATGTGTACGGCGCGAAGCCTGGGTGCGGATCGAAGGATGGGGCCGGAAGCCCTGGCAGCCAGCCCTATACCCGGCCGGCGGAGGTGAGCACCAGGCAAGCGTTGTGGCCACCGAAGCCGAAGCTGTTCTTGAGGATGGTCTGAACGCTCCCCCGGCGGGACGCTCCAGGCACGTAATCGAGATCGCACTCAGGGTCGGGCGACTCGAGATTGATGGTGGGGTGGATGACGCCTGTGAGGAGGGTCTGGACACAGGCGACGGCTTCCAGGGCCCCAGAGGCCCCCATGCTGTGGCCAATCATGGACTTGGTGGCGCTAATGGGAACGGACGCGGCATGGGCGCCCAGGGCTGCCTTGATGGCCTTCGTCTCGGCGATGTCGCCGCGCTGGGTACCCGTGCCGTGGGCGTTGACGTAATCGATCTCTTCCGGTCTGACGCCGGCGTCGCGCAGGGCCAGGCGGATGCACTGGGCGGCTCCTTGGCCCTCGGGGTCCGGCGCTACGAGGTGATAGGCATCGTTGGTACAGGCGTAGCCTTTGATTTCGGCCAGTGGCCGGGCGCCGCGGCGCTGGGCGTGCTGCCGTTCCTCGATGACTAAGATGGCGGCTCCCTCCGCGGGGACGAAGCCGGTGCGGCCCCTGTCGAAGGGCCTGCTTGCCAGGGCGGGGTCGCCACTCCAACGGGACAAGGCGCCCATGAGGGCGAAGGATATCAGGCCGGCCTCCGTCAGCCAGGCCTCTGTGCCCCCGGCCAGGACGACATCGGCCAGGCCGGAGGCTACGGCGCGGTAGGCCTCGCCGATGGCCTGGGTGCCTGACGCGCAAGCCGCGACGAAGGTGGCGTTGTAGCCGCGGGCCCCGAAGACGACGGCTGCGTGGGCCACGGCGGCGTTAGGGATGAGTTGGAGAAGCACCTGGGGATCGACCCTCGACCAGCCGCGTTCGCGGAGTGTCTCAACGTGGGGGACGATATAGGGCACGCCTCCCGCGCCGTTGCCGATGACGACCCCAAAGCGGGTTGGATCGATGGCAGCGAGATCGATTCCGGCGTGACGGATGGCAGCGGCGCAGGCCGCGAGGGCGTACTGTACGAAGAGGGGCAGGCGGCCACGCGGGCGGCGCACCCAGGGGCCATCCGCAAAACGGCCGAAGTCAAAGTCCTTGACCAGGGCTCCAGCGTAGCAAGGCAGGCCGCCCCGCAGCTCATCGGGGAGGCGAGACACGGCAGAACGCCCAGCCGCGAGTCCGGCCCAGAAGGAATCGAGATCGTTGCCCAGGGGTGAGACGAGGCCGATGCCGGTGATAACGGCACGGGGTTTGGGCGCGGTAGGCGCTGGGGTCTGGCCAGGCATCGGTTGTAGTGTAGCCCGCCGGGCCGGCGGGAACCAGGATACGGGGCCGCGGAAAAACGCCCCGTCCGGATCGCAAGGCTCGGGGTGAAAAGTTGCATTTTTCTCCGGCGTGGGATATGCTGCGGTCGCGACATCAAAGGAAAGGCTGGAACAAGACCATGACCCCGGCGACAACGTTGCAGCGGACCTATCCCTGGACCACGACGCTGAACGGCGTCCAGCTCACCTTCCGGCTGATGAACGAGGGGGACCGGGAGGCCGTACTGGAGTTCGCCCGGGGCCTGCCGCCTGAGGACCTCCTTTTCCTGCGTACGGACATCACCCAGCCCGAGACGGTGGATAACTGGATGCGCTATCTGAAGACGGGGCGTACGGTCACTGTGATGGCTGAGACCGGCGGAAAGATCGCCGGTTACGCCAGCATCCACATGAACGAGGCGAACTGGATGCGCCATGTGGGCGAGATGCGGGTGCTGGTGGGCGTGGAATACCGGGGCATCGGCCTTGGGAAGCGGCTGACGCACGAGGCCTTCGCTATCGCCCGGGACCTGGGTCTAAAGAAGGTGACCGCCCAGATGACGACGGATCAGCGCAGCGCGCGCCAGGTCTTCGAGCACCTGGGGTTCCGGCCGGAGGCGCTCTTGGCGGACCACGTGATGACGCGGGATGGGCGAACCCGGGATCTGCTGATCATGTCCTATGACATGGCCGGGTTCAGCAACGAGGCGCCACCCCGGCCGCGAAGCCGGTAAGCAGAGGCCACCGGAGTCGGCAAGCGCCGGTCCCCGGGCTAGCGGCACGCGGGCGGCTGGGCGCCGTCCGCGCTTCTGTAACATGGGGCGGAGACCAGCCGGAGGGCCATAGCGCTGGACGATCCCCGTCACGCCAGATGCCGCCTGCAATAGAGTACCCGCTGACGCTTGGCTGCCTCGTAAGAGTTGGCCGCCGGCGCTGGGATATCGCCTCTCAGCCAGTGATGGCTTGCTGACGCGTCCCGCGAGGGGGGCCGTCTAGTCAGGCCGGGCGGGGAACGCCCTAGCCAGCGTCGGCAGCCAGAGGTTCGGCGTGGGCGGCCGGGGCCGCGCGCCGGCGCCGGCCAACGGTGCGCTTGGCGGCGAGTCCCACCTCCGGGAGGTCGGACTTGCTCACGCCGGCCGCGGCCCGGAGCTCGACATAAGCCTGGTCCAGGAACTCTTTTAGGCGGTGTACGTCTGGCGCCGCTTGCGAATCCGCGATTAGCCCGAAGTACAGCTTCTGGTCGTAGCTGGTGACGCCGCAACCGATGCCCATCTCCCAGGCGATAGGGACGAGGGGATAGTGGGCGACGAGGCGGCGGCCCATGGTGTAGAGGGGGATCATCGGGCCGGGGACGTTGGTGCAGACGATATTGCCGACGGTGTTGGGGGGCAACGGAAGCCGGCCGATAGCCGCAAGCAGGGGCGCCGGCCCGCCCGTAAGGGCGTTACCCATCAGCTCGATACCGTCGGCGATGTTGTTTCGCTTGAGGCTCTCGGTCTTTTGGACGATATCCTTGAGGCGTTCGATGGGATCGCGGATGCCAACGGGGACCTCAACGAGGAGCATGGAGATGCGGTTGCCGAGCTTTCCTCGTTCGTCTTCCCGGCGCACGTTCACAGGGGTCAGGACGCGCATGATGCGTCCCTCTGTGGGAAGGCCGTGCATCTCCAGATAGCGGCCGAGGGCGCCGCCGAGGACGGTGAGGACGACGTCGTTGACGGTGCCTCCGCAGGCGGCGCGGATGGCCCGGACCTCCTGAAAAGAGATCTCGCTTCCGGCGAACTTCCGTCCCCCTCCGAAGGGCTTGTTGAAAGGAGCCCTGGGGCCGGGAACGGCGAAGTACGGCACGGCGGTCTCCAGGGCCTTGAGGACGGTGCGGCCGGCGCTGCCGCCGGTGGCGACGGCATCTACGATGCCCCTTTGCAGGGCTGCCATGCTATCGACGCGCGCCGCCAAGTTATCGAAGAAGGCATCGAGAAGCCGCTCGGCAGGCCCAGGCATGGGCGGTGGATCGAAGGGGCGCGCCTCGGGCGGTGGCGGCGGGTTGGGGGAGACGTCGAGGACGATCATGAGAAGCTCGATGCCGGAGACGCCATCCACGAGACAGTGGTGGACCTTAGAGACGAGGGCCGTCCTGCCACCTTCTAGCCCCTCGACCACGTGGATCTCCCAGAGAGGCTTGTTGCGGTCCAGCATGCCCGCGAAGATCTTGGCAGCGAGCTCCATGAGTTGGGCATCGCTGCCAGGAGGGTCGATCTTCTCTCTTAGGATATGGCGGTTGATATCGAAGCCGGGATCCCATTCCCACGTGGGGTGAGCCAGGTTGAAGGGGGCAGGGACGACGCGCTGGAGATAGCGGGGGATGAGGTGCAGCTTGGAGGCGATGCGTTCCCGGAAGGCTTCGGTGGAGAACTCTCCGTCGAAAATGGCTATAGAGCCTATGTGCATGGGCGCCTCTGGCCTCTCAAAGTAGAGGAAAGCGGCGTCCTGGGCACTTAGCCGCCGGCTAAGGCCGCTTTGAGCCATGTGCGAACCCCTTGTATTTGGGCAAGCCCCAGCGCGGCTGCTTCCCTGGAGACCCGCCCCGACTACCCCCGCAAGCGCTACAGGCATTATATACCGTTGTTCGCGGCGATGCCACACTACCGGGCAAGCAATTTTGATATGATGGGCTCGAGGTGGGTTATGCGGTTGCCCACGGCGGGGGTCACGAGTAGTTCATGGCGACACGGCGCAAACGGATAGAGGAGGACTTCCAGGCCACATCCTCTCTGCCTCTGTGGAGGGAAGCGTTTCTGGGCGTGGACTGGCTTTCGTTGCGCCTTTCGGCTGTGTACAGGGGCATAGGGATTCCCAGGGGCCATGGCCAGCCGGTGGTGGTGATCCCCGGCTTTATGGGGTCGGATCAATATCTCGGCGACCTGCACTCTTGGCTGAAGCGGATCGGCTACCGGGCGTACCTGTCGGGCATCGGCCGCAACGCGGAGTGCCCAGAGGTGCTGACCCTGCGTTTGAAGGAGACGATGGACCGGGCCCGGGCGGACACGGGACAAGGGGTCAACCTCATCGGGCACAGTCTGGGCGGGGTGTTGGCGCGGGGGGCTGCTACGCGGTGGCCGGAGCTAGTGGCCTCCGTAGTGACGATGGCCTCGCCGTTCCGGGGCGTGCGGGTGCACCCCTTTGTCCTGCAGACGGCGTATTTGGTGCGGGGCCGCGTGCTGCAACGGAGGAACGGGGCACTGGCCTCCGCTTCGCCCTCGGCGCCGGCCCAGTGTTACACGGGCTACTGCACGTGCGAGGCGCTGAAGTCCCTGAGGGCCGAGTTTCCGGCGTCGGTGCCCCACATCGCTATATACACGAAGACGGATGGTATCGTGGACTGGCACTACTGCGTGAACGGGGACGAGAGGGACATCGAGGTCCCGGGGACGCACGTGGGGCTGGCCTTCAATCCCCAGGTGTTCCGGCACATAGCCCATTTTCTGGCTGACCCAGAGCACTACCGGGGCTAGGAGCCGCTATCGAGATGTCGGCCGCAGGGCGGGAGCAGCCCCGCCCTGCGGCTCGGCCCAGACGCCGGGAGGGGTCAGGCGCTGGTGTCGGTGGTGGAGCGGGTCTTGCGGGCCCGGGGAGCAGCGCGGCCGTTATCGCTGGCTGCGGCCTTCTCGCGATTGCGCCGGATGCGGGTGGTGATGCCTTCGCGAGCGGCCTCGATGGCGGCCTGGCCGGCTGTGCGGTTGGCCTCGATGACCCGGCGGAGGGTGTCACGGCCCTCGCGCTGGCCCTCGGAGATCTCGTCCACGAACTGGCGGGTCAGGTCTAGCAGACGGCCTTGGGCGCTGGTCAGCGTCCGCATGCTGGCGGAGTAGAAGCCGGCGACGTCACGGGGCGTAGTGGCCACAGTGCGGGCCATGTCCAGCAGGTCGCGCTGGCCACGCTCGATGTCATCGATAAAGCGCCGGGAGATGCGGTATCCGCGATCGTTGGCGGCCTTGGCGGCATCCAACAGGGCGTCGTACGCTTCGTTGACGGCATCGAAGAACCGGTCGATGGTGTCTTCCTTGGGCATGAGAACCTCCTTGACAAGAATTGCATCTAGGTGCAGAATACACATAGCTGCACGTTGTTGTCAACCCCCTCTATGGTTCATGATTTAGCACGATGACCGCGGATACCGAGAACATCAGACGGAGAGGGAGCCGGGGCAACGGCGCCGGGCCACAACCACGGCTCCACGGTGACCTCTTGACCTCGAGCCTGTTGGCATACTTGCGGCGCTGGAACGCCTACGGCTACCAGTTGGTACAGGAACTGGCGAAATCGGGGCTGCCCAACTTCGACTCCGCCACCGTCTACCGTACGTTGAGGCAGTTGGAGCGAGCGGGGTTGGTGTCGTCCTTCTGGGACACGTCGGAGTCGGGGCCGGCGCGGCGCATGTATTCGCTCACCAAGGCGGGTGAGGCCTTCCTGGACCTCTGGTTGGACCTGTTCGGGCGCTACCAGCGGATCTTGCAGTCGGCGCTCAGCTCGTTGGAGAATCTCGGCCAAGGGGGCCGGGATGGCGTCACGGAGGGCGATAAGGGAACCTTTTCCAAAGGAGGAGAGGATGTCCGAGACGAACGGCCACAGTAAGGACAGCGCAGCCGGAGTCGGCCAGCTATGGCGCAGTTGGCTCACCGAGACCGAGCGTCAGTGGAACGGCTTCCTGGCGCAGATGCTGGGGACGGACGCCTTCGCCCGCTTCCTGGGCAGCTATACTGAGGGGTACGCGCTGCTGCAGCGGTACCTGAACCGTGGCATGGAACGCTACCTCAATACGTTCAATCTACCCACCCACGCTGACATCGTGGAGCTGGGGGAACGACTGGGAAGCATCGAGGAGCGGCTAACTTCGTTGGAGGCCAGTATCCGGCACCTGGCGGAGGCTGCGGGCGTGCCTGCCGCCGTACCGGTGACCCAGCTACGCCCGGGACGGACGCGGCGGCCGCGGGGCGAAGGCGGTGGGGTGGCCTAGCGGAGCCGGCCGGAGGACAGATTAGTGGCGATCGTACGCCCTCCCACTGTAGGGAAGATCCTGGAGGCCGCCCAGGCCGGCATACAACGCAGCCTCCAGCGGGCCGAGAGGGGCTGGGACATCCTGCTTGCCCGGGGGGAGCCGCCGGTGGGCTGCACCCCGAAAGACGTCATCTATTCCCGCGGGACCATGCGGTTGTACCGCTACCGGCCCGTGTTGGACGAGGTGTACCGGGTGCCGGTGGTGCTGGTGATGTCGTTGGTGAGCAAGCCGTGGATCCTTGACCTCACTCCCGGCCAGAGCTTCGTTCAGTACCTGTTGGGTCAGGGGTTCGACGTATTCATGATCGATTGGGGGGTGCCACGGCCGGAGGACAAGAAGCTGGGCTTCGAGGACTACGTGCTGGATCTTATCCCTTCCTGCTTGGACCGCGTGCAACAGGCGACGGGGGAAGAAGAGTACAGTCTATTTGGCTACTGCATGGGGGGCCTCTTCGCCTTAATGTATAACGGAGCGTATCCGGAAGCCCCGGTGGCGAACCTCGTGTGTGCGGCGACGCCTGTGGACATGGAGGGCATGGGGCTGTTCCGCAAATGGACGGACCGGCGGTACTTCGATGTGGACCGCCTGGTGGATGCCATGGGGAACATACCGCCGGAGATGATGCTGCGCTCCTTCGAGCTCTTGCGCCCTATGGACCGCTGGATGAGCTATGTGCGGCTCTTGGACAACTTGTGGGACCCCATGTGGGTTTACGGATACCGCATAATGTACAAGTGGACGAACGAGCAGATTCCCTTCCCAGGGGAGGCCTACCGGCAGTTCATCCGGGAGCTTATGTGGGAGAATAGGCTCATGACGAACCGGTTGTCCATAGGCGGTCGCAACGTGGACTTGCGGGCCATCACTTGCCCAGTGCTCCACGTCATGGCCGAGCACGACCACATCGCACCCTTCGCAGCCACGCGTCCGCTGACGTCCCTCGTCGGGAGCGCTGACAGGGAGGACGTCGTTTTGAAGGGCGGCCACGTAAGCCTAGTGGCGGGGAGAAACGCTGTGGGCCGGCTGTGGCCGAAGGTGGCGGAGTGGCTGGCTGCGAGGTCGACATAACATGCGAGTAGAGGGCAAGTGCGCTGTCGTAACTGGGGCGTCGTCCGGGATCGGGCGGGAGACGGCGCTGGAGCTTGCGGAGCGGGGGGCGAACGTGGTGTTGGCAGCCCGGAACCGGCGCCGCCTGGAGGAGGTGGCTACGGACATCGCGCCCTTGCGCGGACGTTGCCTTGTGGTGCCGACGGATGTAACGGACCGGCTGGCGGTACAGGTGTTGGTGCGGCGGGCGGTGGAGGAGTTCGGGAGCGTAGATATTCTCGTTAACTGCGCGGGGATCGGCCTGTACGCACCCATCGCCGGGGGCAGTCTGGACAACATGCGGCACGTCTTCGACGTGAACTTTTGGGGCAGCGTGTACTGTATCCAGGCCGCGGTGCCGTACATGCAGGCCGGTGGTGGCGGGCATATCGTCAACGTATCATCGGTGGCCGGCCGGATAGCGCCCCCCTTCATGGGAATCTACGCGGCGAGCAAGTTTGCCCTGGTGGCTCTGTCAGACTCGCTGAGGACGGAGCTGGCGGGCAGCGGAATCGCTGTCACCACGGTCTACCCGGGCTTTACCCAAACGCCTTTTACGGAGCATATGATCCAGGAGGTCGATGCTCCGCCAATACCGCCGTTCCTTCGGTTTGCCGATCCGGCCCTAGTGGCCAGGCGTATCGTTCAGGCGATCCGATGGGGCCTGCGGGACGCCTACGTTTCCCCGGAGGATCTGCTGGCAGTAGGGGTGAACACTGTGGCGCCTCACCTGGTCGATCTCGTGCTCCGGGGGCTATGGGCCCGCCCGACCCGCCGGATGTCCCGCGACGTCGGCCCGCGCGAGAACGAGCGGGCAGAAGGGTTGGCTTCCGACTTGGAGCCCCCGTCCGAAGGCTCCTGACGGGTCGCGAGCCCAAGGCGGCCGGGCAGTCCCCATAACCAGGGGTGAGGTGTTCGCCCTGTGCTACAACGAGTTGACGTTGGCCCCAAGGCGCTCGCCCTTTATAGGGAGGTCGCCGGGCCTGGATGCGTGGACGAGCTGCTGGACTTGGCCCGCCCCCTCCAGGGCAAAAGGCTGCTCCATCTGAATGCCACAGCCTACGGCGGCGGGGTATCCGAACTGCTGCGCTCGCTAGTGCCCCTATACAAGGCGCTCGGGATCGAGGCCGAGTGGCAGGTGATCACCGGCCGCCAGCGTTTTTTCGAGACCACGAAGGCGATCCACAACGGTCTTCAAGGGGCGGACGTGCACCTGGCGGACGAGGACAGGGAGATCTACCTGGTGCAGAACCACCGCATCGCCCAGGCGCTGGAGGCTCGATACGACTACATAGTTGTGCATGACCCGCAGCCTTTGGCAGTCCGTCACGTGCGCGGCCGGAGCGGGGCGCGCTGGATCTGGCGCTGCCACATCGACACGTCGGCCCCCAATCCGGAGGTGCTGGAGTTTATACGCCCGTTTGTGCTCGATTACGACGCAGTGGTCTTCACCATGAGAGAGTTCCTGCCGGCAGGCCTGGATGATCTGCCCCTCTTCGTCATTCCGCCAGGCATCGACCCGCTGAGCCCCAAGAACATGACGGCGCCGGGAGAGCTCTGCCGCCGGATCGTTGAATGGGCTGGGATCGATCTGGGCCGGCCGCTGCTGACACAGGTGTCTCGCTTCGACCCTTGGAAGGACCCCCTGGGAGTCATAGAGGTCTACCGGATGGCGCGCAAGGAAGTGCCCGGGCTACAGCTTGCCCTTTTAGGGCAGATGGCCCTGGATGATCCGGAAGGCTGGCGCATGTACCGCGATATCCTGCGGGAGGCAGGTGCGGACCCCGATATTCATGTGCTGACCAACTTTACCGGCATCGGCAACATGGAGGTGAACGCCTTCCAGCGCTGCTCCCACGTGGTGCTCCAGAAGTCGCTCCGCGAGGGGTTCGGGCTGGTGGTGTCAGAGACGCTCTGGAAGGGGACGCCAGTCGTGGCTGGCAAGACAGGCGGCATACCGATGCAGATGCCCGAAGGCGTAGGGGGCTACCTGATCCAAAGCAGCGAGGAGTGCGCCGAACGCGTCGTCGAGCTCCTGCGTGATAGGCGGACAGCCCGGCGTCTAGGAGCCAGGGGGCGGGAGCACGTACGACAGCATTTTCTCGTAACGAGGTTGTTGGCCGACGAGCTGCGCTTGCTGCTCGCCATCTCATGACCGGAGGGGCAAAGGCAGCGCTATCGCCGTCTCGATGGTGGAGACGGGGGGGAATCGAACCCCCCGTCCAGAGGAAAGCCTCCCCGGATCTACTACAGGCTTAGCCGTCGTTTTGATCTCGCCCGGCGTACGTCCGCGGCTGACTTACCGCCGGGCCAGCCGATGGAGTCTTAGGCCTCCCCTTATCGGCGGGGGGAGGCAGCATCCCGGCTGCACGGCGCCGGACCCCGCCCACCGGGAGAAGGCCTGGGCCCGACGTGGCTACCCTATCTTAGGCAGCCAGGGCGTACTGGTTGGTGCCAGTTACTTGTTTGCCGCCTGATTATGGAGAGAGCGGCCATCTCCGCCTGCTATCCGGGCTCAACCTTCCCTGTCGAACCCTTTCGTCCCCATGCAGACCTATTCTAGCACATCGCTCCGGTGCTTCCAGCGGGGGTTGACACTATTCGCGGTTTGGACTAAGCTTCGTTTCGCACAAACAGTTTGTTTGGAGCGAAGTAATGACCAGCTCGAGAGAACGAGTCCTGGACCTGGCTGAGGAGTTCTTCCTCCGGGCGCGCCACCGCCTGCCACAGGAGTGGCTGGCCACCGATCTGACGATGACGCAGCTAAAGGTGCTGTTGACGCTGTATGTGGACGGCCCCCGCAGTTGCGGCGACCTGGCAGCCACCTTGAACCTCTCGCTCCCCACCATGACAGGCATTCTGACGAGGTTGGAGCATCGGGGCTACTTGGAGCGCGCGCGGGACGAGCGGGACGCCCGCCGGGTAATCTCTTGCCTCTCCGCCAAGGGGCGGGGCCTGATGGAGACGCTGTGGGCCGCCGGGAGGGAGGGGCTGGACGAGGTGTTGGCCGTTCTCGGCCCGGAGGAGCTAGCCGTCGTGGAGCGGGCCTTCGAGCTCCTGGTGAAAGCGGTTGCCGAGGCTGAACCGACATCCCAGGAGGAGGTGGTGGCCAGTGCCGAGTCGTAGCGCAAAGCCCTTTTGGCAGATGAGGCGGCAGCCTCGGCCGGCCCTTCTGCTGCTGTTTAGCGGGGTGGCCTTGGCGCTGGCGACAGGGGCCGCCTGGTACTCAGCTCGCAGGCCGGGCAGCCGCCGGCAGCCCAGTGCGGTCCTGGCCGCGCCTCCGGCGGAGAGACACTCCAAGCACGAGACGAAAGAGAGGCAGTCGTTCCTCTTCGGTTGGTGGCCGCGCTTCGCCTTCCGCCACTCGTGGCTAGTGTCAGTTGCGGCCCTCGCTGGCGTCGTCGTCTTGGCGATCCTATACGGTTCCTTCCGCGGAGCCTACGGCGACGCCTTTTCCATACCAGGGGCGGAATCGCAGCAGTTGGTGGACTTGCTGAAGGAGCGTTTCCCGGCGAACGCCGGCGATACCGCCGTGGTGGTGATCAGAGCGAAGGCTGGGGTCAGGGATCCTGGCGTTGTGGAGGTGGTGCGAAGGTTCGAGACGGAGTTGGCCCAGTTGCCAGGGGTAGTGGCCATTGGTTCGCCCTACGATTCCCCTGGCCGCATCGCGCCGGACGGCAGCATCGCTTTCATCGATGTGCAGTATGCTGAGCCGACATTGGACATCGACCGGGCGACGGTGAAGAAGTTGCTCGACTGGCGGAAGCAGGCGTCCACCGCTGAGATACAGGTTGAGGCGGGAGGACCCATCCTGCGCAAGGCGGAGATGGAGCCGCCGGGCAGTGCGGAGGCCATCGGCATAGCGGCCGCGGTGGTGATTCTGCTTATCGCTTTCGGTTCGGTAGTGGCGATGGGGCTGCCTATCGCCACAGCGCTGCTCGGCCTGGTCTCCAGCTTCTTCCTGGTGGGCATAGGTGCCCGGTTCTTCACGATGCCCACGTTCACTCCGCAGTTCACAGCCATGGTGGGCATAGGTGTGGGCATCGACTACGCCTTGCTGATCGTGACGCGCTTCCGGGAGGCCAAAGGCAGCGGGCTACCGGTACCCGAGGCCATAGCCATCGCTTACCAGACGGCGGGGCGTTCCGTCCTGTTCGCCGGCTCCACCGTGGTTGTGGCGTTGCTGGGCCTGTGGGCGTCGGGCATCTTGGCGGTGGGCTACGTAGGGACGGCAACGTCGGTAGTGGTAGCGATGGCTGTCCTGGTGGCGCTGTTCGTATTGCCGGCGTTGCTGGCGATCGCCGGCCGCAACATCGATCGCTGGCGCTTGCCGTTGTTCCACGCCCCTGTCCACGAGAGCGCCGCCGGGCTGGGCTACCGCCTCAGCCGCGCGGTGCAAAGCCGCCCCATCGTGTGGTTCTTGTTGACTCTGGGCCTGCTGCTGGCGCTGGCGATTCCAGCGCTAGACATGCGGCTGGGCAGCTCCGACGCCGGGAACAACCCCCCGTCTTTCACCTCGCGGCGGGCCTACGATCTAATGGCGGAAGGCTTCGGACCGGGGTTCAACGGTCCGATTGTGCTGGCTTTCGCCTTGCAGGATGAGGCCGGCGCGGCGGCCGTGAGTGGACTGCCGGCGGCCTTGTCTTCGGAGGAGAACGTGGCCTTGGTCACGCCCCCCATGTTCAACCAGGAGCGGACGGCGGCCGTGATGCGGGTGATACCCAAGACAGCGCCGCAGGAAGAGGCCACGCACGATCTGGTGCTGCGGCTGAGGCGGGATCTCGGTTCCAGGTTTGAGGGGACTGGGGTCGAGCCGTACGTAGGGGGGCCGACAGCCCTGTTCGTAGACCTGGCGGACAGGATCGGTCAGCGGCTGCCTTTCTTCTTCGCAGGCGTGATCGCCATCAGTCTGATGCTTCTGATGAGCGTGTTCCGGTCGGTAGTGGTGGCTGTGAAGGCGGCGGTGATGAACGTCCTGTCCATCGGGGCGTCCTTCGGGGTGCTGGTGGCGGTATTTCAGTGGGGCTGGCTTGGGGACGTCGTTGGGGTCCACAGGGCAGGGCCCATAGAGCCGTTCATGCCGATGATGCTCTTCGCCGTGCTCTTCGGCCTTTCTATGGACTATGAGGTGTTTCTGGTGAGCCGCATCAGGGAGGAGTACCTGCGCACCGGGGACAACAGCGAATCCGTAGCGCGAGGGTTGGCTGTCACTGCGCGGGTGATATCGGCGGCGGCGGCCATCATGATAGCGGTCTTCCTGGCGTTTGCCCTGAGCGACCAGCGCATCGTGAAGGAGTTCGGCATAGGGCTGGCCGTGGCCGTGCTGGTGGACGCGACCATCGTGCGGCTGGTGCTGGTGCCCTCAGTGATGCAGCTCATGGGGGCTGTCAACTGGTGGATGCCGCGGTGGCTGGACCGGCTGATACCGCAGGCCGGCATGGAGCGCTTGCCGGAGAACCTCCGCCTTTCGGCGCGGGCTGAAGGGCCTAGCCCGCACGCCGCAGGGCACGGCCTATAGCGCGCTCAGCCTCCCGCTTGGCGATGGCCTGACGCTTATCGTAGGCCTTCTTGCCTTTGGCCAAAGCGATCTCCAGTTTGGCCCTGCCGTTCTTCAGATACAGGCGCAGGGGCACGATGGTGAGGCCAGAGGATTCCACCTCGCGGGTGAGCTCCCTGATCTCCCTACGGTGGAGGAGGAGTCTCCTGCTGCGGGCCGGATCATGCTGCGCGCGGCCAGCCGGTGGATAGTGGGCGATGTGGGCCCCTACAAGCCACATCTCGCCCCCCTGGGGCCTCACGTAAGCCTCGCGGATGCTGACCCTCCCCTCGCGGATGGACTTGATTTCGGTGCCCAGGAGGGAGATGCCAGCCTCGATGGTACGCAGGATGTGGTAGTCGTGGCCGGCTTTGCGGTTGACCGTAATGGTCTTCTCAGCCACGGGCGTCTCGGCAGGGGAGAGGTTTACATAACTACTGCTGAGCCTGCGTCAGACTGGAGTGTAGGTAATCGATCGCCGCGTAGAGCTGGGGCCCGATGCCCGTTTGGAGCTCCTCTTCGCTGGGGTCCACCTTGATATCCGGGGTGAGACCGACACCTTCGATCTGCTCCCCATTGGGGGTGAGCCAGCGGGCGATGGTGACGTAGAGGGCGCCGCCATCGGAGAGCTCCCGCAGGTGGTTGACAGAACCCTTGCCGAAGGTCGTCTGGCCGACGAGCTTGGCGACGCCGTGGTCCCTCAGGGCCCCAGAGAGGACCTCTGAGCCGCTGGCGGAGCCGGGGCCCACAAGAATGGCCACGGGGAGGCCGACGGCCTCACCACCGGGCTTGGCGTTGTACACGGTCTCCTTGCCATCGCGGTCGACCTGGGTTAGGACGACCCCGCCGTCCAGGAACATGTCGGCGACCTGAACGGTAGCGTCAAGGCCGCCGCCAGGGTTGCGGCGCAGGTCCAGGATGATGCCTTTGTAGCCTTCTTGCTTGATCTGCATCAGGGTCTGGCGAAGGTCATTGACGGTCTCATTGGTGAACTGCTGAATCTCGATGTAAGCGAGGTCGGTGACGGGGTTGCCGTTCTGGTCGGGGACCTGTCGGGTGTACACGGTGGGGATGACGATGGTGGCGCGCTCTATCGTGATATCTTCGACCTGGCCATTGGGATGCCTGACGGTGAGGGTGACGGCAGTGCCCTGGGGGCCGCGGATGCGTTTGACGGCATCGGCGACCGTCCAGCCCTCGGTGGACTGCCCATCCACCTTGAGGATGGCGTCCCCGGGCTGGATTCCGGCCTTCTCTGCCGGCGAGTCGCGGAAGGGGGCCACGACGACGATCTCGCCCGTCGCTCGGTCTTGGTCGACCTGAGCGCCGATGCCTTCGAAGCTGCCCTCGATAAGGTTCACCCCCGTGGCGTAATCTTCAGGGGTGATGTACACCGTGTGGGGATCGCCCAGGGCCTTGATGACCCCCTCGATGGCCCCCATGCGGAGCGTCTCAGGGTCTACAGCATCTGGGTTTACGAAATCTTCTTGCAGTACCCTCTGGATTTCGTCGAGAATGGCATACCCCTGGGACGCCTGGGCTCCGTTCTCGACGGTGCGTACATTGCCGGCCGGGGTCCCGCTATCTTGGCCTATGGTGTGTCCTACCACGCCCGATAGGACGATGGCCAGAGCCACCACCAGCGACGCCATTCCCCACTTTGCAGCCTTCCACATCATCGTCACCTCTGCCTTTTACGGGCCACCTGCACGATTAAGGCGCCTTATCCGCCGACCTATGGCCCGGTATGCTAGTGCCAGTCTCCTCCGTCTGGCAGCGCCACGGGTGAGACGAGGCGACCAGTAGGTCTAGAAACCAGTCTAGCACAGTGCGTCCCGAGACTAGCCGCGAAGGCGACGATTATGTCAGGTACGGATAAGGCCAGTCGGGCGTACATTGCATAACATATATAGTGCGAATATATTCCAAAGCGGCTTGCCGTCGGCGCTCTGGCGCTCGTATCATCGTAACTCCGCGAGACCCCGCGCGGGGATAGCGAGGGGCGAGGACATGACCTACAGGATCACGGTGGAGGGCGAAGGACTGCGGTTTTCGGCGGCTCATTTCGCCCTTTTGCCGGAGGGCGCTGAGCCGCTGCATGGGCACAGCTATGAGGTGGTGGTGGAGATCGATGGGCCGTTGTCGGATGTCTCCTGGGTGGCGGACTTCGGCTTGGTGAGGCGTCTGGCGGCGTCGCTTTGCAGGCAGATAGACCACAGGTTGCTGCTGCCCATGGCTAGCCCTGCCCTGGAGGTCGCTCTGGCCGGAGGGGCCTATGAGGTGAAGGCTGGGCGGCGGCGTTATGTCGTCCCGGAGGAGGACGTGGTGGGCTTGCCTATCGACAACTCGACGGCGGAGCGGCTGGCGGAGTGGTTTGCGGGGCGCTTGTGGAAGGAGTTAGAGGCTGCCGGGGTGAGGGGCCTGCGCCGGCTCAGCGTGGGGGTCAAGGAGGGACCGGGGCAGGCGGCCTGGTATTCAGAGGAGATGGGCGGCACAAGGCAGCCTGATGCTGGCCCGTCCGGTGCTGCCCTGCCTTGACACCCCGGGAAAAAGCCCTATGATGTATCGTGCCGGAGGACATAACCGCCTCTCACCTTCGGAAGGAACGATATGCAGATAGATTGGCAGCGGGCCATCAACGACATCCTGGCCAAAAAGCTATCTTGCCCGCGCTGCGGCACGCTGACGGACGAGGTGTACGTCGGCTACCTTCGTCTTCCCGAAGCATCAGAGTGGGCGCCGCTGTGCGAAGGCTGCTCCAAGCGCGAGAACTGTGATGCCCGGAAGTTCGTTCTCCTGTGTGAGACCTGCGCTGCCGCGGTGCGTTTGCGGGGCCGCCCCGTGAACGAAGAGGGCTTCATGCACGCCCTCTTCGACGAGTGCCGCCGCAACCTCGAGGAGACCCTCGACTACCTGGCGGACTACTGGCGCGAAGACCTGGACATCGACCCCGAAGAGATGGACAAGCGCCTCGAAGAGGTTGACCCGGACCTGTTCGAAGAAGAGAACAGTTGGCGGCACTATCTAGAAGAACAGTACCTCAAGATCCACCAATGGTTTCGAGAGCATCATCTGCCCATCCCCAACCCGGGCTGGCGGTCCGAATATGTGGAGGACGTCGTGGCCTTGGGCTATTCGACGCTCCTAGGGGACTGATGCCCGCCTTGCTGGGGGCCGGGCCCGGCGCTCCCTACGGGCGCGGGCTTACGACAGCCTAGGGACCGTGGCGACTGTCCTGATCGTCTTCGATTCCAGAGGCGGCCTCACGGAGCAGTTGGCCGAGTCGGTGGCCGAGGGGGTCCGCAGCGTGGATGGAGTAGATCTCCGCTACTGTCGTGCCGAGGAGACGCCGCCGGAGGAGCTGGCCAACTGTCACGCCCTCATTATCGGGTCGCCGAACTATAGCGGCGTTACGGGCAAGCTCAAGTCGTGGCTGGACCACGCCTGGAGGCTCTGGGAAGACGGGGCGCTGGTAGGCAAGGTGGGAGCCGTTTTCGCGGCGGGCTGGTCCCGTTCCGCCGGAACCGAGGCCACCCTTCTCCAGCTTCTGCACTTTCTGTTGGCCAACGGCGTCATCGTCGTCGGCTTGCCGTGGTCGGAGCGCATGCGGAAATCGGGGTCGTACTACGGGGCGACAGCCCATGGTGAGGTGACGGAAGACGATCGGGAACAAGCCCGCGCCCTTGGCCGCCGCGTCGCTGAGCTAGCGGCGCGGCTGTCCGGGGCTCCGGGCTAGAAAGGATAAGCATGCTCTTCTACAGTCCGTGGCTAAGTCTAGAGCCCTATCCCCAGGTGCCTCTCACCGCCTTCCTGGAGCCATCAGCGAAGCGCTTCTGGGATAAGCCAGCCTTCATTTCGGCGGAGGGGCAGGTTCACACCTTCGGCCGAACATGGGAAGCCGCGAAACGCTTGGGCCGCCTGTTACAAGACCGGGGCATCCAGAAGGGCGATCGAGTAGCGATCCTCTCCGCCAACTCCCCAGAGTACTTCGTGGCTTTTTACGGCACCCTCTTCGCCGGCGGTACCGTAACCACCCTCAACCCCCTCTACAAGGAACGCGAGGTGGTGCACCAACTGGAGGACTGCGGCGCAGCCGCAATTTTCGCCACGACTCCCCTGGTGCCGGTAGCCAACGCCGCCAAGGAGCACCTTCCCCGTCTCCAGCACGTGTTCGCCATCGAAGACGTGTGGGCCCTTTCCGCCGAGGCCCCGCCGGAACCCCATCCGGTGAGCATCGATCCCAAGGTGGATTTGGCTGCCCTGCCCTACTCCAGCGGCACAACGGGCCTGCCCAAGGGAGTTATGTTAAGTCACTTCAACCTGACGTCCAACGTGCGGCAGTTGGGTAGCGTTGGCCTGACCAGTAGCTACAGCGTGCTGCTGGACTTCCTGCCGTTTTTTCACATTTACGGAATGGTCGTGCTGATGGCCTCGGGATTCGCCATCGGAGCGACCCAGGTGGTGATGGCCCGCTTTGACCCGGCTTTGTGCCTCGATCTCATCCAGCGGCACAAGGTGACAAACCTGTTCGCTGTCCCGCCAGCGCTTTTGGCTTTGGCCAACTTCTCAGACGTAGGGAAGTACGATAAGTCCAGTCTCCAGTTCATCATGAGCGGCGCTGCCCCGCTACCGTTGGAGGTGGCCCGGGCAGCGTCCAAAGCGATGGGCTGCACGGTGCTCCAGGGCTACGGGATGACGGAGACAAGCCCCGTTACCAACGTCAACCCTCTGCACCGCATAAAGGAGACGACGGTTGGGCCACCAGTGGCCGACACAGTCCAGAAGGTGGTGTCGCTGGACGACGGGCGCGAGCTGGGCCCCGGCGAAGTGGGTGAGCTGATGACCTACGGGCCGCAGGTCATGCTCGGCTACTGGCAACGGCCACAGGAGACGGCCGAGACGCTGCCGGAGCCTGGCTGGATCCGGACCGGCGACATCGTATCCTGCGACGAAGAGGGTTATGTCACGATCCTGGACCGCAAGAAGGAGATGATCAAGTACAAGGGCTACCAGGTCGCCCCTGCCGAGCTGGAGGCTGTCCTCTTGGAGCACCCGGCCATATTGGATGCGGCCGTCATACCCAAGCGGGAGACGGAGTCTGGCGAGATACCGAAGGCTTTTGTTGTGCTCCGGCCAGGCCAAAGCGCAAGTGCTGGGGAGATCATGCGCTTTGTGGAGGAGCGTGTGGCTCCTTACAAGAAGGTTCGAGAGATCGAGTTCGTAGAAGCTATCCCCAAGAGCCTGTCCGGCAAGATACTACGGCGCGAGCTCATCGAGCGCGAGCGGGCGAAGGCAGCCGAGTCGGCCTAGCGCCCGGCGCAGGCCCAACCCGCCTGCTCTGGCCTACGCCTTCTCTACATCGACGCGGATACCCCGGTCGGCGGGCACGGGTTGGCACTGCATGAGCCAGTAGCGAAGGTGTCCGTAGCCGCCGGCCAGGTGCAGCCACTTGACCATGCCAGGCTCGGCTGAGGCCGGGTCTTGCCAGCCCTCGAACTGGTAGGGCTCCCACCCGTTGTACACCACCACCTGGCCCGGCCGTATGGACGGCGACACCTTGGCCCTCAGCTTGAAGCTGTTGACGTCATTGAAAACGCGCACCTGATCGCCGTCCCGGATGCCGCGGGAGTGGGCGTCCTCAGGACTAAGCAAGACCGTAGGACGGCCCTGGTGCGTTTCCAGCATCTTCCGGTTGACCACGTTGGTAGAGTGCACAGTCCATCGAGAGTGACCGCTGGTCATGACCAGGGGGTAATCGCCTCCCTGGCGGGGGTTCGGCTTATGGACGGGGATCTGTTCCCCAGCCTGTAAGAACCATTCGTGGTCGATGTAGAACTGGGCGCGGCGGGTGAGGGTGGGGTACGGCAGCTTCTTTTCTGTGTGGTGGCGCAGTGGGTTGTGGGTACTGTGGGGCTCCAGGTCTGCGGCCTGGGCTACGGCAAAGGGCACGACGCCCCAGTTGACGAACCTGACGTTGCCCTTCTGGCGAAGAGTGTCCAGAGACGTATCCGCTGGTAGGTTGCCCAGGGCAGCGGTATCGGCCACCCACTCCCGGGCTAGCGCCTCGGGGCTGTCGATGGCGTCACCCAGGGTATAGACGCTGACGAGGTTGTCCAGCCGGTGGGGCGCGCCGCGGGCGTCCTTATACTCCACGAAGCCCCGGGCCTGGGCACGTTCTTCGATCTTCTTGGCGAGGAGGTAAAAGATCTCCCATTCGGGCTTGGCCTCCCCAGGCGGGGCCACAGCAGCGTCCGATAAAGTTAGGGTAAGGATATCGGGCGTCGGGATGTGGAAGGTGAGCTTCTCGTAGCTCAGGGCAACGGGCAGGACGATATCTGAGAGCATGCCCGTGCTGTGCAGCCTCCAGTCCATGGAAACAACCATCTTCAGCTTGGGCCATAAGTTTTGCAGGAGCAGCTTCTGGCCGCCGCGAACCCGGCGCATCAGGTTGCCTCCGATTTCGAAGAGGACCCGGGGCGGACGATCGGGCCCCGGCCGGTCGAGGCCGCGCCACCAACCCTTGTTGAGGGCTTCCTGAAGGCGCCCATCGAAGCTATCGCCCATGGCTGGATCGTTCCATGAAGGGTTGTTCCAGCGGTCGCGGTGGCCCACATGGTAGTACCAGAGGAACGCTGGCGGCACCGTCACGCCCATAGGCGCGGCCATGCGCATCATCTCGATGCTGGCGATCTCGTCGGTGGCCGCGGGGTCTTGGGCACGGACGGCCTGGGTCATCATGTTGCGCATGTTCAGCACGTTCTTGATCTCGTCCGTGCCGGGCTTCGTCTTCATGGAGAAGAGGTAGGCGCCATCGAACATGCCTACCGACCAACTGCGGACCCCGGTGCCCTTGCGGCCCCAATTGCCGGTGAGGGCCAGGAGAAGGCACATGGAGCGCTCGATGAGGTCGCCGTGGTAGTACTTCCCAGCGTTGAAGCCGAGGAGGATGTTCGTGCGCTTGGCGGCCACCTTGCGGGCGAGGGCGCGGATAACGTCCGGGCTCACGCCGCAAAGCGCCCCGGCCTGCTCCGGCGCGTAATCCCTCAGTCCCTCGCGCAGGAGTTGGAATACGGGCGCGACGGGGACCTCGCTGCCGTCGGCGAGGGTCGCTGCCAAGGAACCCTCTAGGGCCGGTTCGATGTCGCCCAGATCCAGCGATCCGCGAGGAGCTTCGACGATCCTCTGGCTCTTGCTGTCGTAGACGTAGAACTGGTCGTCGCGCCCCTGGCCGGCCACCTCCGTCTGGCGCAGAAAGCGCCCCGTATCCCTCCGCACGAGCAGCGGCAGGTCCGTCTGTTCCTGGACGAACCTCCGGTTGTAGAGCCCCTCGTCGATGATCACGCGGCACATGCCCAGGGCGAGGGCGGCATCGCTGCCGGGGTCGACAGGCACGAAGAAGTCGGCGTGGACGGCGGAGGGGCTGAAGTCCGGGGCGATGACGACCACCTCACTGCCCTTGTAGCGGGACTCCAGCACATAGTGATACCACGGGATGGAGGTGTACACAGGGTTGCGGTGCCAGACCAGGGTTAGACCGGCGTGGAACCAGTCGTCCACGCTGGCAGCGAGGTTCACCTTGCCGAAGGTCATGTAGATGCCGGGGTTAAAGTCGTTGATATCGGCGTTGACGTCGGTAACGGTCCCGCCCAGCGCCTCGATGATGCGGCCGAAGAGCATCCCTGCCATAAGGCCGCCCTCGTTGGGCGTTGCGATCTGGAGGACGGACTCCGGCCCCGACTCTTGAATGGCATCGATGACGGCATCCGCGATCTCAGTGAGGGCGTCGTCCCAGGAGACCCTCTTCCAGCGGCCGCCCCCGCGCTTCCCAACCCGCTTCAGGGGGTATATTACTCGCTCGGGGCTGCGGAGCATCTCCGACCATTGACTTCCCTTCTGGCAGCCCATGGGGTTCATGTCAGGCACGCCCGGTTCGATCACCGGATACGTGCCGGCCTGCTCCTCCCAGGCGGCGACGCCGTCGCGAATGTATAGGCGGTACTGGCAGTTGCCGGGGTAGCAGTTGATGCAGTGACTGACCCAGGCCACACGGTCCCATCTCCATTCCTGGCGGTAGACGTCCTCCCACGAGCGGTATGGCGCCCTGGAGGGGGCGCCGCGAGATGCGGAAAGAGCCTTCATGGACCGGGGCATCGACTCACCTCCTATGGGGCTCTAGGTAAGGCCGGCAGTCTGTCACGCCTTTGATTGTGACGCGGGTCAGCCCGAGAGTAAGTAGGGCAGTCCCCCAGAGCACTGTGGGGTTTTGACCCACCTCTTGGGCCGGCGTGCCCCTCCTGCCATTAACAGCAGGTGCCGGGGGTGCAACCGTGCCCTGGCGAGCTGACGACCGGCAGCGGCTCCCCGGCAGCACTCGGCGCAGCGTAGGGCGCGCGCGACTCCCTGCCGCCGGGTCTCGACGCGCGGATCACCGCACTGGCGATGCCGATTGGATCGGCGTCCTCCCTTCCGGCCTGGCGCAGCAGGTCTTCAAGGCCTGCCGCCTTGGCGTCTGCAGCCGAATACTCCCGGAACACGTCGATCTGAATTTCGTGGAATCCAGCGGCACGGAGCTTCTCAGTGTACTCCTGCACGGACAAGGCCCCGGCTATGCAGCCAGCCCACAGCTCCAGGTCCCGCCGTACTTGGGGCGGAATCCGGCCGCGGGTCACAACATCGGCAACGGCCAGACGGCCTCCTGGTTTCAACACGCGGAAAGCCTCCCGGAGCACGGCGTCCTTATCGGGAGAGAGGTTGATGACGCAGTTGCTGATGATTACATCGACGGAGGTGTCCGGAAGGGGGATGTTTTCCATCTCCCCCTTGAGGAACTCCACGTTGCTGACGCCGGCCTTGCGGGCGTTCTCGCGGGCGAGGTCCAGCATTTCGTCCGTCATGTCCAGGCCATAGGCCTTTCCGGTGGGGCCGACACGGCGGGCCGAAAGGAGGACATCGATGCCGCCGCCGGAGCCCAGGTCGAGGACGGTTTCGCCCTGCCGCAAGTCGGCGATGGCCACCGGGTTGCCGCAGCCGAGGGAAGCCACCACGGCCTCCTGGGGCAGCTCTTGGATATCGTCTGTGCTGTAGAGGTTAGAGCTGATGGGCCCCTTCTCTTCGCTTCCGCAGCAGGGGCCCCGCTGGCGCGCCTGGGTGGCGCGGGCGGCGTACCTGCGGCGGACCTCCTCCTTGATCCTCTCGGGTTCTTCGGCCATGGCCGGACCTCCTTTATTGATGCTACTCGATATTTTGGATCTCAGCGAGATGGTGGATCGCCCTCAGCAAGGCGTTGGCGTCCAGGCGGTAGTAGACCCATTGGCCCTGGCGCCGGGAACGGACCAGCCCAGCATCGCGCAGGACCTTCAGGTGATAGGAGATGGTGGGTTGCGAGAGGCCGAAGGAAGGGACGATGTTGCACTCACACAGCTCGCCGTAGCAGGCGAGGGTGCGCAGGATGCGTAGGCGCGTCTCCTCAGAGAGGGCCTTGAAGATGGCGACGGCGCCGGTCAACCCCTGCGCCGATTCTGGGACAACGACATCGCAGCAGGGGTTCGGCTGCTGCTCGGTTTCCGGCTTCGGCCCGGCGATCATGCACCTATGATAGAGGCCTAATAGAGAGTTGTCAATACACGGGCTGCCTAGGGCATGAGCAGGACGCGTCCAAAGGCCCGGCGGCTCTCTACGTAGGCGTGGGCAGCCGCCGCCTCGCAAAGCGGAAAGGTCCGATCTATGACGACCCGAAGCTCCCCCGTAGCCACCTGATGCAAGAGGCGGTCCACCAGCCCCTGCACTCGCTGCGGCTGCATGAAGGCCTCGGCGCCGAAGAAGACGCCCGTCAGGGAGCGGTTCATCTCGCTCAGAAGGCCGACGTCGATGGTGCGCTCCGGTTCGCGGCCAGCGTTGCCGACGCTGATGCAGCGGCCTCGGTAGGCCAGGGCTTTCAGGCTGCCCCTCAGGGTGCGTCCGCCCACAGAATCCACCACCAGATCGACGCCCCGGCCAGCGGTGATCTCCCTGGTACGGGCCACGAAGTCCTCGCTCGTATAATTGATGCCGTAGTCCAGCCCGAACTCCCGCTGGAGCCTGGCCAACTTCTCCTCGCTGGATGCCGTGGCCAGCACCGTAGCGCCAGCTCTCTTGGCGAGCTGGATGGCTGCCAACCCGACGCCACCTGCGCCGGCCTGGATCAGGACAGTCTCGCCCGGCTGAAGGTGTCCGAACTCGAAGAGGCAGTCGTGGGCTGTTCCGAAGGCGATGGGCACGCAGGCAGCCTCCTCCGTGCTGAGGCCATCCGGCACCGGCCAGGTCTGGGCGGCCGCGACCGCCACCCGCTCGGCGTGGGAGCCGAAGGGCATGATGGCAACCACCCGCTGGCCCACGCGACGGTTGTTAACGTTCGGGCCGACTTCCTCTACGACCCCCGCACACTGGTAGCCGACGACGTGGGGCTTGCTGGGCATCTCGCCCCCGGCCCGATTAAGGGTGTCGCCGCCCTCGATGCTGATGGCCTGGACCTTGATGACGACACCCGCCGGCTGACACACGGGGTCTGGCACTTCCTCGTACCGGAAGACCTCCGGGGCCCCCGTCTCATAATAGACTGCCGCCTTCATCTGTACTCCTTTCTTCCGATATTGACGGCCCGGTTGCCGCCCAGGCGCATGACGCTGCGGCTATTCTCGGTTGCGCGTCAGGCACGAGGCCGAACGGCAGGCAGCCGCCTGCACTTCGGCTGCCTCTGCCAGGGCCAGCTCCATGGCCTTGCGCAAGCCGTCGAGGCCCCAGCCCCGTTCCGCGGATACGACGATGGCGTCCGGAGCCCAGGGAGCGAGATGGCGGGCCGCCTCTTGGAGCGCCTCCCAGCGCTGGCTCCCCCGCCCGCCGGAGGAAGGCTCCTCTGGCGGCAGGCCTTCGCCTTCCAGAAGATCGGCCTTGTTGAGGACGGCCAGCCGCGGGCGGTCGGCAAGACTGAGCTCGGCCAGCGTCTCTTCGACGCAGCGTGCCTGCTCTTCGGCATCCGGATGGGTTATGTCGACTACGTGCAGGAGGAGGGCTGCCTCCTCGAGCTCCTCCAGTGTGGCGCGGAAGGCCGCGACTAGCTGGGCCGGGAGTTTTTGGATGAAGCCGACGGTATCCGTTAGCAACGCTGTTGCGCCTGAGGGGAGGTGTATGCGCCTGGTCACGGGGTCTAGGGTGGCGAAGAGGCGATCCTCCACGAGGACATCGGCGCCGGATAGGGCTCGCATAAGAGTGCTCTTGCCAGCGTTGGTGTAGCCGACGAGGGACACAACTGGAACTCCCTGGCGGGCCCTTTGCCGGCGGTGGAGCGCCCGCTGCCGTCGCACTTGCTCGATCTGGCGCTTGAGGGCGCTAATGCGCCCGCGGATCATGCGGCGGTCTGTCTCGAGCTGCGTTTCGCCGGGACCGCGGGTGCCGATGCGGCCTTCGAGGCGTTCCAGGTGGGACCACTGGCCACGGAGGCGCGGAAGTATGTACTGGTGCTGGGCGAGCTCTACCTGGAGGCGCCCCTCACGAGTGCGGGCGTGCTGGGCGAAGATGTCAAGGATGAGGGCCGTGCGATCGAGGACCTTGACATCGAGGGCCTTTTCCAGATTGCGCTGCTGCGAGGGGGTGAGTTCGTCGTCGAATATAACCGTACTGAAGCCCAGTTCATGGCGCCGGGCGGCGATCTCCATGACCTTGCCTTTGCCTATGTAGGTTGCCGGGTTGGGGCTGTCAAGGCGCTGGACTGTGCGGCCCACGACCTTGGCGCCGGCCGTGGCAGCCAGGAGAGCGAGCTCTTCCAAAGAAGCATCGGTGCGCCAGCGGGGACCCCTCCCGTTGGCCTGTCTTACCTCCGCTGCCACCAGAAAGGCGCGCTCTTCAGGTTCGGATGTTTCGTACAGCTTTGCGATAGTCCGGTCTCACCTGCCTCCAGCTCCAGTATAGGACAGAACGGCGGGCGTTACGGACGCCATGAGCGGGCCAACGCCTCCATGCGGCGCACGCCTTCCTCCAGGTCTGCATCAGGAAGGGTTACCGAGAGGCGGACGTAACCTTCGCCTGAGGGGCCGTAGCCGTTGCCTGGCGTGACAACGACGCCGGCTTCGTCCAGAAGCTTGGTGGCGAACTGCACGCTCGTCATTCCGGACGGGATACGGGCCCAGACGTAGAGGCTGGCCTTGGGCAGGCAGACGCGGAGGCCGAGCTTGGAGAGGGCGCTGACCAAGCGGTCCCGCCGCTGCTGATAGATCCGGTTGTGCTCCTCGATGCAGTCCTGGGGGCCATCGAGCGCTGCAATGGCCATCTGCTGTATGGCTTGAGGGATGCCCGAATCGAGGTTGGACTTGACGCGCATGAGAGCGTTGACGATGCGGGCGTTGCCGACGGCCATGCCGATGCGCCAGCCGGTCATGTTGTAGGACTTGGAGAGGGAGTGGAACTCGATGCCTACCTCGCGCGCTCCGGGCACTTGGAGGAAGCTCACGGGCCGATAGCCATCGAAGGCCACCTCGGAGTAGGGCCCATCGTGGAGGATCGCCAGGCCATAGCGTTTGGCGAAGGCCACGGCGGCCTCGAAGAATTCGAGAGGGGCCACCGCCCCGGTTGGGTTGTTGGGGTAGTTGAGCCATAAGACCTTCGCTCGCTTGGCGACCTCCGGCGGCACGGCATCGAGGTCTGGAAGAAAGTTGTTCTCCTCGGTGAGGGGGAGAAAGTAGGGTTCGCCTCCCGCCAGCAGAGTGCCCACGGAGTAGACTGGGTAGCCGGGATCCGGCACCAGGGCCACGTCGCCAGGGTCGATGAAGCAGAGGGCGATATGCCCTATGCCCTCCTTCGAGCCGATCAGGGGGAGCACCTCCGTGGCGGGGTCGAGTTCTATCTCAAAACGCCGCTGATACCAGCGGGCGATGGCTTCGCGGAGCTCTGGGAGTCCGTCAGTCTCGGGATAACGGTGGTTGACGGGGTCCTGCGCCGCCGCCATCAGGGCGGAGATGATATGGGTGGGCGTGGGCAGATCGGGATCGCCTATCGCAAAGGAGATGACGCGGACGCCTTGGGCACGCTTCTCGGCGATCTTCCTGCTGATCTCTGCAAAGAGGTAGGGTGGGAGTTTCTCGATGCGCCTGGCAAGTTCCATAGGTTTCTTAACTCTCGCTCTCCGTTGAGCAGACCGCCTGTTATCGTACAGCAGCCATGGCCGCAAAGAGTAGCGGGCAATTGGCGGGCTACTTGCGGCAGATGTAGATGGCGTTCATGTGATCCGGGGCTTCCCGCAGGTCGATCTGCGAAAACCCAGCCTCGGCCAACATGCGGAGGGCGGTCTCGCAGCCCCAGAGGGCGCCAAGGCCCGCGCCTGCCTGGGCTAGGGACACGGTAAGGCAGTGCAGGACACTGAGGCTGTACAGGAAGGGCGCCATGGGGTTCGTGAGGTTGCCGCCGAGGTCGCTGCTGGCGTTGATGTCTACCATCATAAAGATGCCGCCGGGGGCCAGAGCCTGGAAGATGCGCTTCAGGACTTCGGCCGGGGCGGCCTGATCATGGATGGCGTCGAATGCCGTGATGAAGCCGAACTGGGGTTCCGCTGGCAAACGCGCCGCGTCGAGGGCCTGGAAGGTGGCGTTGGTTATGCCCAGCGCTTCGGCCTCCCGGCGGGCCCGGGCCAAGGCGTCCGGGTCGATGTCATAGCCGATGAATTGGGAAGCCGGGTACTCCCGGGCCATTAGGTTGACGCAGTGGCCAGATCCGCAGCCGATGTCGGCAACCCGGATGCCCTGCCGCAGCCGCTGGGGGAGCTCAGGCGCTGCCGTCAGGTAGTCCCGGATGAGATAGGCGTCGTAGGCGTGACGGTTGACTTCATCCATGAGCTCCGTAAATTCAGGGCCGAACTCCGCGTAGGGCACGCCGCCGCCATGCCGGAAGGCCTCTGCGACCCGATCGGTGTGCCGGGCCAGGAGGGGCACAATACGGCTCATGGGGGCCATGTTGTACATGGTCTCCCCAGTCAGCCGCACGGCGTGCTCGGGGGGAAGGGTGTAGCGGCCGGCAGTGGCATCGTAGTCGAAGACGGCGGCGGTCACCATGGCCCCTAGCCACTCCCGCACATATCGTTCCGATAGGCCGGCCCTGGAGGCCAGCTCCTGGCTGGTGGCTGGCCCCTGGGCCGCGGCCTCGAAGAGCCCTGTGCGGTGGCCGATATCGACCATGAGGGACAGTAGGCCCCCCGTATATATTTCGAAGAGGCGCTCGCCGAAAGCCCTGGCCTCGCTGACGTCGGTCTTGTTCTGCTGTTGCATCTGCGCCTCCGTACGTAAGAGGATTGATCAGCGGAAGAGCGTCCCGGACATGAAACAGGTATGAGCACGAGAGTCAATCTCCTGCGGAAGGTGCCCTTCCTGGCTGCCCTGCCCGAAGGCGACTTGGAGTGGCTGGCCAGCAACGCTGCGCGCCGGCAGTTCCGCAGGGGCGAACTCGTATTCCAAAAGGACGATCCGGGAGACTGCGCCTACATCATAGACGAGGGCGCTGTGCGCATCTACCTGCCGGGGCTCCAGGGGACCGACCTGACGCTCGCGGTGCTGGGGCCTGGGGACTTCTTCGGAGACCTCTCTCTCCTAGATGGGCGCCCCCGCTCGGCTAGTGCTGTCGCTGTCAGCGATACCACCCTCATCACCATACAGCGCAGTGACTTCATCGCCCTGTTGCGCTCGCGGCCGGACGCGGCGATGGCCGTCCTAGCAGTGGTGGCCCGGCGCCTGCGGGAGACCGACGAGATGGCCGCGGACTTGGCTGGCCTGGATGCCGGCGGCCGCCTTGCGAAGAAGCTGCTCGAGCTGGCGAGCGTGCACGGGGTGCCGTCGGCCGAGGGTGTCCTCTTGGACCTTCTGCTGACACAAGAGGACCTGGCTACTATGATCGGGGCGACGCGGGAGAGCGTGAACCGGGGGCTGAGCCAGTTCCGGCGGCAAGGCATCGTCGGCAATAAGGGCCGCCGCCTGGTGTTGCGGGACATACCAGCGCTCAGGCGGCGTTGCGGCTAAAGCCTCCGGGGCTCTGGGCTACTGGGCCCTAAGGTCAGGCGCCATGCTTTACGAACCGGGAATGACGCCTTGTCCGCAAAGGCTTGGTGTCGATAGGGACGATGCTGATGGAGCCATCGGTCTCCAGAACGGCCAGCCTTACATCCTCCACCCTGGCTACGCCGTGCTCCCGGATGGCCATCATGACTTCGTCTTCGTCGAGGCCTTCCCGGCGTAGGTGCTCTGTGATGAACTTGCCGTCGCTGATGAGGAGCGTCGGGGAGCCCTCTACCGCCTGCCGGAGGCCTGGCAGGCGCTGGCGGGCCACGGCTATGCCGTAGTTGATGGCGATTAGGGCGGCGGCGGCGATCAGGCCGCCGGTAACGGAGGTGTCTGGGCCAACCATGGCGTTCTGCACCGCGTTGGCGATCAACAGGATGACCACCAGGTCAAAGGGCGTCATCTGGCCCAGCTCTCGTTTGCCGGCCAGACGCAAACCCGCCAGCAGCGCGAAATAGACGATGACTGTGCGGGCGACTATCTCCCAACCGTTGATATTCAGGCCGAACATGGGTTATGGGGCCCCTTGCGACATCACGTCGCCATCATCGGGCCAGTAGCCTTCGAAGACGAAGGCGGCTGGGCCGGTAAGGAGGACTTCGCCCTGGCCCGGCCACTCGACGGTAAGGACGCCGCCCGGCTGGAGGACCTCCACACGATCACCCACCAGCCCTCGTATATGGGCCAGGACAACGGCCGCGCAGGACCCGGAACCGCAGGCCAGGGTCTCGCCGCAGCCGCGCTCCCAGACTCGAAGCTCTAGGCGGCCGCGGTCGAGGACGCGGGCAACGCCGAAGTTGACCCGCTGGGGAAAGAGGGGGTGGTGCTCGACCTGGGGTCCCAACCGGCCGAGTGGGTAGCTCTCGACCGGGCCGCTGATGAAGGCGACGGCGTGCGGGTTGCCCATGGAAACGCAGTCGACGGCGAGGCTCTCGCCGCCGGCTTCGAGGGGAAGGCCCTGTATCGGCGGATTGCGGTCGGTGAGGACCGGAATGTCCATCGGCGCGAAACGCGGAGAGCCCATGGAAAGCCGCACCGCCCGCACGCGATCGCCTTCGGACTCCACGTCGGCCTCGAGCACGCCGTGGACGGCCTCTATGGTGACTTTCCCGCCGTCGGGCCGGGCCAACCCGCGCTCCACCGCGTACTTCACAAGGCAGCGTACGCCGTTTCCGCTCACCTCGGCCTCTGAACCGTCGGCGTTGAACAGGCGCATCTTCACGCTGGCCTTGTCCGATGGCAGGACTAGGAACAGGCCGTCTGCACCGACGCCGAAGTGGCGATCGCACATGGCCCTGGCCAGAGCCGGCCAGTCGCGCTGGCCATCCGGCTCAATGAGAATGAAGTCGTTTCCTGTGCCGTGCATCTTGACGAACCGCAAATCGTTTCCTCCTCAGGGAGCGGTTGGCCTTGTCCCGCTCGCCTCGGCGCCCATCTCCAGGAAGCTCTCGGCCAGAGCACGGGCCTCGGCGGGGGTCTCGACCCATTGTATCCTGCTGTCGGTGGACTTGAACCAGGCTTGCTGGTGGCGGGCGAAGCGGTGGGTCGCCCACTTGATGCGCTGGACCGCCGTCGCCAGGTCGATCTCTCCGGCAAGGTACTGGCAGATCTCTTTGTAGCCGATCCCGGACATGGAGGGGAGGTCCGGCGAGTAGCCTGCGGCCAGCAAGGAGCGCACCTCGTCGACGAGGCCCGCGGCCATCATGGCATCGACGCGGTCGTCGATCCGGCGGTAGAGCTCTTCCCGTGGGAGGCGGAGGCCCAGGATGAGGGTCTGGAAGGCCGGCGGCTCCTTAGTCCTCCACCAAGAGAAGGGCTTGCCGGTGGCGTGGCAGACCTCAAGGGCGCGGACTACCCGGCGCAGGTTACGGGGGTCGATGAACCGCAAGGCCTCGGGATCCAAACGCTCCAGCTCCTCGAGGAGCTCCGTCGCGGGCTTCTGTTGGAGACGCGCCCGCAGTTCGGCGCTGGGCGCTACTCGCGGCACGCGCCAACCCTCGAGGAGGGCCCAGACGTACTGCCCTGTGCCGCCCACTAAGAGGGGCTGACGGCCACGGGACCAGATGTCGGTGAGGGCGGACTGCGCCAGCTCCAGCCACGTGCCCAAGCTGAACTGCTCATCGGGGTCAACAACGTCTATAAGGTGATGAGGCACTGCGGAGCGCTCTGCGGGGGACGGTTTCGCGGTGCCGATGTCCATCCCTTTATAGACCTGTCGGGAATCAGCGCTGACGATCTCGCCGCCTATGGTCCGCGCGACGGATACCGCCAGCGCTGTTTTCCCTGCCGCGGTGGGGCCGACGATAGCGATGAGGCGTGGCATCTGTCCCTGGTGCATTCGGAGGCCGGCGCGGGAGCCGGGCTGGCGGGCCTAGGCTGGCCGGGCTTCGGCGGCGACCTCCACTATACGGGCGAAGGCCTCCATCTTCAGGCTGGCGCCGCCCACGAGGGCGCCATCGATGCCGTCGCAGGCCATGAAGTCGGCGATGTTAACCTCCGTGACGCTGCCGCCGTAGAGGACACGGGTCGCCGACGCCGTGGCAGCCCCGAACATGGCCTCGATCTCCCGGCGGATCACCGTCGCCGCAACCTGGGCGTCAGCAGGCGTGGCCGCGTTGCCAGTACCGATAGCCCAGACGGGCTCGTACGCTATGATGAAGCCGGCGGGCAGATCTGCGCCCTCGAGGCCGCTGCGCACCTGGCGCACCAGTACAGCCTCTGTCAGGCCGGCCTCCCGTTCCTGGAGCTTCTCGCCGACGCACATTATCGGCTTGAGCCCGGCGGCCAGCGCTCCCTTGACCTTACGGTTGACCATCTCGTCGGTCTCGCCGAACTGGTGGCGGCGCTCAGAGTGGCCGATGATGACGTACTGGACTATCTGGGCGAGCATCTGAGGTCCAACTTCCCCCGTGGCCGCCACGTCGTCCTCCCAGTGGACGTCCTGGGCGCCCAGCTTGAGGCTTGAAGGTCGGATGGCCTGGGCCACAGTGGCCAGGTGCACAAAGGTCGGGCAGAGAACTTTTTCGACGCGCTCTATGCCACCCAGCCTTTCGACGAGACCAGCCGCCAGATCATGGGCGCTCTCCAGCCGGAGGTGACACTTCCAGTTGCCGGCGATGACCGCTGTTCTCCGCATGGTTGGAACCTAAGCTCCGTACTTCTTGAGGCGCCCAGCGTGGGCTAGGGCCAGGGGCAGCGCCTCCTTGGCCGGGAAGACGCCCAAAGAGCCTTTGAGGAGGGCTACTTCGTTAAACATATCGCATTCGTCCGCCCGTATCCAGCGGGAGCGGAGGATGAAGGGGACAGGGTGCCAAGAGTGGGCGCCGTAGATGGCAGGGGTGGAGTGATCTCCAGCGATCATCAAGACATCTGGGTTCAGATCGGTCAAAGCGGTGATGGCCGCGTCGACCTCCTCCAGTTTGGCCACCTTTCGGTCGAAGTCGCCGTCCTCGCCTGCCGTGTCCGTGTACTTGTAGTGGACAAAGAAGAAGTCGAACTGGCCCCAGTTCTCGCGTAAGACAGTCAGACTGTCACCGATGCTGGGTCCGACGGGCAGGGCCTGCATGCCGACGAGCTTTGCCAGGCCGCGGTACATCGGGTAGTGGGCTATGGCGGCGCAGCGGAGCTTGAAGACCTCGCGCATAGTGGGCCAGTTGGGGCGTTTGGAGAAGCCCCGCAGGAGCAGCATGTTGGCGGGACGCTTGTCGGCGAGGTACTGTTGGGCCCGCTGGACGAAGCGGGTGACGAGCATCGCCGTGGGCTCCCCCTGGGGTGACGTGGCGCGCGGGCGCAGGGGCTCAGCACCCTCCGCCTGCGGATCGGTATCGGCGATGGCGTCGGAGAGGTTGGGGCCGCGCATGACGAAGACGAACCGGTGCTCGCGGACAGGCTCGACGAAGATATCGACGCCATCCACGGTGATCTGGCGTAGGCCAGAGACGAGCCCTGCGCACTGCTCAGTGCTGATGCGGCCAGCGCGGCGGTCGACGATGCGCCCGGCGTCATCTATGGTGCAGAAGTTGCCGCGAGCGGCCACGTCGGAGGGCCGGAGGTCGAAATCGATGCCGACAGCCTCGAGGACGCCGCGGCCGATGTTGTAGACAAGGGGGTCATAGCCGAAGAGGGCCAGGTGGCCAGGGCCACTGCCTGGGGTGATGCCCGGAGCCACCGGTATCGTGAAGCCGCAGGCGCTTTCGCGGGCGATGCGATCAAGGTGAGGCGTGTACGCGGACTCCAACTCAGTGCGTCCGGTCTCAGGGTGAGGGAGACCCCCCAGGCCGTCCATCACAAATAGGACGATCTTGCTGTCGTTCTCTTGAGACAGCTCCTTGGCCAGTTCCAGGT
>DAOUBD010000068.1:0-4609 GCA_034432935.1 Dehalococcoidia bacterium | reverse complement strand
ACGACGGCGGCCAACTGGTCCTTCAGGCCAGCACATCCGGCGGCGTCCAAAGGCGCGGGCCCTCCCTGGCAGTTGTACCAGACCACTACGCCCCCATGCTCCATGTTGTGCACCGGCACCTCCTTGGGCAGCTCCCTCTCCGAAACGCCCCAGTTGGCCGCTTGCGAGCTGTGGGGCCCAGAGGTAGGCGGATTACTGTTATAGCCGTCGAAGACCTGGCCGGGGGCGATATGCTCCCTGCCTTGGTCATCGAACGTCTGCACCGGGTAGGGATACTCCGGCCGGCCGCCGCCGCCACCACAGGCCATGAGCAAAGCGGCGGCGCCCGCCAAGGCGGCCGTGAGCACCACCCGCCATCCGTCGTCTCGCCTGTCCTTCAGTCGGTCACCTCCCGAAGCTCCCGCAATATGATAGCAAGGGCCTCCTCAAGGTCGCCCGATGTGTCCACCGTCAGGTGCGGCCGCTGTATGGGCTCCGCCCCCGCCCGCATCTTCTCGTACACGTCGAGCCCAGCCTCCGATTGGTCCCACGGGTTCTCGCCCCGGCTGCGCCGCTCCAGGCGGCGCTCCACCACCTCTCGCGGCGCCCGTACTTCCACAAGCACCAGCCGCGCGCCCCGGTTCTCCGCGATGCGATATAGGGGACGGCGGTGGATCTCCCTGAGGTTGGTAGCATCTAGCAGTGCCGAAACTCCGCGAGCCAGCAGACGGTCCAGCAGGGCGTGGCAGGCCGCGAAGAGCCGCGCGCTCTCCGGCGCCGAGTAGTCTGGGCGCGGAAAGAGGGCCTTGCGCAGGACGTCGCTCTCCAAACGGGCCATAGGGTATCGCCGGCAGAGCTCCCTGGCCAGGTGCGACTTGCCGGTGCCCGGCAGGCCGCTGAGGACCACCAGCGCGGGGCGGCCTTGCGGCGGTGGCAGCTCCCCCAAGGCCCGTTCCAGCACCCGCAGGTCGCCCTCGAGCCGGCTCTCCGCCTCCGGCCGGGGCCCCGGCGCTTCCAGGCCGCCGCTACAGAAGGCCAGGCCCACGAAGCCCGGGCCGGTGTGGATGCCCATGACGCTGGTGAACTCCGTCACCAGGAGCTGCGCCGGCGCGAACCGCTCTCGCACCCTCCGCGCCAGATCCTCGGCCCGGTCGGGGGCGCCGGCCTGCATCACCGCCGCGTACACCGGCTCACCCGGCTTTAGGTGCGCCGCCATATAGTCCAGCATACGGTCCATCGCCCGATGCACCGTTCGCGCCCGGGCGACGGCGCGTACCCTTCCGCCCGAGAAGGCCAGGACAGGCTTGATGCGCAGGAGGGAGGCCGCCCAGTGCACGATCCAGGGAACGCGGCCGCCCCTGGCCAGGTAGCGCATCGTCTCCAGGGCCCCCACCATCTGGGCCCGCCCCGCCACATCTCGCGCTGCCGCCGCAGCTTCCTCCAGGCTACCGCCCGCAGCCGCAACACGCGCCGCGGCTAACACGGCGAAGCCGTGGGCCATGGCCAAGGCACCGCTATCGGCCACCTCGATGGCCAGACCCGGGAGCTCTGTCTGGGCCATGCGGGCAGCATTGACGGCCGAGCTGTGGGTGCCGCTAAACTCCGATGCGAGGGTGAGGCAGAGCACAGCTTCCGCGCCTCTGTCCTGGGCCTTCCGGAAGGCCTCTATGAACTCCCCGGGGGCCGGGGCGTTGGTGGCGATGGGGCCCCTGGCCGCCGCCAGCCGCCGGTGGAACTCTGCCGGAGAAAGGTCTCCATCCCGGTACAGCTCGCCGCTGAGCAAAAAGCTAAGGGGCACGACGATGATGCCGTACTCCTCTAACAGATCGGCTGGCAGGCAGGCAGAACTGTCGGTTACGACAGCGACGCCGGGCATCAGAGTCCCCCAGGTGATACCATCGGATGCCAGTATACATAGCGGCTGTGTTTGCCGCCGTGCGCAGGGCTGTGCTATACTCGCCTTGAAGTAAGGAAGAGAGCGATAGGCAAGCCGCGCACGGAATGCTGACGAAGGAAGAAAAGGCCCAACTGGCGTCCAGCGTCAGGTTGCATGCCACCGACACAGGTTCCACAGATGTGCAGGTGGCCCTCCTCACCGAGCGGATCCGCCAGCTTACGGAGCATCTGCGTGTGCACCGCAAGGACCACCACTCCCAGCGCGGCCTAATGAAGCTCGTGGGGCAGCGGCGACGCCTGCTCCGCTACCTCAGCCGCTCAGAGCCCGCCCGGTACAAGGCTCTGATCGCGCAGCTAGGCCTCCGCAAGTAGCAGCCAGGCCTCCTCTCTTTCCAAAAAATACCGGGCAGGAGCTGATCCAAGCCTCCAGCACGCCCACAGCGGGCGGGAGAGCCTCTTATAGATGCAGCCGTACAGCGGCGAAAAAGAACCTATCCTGGGGCCCAAGGGCCCAAGCCCGATACCCTACACCCTGTTCACCCGGAGGTCTGTTGAACCATGGTTGAAACGTTCCAGCGCGAGATAGCCGGCCGCACCCTCAGCATAGAGACCGGCAAGATGGCCGGCCTGGCCAACGGCGCCGTCACCGTACGTTACGGCGACACCGTCGTCCTGGTTACCGCTTGTATGAGCCCAGAGCCCCGGGAAGGGATCGATTTCTTCCCCCTCACCGTCGACTTCGAGGAGCGCCTCTACGCCGCCGGCAAGATCCCCGGCGGCTGGTTCCGGCGGGAGGGGCGGCCCAGCGCCGCAGGCATCCTCACGGCTCGCCTCACCGATCGCCCGCTGCGCCCGCTCTTTCCCAAGGGCATGCGCAACGACGTCCAGATCGTCGTCACCACCCTTAGCGCCGACCAAGAGAACGACCCCGATATCTTCTCCGTCATCGGCGCCTCCGCCGCCCTCTCCATCTCCGACATCCCGTTCGAAGGCCCGGTGGCTGCCACCCGCATCGGCTACATCGACGACCAGTTCGTGGTCAACCCCACCTTCGCTCAACTGGAAGACAGCGCCCTCGACATCGTCGTCGCCGGCACCCGGGACGCCATCGTCATGGTCGAAGCAGGCGCCCGCGAGGTGCCCGAGCACCTCATCGTCGAGGCCATGCGCCTGGCCCAAGATATCAACCTCCAGGTGATCGAGCTTCAGGACGAGATGGTGAGGCGCGTCGGCAAGCCCAAGGCCTCTTTCGTCCAGGTGGCTACACCGGAGGAGGTGGCCCAGGCCGTCGCTGAGTATGCGGCTTCCGCCAACTGGGACCTCTTCGCCGCCGCCAAGGACGAACGGGCCGAGGCGATGCGCGCCGCCCGCAACGAGCTTATCGCGGCGCTGGGTGACCGCTACCCTGAGGACCAGCTAAAGGCAGCTTTGGAGGACTACCTGAAGAAGCTTGTCCGGGAGCGCATCCTCAACGAAGGCATCCGCCCTGACGGCCGGCGGCCCGACGAGATCCGGCCCATTAGCGTGGAGGTCGGCCTCTTGCCGCGCACTCACGGCTCTGGCCTCTTCACTCGCGGCGAGACCCAGGTCCTCACCATCGCCACCCTGGGCTCCATGGGTGAGCAGCAGCGCCTGGACGGACTCGAGCCCGAGGAGACGCGGCGCTACCTTCACCACTACAACTTCCCCCCCTTCTCCGTGGGCGAGACCAGGCCCCTGCGGGGCCCGAGCCGCCGCGACGTCGGCCACGGCGCCCTGGCTGAACGCGCCCTCTTGCCCATGATCCCTGACGAGGAATCGTTCCCCTATACCATCCGTCTGGTATCGGAGGTCCTCTCCAGCAACGGCAGCACCTCCATGGCCAGCACCTGCGGCAGCACCCTGGCCCTGATGGACGCTGGCGTGCCCATCAAGGCCCCGGTGGCCGGCATCGCCATGGGGCTGATAAAGGGCGACGGCACATACCGCGTGCTGACAGACATCGCCGGCATGGAAGACCACTACGGGGACATGGACTTCAAAGTCGCCGGCTCCGCCCAGGGGATCACAGCGCTCCAGATGGACATCAAGATCAAGGGCATCACCTACGAGATCGTGGAGCAGGCGTTGGAGCAGGCCCGGCAGGCTCGCCTCTTCATCCTGGACAAGATGACGGCGGTGATTCCGTCGCCCCGCAGCGACCTCTCGCCCTACGCGCCCCGCATGTACCGCCTTAGCATCCCCCAGGACAAGATCGGCACCGTCATCGGCCCTGGCGGGCGCGTCATCCGGTCGATCATCGACGAGACGAAGTGCACCATCGACATCGAGGACGACGGCACCGTCTTCATCGGCTCCCCCAGCGAGGAGATGGCCCAGAAGGCCATCAGCATCATCGAGGGGCTCACCAAAGAGGTCGAGGTGGGCGAGATCTACACCGGGAAGGTGACCCGCACCACCAACTTCGGCGCCTTCGTCGAGATCCTCCCCGGCAAGGATGGCCTCGTCCGCCTGGAAGACCTGGCCGACTTCCCGGCGCGCCGCGTCGAAGACGTGGTCAAGATCGGCGACGAGGTCATGGTGATGGTCATAGAGGTCGACTCTATGGGCCGCGTCAACCTGTCGCGCCGGGCGGTGTTGGAAGGCCTCAGCTTGGAGGAAGCCCGGGCCGCCTCCCAGCGGGAGCAGGCGGCTGCCCGCGCGGGCCGCGGCGGCGGTGGCGGCGGCGGCGAACGCCGCAGGGATGACCGGGGCC
>DAOUBD010000067.1:0-1892 GCA_034432935.1 Dehalococcoidia bacterium | reverse complement strand
AACAAGCGCCTCGGCCGCCCAGGCGCCACCCTGGCGCGCGTGCTGGAGCCCGAAGACCTCATCGCCATCGTGCGCGAGATCATTCGCCTGAACAACGGCTTTGGCAAGCCCGATGACATCGACCACCTGGGCAACCGCCGCGTGCGCACGGTGGGCGAGCTCATCCAGAACCAGTTCCGTATCGGCCTCCTGCGCATGGAGAGGGTGATCCGGGAACGGATGACCATCACGGATCCGGCCGAGACGGCGCCCAGCCAGCTCATCAACATCCGGCCGGTGGTGGCCGCCATCAAGGAGTTCTTCGGCGGCTCTCAGCTCTCCCAGTTCATGGACCAGACCAACCCGCTGGCCGAGCTGACCCATAAGCGCAGGCTCTCGGCCCTGGGCCCCGGCGGCCTTTCCCGCGACCGGGCCGGCTTCGATGTCCGGGATGTGCACTTCAGCCACTACGGGCGCATCTGTCCTATCGAGACCCCTGAAGGCCCCAACATCGGCCTCATCGGCAGCCTGGCCACCTTCGGGCGGGTCAACGAATACGGGTTCATCGAGACCCCCTACCGTAAGGTGATACGCCAACTGCCGAAGGACTCTCCGGACCTGGTGGGGCGCACCCTGCGCCAGGATGTGATGGACGCCGGCGGCAAGGTGATTGCGACGGCTGGCCAGGAGATCGACGCCGCCTTGGCCAAGAAGCTGGCCTCCGCCGCCTCGGATGTCATCCCCATCCGGCCCTTCGTCTCCAACCAGGTGGACTACCTGTCTGCCGATGAAGAGGAAAACTTCGTGGTGGCCCAGGCCAACTCACCCGTGGACGCCCGCGGTCACTTCCTTGTTCAGCGCGTCGAGGCCCGCCACGGCGGCGCCTTCACCACCGCCAGCCCGGACCAGGTGGATTACCTAGACCTATCGCCAAAGCAGGTCGTCTCCGTCGCCGCTTCCCTTATACCCTTCCTGGAGCACGATGACGCCAACCGGGCCCTCATGGGCGCCAACATGCAGCGACAGGCGGTCCCCCTGGTGCGCCCGGAGATTCCCCTGGTAGGCACCGGCATGGAGCTCAAGACGGCGGTGGACTCTGGCCAGGTCATCACTGCCGAGGGTGACGGCGTGGTCGTCTCCGTCACCGGAGAGGCCATCGTGGTGCAGTACGACAACGGCATCGAGAAGACCTACCGGCTGCACAAGTTCCTGCGGTCCAACCAGGGCACCTGCATCAACCACCGGGCCGTGGTCACCCGGGGCCAGAGGGTGGCCAAGGGGCAGCCTCTGGCCGACAGCTCCTCTACCGACGAGGGTGAGTTGGCCCTGGGGCAGACCCTCCTCTGCGCCTTCATGAGCTGGGAGGGCTACAACTTCGAGGACGCCATCATCCTCTCCGAGAACCTTGTCCGCGAAGACAAGTTCACCTCGATCCACATCGAGAAGCACGAGATCGAGGCTCGCCAGACCAAGCTCGGCGACGAGGAGATCACGCGCGACATCCCCAACGTCGGCGAAGAAGCCCTCAGCCAGCTCGACGAAGACGGCATCATCCGCATCGGCGCCGAGGTCCGCGAGGGCGATATCCTCGTCGGCAAAATCACCCCCAAGGGCGAAACCGAACTCACCGCCGAGGAGAAGCTCCTCCGCGCCATCTTTGGCGAGAAGGCCCGCGAGGTGAAGGACACCTCCCTCCGCGTCCCCCACGGCGAGCGCGGCAAGGTCATCGACGTCAAAGTCTTCGACCGCTCCAACCACGACGGCCTGCCCGCCGGCGTCAACAAGCTCGTCCGCGTCTCCATCGCCCAGCGGCGTAAGATCTCCGAGGGCGACAAGATGGCCGGCCGCCACGGCAACAAGGGCGTCATCAGCCGCATCCTCCCCCGCGAGGACATGCCCTACCTCGAAGACGG
>DAOUBD010000066.1:0-38001 GCA_034432935.1 Dehalococcoidia bacterium | reverse complement strand
CGGCATGAGCGATGACCTCATCCGGCTGCTGGGCGCCTACGCCATCGCCTTCTGCATCAACCTGGCGCCGGCCTTCATGCCGTCGACCTGGATGGTGCTGGCCTTCTTCCGGATTCAGTACGGCCTGCCCATACTGCCCCTGACCCTGGGCGGCGCCCTCTTCTCTGGCCTGGGCCGCGTGGTGCTGGCCCGGGGCAGCACCCTGGTGAAACGGAGGCTCCTGCGGCGGGATGCCGAGCTCGAAGAGATCAAGAATTATCTGGAGGACAGGCGCAACTACGTTGGGTTGGCTACTCTTCTGTACTGCCTGATGCCCCTGCCCACTAACAACCTGTTCATCGCGGCGGGGATGATCGAGGTCAGCATGCTGCGGGTCATGGGCGGCTTCTGGGCAGGCCGGGCCATCGCCGATACCTTTTACGTTTGGACTACTGATCAGGCCTTCTCCAGCTTCGAGTCCGTCTTCCGCGAGTTCTACCGCGATTGGACGGTGGTGCTGGTGCAGTCGTTGAGCCTTGTGGGGGCGCTGCTGCTCTTGTTGCTGCCGTGGCCCCGATGGGTCCTGCGGATAATGGGCCGTCGTGGCCGCCGCCTGCCGCCGGCCATGCGGCACTGACGCTAAAGAGGCGGGGACTCCTTGTGCCAGTCAGTGGCCTGCTCGTAGGCGTAAGCGGCCCGGAGCAGGGACACCTCGTCGAAGGGCCTGGCGATGATCTGGAGGCCGATGGGCAGACGGGCGCCGTCTGGGGCCTGGGCGAAGCCGCAGGGCACGGAGATGCCGGGGAGCCCGGCGATGTTGATGGGGATGGTGCAGACGTCGCTCAGGTACATCTGTAGCGGGTCGTCCAGTTTCTCCCCCAGGCGGAAGGCCGGGACCGGCGACACCGGTGTCAGCAGTATGTCGTGAGTCTCGAAGGCGGCATCGAACTCACGGCGGATCAGGGTGCGCACCTTCTGCGCCTTCAGATAGTAGGCGTCGTAGTATCCGGCGGAGAGGGCGTAGGTGCCCAGCATGATGCGCCGCTTGACCTCATCTCCGAAGCCGAACTGCCGGGTCTTCTCCATGTTCTCCCACATGGATTGTCCCTCGTGGTAGGAGTATCCGTACTTTACGCCGTCATACCGCGCCAGGTTGGCCGAAGCCTCCGAGGGGGCGATGATGTAGTAGACGGCCAGGGCGTGGGGAGTGGAAGGCAGGGTGACCTCCATGTCGATCTCAGCGCCGAGGGAGGCCATCTGTTCGATGGCCCTCATGACGGCGTCGCGCACCGCAGGATCCATGCCCTCTACGAAGTATTCGCGGGGCACGCCCGCCCTCAGCCCCCTCAGGTCCGGCTCCAGGTGAGGCAGGGCGTCCGGCACGTCCATCGGCGCCGATGTCGAGTCGCGGCTGTCGTAACCAGCGATGGCCTGGTACACCAAAGCCGCGTCCCGCACGGAGCGGGTGATGGGCCCGATCTGGTCGAGGGAGGAGGCGAAGGCCACCAAGCCGAAACGGGAGACGCGCCCGTAGGTGGGCTTGAGGCCCACGACGCCGCACAGGGCTGCCGGCTGCCGGATCGACCCGCCGGTGTCGGACCCCAGGGCGTAGAAGGCCATGCCGGCGGCCACGGCCGCTGCGGAGCCGGAGGAAGACCCTCCGGGGACCCGGTCCAAGGCCCAGGGGTTGTGCGTCGGGCCGAAGGCCGAGTTCTCGCCGCTGCTGCCCATGGCGAACTCGTCCATGTTCAGCTTTCCCGTCATCACGAAGCCTGCCTCGTTCAGCAAGGTGATGACGTGCGCATCGTACGGGGGGACAAAAGGCTCCAGCATGCGGGAGCCGCAGGTGGTACGCACCCCTTTGGTGCAGATGACGTCCTTGATCCCTGCCGGGATGCCCGTGAGGGGGCCGGCCTCGCCGCGAGCGATGCGCTCATCGGCGCGGCGGGCCTGCTCCATGGCCAACTCCTCGGTGAGGGTCAGGTAGGCGTGCACGCGCTCATCCGCCTCTCGGATGCGCTGGAAAATGGCGCGGGTGAGATCGACCGAGGAGACCTCGCGGCGGCGCAGCAGTTCTGCGGCCTCCGATACTGTCAGCCGGTACAAGGGTTCGGGCATAGGGGCTATTCGTCCAAGATGGCCCGGACCCGGAAGTAGTCGGCCTCTCGCAAGGGCGCGTTGGCCAGGATCTCTTCGCGGGGGTAAGCCGGTGCGGGCTCATCGTCGCGCATGACGTTGTGGAGGGGGAGGGTGTGGGCCGTCGGCGGGACCCCCTCGGTGTCCACCTGCCGGAGACGCTCGAAGTAGTCCAGTATCTCCGAGAGCTGGTGAGAGAACCGGGCGATGTCCTCGTCACTGAGGCCCACTCGGGCCAGGGTGGCGATGTGCTTTACTTGCTCGCGGGAAAGGGGCAACGTCCTGTTTCCTCCGGATAGGTAGCAACCATTATAGCAGCGGCCACGTTGTGGAAGTAGGATGAGGATAGAGGCGGCATGAACGACAGGGCCGGCACGGGGTGAAGAAGGGCACGACCCCGGCGATAACCGACAAACGGGCTACCTTGGGCCACCCTAGCCAGGTGTGGACCCGGGGTCTGGAGCGTCGGCTCGACCTCCTGCGCCGGTACGTTGACCTGAAAGAGAAGCGCATTCTGGACCTCGGCTGCGGCGTGGGAGCCTTCGTGCGGCGGCTCCGCGAGTTCTCTCCCCACGTATATGGGGTGGATATCGATGCCGAGAACGTCCGCAGGGGCGGGGAGGAGGTGCCGAATCTTGGCCTGGCGGTGGGCGAGCGCCTGCCCTTTGCCGACGGCGCCTTCGACGTGGTTCTTCTGCACGAGGTCCTGGAGCATGTGACGGACGATCGGCAGACGCTAAAGGAAGCGGCGCGGGTGCTGGCGCCTGGGGGCCGCATCATCATCTTCTGTCCGAACCGCCTGTATCCCTTCGAGACCCACGGGGTATTCATCGGCCGCCGCTACATTTTTGGGAACGTGCCTCTGGTGAACTACCTGCCGGACGCCTTTCGCGACCGGTTGGTGCCTCACGCGCGGGCCTATACGCGGGGGCGCCTGAAGCGGGCGTACCGGGAGGCGGGCCTTAGGGCCGCCGTCCACACGTACGTCTTCCCGGGGTTCGACCACGTAGCGGCGCGGCGGCGGGCGCTGGGGGGTCTGCTGCGCTGGGCGCTGTATCCCTTTGAGAACACCCCCTTGCGAATCTTCGGCCTCTCCCACTTCGTTGTACTTGTGAAGGACTGACGTTGGACGCCGTATACCGCTTTCGCCGCAAACGGGCCAGAGAGGCGAGGTCGCACCGCGGCAAGACCCAGAGGCAGCGCTTCAGCGCCCTGCTGACACTTCTGCTTTTCGCCGGCCTATTGGGGCTGGCAGCCACTGCCGTCGCTGGGTTCCTCGTATACCGCTCGTATGCTGCGGACGTAAAGCCGGCCCAGGAGGTGATCGCCGGGAAGTCCATCGGCAGCAGCTTTGTGTACGACCGGACTGGGGGCACGCAGCTCTACCGGTTTGTGGACAAGCTGGAAGGGCTGAAGGACCCCAAACCGCTCACGGAGATCTCGCCCTATCTCATCGCAGCCACCATCGCCACGGAGGACGCCAGCTTTTACCACAACCCGGGCGTCAACTTCCGGGGGCTCGTGCGGGCCGCCTGGGAGAACCTGACGCCCTTCGGCCCTGGTTTCCTGGCCGGCAGCGGCGGAAGCTCCATCACCCAGCAGTTGGCCCGGAACATCTACATCGAACCCAGCGAACGGTTCGACCGCAAGATCCAACGCAAGTTGAAGGAGACGGTCATCGCCTTAGAGCTGAAGCAGAAGTACGATGACAACCAGATCCTGGAGTGGTACTTGAACCAGATCTCCTACGGGGATGTCTACGGCGCCCAGGCGGCGGCGGTGCGCTACTTCGGTAAGGGCGCCAAGGACCTGACTCTGGCGGAGGCGGCCCTTTTGGCGGGCCTTCCCCAGGCCCCTGGGCTCTACACCCCGGCGATCCCTGAGAACCGGGAGCGGGCAAAGGCCCGTCAGCTGGAGGTGCTGGACCTGATGATCAAGCACCTCGATGAAATCAACAAAATCCCCGATCCCAAGGACCCCTCCAAGCCCCTTCTGCACCTGACCCCGGAGGAGATCAACGCCGCCAGGGAGGAGCCCCTGAACTACGTGGAGGCTTCCCTGGACATCAAGGCGCCCCATTTCGTCTTCTACGTCGAGGACCAGGTCAAGAAGATGTGCGCCCGCGGCCTCTTCGACCCTCCGGGCGGTCTTCCCTGCAACAAGGTGGTGGAGCGGGGTGGCCTGCGCATCACGACGTCGCTGGATCTTGGGCTCCAGCAGATCGCAGAGCAGACGGTGGAGGAACAGATCGCCGCCAATGAGGAGCGCTACGGCGGCCACGACGGCTCACTGGTGGCCATACGCCCAGGAACCGGTGAGGTCCTGGCCTATGTGGGCAGCCGCAACTACTTCCGCCCGGACATCGCTGGCGAGGTGGACATAGCGCGGTCTCTCCAGTCCCATGGCTCTACCATGAAGGTCTTTACGTACCTGACGGCTTTCGAGAAGGGCTGGGTGCCATCCACTTTCGTCCAGGATGAGCCCCTGTATCTGGATGTGGGCGGCCAGAAGAAACAGGTGAACAACTGGAACTTCAGCCATATGGGGAACATCACCATCCGCAAGGCCCTCTCGGAATCAGTGAACACGGCGGCCGTGCGGACGGTGATGGAGGTGGGCATAGACGACATGAGGAACACGGCCCACCGGCTGGGCATCACGGACCTGCGCCAGAGCGATTGCGGGCCTACCATCACCCTGGGCGCCTGTGAGGTGCAGCTTTTGGATATGACTTTTGCTTTCGCCACCTTGGCCAACAACGGGGTGATGAAGGGCCGCCCCACGGTGGAGGATCTGCCGGAAGGCTATCGGGAATTGGACCCGGTGGCCGTACTCAAGATCGAGGACGCCTCGGGCAACGTGCTCTACCAGTACTCCGCCCCCGAAGAGCGCCAGGTGTTCGACCCGGCGTATGTGTACATGATCACCGACATCCTCTCCAAGGACGCCATCAACTGGAGCCGGTTGACCATCGACCGGCCGGCTGCCACCAAGACGGGGACGAGCGAGGAGTTCCGGGACGGCGTCGTGATGGGCTACACGCCGGACCTGGCCGTGGGCGTCTGGATGGGAAACGCGGACAATACGCCCATGGCCCCTGGCACCTTCAGTTCGGCGGGTACAGGGCCGATGTGGAAGCGGTTCACCCAGGCAGCCCTGGAGTATCTGCAGCTGCCCCCTAGACCCTTCGAGGTGCCACCCAGCATAGTGACGGTGGACTGCGGCGGCAAGAAAGAGGTGTTCAAGGCGGGTGAGCGGCCGTCCAAGCCTGGAGCCTGCCGCGCGCCGTCCGCGTCACCCACGCCCGCGCCCGGGGAGACGCCGGAGCCGACGCCGAAGCCGCCAGTGTTCCCCGTGCGCACCGGCTCGCCAGCGCCCAGCCCAACGCCGGAAGCTACGGAGGCCCCGGCGGCAACCCAAACGCCGAGGCCAGGCCCGCCAGGGGGTTCGACGCCCACGGTCTACTACTACACCGTGAAGGAGGGCGATACCCTCGGCAGCATCGCGGCCAAGTTCGGGGTTTCGGTGGACGCCATCCGGGAGCTGAACGACCTGAAGCCAGGGGAATCAGTCTACCCCGGCCAGATCCTGATGATCCCAATAGGGGGCTAGGCGCCTGGCGAAGGACATCCCCCCCGTGCTAGCCTAAGCTTCGGCTTGGTAAGATGAAGCCGGGGATGAGATAGGGATTGGAAGGGAAGGGCCGCGGCCGTTCCTACATCCGGATAGCGCGCCGGCAGTACGCAGGCGAGCGGAAGGAAGCACCTCGGCCGGCAGCGCCAGAGGGGGCGCCGGCCCAGCGTCCAAAACGGCCGCCGCGTGAGCCGCAACGGGCGCCAGGCGAGGACCGCAGCCGCATCGTGATTCCGCGCCAAGAGCGCGGCGGCGGGCGGTCCGATCTGGACATCGAACTGCGTGAGGTGCGGCCCGGGGCGACGTCTCGGCTGCCCTATCTGAGGCTCGTACCGAGGCGGCGGGAGTTTACCAGACTAGGGGCCGGCTACATGGCTGCTACGGAGATCGGCAGCCTGCCCCGGAGCCGGTGGGGCCGCCTGGAACACCGGCTGAAGGAGCTGCTCCTCGGCCGATGGTTCGAGACGTCCCGCCTGGTCCACGAGCGCCTGAGCAAGGTCAAGGCGCTGGCCATCTTCTCCTCCGACGCCCTGTCGTCCTCGGCCTACGCGACGGAAGAGATCCTCCTCATGCTGCTCCTGGCCGGGTCAGGGGCGCTGCACAACGCCCTGCCCATCGCCGCGGTCATCACCCTTCTGCTCTTCATCGTCACGGCGTCGTACCGGCAGACCATCAAGGCCTACCCGGGCGGCGGCGGCGCCTACATCGTCGCCCACGAGAACCTGGGCCGGGTGCCTGGCCTGACGGCGGGCGCAGCGCTCCTGGTGGACTACGTCCTGACGGTCTCGGTCAGCGTGGCGGCCGGCGTGGCGGCCATCACCTCCGCCTTCCCTGACCTGCACGATGCCCGGGTTCCCATCGGCGTCTTCATGATCCTCCTCATCACCTGGGGCAACCTGCGGGGTATCCGGGAGGCAGGTACCATCTTCGCCATCCCTACCTACTTCTTTATCTTCTCCATGTCCACGGTCATCGTCCTTGGCCTGGTGAAGGTCATCACCGGCGACGCGCCGGGCTCGCTATTGCACGGAGCGCCGCCGGAGCGGCAGGTGGCGGCCCAACAAGGCCTGACCCTCTTCCTGATCCTGCGAGCCTTCTCCTCGGGAAGCGCGGCGATGACGGGCATCGAGGCCATCTCCAACGGCGTTCCCGCCTTCAAGAAGCCGGAGGTGCAAAACGCCCGGACGACCATGCTGATGATGGCGGGGATCCTGGCCTTTCTCTTCATGGGGATCACCTATCTCAGTAGCCGGTTCGGGCTGGTCCCCAGCCACGAAGAGACCATAGTGTCCCAACTGGGGAAGGAAGTCCTGGGCAAGAACCTGTTGTACTACGCCTACCAAGTAGCCACCGCCCTAGTCCTGCTTCTAGCCGCCAACACCAGCTTCAACGGTTTCCCGCCTTTGGCCGCCATCCTGGCCAGGGACAAGTTCCTGCCGCGCCAGTTCCACTTCAGGGGCGACCGGCTAGCCTATTCCAACGGCATCATGCTCCTAGCCGCGGCCTCTTCCGTTCTCCTCATCGTTTTCGGCGGCCAGGTGACGCGGCTCATACCCCTCTACGCCCTCGGTGTCTTCGTCTCCTTCACCCTTTCGCAAACCGGCATGGTGCGCCGGTTCGCCATCCTGCGGGAGCCAGGCTGGATGGGCAGCGCCATCATCAGCGCCATCGGGGCCGCCGCGACGGCCGTAGTGGCCGTCATCATCGCCATCACCAAGTTCACTCACGGAGCCTGGATCTCCGTCCTCATGATGGCTGGCCTTATGCTCCTCTTCGCCTCCATCCGCCGCCACTACGAGTGGTTCCAGCGGTGCATCCAGGCCGACGAAAGCGCGGCGCTGGCGGCGGTGCCTTCTGCGGTGCCTGTGGAGGCCGGCGGACCCCGAGATCACGTCATCGTCCCCGTAGATGGAGTAAACAAGATCTCCCTCGGGGCCATTGGCATGGCCCGGGCCCTGTCCAACCGCATCACCGCAGTCCACGTTACCGAGGACAGGGCCGAGGCGGAAGAGTTCCGCGAGCGCTGGACCCGGGTGGCGCCGGACGTCCCGCTGATGATCATCGAGTCCCCCTACCGGTCCTTCGTCTGGCCGATGCTGACCTTCATCGAGAGGGAGGAGCGAACCTGGCCAGACCGCCGGCTCATCGTCATCCTCCCCGCCTTCAAGACCCGCCATTGGTGGGAGGGGATGCTCCACAACCGGGACGTGCTGCGGCTGCGGCCGTTGCTCAAGGGGTGGCCCGGGGTACAGGTGCTGGACTTCGAATATGCCCTGGAGGAGGGCACGGCCAGGGCGGGCGGAACTGCTGGGGCGCCAGCCTAGCCCTTAGGACATCGCCAGAAGACGGTCCAGCTCCCCGGCGCTGGTGATGCCTCGCACCTTGCGAATGAACTCGCCAGGCGACCCCGAGCGCTGGAGAAGGTCCTGGAGCTTGGGCCCAATGGGGTCGATGGACGCTGGGGTGTCGGCGTAAGAGCCGTGGAAGGCGAAGTAGGCCTGGTTCAGGCGCCGGATGTAGTGACCGTGCTGCTGAAACTCGTCCCGCTTTTGGGACATCAGCGCCTCCGCCTCCGTGATGCGCCCCTGGGCCAGCAGCTCCTCCACACGTGCCCGCAGTTGCCGCATCTCCTTCGTGAAATCGAAGCTGCCGGCGCCCGCCTGTGCGCCTGATGCCGTGGGCGGCCCGGCCTGATTCAGTTGGCCGAACCGCTGGAAGTAGAGGCGGGCTAGTTCGTGACCGGCGATGTTGGCCACGCTTTCGTTGAGGGTCCGGGTTTGGCTGCCGGCGAAGTAGCTCCGGCCGAGGGGGTAGAGGAGCAGGTACTGGTGCAACCACTCGTGGAAGACGGTGTCGATAAGGGACTCGTACGGGTCGAGGCTGGAGACCACGCTAGGATAGGTGGAGACGCCGCTGGTGCCGACGACGAGGGCTGACACGCCGCTCTCCCCAACGTTCCCCTGTTCGGCCTGCGCCTCGATGCTGGCGACGGTGTCCAGAGTGATGCCGGGGCCGAGGAGATAGGACCGGGCGTACTCTATGCGGTCCCGGGGGGAGATGACTAGGACCCGGGGCGGCTCGTCGAACTCAAAGTCAACGGGCGGGAAGACGATGTCCATCCTGGTGAAGGGCGGCGGGCCTATCGTCAGGACTTGCTCCTCTAAGATGGCCGTCACCCGGCCTTCGATGATGTCTTCGACCCTGTTCTCAATGCTGGCCCGCTCCGCCTCAGCCGCCGCCAAGCGCGGCGGCGGGTTGGGTTGCCGCGAGAGGTCGTCGATTTCGCCCACAAGGGAGAAGTAGCGGCGCAGGACCTCGTCACTGTCACTGGGCTGGCCAGCAAAGACGTGGCCGAGCTTGTAGAGCCACTTTTCCGGGAGGTGCCGCAGCTCCCAGGACAGCAGGTTGTAGCCGTGGGCGCTGGCCGCCCGCTCGATGGCATCGCTTGGCCCCGTCGCCTGGTAGAGGACGATGCCGCCGCCGATGACGGCCGCCCATAGCGCGGCCGTGAGGCCGGCGTAGGCCAGGGTGGCTGTTCTCATGCTGTCGCTCGCGCGGTGCGGGCCGGCGGCCCCCGGGAAACTACCTCTGGACTGTCACCGGCAGGACGTACTGGTCTCGGAACCGGAAGGCGCTAGAACGAGTTAGGCGCTCGTAGGAGCCGAAGCGCTCCTCGCTGTCTTCCACTAGGTCCAGAGGGTCGTAGTGGCTATCCTCCTCAGGGCCAAAGAGGCGCCGGATCTCGTAGGTGGTGGTGCGCTCCGCCGGGATGCGGCCGGCGTCCCGGATGAGGCGCCTCATCTCCCTGGGCTTCATGAGCTGGCCATAGATGGCGCCGGCCGAGGTCGAGATGCTCTCGTTGATGAGGGTGCCCATGAAGTCGTTGGCGCCGGCGTTGAGGAGGAGCTGCCCCAGCTTGGGCCCTTCCTTCACCCACGACGCCTGGAGGTTCCTGATCCAGTTGTTCAGCATGAGACGGGAGACGGCGTACATTTTGATGACCTCGGTGCCCGTGGCCCCGGGCCGGACCCCTTGTAGCAGCCCCTTGCGGTACATGGGCGCCTCGTCGTGGACGAAGCCCAGGGGCACGAACTCCGTGAAGCCGCCGGTCTGCCGCTGGATGTCCCGTATGAGGGCGAGGTGCTGCGCCTTGTGGCGAGAGGTCTCCACGTGACCGTACATGATGGTGGCGGTGGTCGGTATGCCCAAGGAGTGGGCCGTGGTCACCACCTCCACCCATTGGCCAACGCTGATGCGGCCCGGGCTGATGATGTCCCGCACCTCTTGATCCAGGATCTCGGCCGAGGTCCCGGGCAACGATCCCACCCCAGCCTCCTTCAGGCCAACGAGGTAGTCGCGGATGGAGCAGCGGGCGCGGATGGCGCCGTAGAGCACCTCCTCTGGCGAGAAGCCATGGATGTGGATGTCCGGCAGCTCCTTTTTGATGGCCCGGGTCAATTCGATGTAATAGTCGCCCGGCATCTTGGGCGGCAACCCGGCCTGGATGCAGACCTCGGTGGCGCCCAGCTCCCAGGCTTCCCGGCAGCGCCGTACCACCTCCTCCACTGGCAGGTAATACGCCTGCTCTTCCCTATGCCCCCGGCTAAAGGCGCAGAAACCGCAGCGCTTGATGCAGACGTTGGTGAAGTTGATGTTGCGGTTGATCACGTAGGTGACGACATCGCCCACGGTGCGGCGGCGCAGGTCATCTGCCGCCAGCATGATGGCGTTCACATCCGGCCCTTGGGCATCGAGGAGCGTCACGGCCTCCGCGGCGGTGATGTCGGCTCCGCTCAGGGCCTTGTCCAGAACCCGCGCCACCGGTGGGCTGGCGGCGGCCAGCAGCCGGTTAAGGGACGCCGCCAGGTGAGGCAGGGAAGGCCCGTCGCCGCCCGTCTGGGGCTCTTCGGAGCCTCGGGCGCGTCGCGGTCGTTGGTTTCCGTTCCTCACCATCGTTCTTCCTCTCCTCTCACCAGCCCATCGGGGCCGGCCAGTGCCTGGACGCGTTCGCGTAGGCCATCTGGGACGAAGCCGTTGTCGAGGCGCACGTACTCCGGATACAGGGGCAGCCGCTCTCGTAGCTCGAAGCCTGCGGCCTCGGTGGTGCGCCGCAGCTCCTCGATCTGGGGCCATGGCCTCTCGGGGTTTATGAAGTCCCGCGTTACGGGCGAGACACCACCCCAGTCGTTGATGCCGGCGAAAAGGTACATCTGGTAGGTATCGGGAGCCAGGTTGGGGGGCGCCTGGATGTTCATCCCCGGCCCTAGGACCAGGCGGGCTGTGGCCAGGGTTCGCAACATGTCCAGGAGCGGCGGTTCCGGGTGGTCCCGCATTGGGATGCCGGGCTTGGCCCGGAAGTTCTGGATGATGACCTCCTGGATGTGGCCGTAGCGTTGATGCAGCTCCCGGATCTTCAACAAGGAGTCCACCCGCTCCTCCGGCGTCTCGCCGATGCCGATGAGGAGGCCGGTGGTGAAGGCCACCTTTAGCCGTCCGGCCGCCTCGATGGTGGCGATGCGCTTGGCGGGCACCTTGTCGGGGCAGCGGTGGTGGGCCAGCCCGGGGCGCAAGAGGCGGTCGCTCACGGTTTCCAACATGATTCCGGCGCTGAGGCTGACCTCCCGGAGGGCGGCCATCTCTTGCTCCGTCATGACGCCGGGGTTGACGTGGGGTAGGAGGCCCGTCTCCCCGTAGACCAGGGCGCACATGTCCCGCAGGTACTCGATGGTGGTGCTGTAGCCGCGTTGGCGCAGCCAGCGTTGATGGGAGGGATACTTCAGCTCTGGCTTGTCCCCCAGGGAGAAGAGCGCCTCTTTGCACCCGGCCGCCGCGCCTAGCCGGGCCGCCTCCAGGACCTCCTCTGGGGTCATGGTGTGGGCCTCTGGATCGCCGGGGTCCTTGACGAAGGTGCAGTAGCCGCAGCTATCGCGGCAGAGGTTGGTCAGCGGAATGAACACCTTGCGCGAATAGGTGATGACGTGGCCGCGGCGGTCGCGCAAGCGGCTTGCGGCCTCCATGAGGGCGGGCACGTCGCTGCCCGAGGCCCGCATGAGTTGGATGGCGGCCTCGCGGCCGATCTCGGCGCCTCCGAGGGCGCGGGCCAGGATATCTTCTATCCCTGAGGGTAGGGTACGGGTAAGGGGCGCGGGCAAGGTTACTGCTTCGGCCATCCCTCTGCTCCGATGCGGGGCCGTCTCCGGCCGGTCTTCCGTATGGTTGCGGGGGTGCAGTGCCGCTGAGGGCATGGCCGCTAGACCCGTTTTCGCCGGCGAGGCGCACCCCGCGCCTGCCTCCCGGCGGGCCAGGCACCATTGTAACGCCCGCATAACGCAACTAGCAACAGCCCCAAGCGCGCCGGTATACTCGCCTCGAAGCTAGAAAACATCGGGCCCAGGCGGGCGGTAGGTCCCCGTGGCCGAGGCCTGTTCGCCCGCCCGGGCAGGGAGAGGTGAATGGCAAGGATCGCGTTCATAGGAGGGACAGGGCCGGAAGGTCTGGGTCTGGCCATGCGGTTCGCAAAGAGCGGCAACGTAGTGTTTATAGGGTCTCGCTCGGAGGAGCGGGCGGCCGAAGCTGTGCAAAAGGTGAAGGAGAAGCTGCCGGAGGCGGAGGTCTACGGCGGACTGAACGCGGAGGGGGCCGAGAAGGCCGATATCGTATTCATCACGGTGCCTGCCGACGCCCACGAGAGCACATTGCGAGATTTGGCAGGGGCCATCGGCGACAAGGTGCTGGTAGACGTGGTGGTGCCCATGGTCTGGGATAAGGATGGCCCGCGGGCCATCCAGGTGGAGGAGGGCTCCGCTGCCCAGCAGGCCAGGGCTCTGGTGCCTAAGGCCAAGGTCGTGAGCGCCTTCCACCACCTGGATGGCACCCAACTGCAAAAGGTGGAGAAGCCTATGCAGGGCGACGTGATCGTCTGCGGCGACCACAAAGGGGCCAAGAAGAAGGTGATGGAGCTGGTCGAGCAGATCGAGTACGTTCGGGCTCTCGACGGCGGGCCTCTAGCCAACTCTCGCTACACCGAGGAGTTCACCGTGCTGCTCCTGCACATCAACAAGATCTACAAGGCCCACTCAGGCCTGCGTATCGTTGGCGTGTAGACCCTAGGTGCCAGAGGGCGAGAGGGTTTGACGGACAAGATCCTAATCATCCCCCTTCGCGGCCTGCCCGAAGTCAGGCCGGGAGACGATCTGGCGTCCCTGATCGTTAGTGCGGCCGCGGAGGAGCCGGGGATACGCGACGGGGACGTGGTGGTCGTCACTCAGAAGATCGTCTCTAAGGCGGAGGGTCGGGTGGTGCCTTTGGACGGTGTGGATCCCTCCCCGGAGGCGTTGCGGCTGGCCGCGGAGACGGAGAAGGACCCTCGCCTGGTGGAGCTGATCCTGCGGGAGAGCGTGCGTATCGTCCGCCAGCGGGGGCCCGTCCTCATCACCGAGACACGCCACGGGTTCGTCTGCGCCAACGCTGGCATCGACGCCTCAAACGTAGGGTCCGGTGTCGTCTCTCTCTTGCCGGAGGACCCGGACCGCTCGGCCCGGGAGGTACGGCAGGGGATCTGGCAGGCCACGGGCGCAGACGTCGCGGTGATCATCAGCGACACCTTTGGCCGGCCCTGGCGCGAGGGCCACGCCAACGTGGCGGTCGGCCTGGCCGGCATGCTGCCCTTCGCCGACTACGTCGGCCAGGTGGACCCGTACGGCTACGAGCTGCGCGTCAGCACCCTGGCCGTCGCCGACGAGCTAGCCGCGGCGGCGGAGCTAGTGATGGGCAAGCTGGACGGCGTGCCGGTGGCTATCGTACGGGGCTATTCGTACCCGCGGGGCGACGGTTCGGCTCGCCAGATGGTGCGGCCTCCGGAGAAGGATCTCTTCCGGTAGGCGGCCCCTAGAGATACCGGCGAAACCAATCGATGGCGAGCTGGGCCGTAGTGCGCAGCCCCTCACCTTCGTACACGTCGTAGTGCCGCAGGCCGGGCAGCACCGTCAGGTCCTTGGGCTCGCCGGCCTGCGCGTACACGGCCTCGAACTCCTCCTTCGGGCAGGGGAGATCGTGCTCGACGGCTATGAGGCGCAGGGCCCGGGGGCATATGCGGCCCGCGAACTCCTCCGGCCTGTAGGCAAGGGTCGCCTCGATGGTCTCCACCGGGATCTGGGTGCGCAGGGATGGATGTTGCTTAATGGCCGCGGTGAAAAAGCGGACGGAGTCTTCGTCGGAAAGGGCCTGGAGAGGATCGATCATGGCGGACTTTCCGGTGAGGACCCGTTGCCGCCTGTCGGCGTCCAGCATCATCTGGAGAGCGGCCTGCTGCTCGGCTGTCGTCTTGCTGCGGAAGAGCCTCCCGCCGTCGCCGAAGCCTACTTGGGCCACCGCTGCCTTCACCCGGCGGTCGAGGCCGGCGACCGTTATAGCGTGGGCGCCGCCGTAGCTTGTGCCCCAGATGCCGATGCGGCTTTCGTCCACCTCGTTCTGGCACTGGAGGAAGGTGATGGCGTTGCGTATATCGTTCACCTGCTCCCAGGGGATGAGGCGGCCGCGAGGGCCCTCGCTCTCCCCAAAGCCCCGGTAGTCGAAGATGAGGGCGGCGAGGCCGGCCTCTGCGAACCGCCGGGCGTAGTCTGGAAGCGCCAGCTCCTTGATGGCCGTGAAGCCGTGGCAGAGGACCACGCCGGGGTGCGGCCCGGGCCCCTCGGGCACGAAGAGAGCAGCGGCCAGGCGCAGGCCCTCTGAGTAGAAGCGGGCGCTCTTTTCGGTGACCATTCGTGCGCTGCCGTCGCGGCTGGATGGCTGGCAGTCACTCTGCCGCCGTCACCAACTGGAGGGGAGCTCTCCTTTCGGCTTCTCTTGTTCGACGAAGGCGAAGGTGCCGTCGTCTTGCCGCATGATCCATTTGCCTACGTCGGTGATCTGGCCCCGCTGGTCCAGCTCGCTGCGCAAGAGCGCCAGCTCCTCCTCCGTCGGGGTCTCCAACGTCTCGATCTTGTCCGCCAGTTTGGGCCGGAAGGACATCTCGGCCAGGACCTGCTCGACGGTGACGAAGGGTGCGACGCCGATGAGGCGCAGGCAACGGTCTTCATAGTCGAAAAGGGCCCAAGGGGTCACGACGCGCCAGGGCCCCGTGCCCCTGGGCAGGCCGGCGCGTTCGCGGGCCCCCTCGCTGCCATCGAGGAATCCGGGAGAGGAGATGAAGTCGACCCGCGGCACGAACTTGCGCTTCTGCTGGTCCGTCATGACGATGGTGCGCCAGCACATGGAGGCGATGGAGTCGGCGCCGCCGGGGCCGCCAAAGCGGCGGTGCTCGCCCTCGTAGTCCCCTAGGGCAGTGGAGTTGATGTTGCCGTAGGGGTCTATCTGGAGGGAGTTGAGGATGCCGTAGTCCATGAAGCCGAGCTGGGCATGGAACCCCACGCTGTTCATCGTGCCCCACTGGAGGGCGCGGTAGCTGGCGCGGGAGCTGACCATGGTCATCAGCGGGTCCAGGGGCAACGCTGGCTCCGGCGCCAGGACGCCGTCCTCGGTGACGTAGATGGCGTTGGGGGCGTAGAGCTTCTTGGCCATCAGGATGGCGGCCATGGGGGAGCCGCCGCCGGCCACCCAGTAGGTCCGGGCATCTTCGATCATACGGGCCACCAGGCAGATCTGGTGTTCGCGCTCGTTGAAGTAGGCTGCTTTTTCGCTCATCTGCTGTCGACCCCTTCCCGTTTGCCGCAGGGTTGCTAGGCCCCGTAGCCTTCCTTGATTGTAGCCCGGCCGGTGATCTCCTTGATCTTGGCGTAGCCGACGAGCTTGTCCATCATCTCCTGGTGGCTGCCCACGCTGTAGACCCACTGCTCCAGGTATTTATCGATGAACCCCCGCATGGTGGCACCGATCACCTGCACCACGTGGTTGACGTCCGAGGAGTACTTGCCCTGCATCTCGCCCGGGTAGGCGCCGAAGGGTAGGTGCACGACGGCGTCGACGGCGTAGTAGGGGATGGTGGTGCGGCCCGGATCGCCGCGGATCTCTTCGGTGTCGATGATCTCTTCGGTGGAGATGATCACCTTTTTGGAGGCCAGGGCCGCTTCGGTGTGGGAGACGCCGGTTCCGAAGACCCGGGCGTTGCCGAAGACGTCCGCCTGGTGTACGTGGATGAGGGCCACGTCAGGATTGAGGGCCGGCACGATGACCGTAGGCTGCCCCGTGTACGGGTCATCTATGAGCTTGGCGCCGGAGTACTTGAAGCCGTCGGTGCCGCCGAAGGAGCGCACCGGGATGAATGGGATGCCCATGGCCCCGGCCATGATGCGGTTGGTCATGACGACGTTGGAGTACTCGTAGACCTTGACCCGGCCCTCGCGCACGGCCTCGCCCACCGTCGGGCCGAAGAGGAAGAAGCCCACGTCCAGCTTGGAGGCGCATCCGGCGGCCACCAGCATGGCCGCCGTCACCCAGGTGAACTTGGCGCCCACCCAGAGGTCCTTCTTCTTCTGCCGGATGAGCTCCCGGATCAGAGCCGAGGGCCCCCGGGTCAGGTAGTTGCACTCGTAGACGATGTAATCGCCGTCCGAGACGAACCTCTCGATGGCTTCCTTCTCCGACATGAGTTTGGGGACCATGGCCCGGTTCTTGTGTTCGCGGACGTACTCGCGGTAACCGTCGGGGTCGACCTTCAGGTACTCGCTCTGGCCCTCGGCCAGGATCTGGAGAGGTTTAGTCATGAGCCGTTGGCCTCCTTCACAGGAAATGAGTCTTTGGCCCTATGGGGAAGCATCGCTGGGAGCGGCCTCCAAGATCAAGTCCCGGACCAGGCTGCGGTGGCAACGGGACTCGTCTTCGCAGATGCACATCAGGGTGATTCTCTGCGACGAGGCCAGAGCGGCCAGGCGGCGGATCTCGTTCCTTGCCTCCTCTGCTTGCATCTCCTCCAGATAGCGCCGCACGTACTCCTCCCAGCTCAGACCCTTGCGCTTGAAGGCCTGTACGAGGGCTCGCGAGGGCGCCACCTTCGTAGTGTACTCGTCGGCCGCGGACTTGGGAACGCCCCGGGGCCAGTAGCGGGTGATGAGGATGCGGCGCCCGTCCTCTGGGGACGGCGGGTCGTAGACACGCTTGAGGCGGATATCGGCCCCTTTGCCCATCGGCGCGTATGATTGCGCCGCTGCCGCCGGGTGTCAAGGCGCGGCTGCTCGCGCTAGAGGGTCACCAGACGAAGGGCACCAGGCGCCAGCGCACCTGCCTCCGGTAGTCGTCGTAGCCTTCGATGATGCGCTCCTCGCGGACGATGCGGACCACCTGGAGGACGGCCCATACGGGGATGACGGCGAAGGAGCGGAGGGTAGGGACCGCCATCAGGTAGCCTAGGAAGAAAAGGGCCTCGAAGGCGTAGACGGGGTGGCGCACCACCGCGTAGGGGCCCCAGCGTACGAGGCCCCGGTCGGCAGGCACGACGCCGAAGCTGCGGCCTAGAGTGAGGAGGGAGAGCCCCCAGCCAGCTAGCGCCACCGCCTGTACGGCCGTGGGCAGCGGGTGGGCATCCTGCAACTGGCCGGCGTCTCGCAGGAGGGAGACGCTGAAGGTTCCGGCCAGGGCGATGGCCCCGTCCACCTTGCCGCCGACCCGGCTAGCGTCCCGCCGCACGACGAAAAGGACCATGGCCACGGTGTTGATGAGGACGAGCCCCAAAGTAGAGGGCGAGTAAGGAAAGGCAGAGTTAACGGCCTGGTTGAAGACGAGGAACATCCAGACGAAGGCCGGAAGGATGTTGCCGGGCTTGAGGAGCACCCGCAAGAGGGGGCTCTTGGGGGTCCGCAGGGCAGAGGCGATACTGGCCATGGTGCGTCATAGGTAGGACATGGGGCCGGCGCCCAGCGTTACACCACGGGCGGCGGTGCGCGCCAGCCCTAACGGTTGACGTACCAGTCCCAGATGTCGTGCCCCCAGAAGAGGGCGATGGTGGAACCCAGGGCCAGGAACGGGCCGTGGGGGATGTAATCGCCCCGGCCCTTTAGCCTCGTCAGCAAGAGGAAGAGGGCGGCTATCCCCCCTGCGAAGGTGCCTATGAACAGGCCGGGTATGACCGCCGGCAACCCCAGGACGAATCCCGAGAGGATGATCATCTTGACGTCCCCCATGCCGAAGGCGTTGGCGCCGAAGGGGAGGGAGAACAAGAGGAGGGAGACCCCGATGACGGTGGCTAGCAGCCCGCCCGCCAGGATCTCGACGAAAGAGGCGCCGGGCCAGGCCCACGAGAAGGCGATGGCCAGCAGAAGCGAGGGGTAGATGACGCGGTTGGGCAGTAGGCGCCGGTCGAGGTCGGTGAGAGTGAGGGTGAAGAAGACGGTGGAGAAGAAGCCGGCCAAAAGGGCCGCGCCCACGTGGTCTTGGAAGACGGCGTAGGAGACCGCGAAGAGGGCGGCGCCCCAAGCGGGGAGCACGAGGGCCCGCGCTGGCAGGCGCTCGCCGCATCGGGGGCAGCGGCCCTGGCTGTGCAGGTAGCCCCAGAGGGGCACGGCCTGTGCGGGGGCAAGGGGCGCGCCGCAGGCGTCGCAGCGGGAGAGGCGGCCTCGCAGAGGGGCGCCGGTGAAGAGCCGTGGGTAGGCCAGGTCGATGGCCTGGCCCAAGAGGAGACCGGCGGCGAGAAAAACGATCAGCATGGCATGGTTCGGGTGCTCTGAGGCAAGAGCCTAGCGCATCGCAGCGGGGGGCCGCAATCGGCGGCCGCCATACCGCCGGGCCCGGGCGCCGTTCCTTAACCGAACGTCACCCGGCGGGGCGCTGCGCCAGCGCCGTTTTGGGCGTCTCTTGGTGTACGGAAGGAGAACAGCCCAGCGGGTTCCGGTGAAATTCCTTTCACCGCCTGGACATAACTGTAACAGCGGAACATGGACGTTCATCTAAGCCTTCGGAACACATCGCCCGCCTGGGCAGTCCCCAAAGGAGGTGGTCGCCGGACTGACGGAGACGAAGAGGGCCGGGACGGGATGCCGTCCAGGCGACACAAGCGAGAAGTCCATCACGTAGGCAACACAAGGGAAAGGAGGAGAGATGCTCTCCAAGATCAACGAGGCTCTATTGTGGTTCGTGGCCCGGTTCGACCGCGAAGAGGGCCAGGCCCTGGCCGAGTACGGCCTGCTCTTGGCCTTGATCGCGGTGGTCTGCATCGCCGCGTTGACGGCCTTGGGTCTCGCCATTTCGGGCACCCTAGGCAGCGTTACCGGCTCGCTCTAGGCGGGTCCGGAGGCCCCGCATGGGGCCCCAGAGAAGCCGGCCGCGCAGCTCGTGGCCGGACAGCAGGTGAGCGGGGGTCGCGCGCCGGAGAGGCGGCGGCCCCCACGCCGGCTTGTTTGCAACGGCCGGCGGCGCTTGAGCCGGAGGGAAGGGGGAACGCGTGTTAGGCAAGGGGCTAAGAAAGCGATACCGCGAGGACAAGGGCCAGAGCCTAGTGGAGTTCGTTCTGGTCCTTCCCATCTTTCTTGTCCTTCTCTTCGCTATCATCGACTTCGGCATGGGGTTCCATGCCTGGCTCACGGTCACCAACTCGGCTCGCGAGGGCGCCCGGTTGGGCGCTGTCGGGGGCACGCAGGCGGCTATCATCCAGCGCGTGAAAGATACCGCCGGCTCCCTGGACCAGGCCAAGCTGACCGTCAACGTGACCAACGCCCAGGGCACGCCGGGCTCGTCGGTTATCGTGGACGTCAGCTACGACTACGATCTCATCACGCCGTTGGGCAGCGTTCTCGGGCTTATCGGGGGTGCCATAGGACCGACGTTAACGTTCTCGTCCCAGGCCGATATGCGCCTGGAATGAGGTAGGGCGGAGGTGCTCATATGTTGCATAAGCGCGCTCCCATGACAAGAGAACGTGGCCAGGCCTTGATCCTGGCTGCTCTGGGTATGGCGGTCTTTCTGGCCTTCGTGGCCATGGCTATCGATGTCGGCATCGCCTACCAGGAGAGGCGGAACCTACAGAACGCGGCCGACTCTGCTGCCCTGGCCGGCGCCAAGGTGCTTGCCACCAGCGGCGACGCTGCCGCCGCCAGGGCAGAGGCCGCCAAGTACCTGTCGGATTACGGCTACAACAGCGGGTACTCCGTCAACATCCCGCCCGCCAGCGGACCGGCAGCCGGAGACGCTAACTACGTGGAGGTGATCGTCAACGGCTCGACTCCGCCCCTGTTCCGGGCGCCCATCGGTGGAACCGTGTGGAACCTGAGCGGCCGGGCGGTAGCCGGAGCGAACCCGCTAGCGGTGCCCGCGTACAACTTCGTCTCGCTGCGGGACGACTGCAAGAACCACACGCTCCTCATCAAGGCTGGCGGCAACCTTGTGGTGGAAGGGTCTATCTACACGAACTCCTGTAGCTTCGCCCACGCCGACGACCCGCAGAAGTGTGCGCAAGGGGACGCCTTCGACGTCTTCGGCGGCGGAAGCATTCAGGCTGACGCGATCTATGTCGTCGGGGGTTGGGAGGTGGACGGCGGCAGTTGCAACCCCACAAGCTGGGTGTCGCCTGTTCCGCTGACCCATCAGCCCGTGTATCCCGATCCGTATGCCAGCCTTGCAGGCCCCGACCCCAACACGCTGCCGGTCGGCAACGGGACCCCCACGGCGCCCTCCAAGCTGGTGATCAGCTCGGGTACGGTGACCCTAAACCCGGGCGTGTACTGGGGCGGCATCCAGGTCAAGAACTCGGCCGTGGTGAACCTGAACCCGGGCATCTACTACATCGGCGGCGGCGGGTTCGAGGTCAAAGATAGTGCGACGCTCAACGCGCCGGACGTCATGATCTACAACACGAAAGCGCCCCAGGGGGGGAAGAACGGGAAGTACGGGGCGATAAATCTGAGCACCAGCGGCAGTGTCACGCTGGGCGCTCAGGAAAGCGGTTTGTTCGCCGGCATGGTGATCTTCCAGGACCGCAACAACGACCAGGACATCACGTTGAACCCTGGCAACGGCATAAACGGGCTCCAGGGCACCCTCTACGCGCCTCACGATGACGCCACTGTCATCGTCACGGCCAGCGGAACGGCCAACATGCAGATAATGGCGGGCGAGATCCGCATCGATGGCGCCGATGCCACGTTCTACTTCGATCCTCAGGGCCTGTTCACGACAGGGGTGCGGCTGGCGGAATAGGGCGTGGACAAGGGGGAAGCCGATGGGCAAGAGAGCAGGCGCCAAAATATGCTGGACCATGGGGGCCAGATGGCCCGCTGCTCTTCTCCTTTTGGGCCTCTTAGTTGCCGCCCTGGCCTGTAGCCAGGGCCAGGCGCGGCAGAACCAGACCTCTGGCCCGCTAGCCGGGGCAGGGCAGGAGACGCCGGCCCCGGCGGAGGGCACTGCGCCTTCGTCCCCGGCGACGCCGGCCCGGGCGCTATCTACGCCGCTTCCCAAACGCACTCCCGTGCCGAAACCTGTGGTCACAAGGGACCCGTCCGCCCAATACATTCCGTGGTACACGAAGGTGGAGGTGTACGAAGGGAGGGTGGTGGTCCAGGACACCTCCTTCGCCGGCGAGGAGATCTACTTCACGGTCTACAACTACGGTGAAGAGCCGCACGACGTGGCGGTGGTCAGGTGGGACGGCGACCCGGCAGCCCTGCCGGTAGACCCGGCCACCAAGCAGGTGGCGCTTCAGGACCTTGCCGGCCATTGGCAGGTACTCGATGCCGGGGAGAGCGAAGTCTTCGAGATCGAGCCCATCGCTCCCGGAAGGTATGTGATGTTCTGCACGCTGCCCGGGCACTATCAGGCGGGTGAATTCGCCGCCTTCGAGGTCCAGGCCCCCCGGTAGGATCGCGACCCGGGGCTCCATGCGTAACGGGAAGGGGGGCGGGGGCGTCACCTATTTGGAAACCGGCAATCATCAACTGTGCAACCCTGAAGGGGGATAGCCCATGATCAAGAACCTTGCCATAGGCAACAAGGGGGTGCGGCTCCAGCTAGTCCTAGGGTTGGCCCTCGGGCTACTAGCGGCCGTCCTCATAGCGGTGTATTTGAACCAGGCTGGAAAGGACACATCGTCCTCCGGAAGCCAGACTCAGGCTGTGGTAGTGGCCTCGACCGATATCCCAGCCAACACGAGGGTTACGGCGGACATGCTGACCCTCAAGCCCCTGCCCAGCTCTCTCCTGCTCCCAGGCGTCTTCACGAAGCCCGACCAGGTGGTGGGACAGGTGACCCAGGTCCCGATCATGGCCGGAGAGCAGGTGATCCAGTCGAAGGTAACATCCTCCACGGTGGCCCTGTCGGAGTTCGGGGACAACGCGCCTTTGTCCCTCCTGGTCCCGCCAGGGAAGCGCGCCTTCTCGGTCCGCGTCAGCCCTGTGGCCGCCTCCGGCGGTCTCGTCCGGCCTGGGGACTATGTCGACGTGGTACTGAGCGGCGCGGCCGCCGGGGTGGAGAATGGTCAGGCGTTCCTTGCGACGGGGTCGGCCTGCTACGTGGTGCAGGACGTGGAGGTGCTGGCGATTGACAGCAACATAAAGAAGGCGACTGCTGAGGGCGCCCAAGGCGTCGCCGCCAGCGGCACCAAGACCGATGCCATCAGCGCCACCCTCTCGGTGACACCTGACGAGGCGTGGTGGCTGGCAGCGGCCCAGCAGAGCGTGGATGACGAAAAGGTGGGGGTGCAGCTTTGGCTGGCCCTACGGCCCTTCGGCGAACACGGGCAGCTAGAGAACCTCCCTAATTGTGGCGTGATTCCAGGTCAGTAGTCAGTAGGGGTTAGGCTATGGGACGTAACCCGCGAGTGATCATCATCGGCCAGGAGCCCAACGCCCGGGCCGACACCCAGAAGATGCTGGCCCTCAATGGCTTCGCCGTCCTGGGCGAAGGCGGCTACGGCATCGAGGCCGTCTCCCTGGCCAAGAGCACTGAGCCAGACGTGGTGGTCATCAACATCGAGGAGCCCCTCATCCGGGCCCTCCAGACGGTAGAGGCCATCGCCGACCTCCTGCCCCTGGCCCCCATCGTCGCCTACTCCTCCATCCGGGACCCAGAGTCCATGCGCAAGGCGATGCTGGCGGGCGTCAAGGACTACCTCATCGCGCCGGTGAGGGAGGAGGAGCTGATCGCCTCCATCCACACGGTGCTGGCGCAGGAGGAGCGGCGCCGCGCCCGGCTTTCGGGCGAGGCGGAGGAGCCGGTGGCTGCCGGGACCGTCATCACCGTTTTCGGCGCCAAGGGCGGCATCGGCAAGACCACCATCGCCACCAACCTGGCCACGGCCCTGGTCCTCAAGACCAACCAGTCCGTGGTCCTGGTGGACTTGGACACCCGCTTCGGCGATGTGGCCATCCTTATGGACATACCGGTGGAGCGCAGCATCGCCGATCTGGCCATGCCCGAGGAAGAGATCACCCGCGAGATCGTCCAGGAGTGCCTGTACACCCACAACACCGGCGTGGTAATCCTGCCGGCGCCCATCCGGCCGACGGACTGGCGAAGCGTGCACGCTGGGCACATCGAGAGGATAGTCCAGCTTCTCACCCAGTCCTACGACTACGTCATCCTGGACACCCCGGGAACGTTCAACGACATCGTGGCCCGGGCGCTGGAGCTGGCCACCATGGTAGTGCTGGTGGCCACGGTGGATATGGCCAGCCTGAAGGACACGCTCTTGGCCATCGATATGCTGCGCTCCTGGAACTTCCCCCAGGAGAAGATCAAGCTGGTGATCAACGCCACCAACGAGGCCAGCAACGTACAGCCTCAGGAGGTCAAGCGAATGCTGGGCCGCGAGGTGTTCTGGTCTGTGCCCTATGACCGGAACATTAGCCAGGCCACGCAACTTGGTATGCCCGTAGTCGTGGCCAAGCCCCAGTGCAAGGCAGCGGAGAGCCTGGTGGAGATGGCCTACGCCTTCAGCGGCGTGCGCCATCAGCAACCGGCCAAGGCCAAGGAGCCGCCCCAGAAGGGCGGGTTTCTGAGCCGCATCTTGGGCTCAGTCAGCGAGGACAAGACAGAAGCTAGGGTGGAGTGACCAAATGACCAGTTGGCAGACAGGACGGCCGGTTAACCCTTCGATGCGCGCCGGTGTGGGCCCCAACCCCGCCGGGGCGTCTCGTGTTACCCCCGGCCGCTACAACGAAGATATGGAGCAACTGATCTTCCGCATGCACCAGATGCTCATCGATGAGCTGGACGCGGACCAGATCAGCTCGATGCCGGCGGAAGAGCGCCGCAAGGTGGTAGAGCAAGCCGCCGAGACGCTCCTGCGCCGCGAGATGCCCAGCGTGGGCGGCATCACCCGAGACCAGATCGTGGCCCGCGTGGTGGACGAGGTGGTGGGCCTCGGCCCCATCGACGCCCTCATGCGGGACCCCTCCATCTCAGAAGTCATGGTCAACGGGCCGGACGAGGTCTACTTCGAGAGGGAGGGCATCCTCTATCTCAGCGATGTGCGTTTCCGCGACCACTCCCACATCGCCAGGGTCATCGAGCGCATCATCGCGCCCATCGGGCGCAGGGTGGACGAGGCCTCGCCTATGGTGGACGCCCGCTTGCCTGACGGCTCACGGGTGAACGTTGTCATACCGCCGGTGGCGCCCAAGAGCCCCACCATCACCATCCGGAAGTTCCGGGCCGACAAGCTAAGCATGGACGACCTGGTGCGGGCCGGCACCATCACCCAGGAGATAGTGGAGTTTCTCGCCGCTTGCGTAAGGCTGAAGCTGAACATCCTCATCTCCGGCGGTACAGGCACCGGCAAGACGACGTTCCTCAACGCCCTTTCGGCCTTCATCCCGGAGAGCGAGCGCATCGTCACCATCGAGGACCCCGTGGAGGTCAAGCTACAGCAGCCCCACGTGGTGAGCCTGGAGGCCCGGCCGGCGAACATCGACGGCAGAGGGGAGATCACCCAGCGGGACCTCTTGCGCAACACCCTGCGCATGCGCCCGGACAGGATCATCATCGGCGAGGTGCGCGGCCCAGAGGCCTTCGACATGCTGAACGCCATGAACACGGGGCACGAGGGCTCGCTGTCCACCATCCACGCCAACTCCCCCAGAGACGCCCTGGCCCGTATCGAGAACATGGTGCTCATGGCCAACCTCGACCTGCCCGACCGGGCCATCCGGGAGCAGATGGCCTCAGCCCTACACCTCATCGTCCAGCTGGCGCGCTTCACCGACGGGGTGCGCCGGGTCACTCACGTCACCGAGGTCACCGGCATGGAAGGGCAGATCGTCACCTTGCAGGACCTCTTCCGCTTCCGGCAGACGGGCGTGACCAGCGAGGGGAAGATCGAAGGCCAGATCGAGCCGACAGGCATCCGGCCGGTGTTCGCCGAGCGGTTCGAGGCAGCGGGTGTGAGCCTGCCGCCGTCCCTGTTCATGATGCCGGCTAGGAGGTAGCGCATGGACCCAATGGTCATCGGCATCGCTGCGATGGTCTTCCTGGCGGTGGCGCTGGTCTTTTCCGGCCTTGGCCGCCGCACCAGCGCCGACCCCATGGCGGCGCGGCTAGAAGCCTTCAAGGCCGAGGGTGAGGCAAGACCCACCGGTGCCCCCGGGGCTCCTCAGCTTCGCCAGCGCCGGTCCTACAGCGGCTTGCCGGTCCTCAGCGCCTTCCTGGCCCAGTTCAAGGGGTCAGAAAAGGTGGCTTTGCATCTGGAGCGGGCCGGCCTGCCCTTGCGCGTGGGCGAATACTACATGATCCGTTGGGCTGTGGCCGCCCTCTTCTTCGCCATCCCCTTCATCTTCAGCCAGACCCTGTTCACCGTGCTTATGGCCACGGGGCTGGCCGCTTTCGGATACGCCCTTCCGGCTATGTGGGTCAGCAGCAAGTTGAAGCGCAGGGCCATCCGGATCAACGCCCAGTTGGTGGACATGCTGGGGCTGGTATCCAACTCCCTGAAGTCGGGCTACGGCCTGATGCAGAGCCTGGAGTTCGCCTCGCGGCAGATGGACGGGCCCTTGGCACAGGAGCTGCGGCGGATGCTGCGGGAGGCCAACCTGGGCCTGAGCGCGGAGGACGCCCTGAACGCTTTGGGCGAGCGCATCAACAGCAAGGACCTGGACATGGTGCTGACGGCCATCAATATCCAGCGGGCCGTGGGCGGCAACCTGGCCGAGATCCTGGACAAGGTGGCCTTCACCATGCGAGAGCGGGAGCGCATCCGCGGCGAGATATCGACGCTGACGGCGCAACAGAAGATGACCGGGGTTGTGATAGGCGGCTTGCCCATCTTCATGTTTCTGATCTTCATGGTCATGAACCCATCGTACATGAGCCTCCTTTTCACGGAGCTGGTGGGCAGGGTGATGATCGCCATCGCCATCGGCCTGGAGTTCCTTGGGTACCTGTCCATCAAGCGGATCATGGCCATCGAGGTGTAGGAGCGTAGGATGATCCTCCTGATACTGATATCGCTATCGGTGTTCGGCGCAGTCGTGCTGGTGACCTCTGCCGTGGGCAGGGGCGGGAGCACCACCTCGGCCATCGAGTCCCGGATCGCTGACTTCCGCAACCGGGCGGTCTTTGGCGACGACGGCGAGGTGGACCTGAGCGTACCCTTTGCCGAGCGCGTTCTCAAGCCTGGAGTGGAGGGGCTGGCCCGGGCCATTAGCTCCGTCCTGCCGGCCTCCCTCATAGCCGAGGTGGAGAAGTCGCTGGTCATGGCCGGCAACCCCATGCGCCTGAACACCTTCCTCACCTTCTGGGCGGTCAGCTTCGTTTCCTTTGGCGGCATGGGCCTCCTGATGTTTGCGGCGTTGCCCAACAGTCTGATCTTGCAGAAGGTGATGATCGGCCTCAGCCTGGTGGCCCTGGGCTGGATGATGCCGCGCATGTGGCTAAAGGCGCAGGTGAAGGCGCGGCAGAAGCTGATCATCAAGGCGCTGCCCGATGCTCTGGACCTGGTGACCACCTGCGTCGAGGCCGGGCTCGGCCTGGACGCCGCTTTGGCCCGGGTGGCGGAGAAGAGCTCCGGGCCGTTGGCCACGGAGCTCTCCCGCATGCTGCGCGATGTGGCCATGGGCAAGTTGCGAAAAGAGGCGCTGACGGAGATGGCCGAGCGTTGCGGGGTGGACGAGCTCACTAGCTTCATAAACTCGGTTATCCAAGCGGAGCAGTTGGGCGTGGGCATCGCCCAGGTCCTCAGGGTGCAGTCGGACCAGCTACGGGTAAAGCGCCGGCAGCGGGCGGAACAGGCGGCCCACGAGGCCCCCATCAAGATGCTTTTCCCCCTGGTGCTGTTCATCTTTCCGGCGTTCCTGATCGTTATCCTCGGGCCCGCTGCCATCAGGATCGCTCAATCGCTGTCGTAGTGTGGAAGGTAGGGTGGTTCGCATGACTCTTGGGAAGAAGATACGGGAGCTACGGGAGGAGCTGGGGATGAGCCAGGCGCAGTTGGCAGCGCAAGGCGGCCTCAGCCAGGGATACCTTTCGCAGCTAGAGAATGACGAGGTGCAGAACCCCAGCGCGGCCGTCATCTTCAGAATAGCGCGGGCCCTCCACGTGGACCCGCGAGCCCTGATGATGGCGGCGGGCTACGGGGAGGCAGGGGCCGTAGAGGATGCCGCCTCGTCCTATGACCTAGCGGTAGACCCAGACCTTCTGCGTTTCCTGGCCAAGCTGCCCAGGGAGGCGCAGGCGCACCTTCTGCGGCTGCTGGAAAACATGGAGGCCCCGCGAGTGCGGCGGCCAACGGTGGGGGCCGGCAGCCGCCGCTAGCCGGGCGGCCACCGGACCCGGGGCTGGGTTATTGACAAGCGCTTGGCCGCGGCCGACAATGCAGGCGGCCGGCGGAAGGGTTGGGGAGACGATGAACTTAGGAGATAAGATACGGCAGCTCAGGGAGGAGAGGCGTTTGACCCAGGGGCACCTAGCCAGCAACTCTTCGGTTAGCCAGGGCTACCTATCACAACTGGAGAATGGGGAGGTGAAGAACCCCTCTGCCGCTGTGCTCCTGCGGGTTGCTCAGGCCATGAACGTGGACCCCGATGAGCTGTTCGAGGCGGCGGGCTATCCCACCATGCGAACCCTCCGCCAGGTCTACGAGGGCTACCTGTCCACGGTGGACCCTGATCTCCTGCGCTACCTGGCCAAGCTGCCCAGAGACCGGCAGCGCCGGCTCCTGCTCCTGCTGGAGGGCATGGCCAGCGTCCTCGGTGGCTCCTCTGCTACGGAGGCGGACCAGCCCGCTCCTGTAAATGGCGTCAACCTTTCCAGGATGAGGAACTAGAAGCATGCCCGATTTCGCCGAAAGCCGTCTCTCATTGGCCGAAAAGATCGACCCTGAGCTGCTGCAGATGCTGGCCCGGATGTCGCGGCGCCAGCAGCGGCAGGTGCTGCTCCTTCTGATGGTCGTGGAGAATCTGCTTTACGAGATGATGCGCGAACGCCGGGCCCGGGAGGAGGCCGAGTAAGAAGGCCGCGGGGCGCCAGGCCGCTCCGGCGCGACGGTGGCTGGGCCGCTACGCGGCCCTTTCTTTTTGGGCGGCAGGCGCGGGGCGGTTCGGGGCCAGGGGGCAAAGGCCGGGCCGGTTGCGGGACTAAGCGCCGGGCTGGCTGCTGGGGACACCCGCTGGAGCGGGCTACTGGGCCGGCATCATGCTGTCGGCGATGGCGACCAGGGTGGCCGGCGGCACATCCGCGTTGGACTGGCGGATGATGGTGCGTATGCCGTCGCGCTGGAAGACGAGGCTGACGGAATCCCGCTGGTCCCACTGGAAGCTGCCGTCGCTGGCCTGCCAGGAGCCCCGGTAGAAGGTGGCAGGGGTGCCGTCGGCCAGGACCAGGTCCGTTGCCGAGCCCTGAAGGACCGCCAGGTCTGCGCCGCCCGCCGCCTCTTGGTAGATCACCAGCCCATCATCGCCCTCTGAGGGCTCGTAGGTGAGGACGAATGTGCCGCCCGCCGGGGCCGTGATGGCCTTAGGGAAGAACTGGGACGAGGTCAGGCGCATGCCCGTCGGAACCACGGACGGCACGCGGACGGGGAGGAGCATGAGGGCTGCGGCATCGCGCGGGGAGACCTCTGTGCCGGCGACGGTGTCTGGCTCCCCGGGTCGCGCCGGCGGTGGCGTTGACGTCTCGGTGACGCCCAGGTGCTGGCCGAGGTAGCGGACGAAACGGGCCGCCGGGTGTTCGGCGAAACCGGTGGCTGGCAGCGGTCCCAGCGCAGCGGCGGCGATGGCAACGGCAGCCGCGGCTGCCGCCAGCTTCGGCCAAACGCGGGCATGTCCCAGGGCCTGCCTTCCCTGGCCCTCTGGCGGGGCACCGAAGGCGCGGGCCGTGAGGCCCGGTCGCAGCCGGGCCCAGACCCTGTCCTGGGGGCCCGCGGCGGCGTTGGCCGCCAACTGGGAAAGGGCCTTTCGGGAGCGGGCGATGCGCAGCAGCTCCTCGACCTCCGGATCCGTGCTCCAGACGGAGGCTCCCCTGGCCACATCGTCAAGGGCGGGCGCCAGGGCATCGGCGTCGCTCCGGCCCCTCCGCAGGAAGGCCCAGAGGCCGCGCTTACGGGGCTCCGCCTGGGCCTGTAGCCTGGCCTGGACCCGTTGCCAAACATCCTCCCTGTGGGCCTCGGCCAAGGAGCGGAGCTCCTGGGCCATGCGCTGCCGAAGCTGAGCCACCTCGCGAAGTTCAGGGCTGGCGGCAGCCTCCGGGTCTTCAGTTATCGCCGATTCCCCCGCGATAGTCTGCTCATGGGACGTTGGATTGTGCCGCGAGCTGGCTTCGGGCTTGCCTGCCTGGAGGCGCTCCAGGACCCGTTGCCAGACGGCGGCCTCGTGGTGGAGCCCGGACTGGGCCGTGGCCTGGGCCTGTTGGAGACGGGCCCGCGCCACTCTTAACAAGGAGAGGATCTCTTCGTCCTCCAGGCCCGGCGGCAAAGAGAGGTCTCCTCTCCTTCGCACCAGGTCATCGATGGCGCGGGCCAGCCAATCGGCCCGCTCCTGCTCCTTCATGGGCGGGCGCCTCCCAGGGCGTTCATCCTCTCCCGCAACTTCCTCAACGCCCGGAAGATGGTGACGCGCACGTTCACCTCGCTGGTCCCGAGCACGTTAGCGATCTCCCGGTTGGTGAGCTCGGCGTCGAACTTCAGGGCGATGATTTCTTGCTCCCGGCGGGGAAGCTGTTGCACCAGGACGGAGAGGGCGTCCAGCCGTTCCTTGTGGAGGAGGGTCTCTTCGGGCCCCCGCGGTTGGTGGTGCAGCTCCTGCTCCCAGGCGGCTTCTTGGGCAGCCCGGGTAGCGGGCTTCTCCTTTCGCCAGTGGGAAGAGACCTCGTTGCGGGCAATGGTGAAGAGCCACGAGCCGAAGGACTCAGGAGAGCGGAGGGACTTCTTCTTGAGGAAAGCCTTCTCGAAGACGTCAGAGACGATGTCCAAGGACACCTCTCTGTGCTGCACCCGCCCATAGACGTAGGCGAAGACCTTCGGGAAGTACTCGTGGTACAGTTGGGCGAATTCCCCCAGGGGGTCTTCTGCCGCGGCTCCCGGCGCGGGAGCCGGCTGGGTTGGCAGCGGTTTCCCCGCCCTCTCGGCCACCTTGCCGGTGGCCAGCGTGTCGGCTAGCGTCGCGCGTGCAGTTGGCATCGTTCGATCCTCACTATCCGCCGGACCCTCCGGGTCTCGGGTTGCGCAGAGGCCTGAAACCTCTTTAGCTTTAAGGACGAACAATAGACGCCTTCCCTGCCGCCGTGTTACAGAAGTCGATATCCCCGGTTTGCTATCGTTTTCGTCGCCCGTTCTCCCGCTGGCACGCTGTTTATCGCTGCGCTCTTAGCGGTTGTCTGGTGATGGTAGTATCGCACCTCGCGGGTAGAATGACAGTTAATGCAAGGCCTTTAGCGGTTAACATGGAGTGAAAAAAGGGGCGGGCCGGAACTGCGGACTGGAGACTGCCTACTTGCGCCGCTCTTGGCGGTAGGCTTGGTCCAGCAATTCCATCGTATGGACTACGCGGCCCCTCAACCCGTGGCGGCGGAGGCCGGCCTCGATCTGCATCATGCAGCCAGGATTGGCGGTGGCGATGACCTCAGCGCCGGTGCGCCTGATGTCGCGCATCTTGGCGTCCAGAAGGCGCGACGCCATGCCCGGTTGGGTGAGGGCGTATACCCCGGCGCTGCCGCAGCAACGGCCGGGGTGCGTCATCTCGATGAGGCGCAGGCCTGGGATGGCGGCGAGAATCTCCCGAGGCTGTTGGGATATGCCCTGGGCGTGGGCCAGGTGGCACGGGTCTTGGTAGGTGACCCGCAAAGGGAGGCGGCCCTTGGGCGGCTCGAACCCGACTTCTGGCAGGAACTCGTGAACGTCCCGCACTAGGGACGACAGCCGCTGCGCCTTCTCGGCATACTTGGGGTCGTCCGCCAGGAGGCTGGCGTACTCCTTCATGGCGGCGCCGCACCCCGCCGAGTTGACCACGATGGCATCGAACTCGCGGCCGAGGAAGGCGTCGATGTTGCGCCGCGCCAGTTGGCGGGCGGTCTCGGCATCGCCGTTGTGAGCGTGGAGGGCGCCGCAGCAGGCCTGCGCCGGCGGCGCATAGACCTCGCAGCCGTGGCGGGCCAGCACCCGCAGGGTTGCGCGATGGACGCGCCCTTGGGCCAAGGGCATGATGCACCCCGTGAGGAACGCCACTCGCCATCTAACTGGCCCCTCCGGGCGAATCAGGAGTCCCTTCCCGGAGAAGGGGCGGCCCCTCATCTCTGGGCCGAGGGCCCGGTCCCGCAGCACGGGGAGGCGCGCAGCCAGGGCGCGAAGTCCAGAGTGCTGGTAGAGGCGCAGGGCGTCTGTCAGGAGGCGCAGCCGCCAAGGGTGGGCGACCAGGTGGCGGAGGAAGAGGGTGCGGGCCCGCCAGGCAGGCGGCGCTGAGGGGCTGGAGAGCACAGCCGCGCGGGCGCCTGTCATAATGCGCCCGTAGGCCACGCCGGAGGGGCAGGCGGCCTCGCAGTTGCGGCAGAGGAGGCAGGTGTCCAGATGGCCCGTGGCCACAGTTGTGGGGCCGATGCGGCCCTCTGCCATGGCCCGGATGAGGTAAAGACGCCCGCGGGGAGACTCAGCCTCGAGGCCCGTCTCCACGTAGGTGGGACAGTGCTGCAAACAGAGGCCGCAGTGGACGCACCGGGCAAGGTCATCTGCGGAGGGCCAGAGTGGTTCGGAGGACAGGCGCCCGGTCATTCAGATGCCCCCGGCGAAGCGACCCGGGCTGAGGATGCCCTTGGGGTCGAACTCTCGCTTTACGCTCCGCATGAGGGGCAGGGCCGCGGGCGGCTCCCCGAAGACGTCGATGCGGGCCTTCGTCTCGGTAGGGCAGATCTCGACCCTCCAGGCCGCACTGTGGGCTGAGGCGGCTTGGCGCAGGCGGGCCAAGAGGGGCTCAGGTTCTTCCTGGCGCCATTCCACCCATAAGCTCCCGGCCACTGGCGCGGCTGTGATGAAGGGCCTGCGGCCGATGGCTTCCACGGCTGGGATGAGGCTGGGCAGGCGCGAGGGCAGGGCGCTGAGCCGGCAGCGGAGGGATGCCGGGCCGGCATCTGCCGGCACCGCGTTCCTTGCCAAGGGGAAGGCGCCCGCCGCCCGGGCCAGCTCCGCGGCTTCGCGCGCCGAGCGGCCGGTGGCCGCAGGTGACCCGGCAAGGTCGATGGCCAGAAGGTAGGCCCCGCCCGTCTCCAAGCCGGGGCTCAAAGAGGCCGCGGCGGCGTTCAGCAAGAGGGCCGCACGGAGGGCGAGACCACGGCGATGGGCCTCCCGCGCTAGGGCGCAGGCCTCTGCGGCGCTCTCGAGACCGAAGGCGATGGCCTGTTCCTCTTTGGGGGCGGGGAGCAGCTTGAAGGTGGCTTCCACTATGATGCCTAGGGTGCCGAACGACCCGATGTAGAGCTTGCAGAGGTCGTACCCCGCTACGTTCTTGACCACACGGCCGCCAGCCTTGGTGATGCGGCCGTCGGCGGTGACCACCCTCATGCCGATGGTGAAGTCGCGGGCCGTGCCCAGGGTCGGGCGCGACGGTCCATCGGCGGCCGCGGCCAGGAGGCCGCCCACCGTCGCCGCGTCGGGCAGGGAGGGGTCGAAAGGGGCCATCTGGCCGGACTTGAGGAGATGCCGGCGCAGCGCCCCAAGGGTGACCCCTGCCTGGAAGGTGGCCGTCAGGTCCGCGGGCTCGTGCTCGATCACCCGGCCCAGCCGGGAGAGGTCCAAAGCGACGTCATAGCGCCCGGGGAGGTTGCCGATGCCCATCATGGTGCCGGCTCCCCGGGGGATAATGGCCAAGCCCTCGTTGGCGCACCAGCGCACGACGGCCGCCACCTCCTCGTAGCTGCCCGGTTGGACAGCCGCCAGGGGCGCCACGCCATCCACCGCGAAGTCTTTGGCCTTCCCCGTACCGAGCACGTGATCGCGCCCGACGATGGACTGGAGGCTGCGGAGGGCCGTAGATGCCGAAACCATGTTCGTTGCCCCGCCAGCGGCTAGACGTACGCTTCCGGCCCGGCCCTGGCGATAGCCGATCTCATACGGGAGGAGACCTCGCCACAGCCACGGTTCGTGGGGAAGACCTTGCCTGGGTTGAAGCCCTCGCCAGCGCCGAAGGCGGCCTTGAGACGCGACATAACCTGCATATCGTCCTCGGAGAAGATCCAGGACATATAGTCGCGCTTCTCGTAGCCGACCCCGTGCTCGCCAGTGATCGAGCCGCCGGCCTCTACGCAGAGGCGCATGATCTCCGCCCCCAGGTCCAGGACGCGCTCCACGGCGCCGGGCTCCCGCTCGTCGAACATGATGTTGGGGTGCAGATTGCCGTCGCCGGCGTGAAAGACGTTGGCGACAGGGAAGCCGGCCCGCTGGCAGGCCTCGTAGACTCCCCTGAGGACGGCAGGGAGGCGCGTCCGGGGAACGACGCCGTCGAGGATGTAGTAGGACGGCGCCAGGCGGCCCAGGGCCCCGAGGGCGCCCTTGCGGCCTGCCCACAGCCGTTCCCTGTCCTGGGGCGCAATGCCGATGCGGACGTCCTTGGCGCCCAGTTCCCAACAGATGCTCTCCACCTGGGCAGACTGGTCGTGGGCGTCCTCCCGCAGGCCCTCCACCTCGATCAGGAGCACGGCCCCGGCGTCGGCCGGATAACCGGCGTGCACGGCAGGCTCGACGGCCTGGATGACGTTCTTGTCCATCATCTCCAGAGCTGCGGGGATGATGCCCGCAGCGATGATGGCCGATACTGCCCTGGAGGCGTCGTCCACCTCGTTGAAGATGGCCAGCAGCGTGACGGTGGATTCAGGCCGGTAAAGGAGGTTCAGGACGGCCTTGGTAACGATGGCCAGCGTGCCTTCGGAGCCCACCACGACGCCCGTGAGGTCGTAGCCGGACGTCGCAGGCTCCTTTCTGCCCAGCCAGACGATCTCGCCATCGGCGGTCACAATCTCCAGCCCGAGGACGTGGTTCGTGGTGGTGCCGTAGCGGAGGCAATGGGGGCCGCCTGCGTTCTCAGCCACGTTGCCGCCAATGGTGCAGGCCTTCTGGCTAGAGGGGTCTGGAGCGTAGAAAAGGCCGTGAGGCGCCGCGGCCTCGGAAACGTGCAGGTTGATGACGCCCGGCTCGACGACGGCGATGCGGTTCTCGACATCCAGTTCGAGGATGCGGTTGAGGCGGCTGGTCACCAGGACCACGCCACCCTGACAGGGGATGGCGCCTCCTGATAGGCCCGTGCCAGCGCCCCTGGCCGTCACGGCCGCGCCGTGGCGGCGGGCGATGCGGACCACGGCGGCAACCTCTTCGGCGGTCCCGGGCAGGACGACAGCCTCCGGTAGGCCGCGCTCTATGGTGGCATCGTACTCGTATACGATGAGGTCTTCTTGGGCGTGCAGCACCCAACGCTTGCCTACGGCAGCCTGGAGTTCCCGGACTAGACGGCTGGGGGCCACGCTGCTAGTCTATCAGTCTGCCGGTTGCACATAAAGTGTACACTTGAAACAGTCCGCTTTCTGGAGCGTCATCCTGTCTGAAAGGGAGTTTCGCCAGTGAAAAGGGCGTCAGGAGCCCTTTTGGTATCCCTGGCGGTCATTGCGGCGTTATCACTATTGACGGATGCCCACCGCCGGAGCCGGCGGCGGGAACAGGCGAGACCCAAGGTGCAGGCGCTGAAGGCACAGCCAGAACGGACCATGGCCAAGAAAGCTTTAGCCCGCGCCGGCGAGGCAGGCCTCACCGCTCTGCTGACGTTGCTGGCAGCCGGCCTAACCGCCCTCATGGCGGTAGGGCCTATGGACGGAGCGCAGCTCGGCGGCGGCGGAGCAGCGGCGGCCACTCATGGGGTCAACGCCACTCCCACGCCAACTGCATCGCCCCCGGCGCTGGTGGCGGCAGAGGAAGAGGTCACGGTGGCCTTGGCTAGCGATTCGGAGGTCGGGGGCGACCAGCCCACAGGGCCCCTGGTCGCTGTGCCGGGAGACGTCCCTGAGAACCAGGGCCTAGCTGGCGATATGCTGGCCCTTTGGGACAGACTCCAGCAAGAGATCTTGGACTACCAGGCCCTCGTGGGTGATATCGACGTTGCCGTCGCTGTCACAGACCTTCAGACGGGCGAGACGGTCTCCATTGGCGGCAACGTCCCGCACAAGACGGGCTGCACCATCAACATGTTCGCCCTCTTTGCCGCCGTCAGCGAGTTTCAAGCGGGCAACGCTTCGCCTGGCGACGTAGCCTATAGCATCGCCCGCGGCATCGGTGGCAGTTACCCGCCTGAGGTGAAGAACTTTCTCGGCGCAGTCTTCGCCTCCTATGAGGACGGCGTGGCGCGGGCGCGCGAGCTCATGACGTCCTGGGGGATGAAGGCGTCATACTTTGACCACATCCCTTACTTCGGGGGGGCCGACCCGGCCCCCAACGTTTTGACCGCCCTGGAGACGAACGATGTCTTGGCCAGGCTCTACCGGGGGCAGCTCTTCACCCCAGAGTGGACCCAGTACACGTTGGGAGTGCTGCGGGACATCGCCTACTACGTGCAGTATATCCTGCCCAAGTGGCTTCCCGAAGGCGCCACAGTGGCCCATAAGATCGGCTACTACTGGGACTATGACGGGTGGGTGAACAACGATGCGGGCATCGTGACCTTCACTGGCGGCGATGGCCGGGAGAAGGCCTACGTCATCACCTATCTGTCGCAGAAGGCGCGCACCGAGCAAATTGGCTACTCGTTTGGGGCGAGGCTTTCCAAGATCGTGTGGGACTTCATGGCGCCAAGGTACGGCGTTGCCAATGAGCCCTGGGTGCCGGACATCTACATCGCGCCGCCCTCCTACAACCCGGCCCCGGAGCCGGAGCCAGAGCCGGTGGAGACGCCTGCGCCGGAGCCCACACCTTCGCTGCTTTCCACCCCGGGGCCAGCGCCGGCCACCGCTACCCCGGCACCTACGCCGGTGCCTACGGCCACGCCGGCTCCGCCGTCCGCTACCCCTGTGCCGCCGACGCCAACGCCCGGACCCACGAGCCAGCCTTAGCAGCCGTCCGCGGTCTAGGCTTCTTCCCACCCTTTCGCCCGCTCGACGGCGCGGCGCCAGCCGGCGTACAGGGCCTCGCGCTGACCTTCAGGCATCTGCGGGTAGAAGCGGCGATCTTCGCGCCAGTTGCGCGACACCTCGCTGAGGTCGCGCCAGAACCCGGTGGCCAGGCCGGCGAGGTAGGCGGCCCCCAGCGCCGTTGTCTCCAGCACGGCGGGGCGCACCACCTCTCGGCCCAAGATATCGGCCTGTATCTGAAGGAGGGTATCGTTGGCGGCGGCGCCGCCGTCCACCCGCAGTTCCGAAAGGGCGACGCCAGAATCGGCCTCGATGGCCTCGATGACGTCTCGGGTCTGGAAGGCGATGGCCTCGAGGGCGGCCCGGACGAGGTGGGCCCTGTTCGCTCCCCGGGTCAGTCCCAGGACGGCGCCGCGGGCGTGGGGGTCCCAGTGAGGCGCGCCGAGACCAACGAAGGCCGGCACAAGGTATACGCCGTTGGAGTCCGGCACGCTGGCGGCCAAGGGCCCCGACTCCGCGGCATCGGAGATGATGCCCAGTTCATCCCGCAGCCACTGTATGACCGCGCCGGCGATAAAGACGGAGCCTTCGAGGGCGTAGGTCACCGCGTGCCCATCGCTGGCCAGCCCCCAGGCGATGGTGGTCAGGAGCGAGCGGGAGTGCGCGCGGCGGTTGCCTATGTTCATCAGGAGGAAAGCCCCGGTCCCGTAGGTGTTCTTGGCCATCCCGGGCGAGAATGCGGCCTGGCCAAAGAGGGCCGCCTGCTGGTCCCCGGCAACCCCGGCCACAGGGATGCGGCCGCCCAAGGCCCGGGTTTCGCCGAAGACGCCGGAGGAGGGGCAGACCTTGGGCAAGAGGGAAGCGGGGATGTCCAGGGAGGCGAGAAGATCATCGTCCCAGCGGCGTTCGAAGATGTTGTACAGGAGCGTGCGGGAGGCGTTGGAGTAGTCCGTGGCGTGGACGCCGGTGAGCCTGTACAGGAGCCAGGCGTCGATGGTGCCAAACATCAGGTGACCGGCCTGCGCCTTCGCCCTCGCGCCGCTGAGATTGTCCAGGAGCCATGCCACCTTCGTGCCAGAGAAATAGGGGTCCAGGAGAAGGCCGGTGCGGTCCCGGAACGTGGGCTCCAGGCCCCGCTCCCGTAGCTCTTGGCAGATGGGCGCGGTGCGGCGGTCCTGCCAGACGATAGCGTTGGCGATGGGCCTGCCCTCCCGGTCCCAGACGACGGTGGTCTCGCGTTGGTTGGTGATGCCGATGGCGGCAACCTCCTGGGGGTCGGCCCGCGCCCGGCGCAGCGCCTCCCGGGCGGTCTGCAACTGGCTCTGCCAGATCTCCTCGGGGTCGTGTTCCACCCAGCCGGGCTGCGGGTAGATCTGCCGGAACTGCTGCTGGGCGCTGGCCACCGGGTTACCATCGTGATCGAAGAGGATGGCCCGGGAGGACGATGTGCCCTGGTCCAAGGCGAGGACGTAGCTGGCCATGGTGCGGAAAAGAGTAACACTGACACAAGGGCGTGTCGAGGGCGGTTCTACACTCTTCAGTGTGTATAGGGTTGAGTTACCTTAGCGAAAGCAGCTGGCGTTTCTGTAGTCAAAGGAAAGAAAAAGGATGGCTACAGTAAGGAGGCCAGGTGCAAGAAGACTGTATCACGGTGAAGCTGCGATTGCAGGGGCTGGTGGTGCTTGGGGTGAGGGAGACAGCGGAGTGGATCGATGTGGTGGCCCGATACAGGAATGGAGAGGCGATCTGTCCCAGGTGCGGGCGTTCCACCTGGCAGGTGCACCAATGGCATCTGCAACGCAAGAGGGACGCCAA
>DAOUBD010000065.1:0-9893 GCA_034432935.1 Dehalococcoidia bacterium | reverse complement strand
AGAACATCATCCGCGGCCTCCGCGCCTGGGAGCTCTTCCTCGAGCGATACCCCGAATTCCGCGGCCGGGTGAACTTCCTCCAGTTCCTAGTCCCGTCCCGCAGCGAACTTGGCGTCTATCAGACCTATACCGACGAGATCTTCGAGCTCGTGGAGTCCATCAACGACCACTTCGGCACTGCGGAATGGCAGCCCGTTCGCGTCTTCTACGAAGAGAACTATGCCCAGGCCATCGCGGGCATGACCCTCTACGACGTGCTCCTCGTCAACCCCATCATCGACGGCATGAACCTCGTCTCCAAGGAGGGTCCCCTCGTCAACGAACGCGATGGCGTCCTGATACTCTCGGAGATGGCCGGATCCTATGAGCAGCTCTCGGAATACGTCCTCCCGGTAGCCCCCACAGACCTCGAAGGCACCGTCCGGGCCCTGTACTCCGCCCTTACCATGGCCAAGGAAGAGAGGGCTCGCAGGGCCCGCGCGCTCAAGGAGGCTATCCAGGAGGAAGACATCGTCTCCTGGCTCGAGCACCAGTTGCGCGATCTCATGGCCGTCTCGCAGGGAGCGCTCTGATCAGCTCCCCCAATAGCCACTCCACCCCTTCCACACCGTACACCGAGTAGTCAGCGCTCGCCATCAGCTCCGCCGTCGTCTCTTCGCTCTCCACCGCTATCGATATCCCCGGCCGGCCAACCTCTCGCATGCGCGCCACGGCCCGGAACATGTCGATGTCAGTGGCATCGTCCCCCAAGCAGATGACTGCTGCCATGCCCAGACGCTCTGCTAGGTGGGCCAACGCAGTACCCTTGTCGACCGCCACGGGGGGACGCAGCTCGATCACCTTGCGCCCTTCCTGCACCCGCAGCCCAGCCGCCGAGGGGGAGGCCCGGACAGCGGCCAGGATGGCCTCCCTCGCCCTTTCGGCATCGGCGGCCCGCCGGTAGTGGAAGGCCAGGACTGGCCCCTTGTCCTCCACCGAAACCCCGGGTATGCCGATCTCCTTGGCTTCTGCCATCACCTTGCGCATCCGCTCCACGTACTCACGCAGCGCATCCGGCGTCTCCTCACGCCCTCCGACCCATAGGCTCAGGCCGTGGTTCGCGGCATAGGCCACACCATCCAGCCCCACCATCCGCCGTGCGAATTCCAGGTTCCGTCCCGTCACCAGCGCCACGGCCACGCCGCGATGGATTAGCTCGTCCAAGGCCCGCAGGCAGCCAGGCGACACTGAAGCCTCCTCTGGCACCGGGACGATAGGGGCTAGCGTGCCATCGATGTCGCTGACCAACCCCAGCGGCCGATGGGAAAGGAGCGGCCGCAGAGGCTCTATGCTGCGCAGCGCCTCCGCGGCCACACCTAGCCCTGGCCTCGCTGGCGGTACTGTAGCGCCTCCGCCACATGGGCAGCCGTGATGGCCTCGGAGCCCCCCAAGTCGGCGATAGTGCGGGCCACCTTCAGCACCCGGTGGAAGGACCGCGCCGACAGGGCTAGCTGGTTGACGGCCATCCGCAAGAGCGAACGCGCTGCCTCGTCCAGATAAGCCTGGCAGCACTCCCGCACCTCGACGGGCCCCATCTCAGCGTTCGCCGAAAGCCGCGACTCCGAGAAGCGGTGCCGCTGCACCTCCCGGCTCGCCTCCACCCGGGCCCGCACCTCTGCCGAGCCCTCGATGGCGTTGCCGTTGGCCAGCTTCTCGTAGTCTACCCGCGGGACATCTACAAAGATATCGATACGATCCAATAGGGGACCTGATATCCGGTGGCGATAGCGGGTAACCGCGGTCTCAGAGCAGGTGCAGTGGTGCGTTGAATCCCCATAGTAGCCACAGGGGCAGGGGTTCATGGCTGCCAAGAGCATGAAGTTGGCGGGGAAGGTGATGTTTCCCTGGGCGCGGCTCACCGTCACCGTTCGGTCCTCCAGCGGCTGGCGTATGGACTCCAGCACCGAGTGGGCAAACTCCGGCAGCTCATCCAGAAACAGCACCCCCCGGTGGCTCAGAGTGATCTCTCCGGGCCGCGGCTGCCGGCCGCCCCCCACCAGGCCGGCATGAGAGATGGTGTGGTGCGGCGCCCGGAAAGGCCTCTGCCTCACCAGAGGTGTCCCCGGAGGCAGCATTCCCGCCACGCTGTAGATTTTCGTGACCTCCAGCGCCTCCTCGTTGGTCATCCGGGGCAAGATCGTCGGCGTCGCCCGGGCCAAAAGAGTCTTGCCAGAGCCCGGCGGGCCGACCATCACCACGTTGTGCCCGCCGGCAGCCGCGACCTCGAGCGCCCTCTTCACGTGCTCCTGCCCGCGGATGTGCCGGAAGTCCACGCCATCAGGGGTGTCGTGGTCTCCTTCGTAGGCTGGGCGCACCGGGGCCGGCGCCAGTTCCGCCAGCCCCCGTAGGTGGGAAGCGAGGACGCCCAGGGACTCCACCGGGATCACCTCGATTCCATCCACCAGCGCCGCCTCTGCCGCATCCGCGTCGGGCACGAATACCGTGTGAAAGCCCCGTTCCCGGGCCACGCCCACCATCGGCAGGATGCCATGGGTGTGCCGCAAGCGTCCATCCAGCGCCAGCTCCCCCAGGAACAGGACCCGCTCCGGCACCTCCGGCACCTGCCCGGACGCCACCAAGACGCCTACGGCGATGGGGAGGTCATAGGCCGGGCCCTCCTTCCGCAGGTCCGCGGGTGCCAGGCTAACCGTCACCCGCGTGCCAGGAAAGTGGAAGCCCGAGTTCCGCACGGCCGAGCGCACCCGTTCCTTCGCCTCTTGCACAGCCGCGTCCGGCAGGCCCACGACAGCGAAGGCGGGCAGGCCCTGGCTGATATCCACTTCGACCTCGACGATCTCACCGTCGAGTCCGATGACTGCGCAGCTAGCGACCTTGGCGAGCATCTTTCCTGATCCGGGCTGGCCCGCATCATAACAGACGCCCGCCCCCTCTGGAAGGGCCTTTTGTCAGCTACCGGAAGCCCGTTTGCGCATCCCTTCCAAGCGCCGGCTCACCGATAACACGCCCCGGATGCCCTCTAGCTTGTTGAGCAGCCGGGTCAACTGCTCGATGCCCGTAGTCTCCAGCGTCACGAAGATGGCGATGTGCCCATCATCGCCCTCCTGCGTGCGCACCCCCACCATGTTCACCCGCTCCTCGGCCACCATCGTGCTTATGTCGCGCAGGAGCCCCACTCGGTCCCAGGCATCGATGTGCACGGCCACAGGGTATAGCTGGCCGCGCCGGCCCCACTCCACCTCCACCAGCCGCTCCTTCTCTTCCTCATTTAGGATGTTCTTGCAGTCCTGGCGGTGGACTGACACACCTTCGCCCCGGGTGACGTAGCCGATGATCTTATCGCCCGGCACCGGATGGCAGCACCGGGCCAGCCGGGTCAGCAAGTCGCCGGTGCCCAACACCCGGATGCCGGCAGCGTAGGTCTCTCTGACGGGAGCCTCTAGGGGCCCAATGGCCTCCTCCCCCTGCAAGGTGGCCGCCAGCTTGGTTGCGATGGACTGCGTACTGATCTCCCCGTAACCCACCCGGAGGAACATCTCCTCGATGTCTTCCAGCTTGAACAGCTTCAGGATCTGCTCCTCCATTTCGGGAAGGCTCGTCCCCAGTCGCTGGAGCTCCTTCTCCACCATCTCTTTCCCTCGGGCTACGTTCTCCGCCCTCTCCTGGCGTTTGAACCAGGCCCGGATCTTCTCCCGGGCGTGACTCGTACGGACGTAGCCCAAGTTTATGTTCATCCAATCGCGCGACGGCCCCTTGGAGCTCTTGCTGGTCAGCACCTCCACCACGTCGCCGTTCTTGAGCTTGTAGTTCAGCGGCACCAGCCGGCCGTTGACCTTGGCGCCGATGCAGTGGTGGCCCAGGTCGGTATGGATCCTGTAGGCGAAGTCCAGCGGGGTGCTGCCCATGGGCAGGTCCTTGATCTCCCCCTTGGGAGTGAACACGAACACCTGGTCCTGGAAGATGTCCGTCTTGACGGCTTCGACCAGCTCCTCCGCGCGGGATAGCTCGCGCTGCCACTCCATCAGTTGGCGCAGCCAGGCCAGGCGCTCCTCGTACCTTACGTCGCGCCGGGCGCCCTCCTTATACCGCCAGTGGGCCGCGATCCCATATTCAGCCGTGCGGTGCATCTCGTAGGTCCGTATCTGCACCTCAAGGGGCTGACCGTTGAGGGCCAGCACTGTGGTATGGAGCGACTGGTACATGCTCTCCTTCGGGTTCGCTATGTAGTCGTCGAACGCCCCCGGGATCGGCCGCCACAGGCCATGCACAACGCCGAGCGCGGTGTAGCAGTCCGTAACGGTGTCCACCAAGACCCGCACCGCCGTCAGATCGTATATCTCGTCTACGCTCTTCCCCTCGGCAGCATATTTCTCGATCTTGCGGTAGATGCTATAGATGTGCTTTGCCCGGCCCTGGATCTCCGCTTTGATCCCGTGCTTCGCCAGCTCCTTTTGAAGCACGTCCGTCACTTCCGCCACATACTTCTCCCGCACATCCCGTTTGGCGTCGAGGAGGTCGGCCACGAACTTGTACTGCTGGGGGTCCAGATAGCGGAAGGCCAGGTCCTCCAGTTGCCACTTGATCTCCCAGATCCCCAGCCTCGCCGCTAGGGGAGCGTATATCTCCATCGTCTCGCGGGCGATCCGCCGTTGGTCCTCCGGTCCTAGCGCCCACAGGGTGCGCATGTTGTGCAGCCGGTCCGCCAGCTTGATGATCACTACGCGAAGGTCCTGCGCCATGGCCAAGAACATCTTGCGCAGGTTCTCCGCCTGCGTGTGGTCCTCGCTGGCCCTCGCCTCCGCCGCCTGGCCCGAGATGCGGCCCAACTTCGTCACGCCCTCTACCAACTGGGCCACCTCCGAACCGAACCGTTGCGCGATCTCCTCGTTGGAGACGTTGCAGTCCTCCTGCACGTCGTGGAGGAGCGCGGCGGCTATAGCCGCAGCGTCCATCTGGAGCGAGGCCACTGTTTCGGCTGCACTCACTGGGTGAGTGATGACCGGGTCCCCAGACTTCCGCATCTGCCCTGCGTGGCAGGCCGTGGCAAACTCCAGGGCCTGACTGACAAAGGCGACGCCTTTTTCCGGGAGATAGTCCTTGACCCGGTCCAGCAGCGCCTGGCCAATGCGACCCTCTTTAATCGTCATCTCTACGCTAAGCTTACCATCGCCCGCGAGCTTCAGCTATGGTACGGCCCAACAATTTCTCCTGCCTTTTTTGCGTCCAGTCGCCACGTTCTAGTATCCTCGGCCGAGGGAGAACCCTCAGGATGACAGGCCTGGAACCGGTTCAGCGAACCTATAGAGCGCCCCGCGGCACCCAGGACGTGCTGCCGGCAGACCAGCCCTACTGGGAGCTGGTGCGCAGCACGGCCGCCAGGGTCTGCGCCGCCTTCGGCTACGGCCGCATCGACACGCCTATATTCGAGGAAGCGTCCTTGTTTACCCGTGGCGTAGGCGAAGTCACCGATATAGTGCAGAAGGAGATGTACGTTTTCCAGGACCGGGGCGGCCTGGAGTTGGCCCTCCGGCCCGAGGGCACAGCCCCCGTCTGCCGCGCCTACCTCGAACACGGCATGCACAACCTCCCTCAGCCTGTGCGAGTGTTCTACTTCGCCCCCATCTTTCGCTACGATAGACCCCAGGCTGGCCGCTACCGGCAGCACCACCAGTTCGGCGCCGAGGCCATCGGCGAGGCCGACGCCTCCATCGACGCCGAGATCATCGAACTCCTCTGGCGCACCTACGAGGAGCTGGGCCTCTCGAGCCTAACCCTTCACCTCAACTCCATCGGCGACCGCGCCTGCCGGCCGGCCTATCTGGAGGAGCTCCGTGGCTACTACGCGGACAAGCTCCACCATGTTTGCGCCGACTGCCAGGCCCGCTACCAGCGCAACACTCTCCGCCTCCTGGACTGCAAGAACCCTCAGTGCCAGCCCGTCATCGCCGAGGCGCCGCCGATAACGGACCACCTCTGCCGGGACTGCGGGGCGCACTTCGATGACCTGCGTTCATACCTCGATGCCGCTGGCATCCCTTTTGTCCTCAACCCGCGCCTCGTCCGCGGCCTAGACTACTACACGCGCACCGTGTTCGAGGTGCAGCCTCCAAGGGAAGGCGCCCAGAGCAGCATCGGCGGGGGCGGCCGCTACGATGGTCTCATCGAGCAGATCGGCGGGCGTCCTACTCCCGGCATCGGCTTCGGCTCCGGCATCGAGCGGATCATCCTCAACCTGAAGCGCCAGGGCATCAGCCCGGGCGGACAGCGTGCGCCCCGGGTCTTCGTCGCCTCCCAGACCCCGGAGGCCCGCATCATCGCCTTCCGCCTGGCCTCAGACTTGCGGCGGGCGGGCATCCCGGCTGTAGCCGGCAGTCCCGGCCGCTCCCTCAAGGCCCAGATGCGCCACGCTGGAGCCCTAGGGGCCGAGTACGCCGCCATCATCGGCCAGCGCGAGCTCACGGCGGGGACGGCCACCCTGAAGCGGCTGGCCGACGGGGAGCAGGAGACCGTGGCCCTCCCTGACATAGTGCGGCGATTGGCCAGCCGCTCCACTTCCTCCTGAACCCCGGCATCGCCACCCCGCTGCGGGCTTCCCCAATGGTATAATGTCCGTAGAGGCCCCCACGGCATCGGGGGGCCTGTTTGCGTCCGGAACTATCATGTGGGAAAAACTAGAAGCCATAGAGCGCCGCTATAACGAACTGGCCCAGGAGATGGCACGGCCAGAGGTCGCCGCGGACTACGAGCGCCTTCAGGAACTCGCCCGCGAACACGCCGCCCTCCAGGAGATCGTCGATATACTGCGCGAATACCGTCGACTTCGAGACTCCCTCGACCAAGCCCAGGCCATCGTCCAAGAGGGCGGCGACCCCGAGATCGTGGCCTTGGCGCGGGACGAGATCCAGAAGGATGAAGCCCGTTTGGAGGAGCTGGAACAGCGTCTTCGCCGGGCCCTCTTGCCCAAGAGCCCCTATGACGACAAGGACGTCATCGTCGAAATCCGTGCCGCCGCCGGCGGCGAGGAAGCCGCCATCTTCGCCGCAGACCTCTTCCGCATGTACAGCCGCTATGCCGAGAGGAACGGCTGGCAGGTCGAGGTCCTCGACTCCCACGAAAGCGATCTCGCCGGCTTCAAAGAGATCATTTTCGAGGTGCGCGGCCGCGGCGCCTACCGGCGGCTTAAGTATGAAAGCGGCGTCCACCGGGTTCAGAGGGTCCCCGTCACCGAGGCCCAGGGCCGCATCCACACCTCCACCGCCACCGTCGCCGTGCTGCCCGAAGCCGACGAGGTCGACGTCCACCTGGATCCCAATGACCTACGGATCGATATCTTTAACGCCGGCGGCCACGGCGGCCAAAACGTCCAGAAAAACGCCACTGCCGTCCGCATAACTCACCTGCCGACAGGCATCGTCGCCACCTGCCAGGACGAGAGGTCCCAGCTCAAGAACAAGACCAAAGCCATGGCCGTCCTCCGCGCCCGCCTCCTGGACCTCGAGCTGCGCAGACAACGCGAGGAGATCGACTCCAACCGTCGCGCCCAGGTCGGATCCGGCGAGCGCGCCGAAAAGATACGGACATATAACTTTCCCCAGGACCGCATGACCGACCACCGTATCGCGTACACGCGTCACAACCTGACGGCCCTCCTGGACGGCGAGATGGACGACGTCTTCGATGCCCTGGAGCAACATGAACAGGAGCGTCTTCTGGAGGCGCAACTGGCGTGAACTCCAACCCCCTCCCCGGAAAGACGATGGGGAGAGCTCTGCGGTGACCCTGGGGCATCGAAAGGGTCAGTAAGCGGGGAGCCATCGGGCCGCCCGCACCGTAAGCAAAAGGACGGGACGTGCTCATACGCGATGCCCTGCGCGAGGGAAGACGGCTCCTCGAAGCGGCCGGCAGCGAAGAGGCCGCCCTCGAGACCGAGCTTCTCCTTCTCCGCTCCTTGCGCTGGGACCGTGTCCGCCTGTACCAGCGTCTCACAGCGGAGATGCCTCCCAAGGCCCGCCAGCGCTATCAGCGCCTCATGAGCCGCCGCCTCCAGCACGAGCCCTTGGCCTACATCCTGGGCCACCGCGAATTCTTCGGCCTTGACTTCGCAGTCACACGCGCCGCCATTATCCCCCGACCAGAGACAGAGGTCTTGGTCGAGCTGACCATCGCTTACGCCCGTGACCGCTTTGCTGGCGCGCCCTTCGCGCTGGCCGACGTCGGCGTAGGGTGCGGCGCTATCGCCGTAGCCGTAGCCGTCAGCCTGCCCAACGCCCGCATCTTGGCCATCGATATCTCCAAACGGGCCCTGGCCCTGGCCCGCCGCAACGCCCAGCGCCACAGGGTCCAAGACCGCATCACCTTCCTTTGGGGCGACCTGCTGGAGCCGCTCCGAGAGCGTCCCGCCTACTATGAGCCGAACCGGGGCACGAGCCCGGATTCGGGCCAAAGGGTCGATGTCATCGTCGCCAACCTTCCCTACGTGCCGACGGCGGATCTGGCAGCGGCGCCCCCCGAGATCCGCGAACATGAGCCGAGGCGCGGCCTGGATGGGGGCCCCGACGGGCTTCGCCTGATCCGCCGCTTGTTAGGCCAGGCGCCGCACCATCTGCGCGCTGGCGGCGCCCTCTTCGCCGAAATCGGCGATACCCACGGCCCGGCCGTGGCTTCTCTCGCCCGGGCCGCCTTCCCTAGCAGCCGCATCGAGGTCAGGCCTGACCTAGCAGGCTTGGACCGCGTGCTGGCGGTCTACACGTAGGCCCGCGGCCCAGAACGGCTGCGCCCATGCCGAGTCCACTCGGCCCACCGGAAGAGTCCGTTTGACCCTAACCTGCCCAGAGTTAGCAGGCGCACTCTTACCCCGGAAGGAGGCGATTACTGATGACAACTCGCCACCGTTTCCCCATCCTCATCACCGGTCTGGGCTCTGCGCTACTCCTGCCCTTTGGCGTTTCACGAAGGCAGGCCTCGGTTCAGGTGCGCGACGGCAAGATGCGCGTCGAGTTCGGCCCCATGTTCGACCATACCTTCTCCCTGGAGGAGATCGCTGGGGCCGAGCGGGCGACCTGGCCCCTCTGGGCAGGCCTCGGCCCGCGCGCTAACCTCCGTGGCGCCGTTGGTCTGGTGGGAGCCTATCGCAACATCGTGCGAGTGACCTTCAAGGAACCCCAGAGGGTCCGGCTGTTTGTCGTCCCGCTCACCTGCCAACGGCTGTACCTTTCGCTGGAGGACCCGGAGGGGTTCATCGAGACCATCCAGGGGCCCCTCGAGGCCCCCGAGCCGCAGCCGAAGCCGATCCCCGTAACCTCGTAGCCATGACTCCTCGTTCGCGGCCTTGACTGCCGGCGTTAAAGGTGCATAATGGCGGGCGTACCAGTCAGGAGGGCGCCCGCCATGAATCGAGGCTCATCCTTGGATAGCCGGTTCAACGCCATCACCAACCGGCATATGATTGCCTTCTACACCATCCGCAGGCTTGCCGAAAGCAACCGCGACGCCGTCCACGAAGCCATCGAATCAGCCCGCCAGGGCTTTCGCGAGTGGTCAGGCGTGGGGCGCCGCTGGGCCAAACACCCCAGCGACCTCACGTCCCTCTTCGCCGAAGCCACCCAAGCCGCTGCCAACACCCAGTCCCGTTCCCTCGCCCTCGTCCGCCGGTGGTGGGACGGGGTCCGAGAGGTCATCGGCCCACGCCGCTAGGCGCCGCGGCAGGCCCTACGGCAGTTGGTCCCCAAAGGCGGAGTAAAGCCAATCGAGATCATCCGCGGTGTCCACCCGGTAGGCGCCGCCAACGCCGGCGCAGTTCCCGTTCAGCCCGAAAGAGGTCACGGCTGCCACTACGTTGCTGGTCCCCAAGAACTGCGGGCCGCCCGAATCTCCGAAACAGGTGCCGCCCGTGTGCG
>DAOUBD010000064.1:0-15434 GCA_034432935.1 Dehalococcoidia bacterium | reverse complement strand
CCGGACTTAACGAACCGCCTACAAGCCCTTTACGCCCAGTAAATCCGGACAACGCTTGCCACCTACGTATTACCGCGGCTGCTGGCACGTAGTTAGCCGTGGCTTATTCGCCGGGTACCGTCAGAGCTTCTTCCCCGGCAAAAGAGGTTTACGACCCGAAGGCCTTCTTCCCTCACGCGGCGTCGCTGGGTCAGGCTTTCGCCCATTGCCCAAGATTCCTCGCTGCTGCCTCCCGTAGGAGTAGGGGCCGTGTCTCAGTCCCCTTCTGGCTGGTCGTCCTCTCAGACCAGCTACCCGTCATAGGCTTGGTAGGCCGTTACCCCACCAACTACCTGATAGGACGCAGGCCCCTCCGGTAGCGCCCGAGGGCTTTCCTCCCTGGGGCTTTCACCCAGGGATCTCATGCGGTATTAGCTCACCTTTCGGCGAGTTGTCCCCCACTACCGGACAGGTTACCTACGCGTTACTCAGCCGTCCGCCACTCCCGTCAGAGACGGGCGTTCGACTTGCATGCGTAAGGCGCGCCGCCAGCGTTCGTCCTGAGCCAGGATCAAACCCTCATCAAAAAGACTTCAGGTTCAAACCTAGCCTGAATTTACGAGAGCCTCGCACTTCCATCCGCTATTCAGCTGTTAAGGTGCCGACAAGAAGACGCCACAACACAGACCCTTTGCCAGCAGTCAAAAACAGATCCGGCATCAGGCCCGTTTGTGCCCGTTATTAAGGAACTCGCCAAAGAACCAGTCTATACGCCGGACCTACCCTTGTCAACGCTTTTCGCTTCCAACCCTCAGGCCTTCGCAGCCCGGGTCCGGCGTCCGCTTCGGCTTCTTAACGTCCTGCGTCCATACGATTAATAGCACGTCCGCACCGCCCGGTCAAGCCCCCCAGCCGGCCGGCGCCCCGCGGGGCCTGAAGGTCAGCCGCACCGCCTTCTGGGTCTCCGCCGTCACCGCTGCCCGCTGGTCCAGACGGTGACCGACTACCCATACGACGCCCCTGGCATCGCAGAGGAGGGGCACTCCGTCCCTCTCCTCCGCCGGCACCCGCGCGTCCACCAGGATGTCCTGCACCTTCTTCTCCCCCCCTAGGCCCAACGGCCGCAGGCGGTCCCCGGGCCTGCGGGAACGCACCGTCAGCGGCGGAGCCAAGGCCCCGGCGTCCATATACGCCTCCAGGGCCCCCACTGACCGCACATCGGCCGGCGGCGCAACGATAGCGGCCTCCACCTGCCACGGGCCCACGACTGTCACGCCGGGGACGTCCACGACGGTCTCCGCTAGCTTCTTGGATCCCGCCTCTGCGCTCTTGCCGAGGATCAACCCTTTTGCTGTCATGGATGCCGTGATGCCGCACGGGAGAGATACACGGCCGCGGCCTTTCTCCAGCATGGTGAGGAGCGACTGCACGTGGGCGTTCCCCAGGCTTCCGCGGCCCTTCGCCAGGGTCTCGAAGGCACGGCGCAGGACCCTGGCCCCGATGGCCGGATCGAGTTTCTCGAGTCCGCTGGCCGGCAAGGAGACGGCGCCGCCCTCGCGCTGCGCCAGCCGGCGCCAGGCGGCATCGGCCTCAGCCTTGAGGTGGGCGGCATCTACGGCCACGGCATCGGCCATCCTGGCCAGCGCCACCGCCGCCTGGGGGTTGATTTGCCGCAAGCGGGGCATCACCTCATGGCGAATGCGGTTGCGGTAGGCGAGGAGCATCTCGTTGGTGGCGTCCTGCCTGGGCGCCAGGCCCAGCTCCCGGCAGTACCTCTCCGTCTCCCAGCGGGCGACCCCCAGGAGCGGCCGCACAGCCTCTGGGCCCGCGGACACCGGCCACGCCGATCGCGGCCGCATGCCTGCCAGCCCATCGAGGCCGCTGCCCCGCAGGATGTGCAGCAGCACCGTCTCGGCCTGATCATCCCGGGTGTGGCCGAGGAGGACGGCCGTGGCCCCAGCGGCCCGGGCCGCCCTGGCCAGGAACCGGTAACGCAACCGGCGGGCGGCATCTTCCAGAGAGAGCCCGTTACGGCGAGCGCTGCGGATCACGTCCCCCTTGCCCGTGGTCACCGGCAACCCCAGTGCCGACGCCACATCCCGCACAAAGGCCTCGTCGGCAGCGGCCTCGGCCGGTCCCCGCAGCCCGTGGTCGAAGTGGGCGACCGTCAGCCGCCAGCCCAGCACCGGGGCCAGACCGGACGCCAACACCAGCAGGGCCGTGGAGTCGGGGCCGCCTGACACAGCCACCACTGCCTTCTCGCCTGGCCGCGCGATCCCTTGCGCCGAGATAAACCCTAACACTCGCCGCTCAAGCCTGCGGGTAAAAAGCGTGGAAGGAAACGGATCGGACATGGCAAGTGCGTTGCGGGGCGCACCCCGCGCCCCCATCCCGATTCTACAGCGGAAGCGTTGCGCTCAGCGTATCAGGGCGTCCCACCAGAGCTCGGACCCTTCCTCGCCAGGCGCGGGCGTCGGCGTAGCACCCGTCGAGATAACGACGAAGCCTACCTCCCCCGGCCTGACCAGCCCTAGCTGCTCCCGCGCCACCGTCTCTATGTACTCGTCCGAGTTCAGGTATTCCTTCAAGGCCTCCAGCCGTTGATACCGGCTTTGCAGGTCTTGGATCTCGGAACGCAGTTGGCCTTCCTGCTGGCGCCACTGGTGCGAACGCACGGTGTTGAAAGCGCCCGCCACCAAGAAGTACACCACGGCCACGGCGGCGATGGCCACTGTCAGCCTCGTGGCAGAGATTCTGGGCAGGTGTCTAGGCCCGTTATCCTTCAATCTGCCCGCATCCTATCACGCGGGACACCATTGGACAACACGTAAGGACGCGCGGCGCGCCCCATGTTAGCCAACGTCTTCCAGGTGGCACGTGTCGTTCAGACGCACGATACGGACACGTGCAGGCGTTATGTCAAGCTCGCTTATGGCGCCTACGGCATGCCGTAGCCGCCGGAAGTCCGCCAAGTCCATCTTCATCACCGTGGCCAGGATGGAGAGGATGACGAAGTTGTGGGTCACAGCGCAGGCCACCGCGCCGGGATGCCGGGCCGCGATCCTGCCCACGGCATCCCAGGCCCGCTGCTGTACATCCACCAGGCGCTCCCCGCCCGGCATGGGCTGCAACGGGCCCTCTGGACCTGCCCACACCTCCAGCAGGCCAGGAAATCGCTCCCTCACCTCGGAGAACGTCAGGCCCTCAGCCTGGCCGATGTCCATTTCGATGAGCCCATCGTCCGCCTCGACCCTCAAGGAATGGACCTCGGCGATGGCCTGGGCCGTCTCCAAGGCCCGGGCCAACGGGCTGGAGTATACGGCGACGAGGGGTTCTGTCGCCAGGGCCGAGGCGAGCCGTCCCGCTTGCCAGCGGCCCCGCTCGTTGAGGGGCACATCAGCCCGGCCCAAGGCCAGGCCCAGGCGGTTGGACTCCGTCTCGCCGTGCCGCACCAAAATCAGCCGCACGATCGCCCTACTCCTCTTCCGGCTCCCCGAGGCGCCGGTAGGCCATGATGGCCGGCTGCACCTCGTCCACGTATAACCGCGTCCGGCGGATGGATCTGGCTGGGGGTAGCTCCAGCGCCAGGAGAACCTGGTCCGCCCGTCCCGTCATCTCCGGCTCGGCCCGCAAGCGCATGCGGATCACGAAACACCCATCGCGTTCGCCTTCCTCCAGCCGTAAGGCCAGGACCAGCGGCCGCAGGTCGTAGTGCCGGACCTTCGTCTCCCGCCGGTATTCGGCCGGAAAGGCGTCTGCCTGCAAGAGGCGCTGGACCCGCGCCGCCACCTCGTCCCAGGGCAGGCCCCCGGAGGGCACCAGCGCCTCGTACTCCGCCCAACGGATGAGGGACTGGAGGGAGGGCGCAGTTAGGCCCACCTCCTGGGCAGCCAACAGCTCGACGCCTGGGGGCAAGCGCGGCGAAAGCGCCGCCAGCGCCTGCCTGGGATCGGCCCGTTCCGCCAAGAAGACGTCCAGCAGCTCTGCCTCCGAGGTGACGCCCAGGGGTAGGAGGGCCCCGATGGAGATTTGGGGGGCGGGCCGCTTGCCCTCGGAGTAGGCGAGGGTCAGACCCGCCTCCTTGAGGGCCCGTTCCCAGGCGGCGATGAGCTCCCGGTGCCCCAAGGTCGAGGCGGGACCAGCGATGCGATACTGCAAGCGCAGGCGCTGGACCTTCAAGGGGACAGCCTAGTGACCGTTACCTCCTCGATCTTATGACCCAGGACTTTGGTAACGGCGATACGCAGCCCGTTAAAGGTGAACTGCTCCCCTTCTTCGGGAATGTGCCCCAGGTGACTCAGGACAAAGCCAGCCACAGTCTCATACTCCCCCTCCGGCAGCGACAGGTTCAGCTCCTCGTTGGCGTCATGGATGGTCATCCCGGCATCTATCTGGAAGGTACGCTCGTCTACGGTGACGAACTCCTCGCCGTGACGCCGAAGTTCGTCGCTTACGTAGCCCACCAGCTCCTCTAGGAGCATCTCCAGGGTCACCACGCCGGCGGTGCCCCCGTACTCATCCACCACCACTGCCATCTGGTGCCCAGACCTCTGCATCTCGAAGAACAGCGTGCCGACGAACTTGGTCTCGGGGACGAAGAGGGCCGGGCGCATCGCCAGATCGATGGGCGACTCCTGGCTGAGCTCGGAGCGCGATAGCCCCCGCAAGACGTCCTTGATGTTCACAATGCCCACCACGTTGTCTTGGCTGCCCTCGTAGACGGGGAAGCGCGAGTGAGGGCTCTGAGCGAACGTCTGGTAGAAGTCTGCCACCGTCGTGCCCTTGCTCAGCCAAACGACCTCGGTGCGGGGCACCATGATCTCGTTGACCCGCCGGTCGCCGAAGTGGAAGACCCGCTCCAGCAGCTCAGCCTCTGCCTCCTCGACGGCGCCCTCCTCGGCCCCGATGTCGATGAGCATCCGCAGCTCCGCCTCTGTTACCGTCTGGGTGACGCCGGCGCGTTCCCCGAAGAGCAGCCGCGAGAGGAACCCCGGCGCGGCGGCCATCACCAGCACCACCGGGTACGTCAATCGCATCAGCCATTCCACCGGGCGGGCCACCAGCAACGGATAACGGGATCCCGCGTGGGCAGCCAGCACCTTGGGCGTCACCTCTCCCAGCAGTGCGATGGCTAGGGTCATCACCACCGTCCCCAGCGCCACGCCCAGCGCGCCGCCCACCGCGTCAGCGGCGAGGATGCTGCCCATCGAGGCGGCCAGCACCACTGACAGGTTTTGCAGGAGGACGATGAAGGCGAAGAAGCGTTCTTGCCTCGACTGGAGCCGTTCGATGGCCCGGGCAGCGGCGCTCCCCTGCTCTGCCAGGTGGCGCACCCGTATGCGCCCCGCGGCGACTATGGCGATCTCTATGCTGTTGACGAGAGCATAGGCCAGCACGCTGACGACAAGGATGATGGCGGCCAGCCCCGGCGCAACACCGCTTATCTGACTCGCGTCCTGCACCGCCAGGTCAGGCGCGCTGCCCGCATAGGATGCGTACATTCGCGTTACCGGCCACAGGCCCAGCCGTGGCCACGCACATTATACCCCAGCAGTGGCCTGCCGCTTTCGCCGGGCGCCCGTCCGGTATTAGGATGCTTCTTGGCATGTCCCTGGTTGTCACTGTCTACGTCCCCAGCGGCATAGTGATGGCCGCAGACTCCCGCATGACCGTGCTGCGGACAGAAGAGAGGCAGGAGGATGGCCAGAAGATCCGCATGCAGCAACAGTTGGTCCTCTCGGACAACGCCTACAAGGTGGTTGAGCTGCGTTCCGCGGGCGTAGGGGTGAGCGTGTACGATGCCGGGGTTATCAATAACCAGCCAGTAGACAGCCACGTCCACAGGTTCGAGGAGGAGGCCATAGCGCCGGGCGACGACGTGGTGACGGTTGCAGACAAGCTGTTGGACTACTTTCAGGCGAACTTCCCGGGCGTAGCCGTCGGCTTCCACGTGGCCGGCTATAGGATGGAGGGGCGCGCCAGCGTGCCCTACGTGCTAGTGGGCCACACGGTCCGCGAACCGAAGGTGCGACGGGTCAACGCCGATGCGGAGGGGCGGGTGCAATACGGCATCACCCGGGCGGGCGACACGTTGGTGGCCAACCGCCTCATCGATCCCAACTATCTGCCTCTCTTCCCAGCTATGCCCTTGCAGGACGCCGTGGACTACGCCTCGCACCTGATAAGGGCGACCATCGATACCATGCGCTTCGAACCGCGTTTCCCCTCGGTGGGCGGGCCCATCGACGTGCTAGCCATCACCCCCGAGGGAATGCGCTGGGTGCAGCGCAAGGAGCTCCGGGGCAGCTAACGGTCTGCCCCCTCGATCAGGTCCCCGGCCGCCGTCCGGGGGTCCAGCTTACGGTGATCTATCGCCCCATTCAGGCCCGAAGTATCGACAGGAACTCCGGGGTGGAGACGGTCTTGATCCCCTCGAATTCGCCGACGGACAGGATGCCCGCGTCTTCGCTGACGATGTAGTGGGCGCGGCCGGCTCGTGCGCACTCGAAGAACTTGTCATCGTCTGGGTCACGACACACATCGAGACGCTCTCCGGACTGGACGACCTCAGCGTTCTCGATGATGGCCAAGGCGCGGTCTACAGCCACGTCGTCGATCTGCGGAAACCGCTGCCGCAGACTCGATCGATGGAGTACATCCAGTATCTCCATGATGATCTCAGGAGACAGGACGATCACACACCGATCGCTCAGGTCAAAAAGAAGGCGCCCCCATCTTCCGCTGGGGTTGATGAGGGCGCGAACGAAGACCACCGTGTCGATTACGGCTCTCATGCCTTTCGGACTCGCACTTCCCTCACTGCGTCATCGATCGCCCTGTTGATCTCTTCTTCCGGGACACCCCGGAGGCTTTCGCGGACCGGCGCGTAAAGCTCGTAAAGCTCCTTGGCCCAGGGAGAACCTTTTCTTTTCGGGGTTACCTTCACTGGCTCCAGCAGCAACTTCCCCTCTACAAAGTCGATAGCCAGGAGGTCACCAGGCTCAATGCCGGCCGCCTCCCGCAGGTCTTTAGGGATCGTTATCTGTCCGTGCCGCAGCTGTTTGATCACTCGCCTCATGTTCACTCCTCCCGCCTGATGACAATATCACACAATCACACACTTTGGCAATCACACCAGACAGGCCGAAGGTGGCGGGGCGGCTTCAGCCGACAGCAGCGGTCTGTGATGGTTGAACACTTCGAGCTGCATGGAGCCCCTGCAGCCGGTTTCCCGCCGAGCCCGGAAAGGCTCGGCTATCTGGGGTCGGTGCTAGGCCCCCGCCCCCTCGATCAGCTCCTCGGCCGCCGTCCGGGGGTCCAGCTTGCGCCCAGCCACCGACTCCACTAGTTCGGCCAGGCGCCCGCTGTCCTCGCCCTGCGGCAGCAGGCGTTCCATGAGGATGGACTGGGCCACAGCTAACAACTGTCGCCGCGCCCTTTGCCGCCGCATCTCCTCGATGCGGCCCGACTGCTGGAGGTACTGCAAATGGCGTCCCATGGCGTCCACCAGCTCGGCTATGCCCTGGTTCCGGTTGGCCACCGTCTTGAGTATGGGCACCTGCCAGCCCTGGTTCTTCTCCAGGCTCAGAAAGATGTGCAGGGCCTTGAACACGCTATCTGCGCTGGGCAGATCCGCCTTGTTGACGACCAGGATATCGGCGATCTCCAGGATCCCGGCCTTTATCGCCTGCATGTCGTCGCCGGCGCCGGGGATATTGACGACGACGGTGGTGTGGGCGGTGTCCGCTATCTCCACCTCGTCCTGACCAGCGCCCACCGTTTCCACCAGAACTACATCCTTCCCCGCCGCGTCCAGGACGCTCACCACGTCGTCTGTGGCCGCCGCTAGACCCCCGAGGGCCCCCCGCGTGGCCATGCTCCGGATGAACACGCCGGGGTCCGATGTCAGATCTTGCATGCGCACCCTGTCCCCCAACAAGGCCCCATGGGAGAAGGGGCTCGTGGGGTCCACGGCGACGATGCCGACCGTCTTGCCGCGCCGCCTGTACTCCCGGGCGACGGCGCCCACCAAGGTGCTCTTGCCCGAGCCCGTAGGGCCGGTGATGCCGACGATGTGGGCCTTGCCCCCGTGCCGGTACAGGTCCCGCATCGCCTCGCGGCCTTCGGCGTAGCCGTTCTCGACGAGGGTCAATACCCGGGTCAAGGCCCGCCTATCGCCCTCCAGGAGGCGCTGCGTCAGTTCGGCAATCACGAGGCGGCGGCGGCCCCCTTGGCGGGGGCGTTCCTGCGCACCCACTCTACGATGTCGTGGGTGGACGAACCAGGCCCGAAGATGCCCCGGAATCCGATGCGCTCCAGCTCCGGGATGTCCTCCTGCGGGATGATACCCCCTGCAAAGAGGACGACATCATCCATCCCTCTTTTCTTGAGCTCCTCTACAACCCGCGGGAAGAGCTCCAGGTGGGCACCGGACAGGATGGACAGGCCCACCAGGTCGGCATCCTCTTGCAGGGCCGTCTCGGCGATCATCTCCGGCGTCTGCCGGATGCCTGTGTAGACGACCTCGAAGCCGGCGTCCCTGAGAGCACGGGCCACGACCTTGGCACCGCGGTCGTGGCCGTCGAGGCCCGGCTTGGCGATGATGATCTTGATCTTCCGTTCACTGTTCATTGGGCTTGGGCGACCTCCTGTGAGAGATTATACGTGGCGCCCCCCTAGTGGAACAGCGGCCCTGCTGGTGGCCCCGCCTGGCCACAGCGGCCGGGGCCTCCGGCTGCTACCTTCTCTCGATTAGCTGGAGGGAGACGCCGTGGGTATGCTCCTTGTTGACCCGGGCCACCCGGCTGCCGGGCCAGATTCCCGGCTCCGGATCGGAGGTCGCGGCCCCCTGGCTGCGAAGGTAGGAAACCGCAGCGTCCAAGTCGTCTACCTCCAGGCTCAGGGAGAACATGCCCTCGCCCTGCTCCTGGAACCGCTGGTAGAAGCGCCCCTGTTGGGCCACCGGCTGCACCAACTCCAAGAAAGCATCACCGATGGGCAGGCGGGCGACCTTGAAGCCGCTGCCCAGGGGTTGGTCCAGAGAAGCATCCGCCTTCAGGCCCAGGTTGCGTTGCCAGAGACGCAGCGCGTCTTCTAGGTCCCCGGTAGCGATGACGACGTGATCGATGCGCTTGAACATTGGCATGGCGGTACCTCCACCCCAGCCTGAAGGCTAGGGGCTTCGAATCAATGCAAGGGCGTAGCTAGCTCCACCAGGACGCCACGGCTAGCCTTGGGGTGCAGGAAGCAGATCATGCCGGCGAGCCCGCGGCGCGGCTTCTGATCCACCAGCTCCACGCCCTTCCCCTTAAGCTGCTCCAGCTCGGAGTCCACGTCCGGCGTCTGGAAGCAGATGTGGTGCAGGCCCTCCCCCTTGCGCTGGAGGAACTTCCCGACGGCGGAGTCCGGCGACAGCGGTTCCAAGAGCTCGATTTCGCTCTGGCCTATGGTCAAGAGCGCCGCCTTCACTCCCTGGTCCGGCACCTCGGCCGACGCGTGGACCTGGAGGCCCAGCGTGTCGCGGTAGAACCGCAGGGCATCCTCGAGGCTGTGGACAGCGATGCCCACGTGATGGATCTTTTCGATCATATCCCCTCCCTCTCTCTCCAGCGGCGGATTTCCGGCGCATGCTCGCGGTAGTGGTCGCTGCCAACGCTGCGGAAAATGCGATAGGCAGCTCGCCCCTCTTCGAGGCGCTCTTCGGGCACCAGACGGGCGGCGGCGACCAGCAGGTCCTTGCTGGCCTTCAGTTCTGCCAGGAGGGCCGCTGGGCTAGTACCCGCCCAGGTCTCGACAAAACGCGCGTTGAAGGCGTCTACATCGCTGTAGTCGACACCCTCTGGCGTCGGCCTTTCGCCCCGGGCGATACGCTCCAGCGCGTCGTCCATCTCGTGGTGCCAGCCGATGATGTGGGCTAAGATGTCGTGCACGCTCCAGGAGCCGTACCAACGGCGGGCCATCTGCTCATCGCTCAGGCCCCGGACCGCCTCCAAGAGAGACGCGAACTCCTGCTCTAGCTCTGAGATGAGCTCTTCCTTGCCCACCCTAGATGCCTTCCTTTTGCCGCCACTGGCGGATCTGGCCAGCGTGATCCAGGTAATGCGCAGCTTGGATGGCGGCGAAGGCTGCCGCCATGTTCCCGGAAGCGAAGAGGGCGTCCGGGAGGGCCTCGAAGGAGGAGATGGCCTGCTGGTGCCAGTGCTGGGACTCAAAGCGGACCTGATCCAGGCCGAACGACCGCCTGGGCCGCATGAGAAAGGCGTTCCAGGCGTTGACGTCGGCCTCCCGGAAGGAAGCCAACACGGGCATGTGGCCGCGGGCGATACGGCGCAGGTCCTCCGCCAGGATCTCGTCCCATGACGCCGTATGCGCCAGGATGTCCTTCACTGACCACTCGCCGGACCACACAGCGGTCATCTTGTCGTCGGGGATGCCTTCCGCAGCCTGCTGCAGTTCACGGTAGGCGGAGCGCAGGCTGTCGAGGGCAGCCTCTTTGCCCGTCATGAGCGTTCCTCCCTGGCCCGCCCAATGGCGCCCGCGTGAGCGACAGGCGCCATCAGAACACCATTAGCTCGTGCTGTTCGCCGAAGACGCCCCGCAGCACATCGCATATTTCGCCGATGGTCACGTAGTTCTCGGCGCACTCCACGAATACGGGCATGAGGTTGGCATCGGACCGCGCCGCCTCCTCCAAACGCCGCAGCAGCTCCTGCACGCGGCCGTTGTCCCGCTCGGCCCGCACGCGGTTCAGCCGCTCGATCTGGCGGCGGACCACCTCGGGACGCACCCGCAAGATCTCCGGCCGCTCCTCCTCTTCCGTCTGGAACCGGTTCACCCCCACCACGATGCGCCGGCCGTTATCCTTGTCCATCTGCGCGCGGTAGGACGCCTCCTGGATCTCCCGCTGCTGGTACCCGGCTTCGATGGCCCGCAAGGCGCCGCCCATATCATCGATGCGGTCGATGTACTTCGTGGCCTCTTCTTCTATGCGGTCGGTCATCTTCTCGACGTAGTAGGACCCTGCCAAGGGATCGATGACATCGGGCACGCCGGACTCGTAAGCGATGACCTGCTGCGTGCGCAGGGCGATCTGCACCGCCTTCTCCGTGGGCAGGGCCAGCGCCTCGTCCATGGAGTTGGTGTGTAGCGACTGCGTGCCCCCGAGGACGGCGGCCAGGGCCTGGATGGCCGTGCGGATGATGTTGTTCTCCGGCTGCTGGGCGGTGAGGGTGGAGCCCCCCGTCTGGGTGTGAAAGCGCAGCATCATGGATCGCGGGTCCTTGGCCCCGAACCTCTCCTTGGCTATCCTGGCCCACATCCTCCGCGCCGCGCGGAACTTCGCCACCTCCTCCAACAGGTTGGTGAAGGAGGCGAAGAAGAAGGAGAGGCGCGGGGCGAAGTCATCGAACTCCAGCCCAGCCTTCAGCGCCGCCTCGCAGTAGGCGATGGCGTTGGCGAAGGTGAAGGCCACCTCTTGCACCGCCGTGCAACCCGCCTCCCGCATGTGGTACCCGCTGATGCTGATGGTGTTCCAGGAAGGCAGGTTGTCCTTGCACCAAGCGAAGACGTCGGTGATGAGGCGCATGGAGCCGTCCGGCGGGAAGATATAGGTTCCCCGGGCGATGTACTCTTTCAAGATATCGTTCTGGGTGGTGCCGCCCACCTTCCTCAGGTCAGCTCCCTGCTTCTTTGCCAAGGCCACGTAGAAGGCCAGGAGGATGGGACCCGTGGCGTTGATGGTCATGGAGGTCGTGACCTTCTCCAGCGGGATCTCCTTCATCAGGATCTCCATATCGGCCAGCGAGGAGATGGCCACGCCCACCTTTCCCACCTCGCCCTCCGCCATGGGGTGGTCAGAGTCGTAGCCGATCTGCGTAGGCAGGTCGAAGGCCACCGAGAGTCCGGTCTGGCCCTGCTCGAGGAGATAGCGATAGCGCTGGTTCGATTCCTCGGCGTCCCCGAAGCCAGCGTACTGGCGCATCGTCCACAAGCGCCCCCGGTACATGGTGGGCTGAACGCCCCGGGTGAACGGGTACTCCCCCGGGAAGCCCAGCTTCTCCAGATAGTCCCAGCCCTGGAGGTCCTCGGGCGTATACAGGGGCTCGACCGGGAAGCCATCGGAGGTCTCGAAGGGATAGTCGCGCTCCGGGCTCTTTTGGGTGCTACGAGCGTAGGTGCCGGTCAACCAGTCCGTCTTGGTCTTGCTTCCGTTGGGCTCTCTCACCAGCCCCTCCTCCTGATATCCGTAGCGGCGCGAAGCGTGCCGTTGTGGCCCACAAGGCCACTGCCCGCGCGGCTTTTTTCTGCGTCGGGTTAGGGCGGCTGGCCCCAACCCGTAGCGGCACGAGTGTACCGTTCTGGGGCGAAGGGTGTCAAACGTTCGCCGCCAAGGCCTGTCGTTGCTATACTGCCAGTGGAATGCCCCCGCTTCTTGCAGCAAACCGTCTACCATGAGCGACGTCAGCGCGTTGCCGCGCGATGGCCGCCAGTGGTCTCTCATCCTTCTCACCATAGCGGCGGCCCTCCCCGCCCCCGCGTTGCGGGTCCTCGAGGTCTCCGGGGGGCCGCACCCAAACCTGCCGCCAACGGTAGAGGCGCTCGTCTTCGGCCTCGGCATCTTCGCTGCCGCTACTCTCCTTACCTGGGCCTCGGAGGTGGCGGAGACGGAGATATCGGCCGGGCTTGCGCTGGTGGCCCTGGCCCTCATCGCCGTCCTCCCGGAGTACGCGGTAGACCTCTACTTCGCCTGGACGGCCCCAGATACGCCGGAGCATGCCCACTTCGCCATCGCCAACATGACGGGGGGCAACCGTCTCTTGGTGGGCCTGGCCTGGCCTACGGTCTTCGCCATCTTCTTCTACAGGTATAGGCACAAGGCGATGCCCGTCATACGGGCCAACTCTGTAGGCATCCTCTTCCTGGGCGCCGCGACGGCCTACAGCTTCTCTATCCCCCTCCGCGGCCACCTCTCGCTCTTGGACACCGCGGTCATGTTCGCCATCTTCGCCGGCTACCTCTACCTTTCCTCGAAATCACCTCCGGAAACGGAGCGGGAGTTCGTCGGCCCAGCCGCCGCTATCGCCGCGCTGCCCAAGGGGCTGCGCCGGGCCACTGTGGCCGCCATGTTTATCTACGCCGCTGCCGTCATATTCGCGTCCGCCGAACCCTTCGCCACCTCGCTGGTGGACACCGGCCGGAACCTGGGAGTCGATGAGTTTGTGCTGGTGCAGTGGCTGGCCCCCCTGGCCTCCGAGTCGCCGGAGTTCATCCTGGCGGGCATGCTGGCAGCCAGGGGCCGGCACGACGCCGGCATGACCCTCCTCATCTCGTCCAAGGTGAACCAGTGGACCCTTCTCATCGGCAGCCTGCCGCTGGCCTACAGCATCTCCGGCGGCACCTTCTCTCCCCTCAGCTTCGACTCCCGGCAGGTGGAGGAGGTCTTCCTCACAGCAGGCCAGTCGATGTTCGCCGTGGCGATCCTGGTGAGCCTCACCATGACCTGGTGGGAGGCCGTGATCCTTGCCGGCCTCTTTGTGACCCAGCTCTTTTTCTTCGATACGACGGTGCGCATCGGATACGGCGCCGCCTACTCGGCCCTGGCCGTCCTTGTGTTCCTGCGGGATGCCGCGCTCATCCCGAACTTTGGGTCCGCAGTGCGGGAGACGGTGGCGGGTCTGCCGCGAATCGGCAGCGCATCGCGCATCGACCACGGGCCACCGGAGCCGGGGTGACGCCCGTCTGGTAGAATCGGAGAGGGAGGGCGATTAGCTCAGTTGGCTAGAGCGTCTCGCTTACACCGAGAAGGTCGGAGGTTCGAGTCCTCCATCGCCCACCACAGGCGAGAACGGCACGGCCCCCCACCAGCGGGGGCCGTCGTGCTATCCCACGTGCTCTAGGACGGCCGAAAGAGGGAGGAGAAGCGCACCCCGTTCTGCACGAAGGGCGTCGGCTCCTCGGGCTCTTGCCCGGCCGCTTCCCCCTCGGCGGAAGGGGCCTCTTGCCCGGCGCCCTGAGTCTCTGCCGCAGATCTCTCGTCGCCAGGCGCCACCAGCGTTACCACGGGCCGGTGGGTGACCCTGACCTGGACCTCGGAGGCGGTAAACACGCGGATGCGGTCTTGCTCCAGGCCAGCGATGAGAAGCGACTCGGCGTAGCGGGCCGCTTCTTTAGGGTCGTCCATCACTGTGATCTCACCCCTCTTGCGATCCTCGGGGTCGACCACCATAACGATTACGTTGCGGTCCATGGGCCGGGAGCCTCCTCCAGTCCGGCTCTGAAGCACCTGCGGGCAAGAACCAAAACAAAGACGCTAGGCCAGCCGATGGCGTTACTGGGAAACCCACATCGAAGGTTCAGGTTCGGGGAAGTTATGCCAGCCACCGTCCCCAGGCGCCAACCGGTCGCACCTAGCTGCCCTCGTCGCCTCGGAACGCCGTATATCGCAGGGCCAAGCCCGCGATGATGGCGGCGCCGCCGGCAACCGTCGCCAGCGAAGGGTCTTCGCCGTGGATCACGGCGACCCAAACCGGGTTGAGGACCGGCTCGATGAGGGCCAAGAGGCTGGCCTCAGCGCTGGGCACGTCCCTTATCCCCCGGCTGAAGAGGACATAGGGGAGCGCGAACTGCACGGCCGCCATGAGGAGCAACAGAAGGACGTCCCTGCCGCCAACGTCCCAAACGCCTGGCACGGCCACAAAGACCAGCGCCACCCCCAGGCAGTTGGCGAAGGTGACGGCCACGGGATCGGCGTATCGCGTGCGCCGCAGCCAGAGGAAGAAGAGGCCGTAAAAGAGCCCGCTGCCGGCCCCCATCCAAAGACCTTCGGCGTCGCCGGCGCCCCAGTTGCCCGCCACCAAGATGGCGATGCCGCTGAGGGAGACTAGGAAGGGGACAGCCTGGACCCGGCGCAACCGCTCGCCGACGACCAACGGCCCTAAGGCGATGACGTACAAGGGCGCCGTGTACTGTAGGAAGATGGCGTTGGCGGCCGTGGTGGCCTTGGTGGAGCCAACGTACAGGCCCAGGAGCGCGGCGAATAGGGCGATAGACACGGCGATATCCCCAGGACGGGCAAAGCGGCGCCGCGCAGCCAGGGGCGCCAAGAGGCCCGCGGCGAAGAGGCAGCGGAAGAAGGTTATGCTGGCGGCGCCGGCCTCGATCTCCTTGATGAACACACCGCCCAGGCTCCATAGGAAAGCAGCCGCCAGAACGTACAGGCGTCCCTTGGCCTGAAGGGACAATCCCTCGGCGGCGGGCAGGAGGTGCATACGGTCAGCATACGGCCCCCTGGCCGAATTGGGGTAGGGCGAGGATGGAGGAGGGCGCGTTGACCGGCCCGGAGCGCCCTTGATAGACTCCGACTGGGGGCAGGGTAGCTCAGCGGCAGAGCAGGGGCTTCATAAGCCCTGTGTCGTGGGTTCGAATCCCACCCCTGCCACCACACGCCGCCCGTTGAC